>NZ_JBHXNL010000010.1:0-147935 GCF_042719695.1 Rhodococcus sp. NPDC058521
AAGCTAAGCCTGCCTGCGCCGATGGTACTGCACCCGACAGGGTGTGGGAGAGTAGGACACCGCCGAACATCCGTTGCTGAAGCCCCCCAACATTGTGTTGGGGGGCTTCACGCATTTGTGAACTCCCTCACGAACTGAGGGTTTGCCCTGGTTCCCCTTTGCCATACCTCATTAGCGGGGCGTATAAATACATCTTGTGTCTATGTTGTATTCCGCTGCGGAGCAGGTGTACCGAGAGGTCAAGGAGTCGATCCTCTCGGGCGACCTACCGGGCGGAGAGCTGATCAGTGAGGGCGACATAGCCCGGCGTATGGAACTCAGTCGCACCCCGGTGCGTGAAGCATTCCTCCGCCTCGAAGCCGAGGGTTGGATGCGGCTCTACCCGAAACGGGGAGCGCTCGTCGTTCCCATTGCCGACGGAGAAGCCGAGAACGTTGTCGACGCACGACAGATGGTGGAAACCCAGAGTCTGCGCAACATCGTCGATCGCCCGGGCGCACTGAGCGCCTTGGACGCAGCCCTGCGCGCCAACCTGACCGACCAGCACCAGATCGCAGAGCGCCGGGATGTCGCTGCCTTCAGCGCTGCGGATGCGGACTTTCATCGGTTGATCGTGAAGGCCGCGGGCAACCCGATTCTCGACAATTTCTACTCCTCGCTGCGCGAACGGCAGCGACGGATGACGGCCCGATCTCTGGCCAGGGACCCGAGTCAGCTGCCCCGGATCATCGAAGACCATTCTCTGCTCGCAGATCTCGTAGCGGCCCGAGATGTCGATGGTTTCGCAGCCGCGCTGCTCACACACATGCACGAAGTACACGGACTGGAACGACGAGGAGGAACGCGATGACCGAATTGCGAGAGGTCACGTCCTCTGTTCGGACCGAGGAGCGATCGGCGAGTAGACGCACCTGGATGTTGGTCGCTGCAAGTATGTTCGCCGTCGCCTGGGGTGGCAACGAGTTCACCCCGCTGCTCGTGATGTATCGGCTGGACCACGGTTTCTCTCCTGTGGTCGTCGACTTCCTGCTGTTCGCGTACGTACTCGGCATCGTGCCGGCCCTGCTGTTGGGAGGCCCGTTGTCGGACCGGCTGGGACGCCGGCCGATCATGTTGCCGGCACCGATCATTGCGATCGTCGGCTCGTTGTTGCTGGCAATCGGCGCTGATTCCGCTCTGCTTCTCGTGCTGGGTCGTGTCCTGTGTGGCATTGCGCTCGGGCTGGGAATGGCAGTGGGTGGCAGCTGGGTGAAGGAACTGTCGTCGGCGCCGTGGGATCAGTCCGCAACGGGCGGAGCGGGCGCTCGCCGCGCGGCGATGAGCCTTACCGCAGGGTTCGGTCTCGGTGCGGGTATCGCCGGAGTGCTGGCACAGTGGGGCCCGCTGACGAGTTCGTCGGCGTATCTGGTCCACATGGCTCTGACCGGAGCGGCCGCCGTCGCACTGTGGAATGCCCCCGAGACCAGGCCCGCGCAGCCTGTGTCCGAGCGGTCCCGTCTGTGGGACGATCTGAAGATTCCGTCCGCGGGACACCGCCGGTTCCTGTACGTGGTTGTGCCGGTCGCTCCATGGGTATTCGGCGCGGCTGCAGCAGCATATGCGGTGATCCCGGCATTGATGTCGGAGAACAGTGGCGGAATTCCCGTTGCCTTCTCTGCACTGCTCTGCGTGGTGGGGCTGGGCTCGGGGTTCCTGATCCAGTCGCTCGGCCGCAAGATCGACACCCCCGCCAACTCGCGTGCCGTTGTTGTCGCGCTGGTTCTGGTGGCAGCGGGTATGGCCGTAGGAGGTGTCCTCGCAGATCAGCTGACGATCCCGATCGCGTTGTTTGCGTCCGTCGTCCTCGGGTGCGGTTACGGCATGGCACTCGTCTCCGGACTACAGGAGATCCAGCGGATCGCGGGGCCCGACGATCTCGCCGGGCTCACTGCAGTCTTCTATTCGTTGACGTACCTGGGCTTCGCAGCCCCAGCAGTGATGGCGGTGCTGTCCGAGACGTTCCCCGCCGTCACGTATACGCGGATGTTCGTGTTCGGTGTGCTGGCCGCGCTGGCCTGCCTCGGACTCGTGATCGCCAAATGGCGTTCACACCTGCCCAGCCGCGACTGAGAACGTCGGGCGTCAGAACGGCCAGTGAGTTCCGGGAGGCAGCGTGAAGACGAAGTCCCCGAAACCGGTGTGGCATTGAATGCGGGTCGGCGGCGGCGGGTAGATCATGATCATCGGCAACGCCTTGCAGTACGGGACGGAGCTCTCGGGCGCTGGTGACGGCGCGACGGGCTGGGCCCCTGCGAGGGCCGGCGCCCCTGCAGTGATGGCCGCAGCGATTGCGACCGATGCGCCCAGGCGAGTGAGCGTCCGAGTTGGTTTCGTGCCAGGCATGCGATCCTCCGAACAGTCCGATCTTCTCTGCCGTATACATCGTCGGACCCATTCGGAGGATTACCGGGCGCAGGTCAGTGGGGGTGCAAAGGCGGAAGCGTCTTCTCGCCCAACCAGGCGTCCCACAGTGGCCGCAGGGATTCGTCGCTGTACCGGCCTGCCAGGTCCGTGAACTGTTCCGACGTCACACTCCCGTGCCGGTGATCGGTCGTCCAAGCCCGCAGCAGTGCGAAGAACTTCCCGTCGCCGAGCCTGCCCCGCACGGCATGCAGCGTCAGCGCGCCTCGCTTGTAGATCCGATCGTCGAACATCAGGTCGGGTCCGGGGTCTCCCACCACGATGTCCTGCGGCTTGCGGGCGAGTCCCTGGTGCGCCTGGACCGCTAGTTGCTCGGCGGACGGACCACCCGAATGCTGCGACCACAGCCACTCCGAGTAGCACGCGAAACCCTCGTGCAGCCAGATATCACGCCACTGGCTCGCCGTCAGGGAGTTGCCGAACCATTGATGCGCCAGTTCGTGTGCGACGAGTCGCTCGGCGGGGTTCCTGCCGGTGCAATGGTTCGCCCCGAAAATCGACAGGCCCTGCGCCTCGATGGGGATCTCGAGTTCGTCGTCGGTGACGACGACGGTGTAGCTCTGGAACGGAAACGGGCCGAACAGGTCGACGAACAGTTCCATCATCGCGGACTGGTCGGCGAAATCTGCGTCGAACGCCGAGCGAAGACGCGGCGGGTGAACCGCGAAGATGGGCACGCTGCCCGTGCCTACGCTGCGATGCTGATAGGGGCCGATCTGGACGGTGGCCAGGTAGCTCGGCATCGGTTCGGTCTGTTCGTACACCCACGTGGTCTGGCTGGCGCGGGTCTGCTTCCGTAGGAGGGTGCCGTTGGCCAGGGCGTAGTACGGCGAGTCGGTGGTGATCGAAATGCGGTAACTGGCTTTGGAACTCGGGTGATCGTCGCACGGAAACCAGGATGCGGCGCCGTTCGGCTGACTGGCGACGAGAGCTCCCTCGGTGAGTTCTTCCCATCCGACGTCGCCCCATTGGCCGCGGATCGGCTGGGGGTTCCCGCTGTACTGGACGGAGGCGACGAGCGCACCACCGGAATGGATGCGATTGCCCGGGGTGAGAACGAGTTTGCCGCCCTGGTGGGACCATTTGACGTTCCGGGAACCGTTCACGGTCACCTTGCCGACCTGAAGATTCTGGGCCAGATCCAACGCGAACCGTGGCCGCTCCTCCGTGGTCACGGCGGTGATCGTCGCCTTGCCCGTCAATCGATTGCTGTTGAGACGGTATCCGAGATCGAGTTCGTAGCGGGACACGCGATAGCCACGGTTCCCGTTCTGCGGAAGGTAGAGGTCGATCGGTGCGTCGGGCACCTTGCCGGGCTTCACTTCTTCACCCACGGTGCGATGGGGTTGCCCTGCCATCTGCTGGACGGGGGAACAGTGTCACCTCGCATCACCAAAGATGCAGGTCCGACCGTCGCGCCCGCTCCAATTCCGGAGGCGGGCAGTGCGACACAGTGCGGACCCAGAGTTGCTCCGGCTCCCAGAGTGACGGTGTCCATGGCCATGATCCGATCATGGAACAGGTGGGTCTGCACAACGCACCCCCGTTCTACCGTTGCGCCGTCCTCGAGCGTCACCAGGTCGGCCTCGGGCAACCAGTACGTTTCACACCAGACGCCCTTTCCGATCCTGGCGCCGAGGCCGCGCAGCCAGACGTTGAGTACCGCCGTGCCAGTGGCCGCACGCGCGAACCATGGTGCGGCAACCGTTTCCACGAACGCGTCGGAAACCTCGTTTCTCCACACGAACGAGCTCCACAGTGGATGCTCCACCTTCCCGATACGGCCGACGACCAGCCATTTGGCGGCCACCGACACCGCGCCGGCCACTGCGCCCGCCACCAGCAGGACGATCCCGCTCAGCAGGGCCGCGAGCCAGTAACCGACCGCCGACGTGAGGACTTCGAGCGCGAACAGGACGCCGAGACCGATACCGAACGTAACCATCACCGGTATCAGACGGCAGGTTTCGACAAGGGCGCGAGCCACTTTCAGCCGGAACGGGGGTTCGAACGTCCGCGTCGAATCGGCCGAGCCGGCGGCACGGCGCAGGCGAACGGGAGGGCTACCCAACCAGGACGAGCCGGATTTCGCCTTCGACGGCGTCGCGGAAAGCACGGCGACGAGACCGTTCTTGGGCACTCGTCGTCCCGGGCCCGTCATGCCGGAGTTTCCGAGGAAGGCGCGTTTGCCGACCTTTGCATGCTCGATGTGAAGCCATCCGCCACCGAGTTCGTAACTCGCAATCATGGTGTCGTCGGCAAGGAAGGCGCCGTCGGCCACCGTCGTGTACTTCGGTAGCAACAGCACGGTCGAAGCCTCGACGTCCTTGCCGATCTTCGCGCCGAGCAGCCGCAGCCATCGGGGTGTGAGAAGGCTGGCGTACAACGGGAACAGGAAGGTTCGGGCCGAATCCATCAGACGCTCGGTCGCCCACACCTGCCACCCGATTCGGCTACGAACGGGGTGATAGCCCTCCTCGAGTCCGATGGACAGAAGTCGAACCGTGACAACGGTAGTCGCCGCGAACACGGCGAGACTCACGAACGTCGACAACGGCAGGTAGAGCATCGAATGCGCGATCGCGGATCCGATCGAATCGGTGTCTCGAACTCCCCAGCCGATGATGGCGATACCCGCGATCAACGCGAAGATCGGCATACCCGCGAGAACCATCGATGTCACACCGAACACCGGAACCCAGTGCGGGGCGCGCTTCGGATGTTCCTTGGGCCAAGGGGCATTCGCCTTACCGACCTTCACCGCCGGCGAACCGGCCCAGCGCTGACCGGCCTTGACGCGTCCGAACACCGCCGAGCCGGGGTCGACGACCGAACCGCGTCCGATCCGGGCGCCCGGCAGCAGTGTCGATCGTGCGCCGACCGTTGCATCGTCACCGACCTTGACAGCGCCGATATGGATCACGTCCCCGTCGATCCAGTGCCCCGACAGGTCGACTTCGGGCTCGACCGAACACCCGTCTCCGAGGTTCAGCATGCCGGTGACCGGTGGCAGCGTGTGCAGGTCGACGCCCTTGCCGACCTTGGCTCCCAGGGCCCGCGCGTAGTAGAGCATCCACGGTGCGCCGGACAGGTTCGCAGCGCCGCTGGCTTCGGTCAGACGCAGTGCAGTCCACAACCGAAGGTGTTCGCTTCCGCCGCGTGCGTAGGTGCCGGGTTCGAGGTTTCGGAGCAGAGTTCGCGAGCCCGCCACGGAAATGCACATTCGGCCGGGCGGCGTGATGAATGCGACGAACGCGAGCGACACCCACCACCACGACACGGTCGGTGCCCACGGCACGTCCACGAACCAGGACAGAACATTGTTCGTCAGTGCCAGCCAGGTGACCCATTGCAGTCCGGTGAGCGTCGTGAGCGGAACCGTTGCCGCGATCTGGGCGAACTGGCTGCCGCGCGGAGTCGGAGTCACGTCGCGCTGCTCCACAGTTGCCACCGGAGCCAACTCGTCGAGATGCTCGGCGAGAGAACCCAGACGTGGATGGTCGTACAGTTGCGCGACGGTGACCTCGGGGTAGTACTCGCGCAGTGCCGTCACCATTCGAGCAGCCGACAGCGAGCCGCCGCCGAGTTCGAAGAAGTCGTCGTCGAGGCCGCTGACCCGGGCTCCGAGAATGGAAGTCCAGAGGCCGGCGACCCAGGCGGCCGTCCCGTCGAGACCCAGTGCCTCCGCTGCGTCCTCACCGCTTCCCGGCAACGGCCACGGCAGGGCATTGCGGTCGACTTTGCCGGACGTCCGTGTGGGGAGTTCGTCGAGCAGCGCGAGACGTGGCACCAGGGCCGCCGGAAGTTGCTCGGTCAGCATCGCGTGTGCGGCCCGGAGGTCGAAATCCGAATCCGTGCTCGCGAGATAGCCGACCAGAACCTGGTGTCCGGCACCGGTTCTGCGTACGGCCGCGGCAGCGCCGCTGACCCCGGGCAGATTCTGTAGGGCGTTGTCGACCTCGCCGAGTTCGATTCGCCGACCGCCGAGCTTCACCTGGTCGTCCGCGCGTCCCTGAAAGAGTAGACCACCGAGTTCGAGGCGGACGAGGTCGCCGCTGCGGTAGGCACGTTCCCATCCGAGTGTCGGCATGGGTGCGTACTTCTCGCCGTCCTTGGCAGGGTCCAGATACCGCGCCAGGCCCACACCGCCGATGACCAGCTCGCCTACCTCGCCGACGGCGACCGGGTGCCCCTCTGCGTCGACGACTGCGAGATCCCAACCGTCCAGTGGAAGTCCGATGCTCACCGGGCTCTTGCCGTCCATCGGTGCGCCACAGGCCACGACCGTTGCTTCGGTGGGACCGTAGGTGTTCCACACCTCACGACCGTCGACCGCCAGTCGTTCGGCCAACTCGGGCGGACACGCCTCGCCGCCGAAGATGAGCAGACGGACGGCTTCGAGCGCCTCCGCCGGCCACAACGCCGCGAGGGTGGGGACGGTGGAGACGATGCTGATGTCCCGCGAGACCAGCCAAGGACCGAGATCCATACCGCTACGAACGAGCGAACGAGGCGCCGGTACGAGGCATGCGCCGCCCCGCCACGCCAGCCACATCTCCTCACACGACGCATCGAATGCCACGGACAGTCCTGCCAACACCCGGTCCCCGGGGCCGATGGGCTCGGCCTGTAGGAACATGCGAGCCTCGGCGTCGACGAATGCGGCCGCATTGCGATGGTCCACCGCGACGCCCTTCGGAGTGCCGGTGGAACCCGAGGTGAAGATGATCCAGGCGTCGTCGTCCGGTGTGGGTTTCCGGGACGGGGGACTAACGGTGCGCGCAGGTGCGGTACCAGGGCGAACTCCGTCCCCGGTGACGATGACGGCCACCTGCGCCTCGCCGAAGACCAGATCGGCTCGCTCGTCCGGGTCGTCGGCGTCGACGGGTACATACGCGGCACCCGCAGCCAGGGTGGACAGAATCGCCACGTACAGCGAATACGAACCCGACGGTATCCGGATTCCGACACGGTCGCCCGCGCCGACTCCGGCATCCGCCAACCACTGGGCGCCCTCTTCGATCGCTACCAGGAGTTCCTGGTAGGTGAGGGTTGTGGTGCCGTCGTCGATGGCGGCCGCATCGGGGTGGGCATTCGCCGTCTCGGTGAGGATGTCGACGAGCGTGCGGGGAATCGGTGCACAGTCAGCGCGAAGGTATCCCTCGGGTATGCCGCGGGAACGAGTGGAATCGGGGGTGTCCGAATCGAACTGTGAATGGAGCTTCAATCCAGGATTCCTTCTTCTGCGAGCTGGTGGTGCGGTGGGCTCGTTATTTCACAGCCAGGTGGACGGTTGGTGAACATTTGGCGTCGCAAGGACTGTCGTCGACCATTGTTTCACCGCCGAGATGTCACTTCGCTGCAGTTCGCACGCCTATTACCCCCGACGAATGTCACACCGGTTCGCCTGAGCTGAACCGGTGTGACATTCGTCGGGGAGCGACAGCGCTGTCTGCGCGGCGACACTCGAACCTTGGACGCGGCCGTGTCGATGTCCGAAGGAGTGGGTGAGGGGTTGTCTCCGTTGACGGTCAGCAGTCCGGCGTCATTCACAGTTCGAACAGGGCTCGAGCCTGATTGCTCGGATCGTTCGGAACAGCAATCTCCCCACCGTCCGGAATATCGGCAAGTGCGGCGCGGTTGCTCGAGTACAGTCCGAGGGGCACGATCTGAGTGGCACCCATGAGAGTCAGTGTGTCGTCGGCACCCACGTTGTGCTCGCCGAGGGACCGAAGGTGCTGGAACAGGTCGACGTCGATCTGTCCTTGTGACAGGGCAGTATTCGGCTGCGTGTAATCCGAGAAGTTCACTATGTCGAGGGTGATTCCGGCATCGGCGGGCCTTCGGCTCGAACACCTCCCGGTAGTGATCACTGGCCTCCGTGGTGCCGATGCGCACCGCGCCGTCCTCGGCGGAGTCGCCCGAGCATGCCGTGACCCCGGATCATCAACGGAACGGTCGATTGCCAAGGCGAAACGGCTGAACTTCACGTCGGAGACCTCACTGTGTGCGGAATGTGGCCACCTGTGTGGCCGTGACAGACTGCATGTGTGCGGCGAGCGGGACAGAACTGTTCCGATCTCGGTGATTCGAACACGCAGTTGACAACATGGTCCGACTCCTGCATTCTCGTTTTCAGGTCACGAGTACCAGCGTCAAGCCCCGGCTAGCTGGTCGGCAACCCTCCACCGCGGCGGGGTGCTCCGGGTGACGACCGGGCCGAGGTTCGAACCCGAATCCGGCAAGCGCGGACTCCGAGTAGTCACTCCGCAAGGTTTGCCGACTGCGACGAGTCCCTGATGGCAAGGGATTTCGTGATGACCGCTGCATTTACCGCTATCGCTCCGCTCGCCCAGGTGACGGGTGCAGACCTGTGTGTTCCGCTCGCCGACGGCAGCACCCGGACGTACGCGAACTTCGATTACGCCGCGAGCGCACCGGCGCTCACCCAGGTCGTAGAACGCATCGACCAGCTACTGCACACGTACTCGAGCGTTCATCGTGGCGCAGGATATGCGTCGAAGGTATCGACCGACAATTACGAGAATGCTCGCGAAATTGTCGGCCGGTTCGTGGGTGCCACCGACGAACATGTCGTGGTCTTCACCCGCAACACCACCGATTCTCTGAACCTGCTGGCCGGCTGTGTGCCGGGTTCGGTCGTGGTCCTGGACATCGAGCATCACGCGAACCTCTTGCCGTGGAAGGGATCCCGGATCGTCCGAGCCGCAGGCACGATCGAGGAGACGATCCGCCGCTTGGTCGTCGAGTTGTGCGCACGGCCTGCGGGTCTATTGGCGATCACCGGCGCCTCCAACGTCACCGGTGAGGTACTGCCCATAGCCCGAATTGCCGACATCGCGCACCGCTGTGGCGCTCGAATCCTGGTGGACGCCGCGCAGTTGGCTCCCCACCGCGCGATCGACATCGGAGCTTGGGGCGTCGACTACCTGGCATTTTCGGGTCACAAGCTCTACGCGCCGTTCGGTGCGGGGGTGCTGGTCGGTCGCCGCGACTGGCTCGACTGCGCCGATCCGTACCTTTCCGGTGGTGGCGCGGTTCGGAACGTCACCGTCACGAACACGCAATGGGCGCTTTCTCCCGCCCGCCACGAAGCGGGCACACCGAACATCCTGGGTGCCGGCGCATTGGCGGCGGCGTGCGAGACGATCGAGAGTCTGGGATTCGAGTACATCGCCGAACACGAACGCGCTCTGTGTGAGCAGTTGGTTGCAGGTCTGCGGACCGTGCCCGGTCTCGAAGTGCTGAGTCTGTGGTCGGATTGCGAGGACTCGGTCGGAATCGTCACCTTCACGGTAGACGGGTTCGAGCCGAGAGAGATCGCAACCTATCTGTCGGACGTTCACGGGATCGGTGTGCGGGACGGACGTTTCTGCGCGCATCCACTGCTCGACAGGTTGGGGCATGCAGACGGTGCGGTGCGCGCCAGCATCGGTCTCGGCACCGGCTGCGCCGACGTCGAACGTCTGGTGGGGGCTGTCCGCACACTGGTGCCGGAATCCGCGCTAGCATGAGCGGCATGGCATCGCAGGCAGGAACCACACGGGTGGCTCACTGGTGCCGTCGGCATGTGGATCTGTGCCGAACCGCCTCGGGCATGTGTTTCGACTGACGATCCGTCAGTTCGTAATCAACACACCATTTCCCGAGGAGAACCCATGTCTTCTGTCGATTTCGCAGTCGTCCGTCCGCTTCGTGTCGCCGTCGAACTGGTGGGGGCCGGGCATCACCCGGCAGCCACCGCGGCGCCGGGCAATCGCGCAGTACCCGAAAACTACTGGGTCGAGTTGACCGACCCCGGCGTCACCGAACCGTTGGACCTCACATCCGATCCTGCCGAGGTGGTACGTATTCGCGCAGTGGACCTTCGTGACGCACAGCAACAGCGCACGCGGATCCGGGCGGCCGCCGCCGCGGATGGGCGTGATCCGGATTCGATCACGGTCCTGGTCGATGTGGAAATCCTCGTCGCCGACGAAGCGAGGGCGGCCCGAAAAGAGTTGGCGCAGTTGGACAGTGCCCTGGATGTGGCACGTGCACCGCTGTCGCTGCAGTACATCGGAACAGGGTCCGGTCTCGCTGGTCTGATCTCGGATATCCAAGCCGCCGACGTCGCGGACGGAGTGACGCTCCTGCCGCTCTCACTCCCCAGGGTTCTGCAGAATCTGGTCGAGGTGACGCTGCCGTGGCTCGGCGATCGGGGTGTGCAACTGGCTCAGGGAGCAGCCGACGACGCGTTGGCCAGGTTCGGCCTGTCACGCGATCGTCGGGTGCTCGCGTCCTGAGCCCGGCCTACTCCGCGATCGGAGTGGGCCGGTAGTACCGGCCCTCGTGGTACAGCAGGGGAGCGGCAGCGGTTTCGTTCAACTCCTCGCTGTACACGCGGGTGACCAGGCCGATGACGAGCGTGTGGTCACCGACCGGAATCAGCTGATCGACCTTCACGCGTAGCCAGCTCGGGGTGCCGTGCAGTACCGGCTCGCCGCTGTCGAGACGCGTCCACAGCGATTCGTCCGCGAACCGCTCGTCCGCGCTACGCGCGAAGCGCTGGGCGAGATGCTGCTGGTGCTCACCCAGCAGGTGAATGACGAGGGTCTCCGCAGAGTGCACCGCGCCGATGCTCGAGGACGTGTTCGCGATGTTGAGAGACACCAGCGGCGGGTCGAGCGAGAGCGATGCAAAGGACGTGGCGGTGAATCCGACTGGGCCGGACCCGGCATCGAGCGTCACGACGGTGACGCCTGCGGGGTGACGGCCCAAGGCGGCGCGGTACTCGGCGGCACCGATGCCGTCGTTGCGGTATTCGGAAAGGTGCTTCACTGGATCGGACAACGAATTCTCCGTGTATGTAGTGGTCGTGCGCGTATCAGACGTGTTTGGACTGCTCTGCAGGCGAACACAGAGACGCGTCCGTACGGCACAGGTCGACGTGGCGTCGCCTCCACACTCGGATCATCATGATGAGCCCACTATATGTGAATCCGGTTCGGAATCGACGTCGAGTCGTTTCCCCTTGACCTCGAGTGCACTCGAGGTTCGAGACTGGCTGCAACATCCGAAATCTAAAGGTGAATGCGATGTATGCAGTCCGTGTCCACGAGTACGGGGGACCCGAAGTGCTCGTCCACGAAGAGGTCCCCGATCCTGTGGCGGGTCCGGGACAGGTGGTGGTCGGAGTGTCCGTTGCCGATGTGATGTTCCTCGACACGCTGCTCCGTGGCGGCTGGGGTGGCGAAGTGTTTCCCCGAGACCTTCCCTACGTACCGGGTGGTGGCGGGGCGGGCGAGGTGTTGTCGGTGGGCGCAGGAGTCGACCCCGCATGGGTCGGACGCAAGGTGGTCGCTCGCACGACGCCGGCGCGCACGTCGTTGCAGCGGCGCGAGGTGAGCAGAAGCTGCAGTCGGCAAGGCGCCGCGGGGCCGATGTCACCGTCGATTACACCGAAGACGGCTGGGTACAACGCGTTCGCGATGCCACAGGCGGGTTCGGTGCGACTCTGATCTTCGACGGTGCGGGTGGCGACCTGGGTGTGGAGGCGTTCGACGCGACGGCAGACGGTGGGCGGTTCACCACTTATGGAAGCTCCGGCGGATTCACCGAGATCGGCCCGGACGCTGCACACGAACGCCGGATCGACGTCTACTACGCGCTTGCCGCAGGACCACCGGATCGGGCAACGGCGCGAGCCCGTCTCGAACGAGCCTTGTCGCTGGCCGAGGAAGGTCGGCTTCGCCCGGAGATCGGGGTGACCTACCCCTTGGAGCGCGCCGTCGATGCGCACGTTGCGCTCGCGAACCGAAGCGTGATCGGCAAGTCGCTCCTGCTGGTCCGCACATCGGAACGGAATCAATCCATGTCGACGGAGAGGCCGGCGGTGATGCGGAGAAGTTCGGAGTAGGTAGTGCGGAACACGAAGCTCGGATGCCCCGCTGCCGCCCACAGTTCCCGATGGTCACCGAGCGCGGAGTCGACGAACGTCTGCAGATTGGTGGGGTGACCGAGCGGCGCAACGCCACCGACCGGTTGCGCCGTCGCCGTGGTGATCATGTCCAACGGCGCGGGAGTCAGCGCTCCGTCGAGCCGTTTACCGGTCCTGGGCAGATCGACACGGTGAGAACCCGACACCAGGAGCAGAACGGGCTCGTCGTCGAGGAGAAACACCAGTGATTTCACGATCGCACCGACGTCGACGCCCAGCGCCCCCGCAGCCTCCGTGGCGGTGTGCGCCGACTCCGGGCTCGCGACGATCACACCGTGATGACCGCGCGCGATGAGGGTCTCGGAGACATGCGCCGCGTTGGGATGCAGTGTCGTCGACATGATCTCAGGGTAGGACGAGACCGTGTGCGCCAGCGACTGTACGAGGTCACGGGTTGGCGAAGACGGCTATCCAGCGCTGCGCCGCGCCCTCAGAATGGCCCGCACGCGGTACTTGACCAGGGCGAAACCGATATCGACCACGTAGAACTTGGTGGTCACCAGGAACTGCTGGAAGCGACCTCGGTGGATGGCGAAATCCAGGGCGTGGACGAGGTCGGAATCGGTCTCGCCCTGGGCACGAAGGCGCTCCAGGTTCTCCTTCGCGAAGAGCTCCCCGCCTTCGCCGCCGGCTCGCAGGTACATCCATCGGACACTGCGCGGATCGATCTTCTTCGGCAGGCTCTCACATCGACCGCCCGCGCCCACGATGTGCAGCCCGATCATCGTTCGGATGCACTTCTCGCAGATGCCGCAGTTGTACTTGCCGGAAAGGTTCGACCAGCACACTCGCAGGTGACGCATCGCGGTGGGAGACTCCGCGAGCACAGCCAACTTGGCGACACGATCGGCTTCGATGCCGTCGTGCACGATCGTGACCCGACTGCTCGACCACAACGGATCGAGGTCCGGATGAGTGCCCAAGGGGGCGAGGCGGGACTCGTCGTCGGACGCCGGAATGTAGACCTTGCCGAGGACGGGGGACAGCAGCAGCGAGATGTGTGCGAGGAAGGCGCCGTGCGCCTGGTTCTGCCAATGTGGTCCGTGCTTCGCGTGCAGGTAGCGCATGTTGGAACGAACCTCGATCAGTTCCTTCCCCAGGTCGTCCGCCATCTTCCTGGCTCGATCGACGGCTTCGTCCCAGAGCGCCTCGTTGTCGAGACTGATGTCGAGACCGTGGATGATGATCAAGTGCGTGATCTCGTCGATGTGCTTCAGGGCCGTGTAGAACGAATCGACACCGCCCGAGAAGAAGCAACCGACGCCCCGAGCACCGGGTTCGGAGTGCTCCGGCGCCGCGGCCTTCGTGCGGGTGCCACTGCGCTGTAGCTGGTCCGGGTACCAGCCGAGCAGAACTTCCTCGGCAGCGAGACTCCCCGCCAGCGCGACCTCGTCCACGGCCGGTGCCACGTCGAGGGTGAGGCCCTTGGGCATCGACGTCACCCGCAACGGGGGCAACCACGCAGTTCCGGTGACGTCGATGTCGACATTGGACTCGGTCCACACGGTGAACGGCTCACCACCGATCGTCAACTCGGCGGTGGACCGGCGTCGCCGAGAGTCCGTCGAAACGGACGCCGTGAGGTCGGTAGACATGGTGAGGCCTTTACTGTCGGTGGAATTGTCCGAGTGTTGCAGAGTTCAAGCAGGCAGGCGAGCGCGAACACGTTCCACTAACGCACGAATTTCGTTCACGACGAGGTTCGGTTCGGTCAGCTGAATATCGTGACTCGAATTCCTCGAGTAGAGGTGACGCCCTTCCGGCGACAATTCTGCGATGCGCGCATGCGCAGCGCCGAGAAAGTCCCGGTGGCGGTCGCGCTCACGACTCATTCGATTCGAGGAAATGCTGCACATGGGGACGTCCGGAACAATCGGTCCGTTCGCGTGCAGCTTTTCGAAACTCGATCCGAACGCGCGCCATTCCTCGCGGGCTGCCCGCACGGAGTTCATGCGCGCTGCCTCGGTGGCAGCGGCACGCGCATCCTCGGCCGCAAGGTCGCCGAAACGAAACCGCTCCAGCAGTGGGGCGAGCAGACCGAGTTGCGCCAGCACCACCTGCGCGCCGTAGATCAGCGAGGCACCACGCATCGCCGCCGACATCTGATCGGGATCGACTGTCTCCGGTACCTCGTCGACCAGTGTCAATGCACTGAATGTCTCGGGCCGTACGGTCTCCGCCATCCTGACGATCGGGCCGCCGTAGCTGTGGCCCACGCCTATCGTCGCGCAGTCGGTGGCCGCGTCGACGACGGCGAGATGGTCGGACAGCAGACGATCGAAATCGCGGCCGCCGGGATCCGGGTCGCTCAGTCCGTGCCCCGCGCGGTCGTAGACGACCGTGCGTGCGAACTCGGCTACACGCGGTTGTACGAGTGCCCAGGTCGAGCGGCTCCTGCCCATTCCTGCCTCGAAGAACACGGTTACCGGGCCCTCCCCGGTCGTCTGGTAATGCAGGCGACGACCACCCAATGACACGTAATTCGAGGAGCCTTTGGTACCCATTGAGGACGAGACTCCTTCCGTGACGTACGTCGCATTGTTGGGTGCTGATGCGACTATTGCACGTACCACATTGAAGGACTCGCTTCGATCAGTCCAGTTACCCACGGGTAATCGAACGGAGTGTTAACGAATCGTGAATGGATATTCGGTCATTCCGGGAAATAAATTGGAACAACCGGATATTCCGGTCGAATCAGGCAGGAATTGCCGAGACCCCGCTCAAGAACGAATCGATGTGTCGCCACGAGTTCTCGCGGGCGCCGGGGCCGGCGACGATACCGAGGTGATTTCCCGGTGACGTTTCGAAGCGGACGTGCGGCGAACCGCTGAGGACGGTTGTCGCGTGTGCGACGGAGTCGGCAGGCGCGAGGACGTCGTCGGTGCCGCCGATGGCAAGAACAGGAACGCGAACATCGGCAAGATCGACGTGACGATCGCCGAGTCGAACGCGGCCGTGCGCGAGCGAATTGCGAAGGACGAGTTGCGAGGCCATCTGCTCGAAGAGACGGCCTGGGTAACCGGGCATGTCGGACTGGAACCGGTCTATCGCTTCCATTCGGGCGAGGCTTTCGGTGTCGAGGAGATTTCGTGCGATGAACCAGGGTTTCGTGAGTTCACGCTGCAACGCGGTGAATCGGTAGCCGGCCTGAACGAGCGGCGCCGGGAGCCCGCCCAGCGCCCAGGTGAGGGTGGTGAGTGGCTTCTCGGTCGTCACCTTGCCCACCATTCGCAGTGCCTCGATGGTGGGGATCTTCGTGTAGTCGAGGGGCGTGCCGATCGCGGTCACCGAACTCAGCGGCAACTCGGGGCGTGACGCCGCGGTCAGGAGGGAGATCGTCCCACCGAGGCTCCATCCGACGAGGTGCACGGGAGCGCCGTCGTGACGGGCGCTCACCCTGCGGATCGTGTCGGGCAGCACGTTCTCGGTCCAGTATTCGAAACCGAGGCGTCGGTCCGAACGGTGCATGGCGCCGTAGTCCACGACGTAGGTGGGCAGTCCCTGCTCGGACAGGTGCGCCGCGAGACTCTGCCCGGGGCGAAGGTCGAAGCACTGAACCGGAGCCGCGAGGGGTGGGACGAGCAGGACCGGAGTCTGTGTACTACCGGTGCCGTGGAATCGATACAGGTCCGGTGGTGGCCTGCGAAGATCGGCTCCGACGGCGTGCGCTCGACGGGTGCGATGCCGCCACCGAAGGAGACGTTCCAGGCGTTGCGCGCTGCATGTGACAAGTACACAGCGTGTGACAGGTATTGGGGGCTCGGCAACTGATTTCTGACGAGGTCGAGCACGAGGGTCCTCTCGGGGGTGGAACGTCTATCTGAGTGTGACCGGGAATCTGCTGGTACTTCATTTCGTCGCCGACATCGCTACCCTCGAGCAATGAGCGCAGAGAAGAGCTGGAACGCATTCACCGTCGAGACGAAAGCGAACGTTGCCCAGGTGACCCTGATCGGGCCGGGTAAGGGCAACGCGATGGGCCCCGACTTCTGGCAGGAATTGCCGGAGATCTTCGCCGCACTCGACGCGGACCCGGAGGTGCGGGCTGTGGTACTCGCGGGTTCCGGCAAGCACTTCTCGTTCGGACTCGACCTGCCCGCGATGAGCGGCGAGTTCGGCGCCGTGCTGGCGGACAAGGCCCAGGCCGGTCCGCGCACCAAGTTCCACGAGATGATCAAGCGGATGCAGGCCTCGATCAACGCGGTTGCCGACTGCCGCAAGCCGGTTATCGCGGCGGTCCACGGCTGGTGCATCGGCGGCGGCGTCGATCTGATCACGGCCGCGGACTTCCGCTACGCCTCCACCGACGCCAAGTTCAGCGTCCGTGAGGTCAAGGTTGCGATCGTGGCGGACATGGGCAGCCTCGCGCGTCTCCCGGCAATCATCGGTGACGGTCATCTTCGGGAGCTGGCGCTGACCGGAAAGGACATCGACTCCGGAACTGCCGAGAAGATCGGCCTCGTCAACGCGGTGTACGAGGATGCGGAATCGGTGCTCGCCGCAGCCCACGAGACGGCCGCGCAGATCGCCGCCAATCCGCCGTTGGTGGTGCATGGCATCAAGGACGTGCTCGATCACTCGCGCTCGGCCGCGGTCGGCGACAGTCTGCGCTACGTCGCCGCCTGGAACGCCGCCTTCCTGCCTTCGCAGGACCTCACGGAGGCCATCTCTGCAGTGTTCGAGAAGCGTCCGCCCGAGTTCAAAGGGGAGTAGTCCCCGATGCGGATCACCGAGTGAGCCGCGATAGCCCATCGGCGGGTGTGCGACGCGAATGTCGCACACCCGCCGATCTGTATTCGAACCGTCTTACCAGCCAACATGTTTCGAACGGACCTTCCCGAAGCCTGGAATGGATGTGATGTAAGTCACACCTACCAATCGGTTCGGCTTTCCCCTCCGAAGTACCGCACAGTGCCCGGTACGAACGCCGAGTCAGTCGAGGGAGGAACATGGACCGCGCGGAGGCAACTCGAAGCCGAGCCGACGAGACTGCAGGGGGCGACCGAACTCATCGATTGTCCGCTGCGCAGCAAGGTATTTGGTTCGGACAGCAGATCGCTCCGGACAGTCCGTTGTTCAACATCGCCCAGTACCTCGACCTGCGCGGTGACGTCGACGTCGAAGCGCTCAGCCGGGCGGCCAGGCAGATATTCGTCGAAGCTCCCTCTCTGAGGGCACGTTTCGTCTACACGGATGGTGTAACCGGGCAGGTGATCGACCCCTTCGACGGTTGGGCAATTCCGTGCATCGACCTTCGTGGCGAGTCCGACCCGAATGCGCAGGCACTGGCTCGGATGCACGAGGACGCCACCACCGCACTCGACCCCCTTTCGGATGCGTTGCTGCGAACCGAATTGATTCGTGTCGAAGACGAGCGCTACCTCTTCTACCTGCGCGCGCACCACCTCATGGTGGACGGTTTCGGTGCTGCCATGTTGGTGCTACGTGCCGCCGGTGTGTACACCGCCGAGCTCGAGGGCTCCGATTCCGGTCCAGGGTTCTTCGGAGACTTCTCGGCGCTGTTGGAAGAGGACGCGGGATACCGGGATTCCGAGGAATTCGAGTCGGATCGGCAGTTCTGGCGCGAGCGCTTCTCCGACCTCCCCGAGGCGACTGCGCTCAGTTCCTCCGCCGAACCGATGGCGCCGTACTGCCTGCACAAGTCGGCTCGACTCGATACCGCAGAGGCCGCCGAGGTCACCGCAGCGGCGGACACGGTCGGCACGAGCTGGTCGCCGCTCATGGTGGCCGTACTGGCCGCATACCTGCACCGGGCAACGGGTTCTCGCGATGTGGTTCTCGGGTTGCCGGTGAATGCGAGGATCACGCCGTTGCAACGCACCACTCCGGCGATGATGTCCAACGTCCTGCCGTTGCGCCTGCACGTCACCCCGGACACGAGTATCTCCGACCTGGTTCGGCAGACGTCGGAAGAAATCAAATCCGTTGTGAAGCATCAGCGCTATCGCGGGGAGGAGATGCTGCGCGACCTGGGATTGCCTCGCAGCCGCCGGTTGTACGGGCCGACCATGAACGTGCTCCCCTCGATAGGTGAGATGCAGTTCGGACCGCACCAGGCGACCGTACGAAATCTTTCGGTGGGCCCCGTCGACGATCTGTGGGTTGTAGTGCAAGGCATCTCGCCGGTCGACGGAATCACCATCGACTTCTACGCGAACCCCGACCGGTACACCGAGGACGAGCTCGACGGGCACCATCGACGATTCATGCGGGTGCTGCGCAGTGCTGTCGCAGAGCCTCGGCTTCGAATCGGCGACATCGAACTGCTCTCCGCGAACACACACAGGACGGTGACCGAATTATGGAACCGGGCGCCACACTCGGGTGAGGACGACGCCTCGGCTCCGACCGTTCCCGAACTGTTCGGTCGCACAGCACGAAGGATCCCCGATGCCACCGCGGTATCCGACCTCGAAACGTCCTACACGTATGCAGAGCTGGACGACGCGTCATCCAGGGTGGCCGCCTCCCTCGCGAACCACGGGTGCGGCCGAGGTGATCTGGTGGCGGTGTCGCTGACCCGCTCGGCGGACTGGATCGCTGCAATTCTCGGCGTACTACGCAGTGGTGCTACGTATCTGCCGATCGACAGGAGTCAACCGGCGACACGCATCGCGCGCATCATCGGTGACGCGAAGCCTGCCGTGGTTGTCGTCGAAGGCGGCGAAGAGGTCGACGGTTCGGTCTCTCTCGGTCTCGCCGAGGCGCTCGAGGGATCCGCGGGAGGACGTCACGAACCGTTGCGTCCGTTCTCGGCGCGCGACGGCGCTTACCTCACATACACCTCGGGTTCCACGGGCACACCGAAGGGTGTGCTGGTCGAGCACTCGTCCTTGGTGAATCTTCTCCGCTCGCACGAACACCGGATCTTCACCCCAGCGACGGACTTCGCAGGTCGTGGCCGGCTTCGGGTGGCGCACCTTTCAGGGCCCGCTTTCGACGCTTCGTGGGATCCGTTCCTGTGGATGGTCGGCGGCCACGAGTTGCACGTGGTGGCCGACGTCGTGCGAACGGACCCGCAAGAATGCGCCCGATACCTGATCGACGAATCGCTCGACGTGGTGGAAACCACCCCGTCCTACCTCCGACAGTTGCTCGACGCCGGCATGAATGCAACCCGGGCCGTCGGAGGCCCGACCGTCGTCGCGGTCGGTGGTGAAGCGGTGGACCCGACTTTGTGGGAGCGGCTCGCAGCGACAGATGTGTTGGCGTTCAACCTGTACGGACCGACCGAGACCACAGTCGATGCGACGGTCGCCGTGATCGACGGTCGATCCCCACACCTCGGTTCCCCCGCCGACAACGTGAGTGCTTACGTGCTCGATGCCGCACTACGCCCGGCGGACGTCGGCACGCCCGGCGAGCTGTACCTCGGTGGCCCGGGTTTGGCCGTCGGGTACCACGCGAGACCAGGATCGACGGCGGCGTCGTTCGTGGCGAACCACATGTCCGGGGACGGCGATCGCCTGTACCGAACGGGCGATGTGGTGCGGTGGAATGCAAGCGGCCGTCTCGAATTCGTCGCCCGCGCGGACTCTCAGCTGAAGATCCGAGGTTTCCGGATCGAGCCCGCAGAAGTCGAAGCCGCCCTGCTGGAACTGGCAGGAGTCACCGGCGCTGCGGTGCTACCGGCAGGCGAGGGGGAGAACAGTCGTCTGATCGGATACGTGCAGCACACCGATCCGGCCTCGACCGACCCGACCGCACTACGTGGCGACCTTCGCACGACACTGCCCGGTTACATGATTCCGCAGCAGGTGGTGGTGCTCGACACGCTGCCCCTCACTCCGAGCGGCAAACTCGATCGAGACCGACTACCGGACGCGACCGAGCTTCGAGGTACGTCGCACGGACGTGCACCGGCCGACGACATCGAGGCTGCCTTGTGTCGAATCTTCGCCTCGGTTCTCGAACAGCCGATCGTCGGCCCGGACGACGACTTCTTCGATCTCGGCGGACATTCGTTGCTGGGCAATCGCGTCGTCGCACGGATTCGGTCGGAACGGTCGGCGACCGTGAGTATCCGAACTCTGTTCGACCGACCGACACCTGCGGCCCTGGCCGAGGCGGTCGGCGCGAGCGACTCGGCGACCGGTGAACCCGTTCTGCGGCGGCGCGAACGGCCGTCCAGGATTCCCTTGTCGGCTGCGCAACGCCGACTGTGGTTCCTGGCTCGATTGTCGCCCGGCACACCGGAATACAACATGCCCGTGGTGCTGCGGTTGACCGGTTCGTTCGACCTGGGGGCGATGCAGGGTGCGTTGACGGATCTCGTGACCCGTCACGAGATCCTGCGTACCCGATTCCGCGAAGAGGACGGCGAACCCTACCAGTACGTGGTCGGTGTACAGGGCGCCGTGCCCGAACTGCAGCCCGCCCCTGTCGCACCCGAAGCGGTGTCCGAAACAGTTCTCCAGCTCGCTGCCGGCGGGTTCGATCTGGCAGCCGACCTGCCGCTGCGTGCCGACGTGCTCGAAATCGCGCCCGACGACCACGTACTCGTTCTGGTTCTGCACCACATCGCCGGTGACGGTTGGTCGTTCACCCCACTGGCCAGGGATCTCGCTCTGTCCTATCAGCAGCGGGTGAGGGGAGAGGCAGCCGAAACGCAGCCGTTGCCGGTCCAGTACGCGGATTATGCATTGTGGCAACAGGAACTACTCGGCTCGGAAGACGATCCTGGCAGTCTTGTCTCCCGAGAGCTCGCTCACTGGCGATCCATGCTCGACGGGGCTCCGGAAGAAATCACGCTCCCTGTCGATCGGCCGCGACCCGGGCGTCCCACCGGGGCCGGCTCGTCCGTGCCGGTGGAGATTCCCGCTGCGCTGCAGGTGAAGCTAGGCGAATTCGCAGCCGACAGTGGTGCGAGCCTCTTCATGGTCCTTCACGCCGGCTTCGCCGCAGTCCTGTCTCGTATGGGCGCAGGCGAGGACGTGGTGGTCGGTACCCCCGTAGCGGGACGACCGGACGAGACGCTCGACGAACTGGTCGGATTCTTCGTGAACTCGCTCGCGCTGCGTACCCGCGTGAGCCGGAAGTCGAGTTTCCGTGAGCTGATCGCTCACGTACGAGACGTCGACTTGTCCTCCCTCGCTCATCAGAGCGTGCCCTTCGAACGCATCGTCGAGGAACTCGCTCCCGCGCGGCGTGCGGGTCGAAATCCCTTGTTTCAGGTGCTGTTCACTCTTCAGAACACCGGCGAACCCACCATTGCCCTCGACGGCCTGGATGTCACCGTGGACTCCACCGACGTGGCTGCTGCCAAGTTCGACCTATCCCTCACACTTTCGGAACGACCGCATCGCGGCGGGGAACCGGCCGGAATCACCGGTCAACTGGATTTCGCAACCGAACTGTTCGACCGCAGAACGGTGGAGAACCTGGTCGGCTATTTCGTGGAACTGTTGAGCACTGCGCTCGAAGATCCCGACCTACCGGTTCACAGCACGCACCTGGTCTCGGCGGACGAGCGTGACGTACTCCTCGGTGCCAGGCAGGGGCGGCGAGTGCAACACGAGCCGATCACGTTGCCTGCATTGTTCGCCGACACGGTCACCACGTATGGCGACCGAACCGCCGTCGTATCCGG
This sequence comes from Rhodococcus sp. NPDC058521, assembly GCF_042719695.1. Lineage (NCBI taxonomy): Bacteria > Bacillati > Actinomycetota > Actinomycetes > Mycobacteriales > Nocardiaceae > Rhodococcus > Rhodococcus sp. NPDC058521. The sequence continues at coordinate 22,074 of NZ_JBHXNL010000010.1, forward strand.
ATCGGAGTCGCTGACCTTCCGCGATCTGGGTGCACGGGTGAACCGGTTGGTACGCGCGTTGCGGGTCCACAGGGCCGGACCCGGCAGACGAGTGGTCGTGGCGCTGCCCAGATCTGCCGACACCGTTGTAGCCCTCTTCGCCACGTTGAGTGCCGGAGCCGTCTACGTGCCGGTGGACGTCGATCACCCCGATGCACGAATCCGATACTTGCTCGAGGACGCGGCACCGACACTTGTGGTGACAGTTTCCGATCTGTCGGACCGGTTCGAAGTCGACTGCCCTCAGTTGCTTCTGGACGACTCGGAGACATTGGCGGAGTTGGGATCCGTCGCAGTTCCCTTCGCTCGCGTGGCGCCCAGAGATACGGACGGCGCCTATCTCGTCTACACCTCGGGTACCACCGGGCGCCCGAAGGGCGTTCTCGTCGACCACGACAGCCTAGCAAACCTGTTCCACAGCCATCGAGAACGCTTGTTCGGGCCGGCCGCTGAGCATGTCGGTTGTGCGAGTTTGAAGGTCGCCCACCTCGCAGGTGTCGGGTTCGACGCGGCGTGGGACCCGATCCTGGCGCTCGTGGACGGGCACGAGGTGCACGTCGTGGACGACAGAACACAACGAGATGTGGAGGCGCTCGTCGACTACATCCATACCGAGGCGATCGACTTTCTCGAGACCACACCGTCGTACGTCAGGCAGCTGGTCGGTGCCGGCCTTCTCTCCGGAGAGTCACGGCGCCCAGGGGTCGTCGCACTCGGCGGTGAGGCCGTCGGACAGGCGTTGTGGGAACTTCTCGGACAGGACCCGTACGTGCTGGCATTCAATCTGTACGGGCCCACCGAGGCCACGGTGGATTCGGTTACCGCGCGGATTCGGGATTTCGGCACACCGGTGATCGGCACCCCGGAACACAACGTTCGGGCCTACGTCCTCGGCGGCGATCTGGGTCTGATCCCTACCGGGGCAGTCGGCGAGTTGTATCTGGCAGGGCCAGGCCTTGCCCGGGGTTACCGCAAGCGGTCGGCTCTCACCGCCGAACGCTTCGTCGCCGATCCCCACACCGATGCGGGCGAAAGGATGTACCGGACAGGTGACCGCGCTCGCTGGAACTCGGCAGGGATGCTCGAGTTCCTGGGACGTCACGACTCGCAGGTCAAACTTCGTGGCTACCGGGTCGAGCCGGCAGAAATCGAGGCCGTCCTCGAAGACGTTCCCGGAGTGCACCACGCGGTGGTCGTCGTCGCCGGCGCCGATGACGAGGCCAGGCTCCTCGGCTACGTGGTGGCCGGGGAGGACGTGAATGTCTCTACCCTCCGCGACATCGCCGCGACGCGGCTTCCCGGATACATGGTTCCCCAAGCGATCACACCGATCCCGGAGGTCCCCTTCACCGTCAACGGGAAGCTGGACGTCGCAGCCCTTCCCGATGCAGTCGTACAACCCGCCGAAGGGCGCCCGCCTGCCAGTCGGCAGGAGCAGGCACTGTGCGAACTGTTCGCCTCCACACTGGGCGTCCCGGAAGTGGGTCCGGACGACGACTTCTTCGCCTTGGGCGGGCATTCCCTGCTTGTCACGAAGCTGGTCAGCCGAATCCGATCGCGGATGGGCATCGAAGTTCCGATCCGAGCGGTGTTCGACGCTCCGACCCCCGCGGCCCTCGCCGGTACAGGTGCGCAGGCACGGCTGCGCGTGCCGCTCGTCCCGTGGGAGCGTCCCGAACGAATTCCCCTGTCGGCAGCGCAGAAGCGGATGTGGTTTCTGAACACCTTCGAGGAATCCGGTGCGGCATACCACATTCCGATGGTGATCGAGATGGAAGGTGATGTCGACACCGAGGCATTGCGGCTCTCGCTCCGGGACGTGATCGCACGGCACGAGGTGCTGCGTACCGTTTTCCCGGTCGAAGACGGCTCACCCCACCAGCGGGTTCTCGACCTACGAGATGTCGACCTGGAACTTCCGATCGTCGAGGCGGAAGGAGCTGACCTCCCCGCCCTCACTGCCGAGCAGATGACGGTGCCGTTCGACCTGTCCGTGGACATTCCGATTCGTGGTGTTCTCTTCGACATCGGTCCCGGGCGCCGGGTGCTCGTACTCGTCGCACATCACATCGCCACCGACGGCTGGTCGTCCGGGCTGCTCGCACAGGATCTGACCCTTGCGTACTCCGCCCGTGCGCGAGGGGAGCGACCGAACCTGGCGCGACCGGCGGTTCAGTACGCCGACTACACACTGTGGCAGGAACGCATCCTCGGAGACGAGGCCGACCCGGACAGTGCGGTTCGAGCTCAGCTCGACTACTGGCGTGCCGAACTCGTGAACCTGCCGGAGGAACTGCTCCTTCCGTTCGACCGTCCCCGACCGGACACGGCGACGCGCACTGCCGGTGAAGTCGACCTGTCCGTGGGTGAACCGGTTCTCGACGCCCTGTCCGTGATCGCATCCGCACACGGAGCAAGTCTGTTCATGGTGGTGCACGCAGCTTTGGTGGCGACGCTGGATCGACTCGGAGCGGGGCCCGACATTCCGATCGGCACGGCTGTCGCAGGGCGCAGAGACGAAGCACTTCACGATCTGGTGGGCTTCTTCGTCAACACCCTCGTGCTGAGGGTCGACGCATCCGACGACCCCGACTTCGACGAACTCGTGAGTCGTGCACGTACAACCGACCTCGGTGCGTTCGACAACCAGGACGTGCCCTTCGAACGCGTGGCCGAAGAACTGGCGCCGCGCCGCGTACCGAACCGGCACCCGTTGTTCCAGGTGATGCTGGTACTGCAGAACACACCACCGGCAAGCCTCGATCTCGACGGGCTGAACGTTTCACACTTCGATGGTGCCGAATCGGTGTCGGCCAAGTTCGACCTGTCGATCACATTGCAGGAGAACAGTTCCGGCGGCTTATCGGGAAAGATCGAGTACGACGCCGAGATATTCGATCGGTCCACGGCCGAGCGAATTGCTCGATGGTTCGAGCGAATGCTCTCGGAACTCTCGACTCGCCCCGATCGACCAATCAGCCTCGCGCCCATGCTCACGGCTGCGGAACAACATCTCATCGTCGAGGGCCGCAACGACACGGCCCGAGATGTGGTCGACGAGACCGTGGTCCATTCGTTCGAACGTCGGGCTGCAGCACATCCACATTCGGTCGCAGTGGTGTCCGACGGTGTCGAGATCACCTTCGGCAGGTTGGATCGTGATGCGAATCGGTTGGCGCGGGTGTTGTCGAACCGAGGCATCGTGGCCGGAGATGCGGTCGCTGTCGCGCTCGCGCGGTCGTCGGCCAGCATCACCGCGCTGCTTGCCGTGCTGAAGGCGGGCGCCGTGTACGTGCCCGTCGATGTGATGCACCCGGCTTCGCGCATCCGGTACATGCTGGAAGACGTCTCGCCTGTCCTCGTCCTCGTCGACTCGGCAACACCGGAATCCGTGACCGACGTTGCCAACGGAGCGACCGTCCGGGTGGACGCCCCGCGAGTACTGGCCGAGTTGTCCGAGACGAGTTCGGCACCCGCGAGCGACTCCGAACGAACCAGTCCTCTTTCCGCGTCCGATCCCGCTTACGTGATCTACACGTCCGGCTCCACGGGTAGGCCCAAAGGTGTGGTGGTGGAACATGGTTCGTTGTCGAATCTGCTCGGTCACCACCTGAACGACGTCTTCGACGGCGCCAACCCGACCGCTCGGTCCAACGTCCTTCGCGTCGCCTTCACCGCGGCCCTCACCTTCGACGCATCATGGGATCCGATCCTGGCGATGGTGGCCGGACACGAACTACATCTGATAGACGACGAGACCAGACGAGATCCGGAATCGCTGGTCGACTACGTGCGACGCTGTGAGATCGACATGATCCAGACGACGCCCTCGTTCGCGAGACAACTCGTCGGCGCGGGTCTGACTGCGCCCGACCAACACACGCCGTCCGTGGTGACTCTCGGCGGCGAAGCGGTCGACGAAGCTCTGCGCGACGAGCTCGGTGCCGTTCCCGGTCTCGTCGTGCACAACTACTACGGCCCGACGGAATCGACGGTGAACTCGGTGACCACTCGGATGACCGAAGGAACCGGAACGCAGATCGGTCGCCCCGTCGACAACATGCGGGCCTACGTACTCGACGGAAACCTGCAGCCGGTGCCGGACGGTGTTCCCGGCGAGCTGTATCTCGCGGGAGCCGGGGTGGCCCGCGGATACCTCGGCAGAGAGTCCATGACCTCGGAGAGGTTCGTCGCCGACCCGTTCGTGCCGGGCGGGACCCGCATGTACCGCACCGGGGACCTGGCGCAGTGGCAGTCCGGAGGTGAGCTCGAGTTTCTCGGGCGGCTGGACGACCAGGTGAAGCTTCGTGGGTACCGCATCGAACTCGGTGAGATAGCCGGCGCGCTCACCAGGCAGCAGGCGGTTGCCAACGCCGCGGTGGTCGTCCACGGAGAAGCCGAGGCCATGCAACGTTTGACCGCGTACGTCGTGCCCGCCCCCGGTTCGTCACCCGCTCCTTCCGATCTGCGCAGAGCGGTCGCGCTCGAGGTGCCGGAGCACATGGTTCCTTCGCACTTCGTCTCTTTGGGGGAGCTGCCGTTGACAGCCAACGGAAAACTCGATACCGCAGCACTTCCGGAGCCGACTGCGGTGCACGCTGCGGAGTCGAGTCGAATGAGGCGCGCACCGCGTTCGCCCGGTGAAGCAGTGCTGTCCAGATTGTTCGCCGATGCTCTCGGCACCGCCGACATCGGAATCGACGACAGCTTCTTCGAACTCGGGGGACATTCCCTGATGGCAACTGGCCTCGTCGCCCAGATTCGCGAGACATGTGGCGCGAAGGTGACCGTGCGTGACCTGTTCGCAGCACCGAACGTCGCCGCACTCAATGCGCGCATGAACGGGGATGCGGGCGGCGACCGCGACTTTCTCGCGGTGCACTTGCCGCTACGCACTTCTGGATCGTTGCCCCCGCTGTTCTGCCTTCCGCCCGGAAGTGGGTTCGCATGGTCGTACGCGGGCCTGCTGCCCTACCTCGACCGTGACCAGCCCGTGTACGGACTACAGTCACCCCGGCTCACCGACCCGAACTACGAGCCGAACGACGTCGCCTCGTACGCCGCGGATCTGGTCGCGGTGATCAAACGGACCCGACCGGCCGGACCGTATCGTTTGCTGGGGTGGTCCTTCGGTGGCAACCTCGCCCACGAAGTGGCTGCTCAACTCCAGCAATCCGGTGAGGAAGTCGAGTTTCTGGCACTCCTCGATTCGTACCCGTGGGAAAAGGCAGGCACGTTCGACATCACGGACGAGAGCGTCGTCGCCGCCGTGTTCATGGCCAGCCAGAAGCTGATGCCGATTCCGACGGATCGACCGGTAACCCGCGCCGACCTCCTGGAGGCCTACCAGGCCAACGGCAGCCCGCTCGGCGGCCTGGACGAGGAGTCGATCGGCGCCATGCTCGCCGCCTTCCGGACCGTGGTGCGGCTACGTGAAACGTCGACACCTTCGCGCTACGACGGGAACATCACGTTCTTCACTGCCCTGGAAGGTCGCAACGAATGGACCCCCACCGTCGACGACTGGCGCGCGTTCGTCGACGGGCACATCGACGAACGCGGTGTCGCGGCCACCCACGACCAGATGACGCAAACCGAGGGACTGGCCACAGTGGGGCCCGTTCTCGCGTCGTTGTTGCAGGACCTACAAGCCGAATCTGCAGCGCATCACACAGGAGGAGAACGACCATGACCACCAACGCCACCAACCCGTTCGACAACGAGTCGGGACAGTTCCTGGTTCTCACCAATCACGAAGAGCAGCACTCGCTCTGGCCGTCGTACATCGACGTTCCAGGTGGGTGGGACGTTGCCTATGGTCCTGGTGAGCGCTCCGTGTGCCTCGATTACGTCACCGAGCACTGGACCGATATCACCCCGAAGAGTCGGCGGCTCGTCCGGTTCGACAACGGTTCCGATCTGGGTGAGGCTGTATGAGCGGTTCCGAAGTTCAGCCGCCGGCCATCACCATCGAGGGCCTCCGGAAGTCTTTCGGGAACAACACCGTGCTCGGGGGGATCGACCTGGAGATGCCCGCAGGCAAGGTGTTCGGCCTACTCGGCCCCAACGGTGCGGGTAAGACCACGATCGTCCAGATACTCTCCACCCTGCTTCGTGCAGATTCCGGACAGGTGACCGTTGGTGGATTCTGTACTCGCACACAGCCGAACGAGGTCCGGAGATCCTTGGGTCTGTCGGGGCAATTCGCTTCGGTCGACGACAAGCTCACCGGGTACGAGAATCTCTACCTGGTTGCGAAGCTGTACGGGATGCGGAAGAAGAATGCGGAGGACACTGCGAAGGAACTCCTGGGGCGTTTCAAACTCGACGGCGTAGGAGATCGTCTTGCTGCGGGCTACTCCGGCGGGATGCGTCGGCGCCTGGACCTCGCCGGTGCGCTCGCGGGTTCCCCGAAGGTGGTGGTGCTGGACGAGCCGACGACCGGTCTCGACCCGCAAAGCAGGGCCGACACGTGGGACATCGTCGGGGAGTTGGTGAACGGGGGCACCACGGTCCTGCTCACCACGCAGTATCTCGAGGAAGCCGATCAGCTCGCCGACAACATCGCCGTGCTCGACCACGGTGAAGTCATCGCGCTCGGTACTTCGGACGAGTTGAAGCGCAGGATCGGTGGCGACCGTCTCGAGGTCATCGTCTCCGACGCCGTGGAACTCGACACCGCATATCGGATTCTCGACGAGATAGCCGACCACACACCGACTCTCGATCTCAGAGCACATCGAGTGGAGGTTGCGGTTCGCGACGGCCAGTCTGCACTCGGCAGGGCAGTGGCGGGACTCGAGCGATCCGGAATCCGCGCCCTCGAAATCGGATTGCGTCGCTCCACTCTCGACGATGTGTTCCTGGGCCTCACAGGCTCGGGGGCAATGTCGGAACCGGAAGTGTCCGTGCACTGTTCGGATCACGATGATCGCGTGGAGGTTCCGGTATGACGGTCATGACTCGCCTCACCGCGGACAGTAGTTCGCTCGCCTGGCGGAACCTTCAGCACATCAAGCGGACTCCGGGCTCGCTGGTCGCCAGCGTCGTCAACCCGATCATGTTCGTGATGCTCATGGGGTACGTGTTCGGCGGCAGCCTCGGCGGAGAGCCCTACCGGGAGTTCATCATGGCCGGAATCTTCGCCCAGACGGTCACGTTCAATGCGTCCTTCACGACCATAGGTTTTGCCAACGATCTGCAGAAGGGTGTCCTCGACCGATTCCGGGCGCTCCCGATCTCCCGGGTCGCCGTCGTCTTGGCGCGTACGACATCCGATCTCGTCACCAGTGTGGTGAGTCTTCTCGTTACCACCGTGTGCGGTCTGGCGATCGGATGGCGCATCCGGGGCAGTTTCGTGGATGCCGTGCTCGCGTTCGCCTTGGTCCTGCTCTTCGCGTTCGCGATGTCCTGGGTGGGCGCCTACATCGGACTCGTCGCGCGCAGCGTGGAAGTGGCACAGAGCATCGGACTCGTGTGGCTGTTCCCGGTGACTCTCGTCTCCTCGGCATTCGTTTCGGTCGACGGAATGCCTGCGCCTCTGCGCGGTATCGCGCAATGGAACCCGATCAGTTCACTGTCGAATGCCGTCCGCTCCCTCTTCGCGAACCCCACTCCCGCTGGAATCACCCAGCCCGACAGTTGGCCCACTCAACACCCGATTCTGTACACCGCCATCTTCTCGGCAGGTGTCGTCGCCGTGTTCATGACTCTCGCTGTCCGCCGCTACATGCGCATCGCCAATCGCTGAACACCCACACGAGAAAAATGGAGAAGAAGATGCTCACACGTATCCGCCGTACTGCGGTGACCCTGGCCGTCGCCGCAGCCGCTCTGTCCGCACCGATGCTCGCGCAGGCCGCGCCCGCACAGGCACATCCCGGCATGCCGACCTCCGTCGTCGCGCCGAGTGGCGAACTGTACGTCGTCGACACACCCGGCAATCGGGTGATGAAGTTCGCCCCCGGGCAGCTCGCATCGACGGATCTTCCGTTCGACAGGCCGACGAACGTCGCGGTGGGTGCGGAAGGTGTGGTCGTGGTGACCGATGCCGCCGGCGATCATCCTCTCGGTGCTCCGGCACCTGCCGCTGCCCCCGCTGCTCCCGCCCCGGCGGCGCCCGCGCCCTCGGATGCGCCCGAGCCGCCGGACCGCGTGATGAAGAACTGCATCGGTTTCGTCGTCGTGTGCTGAGTTCGTCCGAACGAGAGAGCGGCCCCGAGGTGTACCTCGGGGCCGCTCTGCCGTGCTGCGGTCAGTGTTCGCAGTGAGTCAGTGTCCGCCGTTGTCCTTCAGACGCTGGAAGGAAGCTTCGATCTCCGCCTTCGCCTCGGCCACACCGACCCAGTCGGCGGCTTCGACGTGCTTGCCGGGCTCGAGGTCCTTGTAGTGCACGAAGAAGTGCTTGATCGCGTCGAGTTCGAACTGCGGAACATCCTTGATGTCCTGGATGTGATCCCAGCGGGTGTCTCCGGCCGGAACGCAGAGAACCTTGTCGTCGCCGCCGGCCTCGTCCACCATCTTGAACATGCCCACGGGCCGTGCCTCGACGATGACGCCCGGGAACACCGACTCTGGGAGCAGAACCATGGCGTCCAACGGATCGCCGTCCTCACCCAGGGTGTCCTCGATGAATCCGTAATCGGCCGGGTAGCCGAATGCGGTGTAGAGGTAGCGGTCGAGTTTGACACGACCGGTCTCGTGGTCGACCTCGTACTTGTTTCGCTGACCCTTGGGGATCTCGATGGTGACGTCGAACTCCACGGAAGATTCCTCGCTGTCGTGTCGGTAATGATTCGACGGAAGAATATCGGGTCACCGCTACTGTTGTGTGTGCACCCGGCAATCACCCGTGCGTGCACACCGCGATCAGAGAAAGACGGAGGGGCGTTGGCGAGCCAGGAGAAGAAGAAGGTGGGCTCGTTGCAGGGGCGACGTCGGCGCAATATCCGCATCCTCGTCGGATCGATCGTCACGGTGTTGTTGGTGGCTGGGCTACTGGTCGTTGCCGTCGACAAGGTAGCGGGCGACGATCGCGGCGAACTGACGGTTGCACCCGAGCCCGCACCGGTCACCGCGGCCCCGGCAGTGGTTCCCGTGGCTCCGGACGCTCCGATTCCGTCGACGGCAGGAATTTCCGCCGCGATCGGACCGGCCCTCGCCAATCCGGATCTCGGCAAGTTCAGCGGCACCATCGCAGACGCCGTCACCGGCCAGGTTCTGTGGTCCGCCGAGCCGGCGACACCGATGGTCCCGGCATCGACCACGAAGATTCTGACGGTGGCAGCCGCGCTCAGCACCCTGCCCGCAGACGGCCGAGTGACCACCGAGGTCGTGCAGGGGTCGCGGCCCGGAGAAGTGGTTCTCGTCGGTGGCGGCGACCCCACGATCACCGCCAAACCCCGCGGCGAGAACGGCTACTACCCGGGTGCCGCCCACCTCGCGGACCTCGTCGATCAGATCCGGGCATCCGGAACCCCAGTGGACCGGATCGTCGTGGACACCAGCTTGTACGCAGGACCGACGATGGCACAGGGATGGCTGCCGACCGACGTGCCTGCCGGTTTCATCACGCCCACCGAACCGCTGATGATCGACGGGGGACGCTCGGACCCACTCGTCGACGAGTCGCCCCGCTCGACCACGCCGGCGCTCGACGCGGGTCGGGCACTGGCCGCAGCGCTGGGCATCGACCAGAACGCTGTCGACTCCGGGGCAGCGGCTCCGGGCGCAGCCCAGGTCGCGGCCGTCCAATCTGCTCCGCTGCGTGACCGGCTGCGCCAGATGATGGAACACTCGGACAATGTGTTGGCCGAAGCGATCGGGCGGGAGGTGGCAATGAAAACCGGGGCAGAACCGTCGTTCAGTGGTGCAGCGGCCTCGGTGTCCCAAACGCTGTTCTCGGCGGGATTCGACCTCACCGGCCTCGAACTGCACGACACCAGCGGATTGTCGGTGGACGACCGCATTACGGCGAAGTCTCTCGACGAGATCCTCACCGCCGCAGCCGGCGACGGGCATCCGAAACTGCGCCCGATGCTCGATTACCTGCCGGTGGCAGGCGGTACGGGCAGCCTCGCCGATCGATACGTGACCGGAAACCGAGTCGGCGCCGGATGGGTGCGCGCCAAGACGGGCACGCTGTCCGGTGCGAGTGCGCTCGCGGGTTACGTCCTCGACGAGAGCGGGCGGGTGTTGACCTTCACGTTCATGTCGAACGACCGCCCACCGAATCTGAGCCGCCCGGCGCTCGACGCCCTCGCGTCCTCGCTCAGAACGTGCGGGTGCACCTGATGGCCGACAACTCGCTCAGCGGTGTCGTGGACTGGAAACTTGCAGCCAGGACGGGTGCGAAGCTGGCCAGAAGCGGGCCGGCCACTTCCCGCTACACCGCGGAGAAGGCTGTTCGCGACCTCGCCGATGCGTCCGTCCGTGCCGAGATGCCGGTACGTGAGGTGACCGGCCTGGCCGACGGTCTGCCCATCCCGACCGCCCGCATTCTCGACCGGGCCGGTTGGATCGAGGCGGCTGCGCAGTCGATGGCGCAGCTCACCGGGGACGAAGGTGAGCCCGGGTTTCTCGTCGGCAAGCCCGCTGGCATCCAGGCGGGGGCGATGCTCGCCTATCTGTCTTCGGCGATTCTCGGCCAGTACGACCCGTTCACCGGTGAGAACGGGACGCTGCTGCTCGTGTCGCCGAACGTCATCGCCGTCGAGCGCGCGCTGCGGGTGGACCCGGCGGACTTCCGCCTGTGGGTGTGCCTGCACGAGGTGACGCACCGTGTGCAATTCTCTTCTTCGCCGTGGCTGACGGAATACATGAAGGACGCTGTGGAAACCCTCGGCGCCGGCGACGAAGAGTCTCTGACGGACAGCATCGGCAGACTGTCGACGCTGGTGCGCGATCGTGGCCGCACCGACACGACGGACGGGGCGCCGGGTGGGATCGTCGGCCTGCTGCGTGCCACGCAGGCCGAGCCGCAGCGCGAGGCGCTCGACCGGCTACTGGTTCTCGGTACGGTGCTCGAGGGTCACGCCGACCACGTGATGGACGCCGTCGGACCAGCCGTTGTCCCCTCGGTGGCCAAGATTCGTCAGGCGTTCGACGGGCGGCGACAGCGCAAGAGCAATCCGGTTCATCGGCTGATCCGGGCGCTGCTGGGTATGGACGCCAAGATGGCCCAGTACGTGCGTGGAAAGAACTTCGTGGACGCGGTGGTCGCACAAGTCGGAATGGAGCAGTTCAACACCATCTGGACCGGGCCCGAGACCATGCCCAAGCTGTGCGAGATCGACGACCCCGCGGCATGGACGACTCGAGTGCTCGGCTGAATCGTGCGTGCGCAGGTGCGGCTTCCGGAGAAACCCGCGATCCTCGAGGTTCGTCACGCGTTGCGTGCCTGGATCTCCGAGTACGCCCCAGGGCCCGAGCTCGCAGTCGCCTTGTCCGGCGGGGCGGACTCGATCGCGATGACCGCAGCGGCGGCCGCCGAGATCCGCACCGTGCACGCACTCGTCGTCGATCACCGACTGCAGGACGGTTCGGACGTGGTTGCAGCGCAGGCCTGCGAGCACGCCCTTTCGCTAGGTTGTGCCACGGCGACCGTGCTGAACGTGGATGTCGACGGAGGTGGCGGCATGGAGGCCGCGGCCAGGGCGGCGCGATACGAAGCGCTGGACGATGCCCGCCGCGGTGTACCCGTCCTCGTCGGCCACACTCTCGACGACCAGGCCGAAACGGTCCTGCTCGGGCTTGCTCGGGGTTCGGGTGGCCGATCCATCTGGGGGATGAGTCCGTACGAGCAGCCGTGGGGCCGGCCGTTGCTGAGTGTTCGCAGGAGTGTGACCAGGCAGGCCTGCACCGAACTCGGTATCAATCCGCACGACGATCCGCACAATTCGTCCCCGGATTTCACCAGGGTCCGATTGCGCACCGAAGTGCTCCCGCTCCTCGAAGACGTACTGGGTGGGGGAGTTGCCGGTGCTCTGTCCAGGACGGCGAACCAGCTTCGCGAGGACGGCTCTTGCCTGGACTCCGTGGCTTCGCGCGTTGGTGCACGGGTCGTCGAGGAATCGGCTGTGAGCGTTGCCGCACTCGCAGGTGAGCACCCGTCCATCCGTCGACGAGTGCTCCGAACGTGGCTGCAGGAGCACGGCGCAAAAGGTCTGACCGACAAGCAGTTACGCGCAGTGGACGATCTGGTCGGACGTTGGCGCGGTCAGGGCGGGGTCGCGGTCGGAGGTGGAACACCGAACGCGAGGTTGGTCGTCCGACGCGAACGTGGCAGGCTGAGAGCCGGTTTGGAAGGCACCGGGCCGGACGACGAGCGAAGGGTTTGACGCGTGTACGACGGCGACATCGCATCGGTATTGATCTCCGAGGAACAGATTCGTCAGCGGACCGCTGAGCTCGCGGAAGAAGTTGCTTCCCGGTATCCGGCCGGTGCCCCCGAAGGGGACCTGTTGCTGGTTGGTGTCCTCAAGGGCGCGATCTTCTTCATGACCGACTTTGCGCGGGCACTGCCGATCCCCACTCAGATGGAGTTCATGGCGGTCAGCTCGTACGGATCGTCCACGTCGTCGTCGGGTGTGGTCCGCATTCTCAAGGACCTCGACAAGGACATTGCCGGTCGGCACGTCCTGATCGTCGAGGACATCATCGACTCCGGGCTCACGTTGTCGTGGCTCATGCGCAACCTGTCCACCCGCAACCCGGCTTCGCTCGACGTGATCACACTGCTTCGCAAGCCGGACGCCGTCAAGGTCGACATCAACGTCGACAACGTCGGCTTCGACATTCCCAACGAGTTCGTCGTCGGATACGGCCTCGACTACGCGGAGCGCTACCGCGACCTGCCTTACATCGGAACGCTCGAACCGCGCGTCTACGGCGGCTGACGACCGTTTCCGTTCAGCACGTCGTGTTCGACGACGTGCTCCAGCGCGGTGAGATCCTGTTCCAACTCGCGGAACAGCCAGTACACGCCCACGAATGCCAGAATCCCGCCCACACACAGGATGCGGACAGCAACGATCACCATCGTGATCTCGGTCGGCGACAGGAACGTCACTCCCGCCACCCCTGCCAGCGGGACCGAAGCCGCCAGCGCCAGATAACGGGTGCTCCGCCGGGCCAGCCCGTGAAGCTTCCGAGCGTCGTCGGAACCCGCGATCTCCTGGGGAAGCAGGACGGGATAGATGTAGCGGACCGACAGGAACGCAACGATGAAGAACGGGTAGGCCACCGAGATCGCCCCACACACGACGAGTGAAGCGAGAAAGTGCACGTACGCACTCCGTGGAACGTCTCCCGCAGTGATCTGCAACGTGATCGGGTAAGCGATGCCGGCGATCACCCAGAGCCCGAACACCACCATCACCACTCGGTCGCCGAGCAGCAAGGTGTCGGTCCTCGCCCGCGCCAGGGCGGCCTTGTCGTAGGTCTTTCCCGAACGCAGACCGTGTGGCACGAGCAGGGGATACCGGCACAGATAGACGAGGACCACGGTGCCCAGCGGAAACGCGATTCCGTTGATCACCGTCTGGATCGCCTCGAACGATCGGCCCACCTCGGGTGAGAGTGCACCGATGATCAACATCTTGTTGTGGTGGTAGTTGTATGCCGCCGCGAGCGCGTTGGGTACGGCGATGCCCAGAACCAGCAGAACGACGGCCCACTTTCGCAGGCGCAGCCGACGACTTCCCGGCTGGGGGTCCACGAGATCTCGGGCGCGCGGATCGAGGCACAGGTCGAACTGGTGCGCGAGTTCCCGGCCGCTGGACCAGCGATCCCGTGGTCGCGGAGCGAGACAGGTCAGCAGCACGCGTCGCAACGCGGCAGGGCAGTCGTCGGGAAGCAGATCGACGAACCCGTCCGGCACCCCGGCGCGTCGCCGATCCAGCATGCCCTGCAGTGCAACGAGTGAGTCCGCAGACGCCGCTCCGTCTTCGAACGGCCGTCGCCCGGTCAACAGCTCCCACAGCATCACCCCGAGCGCGAAGATGTCGCTGCGGGTGTCGAGGTCGGCGGCGGTGCCGGGGAGATCTCGGTGACAGGCCGCGAGCTGTTCGGGCGACATGTAGGCGAGTGATCCGCCGAAGTACGACAGTGGCGACGAACCCGTCACCGTCTCCGAGAAACTGATGTTGAAATCGGCCAGTTTGGGAACACCTTCCGCGGTGAGCAGGATGTTCGCCGGTTTGATGTCACGATGCAGCACACCGTGCCGGGCCGCGTGATCGAGTGCATCCGCAAGGCGCCGGCCCAGCCACGCGACCGTCTCCGGCCAGCTCGATCGAGCGAGTTCCTCGCGCACGCTCGAATCGGTGGGATGCAGCTCGCCCTTGCTGCTCATGGTCTCGTCGACGACGTCCAGCAGGAGCCGGCCGGACCGCTCCCCGGCGGGCGTGTTCCGAACCCGATCCAGCACGCGTAACAGGGTGCCGCCCGGCAGATACTGCATGTAGAGCAGCCGGAGTTGTCGATCGGGAACGATCCGTTGATCGAAGACTCGAACGATGTAGTCGTGGTCGAGTCGAGCCAGGGTCTGTGGTTCGGTGCTGTGATCGCGCGAGACCTTGACCGCGACCAGACGCTGCATCGACTTCTGCCGCGCCAGGAAGACCCTGGCGAACGCTCCTCTACCGAGCGCGACGAGAAGGTCGAAATCGTCGATGGACGTGCCCACCTCGATGTCGTCGAGAGAGCCGCCGGTAGGACCGGAATCGGCACGAGTCAATTCCGCCTCGGCCGTTTCGGTCGGCTGCGCGGCGGTTTCGAGGATCGGCTGCGCCTCGGCTGTGAGCGTCGGCTGCGCCTCAGGCTCGTCCATCTCGCATCGAGCCCCCGTTCTTCGGGTCGATTCGAATCGTAACGCCGCACGGAGGCCGAAACCCAGAGGTGAAACATATGATCGGCAAATGACGAGGCTCACCGCTGTCGAGATCGCCCGCGAAGTTCGGTCGGGTGAGTTGTCTTCGTCCGCAGCCACCGACGCGTCGCTCGACACGATCACCCACCGGGACCCCGAGCTACGGGCCTTCGTGCGAGTTCGGGACCAGGCACGTGTCGACGCTCGAGCTCTCGCTGCCAGAGCCGACCTCGCGAATCTCCCGCTCGCGGGCGTTCCCGTCGCCATCAAGGACAACGTGGCCGTTGCCGGACTGCCCGAGACCGACGGCTCTCGCGCGACCTCGAAGGAGCCGCGTACATCCGATCATCCGGTCGTGTCGCGTCTTCGGGCTGCCGGCGCGATCGTGGTCGGCATGACGGCGGTGCCGGAACTCTGCGTTTTCGGCAGCACCGACTCGCCGGGCAGCATCACCCGCAATCCGTGGAATTCGACGCTCACCCCCGGCGGTTCGTCCGGTGGGTCTGCCGCTGCGGTGGCCGCGGGGATGGTGCCGTTGGCGGTCGGGAACGACGGAATGGGATCCATTCGCATTCCCTCCGCTGCGTGTGGGGTCTTCGGTGTCAAACCCGGACGCGGCGTAGTTCCCTCCGAGCTCGGCGTCGATTCGTGGTTCGGGATGTCCGAGAACGGGCCGATCGCCACCACGGTCGCCGATGCGGCGCTGATGCTGTCGGTGATGGCGGATCGACCCGAACTGGCCGTGCCCGGCGACGTCGAATCGTTGCGGGTTGCCGTCGCGGTCGGTTCACCGACTCCGTTGGCGTCGGTGGACGACCAGTGGAGGGCCACGACGGAACGGGTTGCCGCACTGCTGTCGGGTGCCGGGCACCGAACGTTTGCAGCCGAGATTCCCTATCCGAAGAACCTGTTGCCGCTGGTGGCGCGGTGGACCGCGGGCGCCGCCTCGGATGCGGCGGCCCTCGACGCCGGTCTGTTGCAGCCGAGGACTCGGCGACACACTGCTATCGGACGGCGTCTGCGCCGGTTCGTGGACCCGAAACAGGTGTCCGACCTCGAGGAAACTCTCTCGAGGTTCTTCGAGAACGCCGACGTCGTGATCACGCCCTCGCTTGCGCGCCCACCGGTGCCCGCGGTCGCGTGGAGTGAGAAGTCGTGGTTGTCCAACGTCGTATCGAACCTCCGCTACGCGCCGTTCAGTGCACTGTGGAACATGGCAGGCTGGCCCGCAGCGAGTGTTCCGGTCGGGCTGCACCTCGGTTCCGGAACGCCGATGGCGGTGCAGATCGCGGCGCCGCCCGGCAGCGAGGCGAAGATCCTGGGGCTGGCCGCCCGGATCGAGCAGTTGGAGGGCTGGACGAGGGTGGCGCCTACCACGTGACCGCCGATGGGGAACCATGCCAGGCAGATGCACGTTGACAATGCAGGTGCTCACGCTTCGAACCTGGTGAATGCTGCCCGAACGAGCTGTCCGGCATTCGCGGTAACCTGGTTTGTCCGGTTGGCAGCCGGAAAAGTACCTCCGGAGACCCGAACTCTCGAAAGGACCGGCCACCTCGGTCGACCTGTATGAACCGTAAGACTGTGTTTCGTAACCTGGCGATCGTTGCCGCGATTCTGTTGGTGATCTACGCCTTCAGTTACTTCGGCAACGACACTCGCGGATTCGAAAGTGTCGACACCTCCGTGGCGATCGCGCAACTCGACGCCGGCAACGTCACGGAAGCGCAGATCGACGACCGTGAACAGCAGATTCGTCTGTGGCTGAAGGACGGGAACGACGACACCTCGGGAAAGACCGAGATCCTCGCCAAGTACCCGGCCGCCGCTTCGGAGCAGATCTTCGACTCCGTGAGGACCAAAGGTCTCGAGAAGTACAACACCACGGTCACGCAAGAGAGCTGGTTCACCTCGATCCTGCTCTTCGTCCTGCCGATGGTCATCCTGCTTGGCATCTTCTTCTTCGTGATGAGTCGCATGCAGGGAGGCGGCCGCGGAGGTGTCATGGGCTTCGGTAAGTCCAAGGCCAAGCAGCTCAACAAGGACATGCCGACCACCACGTTCAACGATGTCGCCGGCGCGGACGAGGCCGTCGAAGAGCTCTACGAGATCAAGGACTTCCTGCAGAGTCCCGCCCGCTACCAGGCACTCGGAGCCAAGATCCCCAAGGGTGTTCTGCTCTACGGCCCTCCCGGAACCGGTAAGACCCTGCTCGCCAGGGCCGTCGCCGGCGAGGCCGGAGTTCCGTTCTTCACCATCTCGGGTTCCGACTTCGTCGAGATGTTCGTCGGTGTGGGTGCTTCCCGCGTCCGCGACATGTTCGAGCAGGCGAAGCAGAACAGCCCCTGCATCATCTTCGTCGACGAGATCGACGCGGTCGGTCGCCAGCGTGGCGCCGGACTCGGTGGTGGCCACGACGAACGCGAACAGACCTTGAACCAGTTGCTCGTCGAGATGGACGGTTTCGGCGACCGCACCGGCATCATCCTGATCGCTGCCACGAACCGTCCCGACATTCTCGACCCCGCATTGCTTCGACCCGGCCGTTTCGATCGTCAGATTCCGGTCGGTGCACCGGACCTCGCCGGCCGTCGAGCGATCCTCAAGGTTCATTCACAGGGCAAGCCGATCGATCAGAACGCCGACCTCGAGGGTCTCGCGAAGCGAACCGTCGGCATGTCCGGCGCCGACCTTGCGAACGTCATCAACGAAGCTGCGCTGCTCACCGCGCGTGAGAACGGTGCCGTCATCACGGAGGCGGCCCTCGAAGAGTCCGTCGACCGCGTCGTGGGTGGTCCCCGTCGCAAGAGCCGCATCATCAGCGAGCACGAGAAGAAGATCACGGCGTACCACGAGGGCGGTCACACGCTCGCAGCCTGGGCGATGCCGGATATCGAACCCGTGTACAAGGTCACCATCCTGGCGCGGGGGCGTACCGGTGGTCACGCGATGACGGTGCCCGAGGACGACAAGGGCCTCATGACTCGATCGGAGATGATCGCAAGGCTCGTCATGGCGATGGGCGGACGTGCAGCCGAGGAACTCGTGTTCCACGAGCCCACCACCGGTGCCTCCTCCGACATCGACATGGCAACCAAGATCGCTCGCTCGATGGTCACCGAGTACGGCATGAGCGCCAAGTTGGGTGCCGTGCGGTACGGGCAGGAAGCTGGTGACCCCTTCCTCGGCCGTTCGATGGGACAGCAGTCCGATTACTCGCACGAGGTCGCGAGGGAGATCGACGAAGAGGTGCGCAATCTCATCGAGGCCGCGCACACCGAGGCCTGGTCGATTCTGAACGAGTACCGCGATGTCCTCGACGTGCTGGCAACCGAACTGCTCGATCGTGAAACGCTGACGCGCAAGGATCTCGAGAAGATCTTCCACAGTGTCGAGAAGCGGCCCCGCATCACCGTCTTCAACGATTTCGGTGATCGCACGCCTTCGGACAAGCCGCCGGTCAAGACTCCGCGCGAGTTGGCAATCGAACGCGGTGAAGAGTGGATCGAGAAGCCGGAACCGGTTTTCGCTCATCCCGCGCCGCAGACGCCGCAGAACGGTAGTGCGTCGCAGCCGACGGGCCAGAACGGTGGGGATCCGCAACACGCGCTGCCCGAACAGTCGCAGCAGGGTCAGAACCCGTACGGCGGAAACCCGTATGGCGAGCCGGCCTACGGACGGCCCCAGCAGGGGCAGTCGGAGCCGCAGTACAACCAGCCGCCCTACGGGGACGCAGGCTACCCGCAACCGCAATACCAGCCACCCGCGAACGGCTACCCACAACCCGGTCAGCGGCGGCAGGGCCCTCCGCAATCCGGTGGCGGGCAGCAGCCCACCGAGCATCCGCGTCCCGATTACGGGGCTCCCGCGGGCTGGTCGGCTCCGGGATGGCCACCGCGTGAGCCCTCCGGTAATCAGTGGACGCCCCCGCCCCAACGGGAGCAGCGGCCGGATACGGGCGGCGAGGACGAGCAGCCGCCGACGATGCCGTGGGAAGGCCCGGCCGGTCCGCGCTGACCGGAACGGCATAGGCTGTTGAGCTTGGGCGAACGGCCCTCGATCCTGGAGGAGTAGTCGGTTGTCGGTGAATCATCTCGATACTGAGCCGGTGGCGCTCGAGACGGGTCGTGAGTTCGATCAGGCTCGTGCCGAGGCGGCGGTCCGCGAACTGCTCCTTGCGGTGGGTGAGGACCCGGACCGTCAGGGTCTGCGAGATACCCCGGCGCGGGTCGCTCGTTCGTATCGGGAAATCTTCGCCGGCCTGTACACCGATCCTGATTCGGTGTTGAACACGACGTTCGACGAGGGTCATCAGGAGTTGGTTCTGGTCCGCGACATCCCGATGTATTCCACGTGCGAGCACCACCTCGTCTCGTTCCACGGGGTGGCCCACGTTGGCTACATTCCGGGGCGTTCGGGCAAGGTGACCGGCTTGTCGAAGCTGGCTCGTGTCGTCGATCTCTACGCCAAGCGTCCGCAGGTCCAGGAACGGCTCACCAGCCAGATCGCGGACGCCGTGATGCGTAAACTCGACCCGCGTGGCGTCATCGTCGTGGTGGAGGCCGAGCACCTGTGCATGGCGATGCGCGGAATTCGCAAGCCCGGCGCGAGCACCACGACCTCGGCGGTTCGTGGACTCCTGCAGTCCAGTCCGGCTTCGCGGTCGGAGGCCCTGGATCTCATCCTGCGGAAGTAACCGTGTCGGATCGAACAGTGGCGCTTCCGAAACCCGACCGGACGGTCGTGATGGGTGTGCTGAACGTGACGGCCGATTCGTTCTCCGACGGTGGGCGCTTCCTCGATCGTGACGATGCGCTCGAACGGGGTCTCGAACTGAAGCGACTGGGTACGGACATAGTCGACGTGGGTGGTGAATCGACCCGGCCGGGGGCGGTTCGAGTCCACCCCGAAGTCGAGGCGGGCCGGGTCGCTCCGGTCATCGCGGACCTGGTCGCCGAAGGAATCTGCGTGAGCGTCGACACCATGCGCGCCTCGGTGGCGGCCGCAGCGATCGAGGCGGGTGCCTCCATCGTCAACGATGTGTCCGGCGGACGAGCCGATCCCGACATGGCGGCGGTGGTTGCCGATGCCGGCACCCCCTGGGTGTTGATGCACTGGCGTTCGGCCGCGGACTACGTGCACCGCGGCAGCGCCGACCGCTACGACGACGTGGTCCGTGAAGTTACCGAAGAACTGACCACCCAGGTGGACGTCGCCGTGAAGGCAGGTGTCGACCCGGGTGCGATCGTCCTCGACCCGGGTCTCGGCTTCGCCAAGAGCGCGGCACACAATTGGGCGCTGCTCGAGGCTTTGCCACGGATGCGCTCGCTCGGATTCCCTGTCCTGGTCGGGGCCTCACGCAAACGTTTTCTGGGTTCGTTGCTGGCTGACGAATCGGGCGAGAGTCGACCACCAGCGGGCCGTGAGATCGCCACGGCGGTCGTGTCGGCGCTCGCTGCCACGCACGGGGCGTGGGGAGTTCGCGTCCACGACGCACAGGCATCGCTGGATGCCATCGCCGTCGCGGACGCCTGGCGGCGGGGAGGCTCGGGTGCCTGACCGAATCGAACTGCGCGGACTCGAGGTCCGTGGCAACCACGGAGTCTTCGACCACGAGAAGCGTGACGGTCAGAACTTCCTTGTCGATGTGCTGGTCACGATGGACCTTTCGCGTGCTGCCGCGTCGGACGATCTGACGGACACCCTCGACTACGGCGCACTGGCGCAGCGGGCCGCAGCGATCGTGGCCGGACCGGCACGCGATCTCATCGAGACGGTCGCCGCGGAGATCGCGGACGATGTCATGACCGACGAGCGCGTCGACGAAGTCGAAGTGGTGCTCCACAAGCCGTCTGCGCCCATTGCGCTCACCTTCGCCGACGTTGCCGTCGTGGCGCATCGGGTGAGGTCGTCGGCATGAGTCGGGCAGTGTTGTCGATCGGCTCCAATGTGGGGGACAGCCGGGCGCACCTGCAGTCGGTGGTGGACGCGCTCGGGAGTCGAGTGGTCGGCGTGTCCGGGTTGTACGCGACGGCGCCGTGGGGCGGGGTCGAGCAGCAGGACTTCCTCAATGCGGTCGTGATTGCCGAGGACTCCGATTTCGACTGCCGGCAATGGCTCAGGTTCGGTCAGGAACTCGAAGCGGCGGCAGATCGGGTTCGTGTCGAGCGTTGGGGGCCTCGCACCCTCGATGTCGACGTCATCACGTGTGACGACGTTCGTAGCGACGACCCCACGCTCACGTTGCCGCACCCGCGCGCGCACGAGAGGGCGTTCGTGCTGGTGCCGTGGCTCGACGTGGACCCGGATGCGCAGCTCTTCGTCGGCGACGGCCCACAGCGTGTGGACGCGTTGCTCGCCGCCTCGAGTGCGGACGAGCGGGCCGGCGTGCGGCGGAGTCACCTGGCGTTGAGGCCGGCATCGTGAAGGCGACCCGCTTCTGGGACCTCGTGCTGTTGGGTGCGACAGCCCTCGCCGTCACCTGGATTCTGGTCCGAGTCTTCTACGGTTCGGTGCCTCCGATACCCATCTTCGCGGGCGCATCGTTGTATCTGGTGGCTGCGATCGAGACGGTGCTGGCGTTCATGATCAGGTCGCGGATCAAGGACCACCGCATCGGTCCGGGTCCGAACCAGATACATCCGATCACTGCTGCGCGTGCGGCGGCCTTGGCGAAGGCGTCGGCGCTCGTGGGTGCCGCGACGGCAGGGGTGTGGTGTGGTTTCCTGATCTACCTGGTGCCACAGCAGTCGGTGCTGGACGCGGCAGGTGCCGATGCACCCGGCGCCTGGGTGGGATTGGTGGCAGCGCTCGCTGTGATCGCTGCGGCGTTGTGGCTCGAACACTGCTGTCGCACCCCCGAGGACACGAACGACGAACCGGCACACTGACCGGTGCGGAAACCACGGGTTAGCCCGTAGCGACCAGTACCCTGGCAGCATGACGAATCCTGGTCGCCTGAAGGCACCGCGCCGCCCGAAACGCAGCGCCAGCCAGATGATCGTTGCCGGGCTGCTCGCTCTGGCGGTCGTGGCATCGCTCTTTCTGATCTTCAGCGACAGCGTGCAGTTGCTGCGCGTCGGTCTCGTCATAGCGTTGTGGGCCGCAACTCTCGGTGCGATAGCGATGACCAAATATCGTCGTGAGTCCGCGCTGGACAAGGCCAAAGTGAAC
This sequence comes from Rhodococcus sp. NPDC058521, assembly GCF_042719695.1. Classification (NCBI taxonomy): domain Bacteria; kingdom Bacillati; phylum Actinomycetota; class Actinomycetes; order Mycobacteriales; family Nocardiaceae; genus Rhodococcus; species Rhodococcus sp. NPDC058521. Next base: position 44,155 of record NZ_JBHXNL010000010.1, read on the forward strand.
GATTTGCAGACGGTGTACGAGCTGCAACTCGAGCGCGAGATCACCGCGCGCCGCGAGTACGAACTCACGGTGGAGAAGCGGGTCCGGTCCGAGGTTCGTGCCGACTCGGAAGAACTGGCTGCGCTGCGCGCCGAACTTTCGGCTCTTCGGCAGAACCTCGAGGTGTTGTTCGACGGAGCGATGCCGACGGAGCGGACAGCCTTGCGCGCCGACTCCACCAGGGTGCAGGAACTGGCTCGTGGTGCGTACGGCAGTTACCAGCCAGCAGCCTCCGGTTTGTACATTCCGGGTTCGGGCGGCGGCCAGTCGAGCTCCACCGGATCGCGGGCATACGGGCACGGACACTCGGGGTTCGCCTCGCCGGAGGACGATCCGGTCACCGCCGAGACCACGATCGTGCCCGGTGACTACGACCAGGAAGCTGCGCCGGAACAGGGATCGACCCAGGATCGGAACGAACAGGGCAGTTTCACTGTCGACGGCTATCCGCGCGAGAGCACGGAAGCGGACGACGCCGAGCCCCGCACGGACCCTCGGATGCAGGCCGTCCGCCGTGAGGACTTGGAACCGCAGGAGACCGAAGCGGTGCAGGAGGCGGAACCCGAACTTCGCGTTGCCGAAGAAGTGGGCGCCCAGGAGCCGGCGTCCGAAGAGTTCGTCGCGGAAGAAATAGTTGCAGAAGAGGTCGTCGCCGAGGAAACGGCCGAGGCGGACAGTGCCCCGCAACGGACGTCTCGTCGATCACGTCGTGCGCTCGAGTCCGAGGAACACGAATCCTCCGGTGCACATTCGAGCGGGCTGACCGTTGCCCAGATAATGGCGAACATGCAGGCCGACCCTTCGCGGCAATCCACCGGCGGGCGGCGACGCCGAGCGGAGTAGCGCGCGAGCCTCTCCTGGTGAGGCGCATATCACTGCGATGTGGCGTGGCGAGTCGACGTGCGCGCGGACTACGCTCTCCGCAGGACGTCTGGTACCCGCACGGCGGGACTGGAACGAACGAGAGGACGACTGTGACTTCCTTCGGGATCACGAATGGGCCTGCACCTGCACGATTGACGGTCGGAATCGTCTCGGCGGGACGGGTGGGCACCGCTGTCGGCGCCGCTTTGGAGCGGGTCGGTCATGTTGTCGTCGCCTGTTCGGCCGTTTCCGAGGCTTCACGTGCACGAGCCCGCACGCGTCTTCGCGAATCCGAGGTCCTTCCCGTCGACCAAGTGGCCGGGAAAGTGGAGCTTCTCGTGCTGGCAGTTCCCGACACCGAGCTTTCCGCGCTGGTTGCAGGTCTCGCTGCGACCGATGCAGTCGGCCCGGGCACCATCGTGGTGCACACTTCGGGTGCGAACGGGATCGGAATTCTGGCCCCGCTCGCTGCGAAGGGTGCTCTTCCCCTCGCGGTACATCCAGCCATGACGTTCACCGGCCACGACGAGGACACGGCACGACTGTCTTCCGCCTGCTTCGGGATCACCGCGGCCGACGACATCGGATACGCCATCGCCCAGTCCCTGGTCCTCGAGATCGGTGGCGAGCCGGTTCGCGTGGCCGAGGGAATGCGTCCCCTCTATCACGCGGCACTGGCGCACGGTAGTAACCACTTGGTGACGCTCGTCGCGGATGCCGTGCAGGCTTTGCGTGTAGCGCTCGAAGGCCAGGAACTGCTGGGGCAGGAGTTGGTCGGGGACGAGCCGGGTGGCGTTGCCGAACGGGTCATCTCCCCGCTCCTGACCGCGGCACTCGACAACGTGTTGCGCCGCGGACCATCAGCCCTCACCGGGCCGGTTTCGAGGGGAGACGTGGAGGCCGTCTCGACGCACTTGAAGTCGTTGTCGGACGTCGACCCACGCATCGCCGAGGGGTATCGGGCGCTGTCGCTCCGTTCCGCACAGCGCGTGCGCGCCGACCAGGACATGATCGACCTGTTGGGAACACGAACGGATATGAAGAGTGGAGGTGAGTCCTGTGAGTGATCTTCAGGGCGGATACACACGCGGTGAACTCACCGTGCATCACGACCCGCAGATGCTGCATCGCGTGACGAAAGCGCTGCGCGGCGTCGGCAGGAAGGTGGCGCTGGTCCCGACGATGGGGGCGTTGCACGCCGGACATCTGGAACTGGTGCAGCAGGCGAAGATCACCGGTGCCGTGGTCGTGGTGTCCATCTTCGTGAACCCCTTGCAGTTCGGTCCCGGCGAGGATCTGGACGCGTACCCGCGCACCGTGGACGCGGATCTGGAACTGCTGCGCGAGGCCGGCGTCGAATTGGCGTTCGTCCCGACCGCGGCGCAGATGTACCCGGCAGGTCCGCGGACCACGATTCATCCGGGCCCGCTGGGCAGTGAACTGGAAGGCGCTTCCCGGCCGTCGCACTTCTCCGGCATGCTCACCGTGGTCGCGAAGCTGCTGCAGATCGTGGCTCCCAACTTCGCCGTGTTCGGCGAAAAGGACTACCAGCAACTGATTCTCATCCAGCAGATGGTGCGGGACCTGAACTTCGACGTCGACATCTTCGGTGTCCCCACGGTGCGCGAACACGACGGACTCGCATTGTCGTCCCGCAACCGCTACCTCGACGATGCTCACCGCGAAGCTGCCACCGCGTTGTCTGCGGCTCTCATCGCGGGCGCGCATGCCGCGGCGGGTGGGCCGGACTCGATCGTCGCGACGGCACGGGAAGTTCTCGCCGCCGTGCCGGAGCTCGAGATCGATTATCTCGAGGTGCGAGGGGTCGACCTCGGCGAGCCGCCGGAGCGTGGCGACGGTCGCCTCCTGGTCGCGGCGCGCATCGGCTCCACACGACTGATCGACAACGTCGGCGTCGCGGTGGGAACGGGTTTTCTCGAACGCGACACGGACCCCATTCAGGCATCTGCCGACGATCTGCTCTCCCGATAGAAACCAGTAAGGACCACAACATGTTTCGCACCATGATGAAGTCGAAGATCCATCGCGCCACCGTTACTCACGCCGATCTGCACTACGTGGGTTCGGTCACCGTCGATCAAGACCTGATGGACGCCGCCGATCTTCTCGAGGGGGAGCAGGTGTGCATCGTCGACATCGACAACGGGGCCCGCCTCGAGACGTACGTCATTGCCGGTGAGCGCGGTAGTGGAGTCATCGGGATCAACGGTGCTGCAGCACATCTGGTCAAGCCGGGCGATCTCGTCATCCTCATCGCGTACGGAGTGATGAGTGAGCAGGAGGTGCGCGAGTACCAGCCCCGCGTCGTGTTCGTCGACTCCGACAACAAGCAGGTCGAGTTGGGATCCGATCCCGCGCACGCGCCGGAGGGGTCCGGCCTGGTGACTCCCCGCATGCTCTCCGAGCTCGACGCCCCGCGCGAATCCAGCCTGGTCTGACCATGTTGCTGGCCGTCGACGTCCGAAACACCAGCATGGTGCTCGGTCTCTTCACGGGATTCGGTGAGCACGCGCGGTTGGTGCAGGACTGGCGGATGCGTACCGATTCCCGTATGACCGCGGACGAGTTGGCTCTGAAGTTCCGCGGCCTGTTAGGGCCACACACCGAACAGATCCTCGGGGTGACCGCGCTGTCCACGGTGCCGGCAGTCCTTCGGGAGATCCGCGTGATGCTGGACCGGTACTGGGGTCATGTTCCGCACGTGGTGGTGGAACCCGGTGTGCGAACCGGTGTTCCGCTCCTGGTGGACAACCCCAAGGAGGTCGGTGCGGACCGAATCGTGAACAGTCTTGCCGCCCATCATCTGTACGGCACGGCCGCGATCGTCGTGGACTTCGGTACATCGACTTGCATCGACGTCGTATCCGACAAGGGTGAGTTCCTCGGGGGTTCGATTGCACCCGGGCTGACGATCTCCCACGATGCCCTGGCCGCCCAGTCCGCAGCGTTACGGAAAGTGGAACTGGTGCGTCCCCGGTCCGTCGTCGGTAAGAACACCGTCGAATGCATGCAATCGGGCGCGGTTTTCGGTTTCGCGGGAATGGTGGACGGGCTCGTGCGTCGAGTGCGTGCGGAGCTTCCGGCCTTCGCCGGCCCCGACGTTGCGGTCATTGCGACCGGGGACACCGCCCCACTCGTGATCCCCGAGTCCGAGACGGTCGAGCACTACGAACGCCACCTCACCCTGGACGGTCTGCGGTTGGTGTTCGAGCGCAATCAAACGCGTCGCGGTCCTGGTCGACGGGCTGCGGGTCAGTAGCCGGGGGTTCCGCTCGGGCGAGAGTTGTGTCAGAATCTTCGGCGTGAACTTTGTCGCGGGTGCTCAGGAGTGTTGTCGAGGCTGAACGCTGCCTCGACCAATTTTCACACTCCTGGAGTCTCATCCGTGCTCTCTACATATTCTTCTTCTGCGTCTGCGCCTACCCGTCTGCGCCCGGTCGACCTGCTGCGCATCACCGATCAAGGCGCTGCCGAGGTACTCGACGGCCGCTACGACGACCGCCTCCCCGGCGTCTGGCCCGAGGACGATCGTTGGTCCTCGCGCCTGTACTCCGACGATGATCTGGACGTCTGGCTGATCAGCTGGGTCCCCGAGCGGAACACCGAATTGCATGACCATGCAGGGTCTTTCGGGGCTCTCACCGTCCTGAGTGGCGCTCTCGCCGAGTACCGCTGGGTCGGCGATCAGCTTCGCCGACGAACTCTCGACACCGGCGACCAGGCGGCCTTTCCGCTCGGCTGGGTGCACGACGTGGTGCGTGCCCCCGAATCGACTCAGGTCACCCCGACGCTGAGCGTCCACGCGTACTCGCCGCCGCTCACGGCCATGTCCTACTACGAGGTGACCCCGCACCGCACATTGCGTCGCACCCGCACCGAACTCACTCACGTCCCCGAGGGAGCAACGAAATGACCATCGAGGACATGCTCGAAGAAGCCCGGTCACGTATCGACCGGATTTACGCGTTCCAGCTCACCGAGGCACTGGCGCGCGGGGCGGTCGTCGTCGACATTCGCCCGCAGGCGCAGCGGCAGCGTGAGGGGACGCTGCCGGGGGCTCTGGCCATCGAGCGGAACGTGCTCGAATGGCGTCTGGATCCGGCCAGCAGTGCGCGGCTCGCGATGGCCGTGGATCACGACGTCGAGTGGGTCATCGTGTGCTCCGAGGGCTACACCTCCAGTCTTGCGGCTGCGTCGCTGCAGCAACTCGGTCTCCGTAATGCCACCGACCTCGTCGGTGGTTACCGGGCGATCAAGGCCGCCGGTCTGGTCGGGGCCCTCGTCGCTACCGCGCACTGCACTCGCGAACTGACGACGGTGGCCGCGCACTGACGCTCACGAACGCCGGCCGTCACGGGTGACCTCGGCTCGTCTACCGGCAGGTATTAGGCTGGTTCCCCGTGAGTGAAGTAGCAGCGCAGCCAGTCGACGACACCCCCGAGCAGCTCCGCATCCGGCAGGAGAAGCGGGAGCGCCTTCTCGCCGAGGGGCGCGAGGCGTACCCGGTGTCGGTGGCGCGTACCCACTCGCTGGCCGAGATCCGCGCGAAGTACCCCCAACTGGAAGCCGACACGGCAACCGGCGACCAGGTCGGCGTCGTGGGACGCATCATCTTCATGCGCAACACCGGCAAGCTGTGCTTCGCGACCCTGCAGGAAGGTGACGGCACCCAGCTGCAGGCCATGATCAGCCTGGCAGGCGTGGGCGAAGAAGCCCTCGCCGCATGGAAGGCCGATCTGGACCTCGGTGACTTCGTGTTCGTCCACGGTGAGGTGATCAGCTCCCGTCGTGGCGAGCTGAGCGTGATGGCCGATTCCTGGCAGATCGCGTCCAAGTCCCTGCGGCCGCTGCCGGTCGCGCACAAGGAGATGAACGAGGAGTCCCGAGTTCGTCAGCGGTATGCCGACCTGATCGTGCGCCCCGAGGCACGAGAGAACGCCCGCAAGCGAGTGGCAGTGGTGCGCGCGTTGCGCGACGCGCTCGAGCGTCGCGGGTTCCTCGAGGTCGAGACCCCGATGCTGCAGACCCTGCACGGTGGCGCGGCGGCCCGGCCGTTCGTCACGCACTCGAACGCACTCGACATGGACCTGTACCTCCGGATCGCGCCGGAGCTCTTCCTCAAGCGTTGCGTCGTCGGCGGCATCGAGAAGGTCTTCGAGATCAACCGGAACTTCCGCAACGAAGGTGTCGATTCCACACACTCGCCCGAGTTCGCGATGCTCGAGACCTACGAGGCTTACGGCACGTACGACGACTCGGCTGTGATGATCCGCGAATTGGTCCAGGAGGTTGCACAGGAGGCGTTCGGAACGCAGGTCGTCATGCTCGCCGACGGCACCGAGTACGACTTGAGCGGCGAGTGGAAGACCCTCGAGATGTACCCCTCCCTGTCCGAGGCGATCGGTGTCGAGGTCACCCCCGAGACGACTGTCGCCGAACTCGAAGAACTCGCCGCGAAGGTCGGGCTCGAGATCCCGGAGGGCAAGGGATACGGGCACGGCAAGTTGGTCGAGGAGCTGTGGGAGCACCAGTGCGGTGATCAGCTCTTCGCGCCCACGTTCGTGCGTGACTTTCCCGTCGAGACCTCCCCGCTCACGCGCGATCACCGTGGCAAGAAGGGTGTGACCGAGAAGTGGGACCTGTACGTGCGCGGGTTCGAACTCGCGACCGGCTACTCCGAGCTGGTGGATCCGGTCATCCAGCGTGAGCGCTTCGTCGATCAGGCGCGGTTGGCTTCGGCAGGAGACGACGAGGCGATGGTTCTCGACGAGGACTTCCTGGCCGCGATGGAGCAGGGAATGCCGCCGACGACGGGGACAGGAATGGGAATCGACCGACTTCTCATGGCGCTGACCGGATTGGGTATCCGCGAAACAATTCTGTTCCCCATTGTTCGACCTGGTGCGCGCTGATTTTTCGCATTCAGTACGTTGGACTGATTCACATCTGACTTTTTCGTCATTTTCTGGGTATTCTCGAACTCGGGTATCGGGGTAAGGTTGCGCACGGGTACAGCTCGCGTCGCAACAGTGTCATGCCGTTTCATTCGAGAGGAATAACATCCCATGGCCAAGAAGGTCACAGTGACGTTGATCGATGACGTCGACCAGGACAAGTTTGCAGACGAGACCGTGGAGTTCGGGCTGGACGGCGCGCACTACGAGATCGACCTTTCGTCCGAAAATGCAGCAAAACTGCGCGAGGAACTCGAGGTGTGGGTTTCGAACGCGCGCAAGGTAACCGCACGAAAGCGTGGACGTGCAACAGTACCGGCGGCCACCGGTAAATCGCGGGTATCCGTCGATCGTGAGCAGAGTGCGGCCATCCGCGAGTGGGCGCGAAAGAACAACAAGAAAGTTTCGGCACGCGGGCGGATCTCCGCGGAAATTATCGAGGCATACAACAACGCCAACTGACAGCATCCAGTCGAAGCTGAAAGTTAACTGTCTTCTGATTTCTTTCGATTCATCTGCTACGCCCGTGAGTGGTTGGCGAGTCCGGACACTCGCCAACCATTCACAGGGCCGTAGGCCTCAGTCCCAGTCGAGATTCGAATCGGCGATGCGAGCGAGGTCGGCGGCCTGATCGCACCACTTCCGGTTCGGGTCCGGGTGGTCCGAAGCCTTTGCTTCGCCGGTCGGGACGACCGAGACGAGCAGGGTGCGCTCGTTGCTGTACTGAACCTGGACCGCGCAGTTGCCGGGTGTGCCGCTCATCAGTTCGATGTTTTTACCGTCGACCTCCCCGATCGACTCGTATTCCATGCCCAGGTCGCCACCGAGCATGACTGCGAGGCTTGCGCTCCCTTCACCGAAGCCACCCCAATCACAACCGATGATGTCCGGTGAATCCTGCGGTGAACGTTCGGCGGAAATCTCCGAATCTCCTGCAGCTTCTGCCGCGCGCTCGGCGGGGACGAGGCTGCACGGATCCACGCCTTCGAAAGCGGGTGACGCTTCGACACCCTCTCCTCCTGGCGCAGACGTGGCAGCGGCGCCGTCCGGTTCCGTGGTGTCGGAGTCGCCGCACCCTGCGAGAGCTGCGACGGACAGAACCGCGGCCGCGGCGACGATTCCCCTGAAATTCGAACGAGTGGTCACCAGGGGCATGTGCGGTTCCTTGTCGTGAAGTGGATGGACGTTGTCGTCAGGTGATGGTCGTTGCGTTCGAGCGGTACCGTACCGACCCGCTCGGGGCCGCGATCACGGCACTTGCAGACCTGTTCGCTCCCGGCGTACAGGGAGGCGGAAACGATTGCGCTAGCTGCGACGTTATGCAGAGTGAACGGATTCGAACCTTCACCGATCCGGGTGGAGGGGCACCGGCCGAATGGCGCTCCCACTAGAGTATCGAGTGAGGTCGTGGAACCTGCAGAGGTTCGGCGCCATCCGCCACTTGTGCCGGAGCGAAACGCGGCGGACGGGGACGAGACATCCGGTCTCGTGATCGGTCGTCGGAAAGTGTGAGGGAGAGCGATGTTCGAGAGGTTCACCGATCGCGCACGGCGCGTTGTTGTCCTGGCTCAAGAAGAAGCCAGGATGCTCAACCACAACTACATCGGTACGGAGCACATCCTGCTCGGCCTCATTCACGAGGGCGAGGGTGTCGCCGCCAAGTCGCTGGAGTCGTTGGGCATCTCCCTCGAAGGAGTGCGCAGCCAGGTCGAAGAGATCATCGGTCAGGGTCAGCAGGCCCCGTCCGGTCACATCCCCTTCACCCCGCGCGCCAAGAAGGTCCTCGAGCTCAGCCTGCGTGAAGCGCTGCAGCTCGGACACAACTACATCGGCACGGAGCACATCCTGCTCGGCCTCATCCGTGAAGGTGAGGGCGTCGCGGCCCAGGTTCTCGTCAAGCTCGGCGCAGACCTGAACCGGGTTCGTCAGCAGGTCATCCAGCTGTTGTCCGGCTACCAGGGCAAGGAGCCGACCGAGGCGGGCGGTGCTCGCGGCGAGGCCGGCACGCCGTCCACGTCGCTGGTCCTCGACCAGTTCGGTCGCAACCTCACCCAGGCGGCTCTCGAAGGCAAGCTGGACCCGGTCATCGGCCGCTCGAAGGAGATCGAGCGCGTCATGCAGGTGCTCTCGCGCCGCACCAAGAACAACCCCGTCCTCATCGGTGAACCCGGTGTCGGTAAGACGGCTGTCGTCGAGGGCCTGGCCCAGGCCATCGTCAACGGTGAGGTGCCCGAGACCCTCAAGGACAAGCAGCTCTACACGCTCGACCTCGGGTCGCTCGTGGCCGGCAGCCGTTACCGCGGTGATTTCGAAGAGCGCCTGAAGAAGGTCCTCAAGGAGATCAACACCCGCGGCGACATCATTCTGTTCATCGACGAGCTGCACACGCTCGTGGGTGCGGGAGCTGCAGAGGGCGCCATCGACGCGGCTTCGATCCTCAAGCCGAAGCTCGCCCGTGGCGAGTTGCAGACCATCGGTGCGACCACCCTCGACGAGTACCGCAAGTACATCGAGAAGGACGCCGCGCTCGAGCGTCGCTTCCAGCCGGTGCAGGTCGGTGAGCCCTCGGTCGATCACACCATCGAGATCCTCAAGGGTCTGCGCGACCGCTACGAGGCGCACCACCGAGTGTCCATCACCGACAGTGCGCTCGTCGCGGCGGCGACGCTTGCGGATCGCTACATCAACGACCGCTTCCTGCCGGACAAGGCGATCGACCTCATCGACGAGGCAGGTGCGCGGATGCGCATTCGCCGGATGACGGCTCCGCCGGACCTGCGCGAATTCGACGACAAAATCGCCGACGCGCGCCGCGAGAAGGAATCCGCGATCGACGCGCAGGACTTCGAGAAGGCCGCGAACCTGCGTGACAAGGAGAAGACCCTCGTCGCCCAGCGCGCCGAGCGTGAGAAGCAATGGCGTTCCGGTGACCTGGATGTCATCGCCGAGGTCGACGACGAGCAGATCGCCGAGGTCCTCGGCAACTGGACCGGTATCCCCGTCTTCAAGCTCACGGAGGAGGAAACCACTCGTCTGCTCCGTATGGAGGAGGAGCTGCACAAGCGGATCATCGGTCAGGAAGATGCGGTCAAGGCGGTCGCGAAGGCCATCCGTCGCACGCGTGCCGGACTGAAGGACCCGAAGCGTCCGTCCGGTTCGTTCATCTTCGCCGGCCCCTCCGGTGTCGGTAAGACGGAGCTCGCGAAATCGCTCGCCAACTTCCTGTTCGGCGAGGACGACGCACTCATCCAGATCGACATGGGCGAGTTCCACGACCGCTTCACCGCTTCGCGGCTGTTCGGTGCCCCTCCTGGGTACGTCGGCTACGAAGAGGGCGGTCAGCTCACCGAGAAGGTGCGCCGCAAGCCGTTCAGCGTCGTGCTGTTCGACGAGATCGAGAAGGCCCACCAGGAGATCTACAACACCCTCCTGCAGGTCCTCGAGGACGGCCGTCTCACCGACGGTCAGGGACGTACCGTGGACTTCAAGAACACGGTCCTCATCTTCACCTCGAACCTCGGTACCTCGGACATCTCCAAGGCGGTGGGCCTCGGGTTCACGACGGGCAAGGGCGACGAGTCGAACTACGAGCGGATGAAGCTCAAGGTGCACGACGAGCTGAAGAAGCACTTCCGTCCCGAGTTCCTCAACCGTATCGACGACATCGTCGTGTTCCACCAGCTCACCACGGAGCAGATCGTGGAGATGGTGGACCTGATGATCACCCGCGTCGAGACTGCCCTGAAGAACAAGGACATGGCCATCGAGATCACCGACAAGGCCAAGTCGTTGCTCGCGAAGCGCGGTTTCGACCCGGTGCTCGGTGCCAGGCCGCTGCGTCGCACCATCCAGCGCGAGATCGAGGACCAACTGTCGGAGAAGATTCTCTTCGGCGAGATCGGCCCCGGTCAGATCGTGCTGGTCGACGTCGAGAACTGGGACGGCGAAGGGCAGGGGGAGGACGCCAAGTTCACCTTCTCGCCGAGCGACAAGCCGGTCGAGGTTCCGGACTCACCGGAGACCGTGCTGTCGAGTACTTCGGGCGAGGGTGAAGGCAACGGTAACCAGGAGTCCTGACACCAGGCAACGAAGTGCGGGCCACCAGCATCACGCTGGTGGCCCGCTTTTCTTTGTCCCGCCGATGGTCAGGTACGGCTGAACCAGGTGACCACTGCGCCATTGTCGAAATGTTCCGACCTGGTCGGGTGGAACACGGTGGGATCGAAGTCGCCGTCGAACACGGATAGTCCCGATCCTGCGACTACCGGGTAGCGCTTGATGATCATTTCGTCGATCTCCCCGAGAAGGGCTCCCGCGAGTTTGCCCCCGCCTGCGAGCCAGATGTCCAATCCTGGCTCTTTCTTCAGCGTGCGTATCAACTCGAACGGATCGGTCGTGACGGTGACGGCAGGGTCGTCCGAATCGCCGAGGGTATTCGACACCACGTACTGCCGAAGATGGGCGTATGGGCTCGTGATTCCGATGGTGAGTGCAGGGTCGTACGTGCCGCGGCCCATGACGACCGTATCGAACGCCTGGTTCTCGGCGTCGGACAGGCCGAACGGCGCCCGCAGATGGGTAGGCACGGTGTCGGGGTAGCGCTCGTTGATCCAGGTGGTCATCTGATCCGACACGGGAAAGAACTCGACTTGTTCGTGCGGTCCGGCAATGTAGCCGTCGAGGGTTGTGCCTACGTAGTACACGAGCTTTCGCATGACCACTCCGTTCGTAGTACTCTGAATGTAGTTCGACGATGTACTACGGATGGAGTGGTGTCAAGTGCGTCGAAACCCGGAACGTAGAGCAGCGCTTGTGGATGCGGCCATCGAGGTGCTGGCTGACGAGGGGGCCCGCGGGCTCACCTTCCGTGCAGTCGATGCACGTGCCGCTGTGCCCAATGGAACGGCTTCCAACTATTTCGCGAACCGGGACGATCTGCTGACCCAGGCGGGTGGGCGAATCTACGAGCGTCTCGTGCCGGAGAACGCGGTGTTCGCCGATCTGGCGAACGGTGAGCACGACGTCGCCCACCTGACGAAGCTGATGCGGGAAACCGTGACGAGGGTCGCGACGTTCCGAACAGGCTTCCTCGCGTTGCTCGAGCTCAGGCTGGAGGCCACGCGCCGGCCGGAACTGCGCCGTGTTCTCGGTGAACGGGTACGGGCCGACCTCGATCTCAACATCGAAAATCACCTGACATCGGGTATGCCGGGCGACTCAGTCACGGTCGAACTGCTGTACTCGGCTCTCAACTGGATGATCGTCGACCGGCTGACCCTTCCCGACCTGCACGACGAGGAGCATTTCGACCGTCTCGTTGCGGCAGTCGTGGAGCGTTCACTGCCCCGGTGAGGTCTTACGGCTGTGGCCGGACCAGTTCGCCAGGCGTTCGGTCGGGCCGGCGTCTACCGAGGATTCGACGACCTCGTCGAAGGGGATGAAGTCGCCACCGCGTGGCGAAGCGGGAATCATGGCACGGGCCATCGACAACGCGGCCTCCGCCAGTTCCGGAGCTGCTTCGGCATTCTGTCCGGTGGCGACCGCGAGATCCCAGCCGTGCACGAGTGTCTCGTTGAGGTAGCCGCCGATGGCGCCTCGGCCGGGAACGGCACCCCACGGAGGAGTCACTTCGGTGTCGAGCAGGGTGTCGTCGTTCCACACGGACCACATCCGATCCGTCGCAGCCCGGTAAGCGTTGCCATAGCCGTCGTCCGGGATGTCGGTGAGGACCAGTGGGATGGTGGCGGGCTCTCCGCCGGCGCCGATCACACGCGCGCGTTCGACGGTGGCGACGAGGTGGCCGAGCAGTCTGCGAACGTCGAACTCGGTGCAGGGAGTGGGAAGGGTGAGTTGGTCGGCTGCCACTTCGTCGATCAGTTCGGACACCCACGTGAGGGCGTCACGGTAGAGGGGGCGAGGATCCGTGTGTGTCGCTGTGTTGGTCATGACGTTCACTCTCGACCAGATATATGACACCTTCTGTCATATATCTTTGGAAGACTTCTTGCATGCGCGCCGATCGTCTCCTCTCGTTGGTTCTCCTGCTGCGCAATCGTGGCCGCATGTCGGCGTCGGAGCTCGCGAGGGAGTTGGAAGTGTCGCCGCGGACGGTGTTGCGCGATATCGAGGCGTTGTCCACGGCAGGCATCCCGGTCTACGCCGAGCGTGGCCGTGATGGTGGTTTCGAACTGCTCCCGGGCTTCACGACCGATCTCACCGGGCTGACCGGTGGTCCAACAGGCGGTGTTTGCGGGCCGCCGCATCCGAACGACGTACGCGCCCCGCGACAAGGCGCCTGCCGTTCGCGTCGTGGATCCGATCGGGCTGGTGAATGCCGCGGGGTACTGGTACCTCGTCGCATTGCACGACGGGCAGGATCGCACTTACCGTCTCTCCAGGATGTCCGATGTCGCAATGCTGGACGAACCGGCCGACCGGCCGAAGGACGTGGATCTGCGGGCCCTGTGGGCGTCCCGTCGTGAAAAGTTTCGATCGACGCGGAACTTCGTCACAGCGGTGCTGCGGGTGCGAACCACCAGAGTGAGGGCGATGCTGAACACCACGGTGGCAATTCTTTCGAACGCGGAGGCAGACGACGGATGGAGCGTGGTGGAGGCCGAATTCGGGGACCTCGTGCATGCCCTCAACACGGTGTGGCTGTACGGCGAGGACTGTGAGGTTGTAGCCCCCGCGTGCGTGCGAGAAGCAGTGCGGGATCGAGCCCTCCGACTCGCCGCGCGGCACGAGAAGTGAGACAGGCGGGGAGCTTGGGCGGGTGGGCAGGGGCGGTGCGAGCGAGTACGTTTCGGGGTGGACAGAATTCTCTTCGGTCGATCAGGAATGAGGAAGCGCGATGCCCACACGGACCGCACGGACCGCTTGGAACGGAAGCCTCGAGCAAGGGAGTGGGCAGGTCGAACTGTCCAGTTCGGGTGTGGCCACCTTCGACGTGTCCTTCCCCAAGCGTGCGGCGGAGGACGCCGGCGGCACCACCAGTCCAGAGGAGTTGATCGCGGCCGCACATTCGTCGTGCTACGCGATGCAGCTGTCGGCGCTGGTCGCCGAGGCCGGTGGCACACCGCAGAGCCTCGAGGTGAAGGCGGAAGTTTCGCTCGGTCCGGACGATCCTGGATTCAAGCTGACTGGGATCAAGCTGATCGTGCGCGGTGAGGTGGACGGTCTCGATGCGGACGGATTCGCGAAAGCTGCACAGGCAGCCAAGGATTCCTGCCCGGTGAGCAAAGCGCTCACGGGTGTCGAGATCTCGTTGGATGCAGCACTGGAAAGTTGATTGTTTGAGTAGCTAACCGGAAGCTGCACGCTGCGTAAACCAGGTGTTCCGGGTAAATGTGTCGGTGGCACCTGATAACTTCTTGTTTGTTCGGCCGGGTCGGGGCTTAACAAGAGGGGGTTTCACAATGAGTGCCGTTGTCGAGAACGTACAGGTATACAGTCAGGCAGCCTTGTCTCATCGGGAGATCGAGGTGCTTCGTGAATGGTTGCGGTGTGAGTCGAAGGTCGAGGTAGCTCGGCGGCTCTACATTGCCCAGGGCACGGTGAACACGCATCTGGTGCGGATTCGCGACAAGTATGCTGCTGCCGGTCGACCGGCCACCACCAAGACTGCTCTGCTCGTGCGGGCACTGCAGGACGGGTTGATCACGATCGAAGAGTTGTGATCAGTCCCGGGTCCATCGGTCGCGAATCTCACGCATCTTGCGGAGCAGTTCGGCCTCGCTGACGACGCCACGGTCGAGTAGCTCGTGGGTCGTCGCGACGACGGACCTGGTGTGGACGGGAAAGTCTCGGTAGACGGTTTCGCCGAGTTCGTCCTCGGTGCCTCGGCGGTCGAGGTTGTCCCACGCACCGCGCCAGGACAGACATTCGCAGACAGCCTGCATGCTCCCCTCCCAAGGGGCAGGCTTTCGATCCCGGCCCGTGAGCCCGGTGTCGGTGCGTACCTCATCGGGTGGGAGAGCGTCGAAAAGGACGCGGTAGCCCTCGGTTCTGGAATGTTCCGTCCTCGTCACGCTGCACCTCCGTTGATCTCCGACGGTGGCTTCTGCGCCGTCCAATCCGTCCGGGGCAGTGCCACTCCGATCATCGTGTCTCTCGTGACGATCTGGGCGAGTTCGTCCTCGCTCCAGCCGTCGGTTCCCTCGGGGCGCATAGGCATCACCATGAATCGTGACTTCTGGTTCGAGTCGTGCACGCGGACTTCGACTTCCGGGGGCATGTGTAGCCCGAACTCGGCGAGGACTTCACGCGGCCACCGCACCATCCTGCGGCGGTAATTGGGTGTTCGGTACCAGTCGGGCGACATACCGAGGACGGGCCGGGGGTAGCACGAACACAGCGTGCACACGATCACGTTGTGCACGGTCAGGGTGTTCTCGAGGACGTAGAAGTACGTGTAGTCGCTCGGTGTGCCGGAACCGGTCGGATCCCGCCAGTCGATTCCGACCTCCTTGCACGTCTCGGTGCCGTCCTCGAGGAGCCGCTTCTTGAACTCCTGGTCGACCCACGATTTCGCGACGAGTCGCGAGCCGCCGGAGGGCCCCACCGATTCTGCCCATTCGAGAAACATCCGGTGGTCTTCCGAGGAGAACAATCCTTTCTCGATCGACAACTCGCGGATCGCCGCTTCGAGGACTTCGAACTCGCTTATCTCCTCCGATTCTCGAATAGGCGTGTGATCGCCATGTTCATCGCTCATGGGGCCGCCTCCAGCCAACGTTCGGAACATTCGGTTTCCAGGGTGTCGCCGTCGAATCCGGTGTACCGATCCCACAGGTCGGTCTGCAGGAATCGGACGACGTAGAACGGCTCCTGCCTTCCGTCGTCGCGACCCCAGGCTTCGTCTTCGGGAATGACCCATGCGGGTCGGTGTTCCACGATCACGCCGGTATGACCTCTGATGAACGCCTGCGTTCGGGTGTGGAACATCGACGTGGATTCGCGCACCCTGACCCGATCACCGATCTCGAAGTTTCTCATTGCTTCGCCTCGCGCATTCTGGCGCGCACGTCGTCGAGCTTCGCGGACAACTCGTCGGGTGTGATGAATCCCTTTGCGACAAGCGTTTTCGCGGCTACGGTGATCCACCGTGCGTAATAGGGCAGCCCGAAGTACAGCGTGGCGCCGAGGTCGTTCTCGGCCCGTCGTCGCTCCTCGGAATTCCACACGCCGCGCCACCCCAAACATTCACAGGTGACGTAGGTGTTCATTTCCCAGGTCTCCTCGACCTTCTCCTTGTACTCGACGGGCAGGGCGGGTTGTCCACCGACGTCGTGAAGTACATGCCGCAGAGCTTCGAAGGAGGAGTTGGACAGTTCGTATGGGGAGTCGAGTGATTCGCCTCGTACGGGGTTGTATTCGGCTACGCGATCGGACACCGAGTCGAATCCGGCTCGGGTGGACTGGGTACCCATTTGGTGCTCCGCTCGGGGGTGTCAGCGGCACGCGCTCACCGGGTCAGTGGCAGGGCAGGCCCATCAGATGGCGGCCGTCGTGCATCAGTTCGTGGAGGTACATGCCGCTGCGAGAAATGGCCCCCTGATCGAATCCGACCAGGTAGAGCGTGAGCAGTGCCAGGAGAACGGCACCAACTGCTGCGAGCGTGATGCCGATGGTGTCGGTGAGATGCCGGTTCGGCGTATATGCCAGATCCATACGTGCCCCCTGGAGGGTGGGTGTCGAGCAATTGCCCGTTCTTTCAGACGTTACGCCGCGGCCCTTCTGCGGTGGCGCTGATTCGGCGCGGTCTGGATGTGACGGCCGAAGAACCGTCCGGAGCTCGGCGTGAGCATCAAGGCGATCGCCGTGATCACGGCAAGGAGATGAACGGTTCGTGCAGTGAGAATCACGGCGCTGTACAGGGTGAGTTCGGGGAGCGAATTGCCCGACAGCATCCAGGTGAGGGGCTCGGACACGAGCGAAGCGATTCCGGCCGTGCCGAGTCCTACGACGAGGACGATTCGCGCCCAACCCTCGCCCGCTCGAAGTCGGCCCATCACGACCAACACCGCTGCGTACACGGAGAGACGGACCAGGACCTGCAAGCCGACGGACGACAGGTTCACATCGGGTTCTTGCAGGGCCGTCGACACGTGAGCGATCGTTTCGACAACTCCTGCCGAGAGCGCAAGCGCGAGCAACCAATACGCCCGGTCGACCGAGGCGGGTGGGGTGACGCGCTGTTCTCGAACCACCGACATGACAAAGCCCCTTGCTGAGAGGTCGAAGTGTGATCACTTCATGCTCACGGCGCAGGGGCCCTGCTCACATCACTCCGAGGTGCCGATCGGACCCCGTACTCAGGTGCTAGCCAATCGGCTTTCGGTTCGCGGCGCGGTCGGTGAGGAACGCGAATGCGGCGCCCAGTGCCAACCACAGCGTGGCCTGGGTTGCGAGAGACGAGAGACGGAATTCCCACAGCAGAGTGGCGGGGAAGTCCTCGCCGACTTCGTTGATGCTCGGTAGCGCCGCATAGCCGATGACAACGACCACCAGAAACGCTGCGACCGGCGCGATCACCCGTACCGAGGCGAAGTTCTGGTCTGCCACTCGCCCCGCCACGAATACGGCCACCGCGACCGCCAACAGTCCCAGCACGACAGCAGCAAGCCACAGCCACGTGCGCTGGTTGATGGTCTCGGGGTCGCCTACCGCTGGTGGGTTTGCGGGGTACTTGAAGAACGGAACGGCTTCGATCGCTAGCCAGCCGAGACCTGCCAGGGTCAGAGCCAGGGCTGCTCCCGACAGTGCGGTGAGTCGACGTGCGTAGTGCATGACGACGGCGTAGATGGCACCGAGGGCAAGGCCGGCCAGTGCGGTGGCCAGGAAGAGGCCGCCCTTCTGTCCGTCTCGGCTGACCAGGGCATCCTCTTCGTCGTGCGAATGCCCACCTGCAGCTTCGTGGTCGTGCGGCTCGGCCGCGGACTGGGCTTCCTCGAGCGCGATCGCGGAGTCCACGTGGGGCTCGCCGAGGACGAATGCCACGCCGCCGGCAAGGATTCCGGCGATCAGTCCGGCCAGCAGGCCGCGGATGAGGAGCTTCGTGAACGACTGGGTGCCGATGTGCGAACCGGTCGTCAGTGGCACGGCAGGCCCATCAGGTGGCGTCCGTCATGCATCAGTTCGTGCATGAACATGCCGGTGCGCGAGACCGCACCCTGATCGAATCCCACTATGTACAGCGCGAGCATGGAGAGCAGTACGACCGCGAACGCGATGACGGCCAGTTTGGTCGAGTCGACCGATGCCTCGGGAGAGTAGGCGAGTGCCACGGGTGGTTCCTCCTGGGATTGCGCGTCCCCTAGGTGTCCATACGATGGCCGACAGTGTCTGGCTTTTCAGTGGCGCGACCGCTCCGGAATTGCACCGGATTCCTGCCGAACAATCGCTTTGTCCTGCGAACTTTGACACCGGCGGGTAGCCGGTGTCAACGAGCTCGTGGTGATCAAGCCTTCGCGGCCACGTCCAGCACGACCTCGAACTCGAGCAGGGAAGCACCCGAGGCGACGGGCTTCTGGCGCTCACCGGCATGAGCCTCCCGTGCCGGGCCGTCACGCCACGCCTCGAAGGCTTCCTCCGTCTCCCACTGGGTGACCACGAAGTAGCGGTTCTCGCCCTTGACCGGGCGCAGCAGTTGGAATCCGAGGAAGCCGGGCGAGTTCTCGACGGCATGTGCGCGGTTCGCGAAGCGCTTCTCCAGCTCGGCGCCTGCACCCTCGGGGATTTCGATTGCGTTGATCTTGACGACAGCCATGTCGGTGAGGCTACTCCGCTAACGTGGCAGCCGTGTCGGACGATCATGCACTTCACGACGAGGGCGGGGGCGGTTCGCCGATTCTGCTGCTGCACGGGTTGATGGGCAGTGCGCAGACGTGGCGACGTCAGGTTCCATGGCTCCGAGAGCACGGGCACGTGTACACGTTCGACGCGGCGGGGCACGGGCGGCCCGAGCCGGGCGAACTGACCACCGAGGCGTTCGTGGAAGACCTGGCGGCTCACGTGGAATCGATCCGGAAACCGATGATCGTGATCGGGCACTCGATGGGTGCGTTGCACGCGTGGGCGTTCACTGCGGCGCACCCGGATCGGGTGCGCGCGCTCGTCCTCGAGGACATGGCGCCCGACTTTCGTGGTCGCACGGCCCGGGATTGGGCCGCGATGATCGAGGAGTGGCCGCAACCTTTCCCGACCGAGGAATCTGCGATCGAGTACTTCGGCCCGGTCGCGGGACGCTACTTCCTGGACGCGTTCGAGAAGCGCGACGGGGGTTGGTATCTGCACGGTGACGTTGCGACATTCCGGGACATCTCCGAGGAATGGGGTGGTCGTCATTTCTGGGATCAGTGGCAAGCGGTGGACGTGCCTGCGTTGTTGATCGAAGGCGAGTTCACCATCACGCCTGCCGGGCAGATGCGGCGCATGGCCGACGAACATGCGTCGGCGCAGTACGTACGCATCACCGACGCCGGTCACCTGGTCCACGATGACCAGCCTGTCCGGTACCGCGAGGTGGTCGAAGACTTCTTGCGCGGCCTGAAACCCCTTCCCCACCCCTGACGAATGTCACACCGGTTCGACTCACGCGAACCGGTGTGACATTCGTCAGCAAGGGGTGGGGAGATTCAGGCCTCGCCGGCGAGCGCGAACTGTCCGTCGTCGGTCTGTTCCACGAGGCCGTCGACGAGGAGCGAATCGAGCGCTCGGTCGCGCTGGCCCGGGTCGGTGAGCCAGACGGTGTCAAGGCGAGCCCGTTCGACCGGACTTTCGCTTTCGCGCAGAACTGCCATCAGCTTTCCGCGCACCTGACGATCGGTGCCCGCGAATTTCTGCACCTTGCGCCGTTCG
Organism: Rhodococcus sp. NPDC058521; assembly: GCF_042719695.1. Taxonomy (NCBI): domain Bacteria; kingdom Bacillati; phylum Actinomycetota; class Actinomycetes; order Mycobacteriales; family Nocardiaceae; genus Rhodococcus; species Rhodococcus sp. NPDC058521. The sequence continues at coordinate 63,894 of NZ_JBHXNL010000010.1, forward strand.
CCGGTGTACTCGGGGCGTCCCGCGTCGGTCCACGCACACGCGGGAAGCGGGCAACGTTCGCAGGCGGGCTTGCGGGCCGTGCAGACCGTTGCGCCCAGTTCCATGAGTGCGGCCGAGAAGGTCGCGGCGCGGGCCCGGGTTCGGGGCAGGAGTGCTTCGACGGCGGCGAGGTCTCGGGTGTTGGAAGGATTTCCGGGCTCGGCGGAACCGTCCACCGCTCGGGCGACCACACGACGCACGTTGGTGTCCACGACAGGAACTTTCTGTCCGTAGGCGAAACACGCGACGGCGCGAGCGGTATAGGCGCCGATGCCGGGAAGACCCAGCAGCGTGTCGACGTCGTCGGGCACCAGATCCTGATGACGGGTCGCAAGGACCCCGGCACATTCGTGCAGCCGCATCGCACGCCGCGGATACCCGAGCCTGCCCCAGGCGCGCAGCACGTCTGCCTGACTGGATGCGGCCATGGCGGATGGAACGGGCCAACGCTCGACCCACTCCTCCCAGGTCGGAGCCACCCGCGCCACCGGGGTTTGTTGGAGCATGATCTCGCTCATCAGAATGTGCCAAGCGGTGACATCTTCCCGCCTCCAGGGCAGGTCGCGGGCGTGGGTTTCGTACCACGCGATCAGGGCCGACGCGTCAACCGTCACCTGTTCTCACACTCTCTCTCCTGGTTACGTCGGGTAGACGTAATGTGCTCGCCCAACGGCCGAAACCGGGTGGGTGCACAATGGCCCCATGCCCAACTCGAATCCAATATCGGCCTGGAAGTCACTGCGCCAGGGTAACGACCGCTTCGTCAACGGTGCTTCGATCCACCCCAGCCAGGGGATCGCCGACCGAGCGAAGCTCGTCAAGGAGCAACACCCGACCGCCGTGCTGTTCGGCTGTGGTGACTCGCGCGTCGCCGCCGAGATCATCTTCGATCAGGGTCTGGGGGACATGTTCGTCGTCCGAACCGCTGGTCAGGCCATCGACGATTCGGTGCTCGGATCGATCGAGTATGCGGTGGACATTCTGAACGTTCCGCTCATCGTGGTGCTCGGCCACGAGGGCTGCGGTGCCGTGAAGGCCACCATGGATGCACTGGACAACGGCAATATTCCGAACGGGTTCATTCGTACCCTGGTCGAGCGCGTAGCCCCGTCGATTCTGATGGGACGAAACGAAGGCTTGACCACCCCGGACGAATTCGTGGCACGCCACGCCCTCGAGACGGCCTCGCTTCTGCAACAGCGATCCCGAATCATCGCCGAGCGAATCGCGAACGGAACCTGCGCGGTGGCAGGCGTCACATACAACCTCTCGGACAGCAGAATGCACCTTCAAGGCGTGGTGGGAGACATCGGCGAGACCGTCGGCTGAGCGACACGCCGTGCCTGGTGAGCCACAGGTCGAGCACACCGAACTACCGTTGACGTCGTGCTCGAACCTAATGGACCGTTGCCCCCCGAGATCTACTGGCGCCGCCGTGCACTCGCGATCGGTGTCGGCGTCGTCGTCGTGGCACTCCTGGTGTGGTTGCTGCGTTCGTTGGGCGGGGGCGGTGACGACCCGGACACGGGCGCTGCGGCGGCCACGTCGTCGTTGACCTCGGCTCCCGCCACCTCGAGCGAGAAGTCGGACGCCAAGAGTGAAGGCGAGGGTTCCGGCGGCGCCGGAGACTCGAGTGGTTCGAGTGAGTCGAGCAGCGGCTCGGAGACTTCCTCGGGTGCGTCGTCCACTTCGTCGACGAGCGCAGAGCCGGTTCCTGCGGGTCAGTGCCCCGATCAGTCGCTCGCCATCAAGGCGACCGGTGAGAAGCCGAACTATGCGCCCGGGGAAGAGCCGACCTTCACCACCGTCATCACCAATATCGGAACCACTCCGTGCGAGCGAGACTTGGGGAGCGGCCTGCAGCAGGTGCTCGTATACACCCTCGACGGCAATCAGCGCCTGTGGTCCAACATCGACTGTTTCCCGCAGGGTGAACCGGACCTTCGTACTCTCGCTCCGGGTGAGCAGGCGGTGTTCTCGGTGAAGTGGTCGGCGAAGACGTCCGCTCCCGATTGCCTGGAACAGCCCGAACCGCAGCGTGATCCGATCGGACCCGGTGCTTATACCGTCGTCGGTCAGCTCGGGCAGCTTCGCAGTGCTCCCGAGCCGTTCAACTTCGGCTGATCGCCAGCGCACTCACATCCTCGGCGACCGTCTGCCACAGCGGGGCAGGGATGTCGTGGCCTACGCCCGGAAACACTCGAAGACGAGCGCCTTCGATGGATCGGGCAGAACCGGATTCCGCAGTTCGCACAGCCGCGGGCCGTGCCATTTGGCGCCTATCTGGTGGCTCTGTGCCTTCTGGTCGCGTGGTCCGGAGTTGGCTGCGGCTTCGACCCAGGCGCGCGGACCTGCTTCGTCGAACGGGTAGTCCGGTGCCGCAAGACCCCGCCAGACTGCCATCGCAGGTTCGATGTCGCCTTCCCGCCCGTCCGGGAATCGGGTGAGCGCGAGTTTGGTCAGCAGACCCCGGTCGTAGGTAGCGGAGCACACGAAGCCCGGAAACGTCGCTGGGAAGTGACGCGGACGTCGTGGTCGTGAGTACTCGGTCCGGGTGGCGTAGAGCCAAGCGCTGTGCAAGGACACCGCCGAGGGAGTGTCCGAAAGACGTGTGCCTGCTGCCATCCGAGTTCGTCGAGCACCGCTAACGCGTCGTCCACCAACTCCTCGGATGTGTACGGAGTCGGTTTTGCGCCCGCGAACACGGTTCCGATCGGGTTGCTCTCGGCCGCGTCGGGCATCCGGGTCGATTTCCCTGGGTCGCGGTTGTCGAATCTGGCCACTGCAAACCCGTTGCCACCCGCGACGAGCCGAAGATCATTCGCGGATCGTGGACGGAATCGAACCCGGCGATTACGACTCGGCGGCACGAGCCATGGCCGAGCACCTCGATGCTGTTCGCGTTGCGCTCGTGTCCGTGGTGGACAGCGGTCACTCGTAAGGGCCGGCGATCGAACTCTCCGCCAGGCGGGACAGACCTTCACGGATGTGACGTGCCCACAGTCCGCCTATGCCCTCCACCGACTGCAGGTCTGCGGCCGTAGCGGCAAGCAGCCCCTGAAGGGTTCCGAACGACCCGACGAGACGGTGAATCTGGTTGAACTGCAATCGCGGAACCCGTGTGAGTACTCGGTAACCGCGAGGGCTCATCGGCGCTTCGAGTGCCTCTATCGTTCCCGGATAACCGAATGCGCGCGCCAGGACGGTGAGGTCCAACAGGTCGGCGTCCGTGATCGCATCCAGCGCGGCGAGCGCGTTGTCCACATCCGTCGCCGATGCGGGCCCCCGGCCTGCCAGGTAATCGCGCACGATCAACTGGCGGGACACGTCGTTGTCGCCGACCAGTTCTTCGAGCTGTAATGCGAGCTGACGACCGTCGGTGCCCAGTTCGAGAACATCCTGCTCGATCTCGACGGAGACACGGCGAACCATCTCGAGACGCTGCACGACCGTGAGCGCATCGCGAAGGGTGACGAAGTCCTCGATCTCCACGACGGACAGCTGCCGAGTGACTTCGTCCAGCCGTGCCTTGTAGCGCTCGAGCGTTGCGACAGCCTGGTTCGCGCGGGAGAGGATCGTGGCCGAGCCGTCGATCACGTGTCGAATCCCGCTCGCATAGACGCTCACGATGCTCATCGACTGGCTGACCGACACCACCGGATACCCGGTCTGCATTGCCGTCCGCTCGGCGGCGCGGTGCCGGGTGCCGGACTCGACGGTCGGCAATTTCGGGTCGGGAACCAGTTGGACGTTGGCGCGGACGATTCGCGAGCCGTCGGTGGACAACACCACGGCACCGTCCATCTTCGACAGTTCTCGGAGTCGGGTGGGTGCGAACTCGACGTCCAGTTCGAAGCCGCCGTCGCACAGCTCTTCCATCTGCTCGTCGTAACCGAGCACGATGAGCGCACCGGTTCGACCGCGAAGGATTCGTTCGAGCCCGTCACGCAGGGCGGTTCCGGGGGCGAGACGGGCAATGGTTTCGCGCAGCGCAGCCGACGATTCGGCATCGTTCATCGCGAAACTCCTGCTGAGGTCGACGTCACTTTCTGCAGGGTCCGGTTGCGCGGCGCCGCCGGGCCCGCAATTAGATTACCTAGTCATGAGTAGTACCTGGACTTTGCCCGACGACGTCATCGTGCCGGTGCGTCCGGACAACTTTCCCGAAGCCGGCAGTCCGTTGCCGCAGCACTGGTCGAAATGCTTCGGCTGTGGAGACGACCAGCCGTCCGGAATGACGATGAGTTTCGTCGCGGGCGAGGGACTCGAGGTGTGGGGGCGTCTCGAGGTGGCGAAGCGCTACCAAGGCGGCCCGGGCGTCATTCACGGCGGAATCTTCTCCACCGCATTCGACGAGGCGCAGGGCATGGCTTGTCTGGCATACGGCCAGCGCGTGGTCACCGGGCACCTGGAGATCGACTTCGCGCGTCCCATTCCACTCGGCGCCGTCCTCGAACTGCGAGCGCGTGTGGACGGAACCGTCCGAAGGAAGATCTACACCAGCGGCGAGGCCGTGATCGTGGAGGGGCCGGGTGCAGACCCCGACACCGTCGTGGGGACCTCGCGGGCCCTGTTTCTCACCATCACCGACGAACACTTCGCGAAGGTGAAGGATTTAGTCGACGGCACGGTGCCTCAACGCGATGGTGCCTCCTCGATCTGAGAGCTACTGGAGTCCGAGGACTCGCAGTGCGCCACCGAGGTTCTCGACTTCGGTGGCGCGCATCCCTTTCGGAGCCACACCGGAGTCGGCCGGCACGATCGCACGGGTGAATCCGAGGCGAGCGGCTTCCGAAAGCCTGCGGCCGACGCCGGGGACCCGACGTACCTCGCCGGCGAGGCCGACTTCACCCAGGACGATCGTGGCCTCCGGAACGGGTCGATCCTTCACCGCCGAGGCCACAGCGACAGCAAGCGCGAGGTCCGAGGACGGCTCGGTCATGCGCATGCCACCCACCGTTGCTGCATAGACGTCACTCTTGGCGAGCGAGATCCGGCCCCGACGTTCGAGCACGGCGAGGACCATGGCGACTCGCGCACTGTCGAGGCCGCTCACCGCACGCCGCGGAGCGGGCATGGAAGTTGCTGCGACGAGGGCCTGCACCTCGCCGAGAAGCGGCCGCTTGCCGTCCATCGTGACGGTGACCGCTGTGCCGGGAACGGCTTCACCGCGGTGGTGAAGAAAGAGCCCGGAAGGGTCGCTGATTCCGGCGATCCCGTCCTCGCGCAGTTCGAAGCAACCCACTTCGTCTGCCGCCCCGAAACGATTCTTGACGCCACGAATCATGCGCAACGTGGAGTGTTTGTCGCCCTCGAAATGGAGAACGACGTCCACGAGATGCTCGAGGGAACGCGGACCGGCCACAGCGCCGTCCTTGGTGACGTGGCCGATGAGCAGGACTGGAACCCCACTCGCCTTGGCGAGGGAGGTGAGGGCGCTGGTGACCGCCTTGACCTGGGTGACGCCGCCGGTGACACCGTCCACATCCGCGGCGAGCATTGTCTGCACCGAGTCGACGATCAGCAGAGTGGGCCGAACCTGTTCGACGTGTCCGAGGACGGTGGCGAGGTCGGACTCCGCGGTGAGGTACACCCGATCGTGGACGGCCCCGGTGCGGTCGGCTCGTAGACGAACCTGACCGGCGGATTCCTCACCGGTGACATAAAGGGAACGATCGTCCGGGCCGCGCCGCGCCCATTGGTGCACGACCTCGAGCAGTAAGGTCGACTTCCCGACTCCAGGCTCTCCGGCGAGCAACACCACGGAGCCCGGGACGACGCCACCACCCAGGACTCGGTCGAGCTCGTCTATACCCGTGGGCTTCGCCTGCGTGCTCGTTCCGTCGATCTTGGTGATCGGAGTGGCAGGAGTGGAGGGAAGGACCGCGGCCGCGCCCGAACGGGCCAACGACGCACCGGGCCGGCTGGTAACCGCCGGTGCTGCAGAGACCTCGTCCATCGTGCCCCAGCTACTGCACTCGGGGCACCGACCTACCCACTTGGGAACCGTGCACGAACACGACGAACAGCGAAAACTGGTCCTGAACTTGGTTGCCACGCGGCCAGCCTAGAGACACCGACCGACAAACCGATCGCTCGCGGCGGCAGTGTGCTCAGTGTCCGCCTTCGGCTAACGGTGCGCTCAGTGTCCGCCTTCGGCTAACGGTGTGCTCAGTGTCCGCCTTCGGCTAACGGTGCGCTCAGTGTCCGCCTTCGGCTAACGGTGCGCTCAGTGTCCGCCTTCGGCTAACGGTGCGCTCAGTGTCCGCCTTCGGCTTCCACGGGCGACTTGTCGGACACATTGCGCTCGAGGTGATGACCGGCATCGATCGGCACGGACACCGTGACGTCACCGGCGTTCGCGAACGAGAACGTCACCGGAATGGTGAGGCCCGGCCGGACGCCTTCCTTCAGGTCTTCGAGCACCACGAGGACCAGGTCGCTCGGCGCGTCTGCGTTTCCCGCGTTCTGCGCGTCCGCCTCGGCCTGGCCCGATGCGTCCTCCGTGGAGGTGCCGGCTCCGAGGGAGGTCTGCGGTGCGATGTCGGCTGTGCCGGCCTCGCCGGCGATCGACACGGAACCGGCGAAGTCGGTGGTAATACCCGTGAGCTTCTCCGGGGTGTTCTCGCTGTCGTTGATCGCACTGAACGCGAGGACAGCGTCGCCACCCGGTTCGAGGCTGTATTCCTCGGAGTTGGGGAAGACGACGTGCACGTTGCGCAGCGCGAGCGGGCCGACCTCTGCGGTGTTGCCGTTCACTGCCGCAACCTGGGTAGCGGTCTGACTGATCTGTCCTGCGCCACAGGCGGACAGCGTGAGAGCACCGCCGGCGACGAGAGCGACGGCGGTAGCGACTCGGCGAGTCGACTTGTCGAGAGCAGTCACGGTTTGGCCTCCATGGCGTCAGGTTCGATCTCCACTAGGCAGAGTAGTAGTTCTGCCGTAGCTCCTGCTCTTCGGGTGCCTCGGGGTATGGCGCGGCGCCCTCGCAACGCTTGCGGGAGTGCATGTTCGGGGCTGCCGAACGGTCGGTTTCGGGCACCCGGGATGCACGTATCGGCGCCCCTGTCAACCCCTACGCTCACCTCGGTGTGCCCCTGACCTGCACCGTTGGTGCGACGTCGTTTTGGTCACGTGTTAAACTGGGAAGATCGAAAGGGGCACGGGACAGATGATTTTTAAGGTCGGAGACACCGTCGTATACCCCCACCACGGTGCGGCGCTGATCGAAGCTATTGAAACCCGCACCATCAAGGGTGAGCAGAAGGAATACCTCGTTCTCAAGGTTGCACAGGGCGACCTCACCGTTCGGGTTCCTGCGGACAATGCGGAGTATGTCGGAGTCAGGGATGTCGTCGGCCAGGAGGGCCTCGACAAGGTTTTCCAGGTACTGAGGGCCCCGCACACCGAGGAACCCACCAACTGGTCTCGCCGATACAAGGCGAATCTCGAAAAGCTCGCGTCGGGCGACGTGAACAAGGTTGCCGAGGTCGTTCGTGACTTGTGGCGTCGTGAGCAGGATCGAGGACTCTCGGCCGGCGAGAAGCGAATGCTCGCCAAGGCTCGTCAGATTCTCGTCGGTGAACTCGCGCTGGCAGAAGGAACCGACAACGACAAGGCCGAGACGATCCTCGACGAGGTTCTCGCGGCTGCGTCGTAGCAGCGCATTCACAAAGTGACCGAACTGAATGGTCCGGTAGTAGCTCTGGTTCCCGCCGCTGGTCGGGGGGTGCGTTTGGGTGAAGACATTCCCAAGGCATTCGTCGATCTCGACGGTGAAACCATGCTCGAACGCGCGGTCGACGGTCTCCTGGAATCAGAGGTCGTCGACCGTGTTGTCGTTGTGGTGCCGGCCGACATGGTTCACGCGCTCGAAGAGCGCTTGCCCGACGGCGTGGAAGTGGTGGTCGGTGGGCGTGAACGGACGGATTCGGTGCGTGCGGGGCTGGACTCGGCAGCGGACGCCCGATACGTGCTCGTTCACGACGCTGCGCGCTCGCTCACTCCTCTCGTGCTGATCCGTCGGGTAGTGGCCGAATTGCGGAACGGGTCCGACGCAGTCGTCCCGGTGCTGCCGGTCGCGGACACGATCAAGAGCGTGGACGAGGGCGGCATCGTCACCGGGACCCCGGACCGCGCGGGTCTACGGGCGGTGCAGACCCCACAGGGCTTCGCCGCCGACATTCTTCGGCAGGCCTACGCGGCTGCGGACGAGTCGGCAACCGACGACGCCGGGCTCGTCGAGCGAATCGGGCACCAGGTTCGCACGGTGACGGGCGAACCCCACGCTTTCAAGATCACCACCCAACTCGACCTGCTGCTGGCGCGAGCCCTACTGGACGCAAGACGTAAGGAAGGAAAGCAGTGCGAGTCGGTATAGGCACGGACGTTCACCCGATCGAGAAGGGTCGTCCCTGTTGGATGGCCGGATTGCTTTTCGAGGATGCGGACGGCTGCGAGGGGCACTCGGACGGTGACGTCGCGATTCATGCCCTGTGCGATGCCCTGCTCTCCGCCGCCGACCTGGGAGATCTCGGATCCGTGTTCGGTACCGGTCGTCCGGAGTGGGACGGTGTCAGTGGTGCCGCGATGCTCACCGAAGTGCGCCGTCTTCTCGGCGAAGGGGGGTTCGAAGTGGGCAACGCCGCCGTGCAGGTGATCGGTAACCGGCCCAAGGTCGGTCCCCGTCGCGCAGAGGCACGTGAGGTATTGAGCTCCCTTCTCGGAGCGCCGGTCTCGGTCTCGGCGACCACGACCGACGGGCTGGGGCTCACCGGCCGGGGTGAGGGTATCGCTGCGGTGGCGACCGCATTGGTCATGGCGAGCGGTAGCGGCAGGTAGGATCGCTGGTCGTGACCCTGCGCCTCTTCGACACCGAGACCCGGGCCGTGCGTGACTTCGTTCCGCTGGCCCCCGGACACGCATCGGTGTATCTGTGTGGGGCGACAGTGCAGGGTGAGCCGCACATCGGGCACGTTCGTAGCGGCGTGGCCTTCGATGTCCTGCGCCGCTGGTTGCTCGCCCACGACTACGACGTCGCCTTCGTGCGAAATGTCACAGATATCGACGACAAGATCCTGAACAAGGCGGCCGAGGCGGGTCGCCCGTGGTGGGAGTGGGCGTCGACGTACGAGCGGTCCTTCTCGTGGGCTTACGACCAGTTGGGTGTGTCGCCGCCCTCCATCGAGCCGCGGGCCACCGGGCACGTGACACAGATGGTCGAGATGATGCAGCGCCTCATCGACAACGGACATGCCTACGCGTCGGGCGGTGACGTCTACTTCGACGTGCTCAGCTATCCGCAGTACGGCAGCCTGTCCGGCCACAAGCTAGACGACGTGCATCAGGGTGAGAGCGTCGCGGAGGGCAAACGTGATCCGCGTGACTTCACCCTGTGGAAGACGGCGAAGCCCGGCGAGCCCTCGTGGCCGACCCCGTGGGGTCGCGGCCGGCCCGGTTGGCACCTCGAGTGCTCGGCGATGGCGGAGTTCTACCTCGGTGAATCGTTCGATATCCATTGTGGCGGAATGGACTTGGTCTTCCCTCATCACGAGAACGAGATCGCGCAGGCCAAGTGCGCCGGAGACGGGTTCGCTCGATACTGGCTTCACAACGGCTGGGTCACCATGGGTGGCGAGAAGATGTCGAAGTCTCTCGGCAACGTCCTGTCGATCCCGAACGTGCTGAAGAAGGTGCGCCCGCAGGAGCTTCGCTACTACCTCGGCAGTGCTCACTACCGTTCGATGCTCGAATACTCGGAGACCGCGCTCGACGAGGGCGCGGCGGCGTTTCGGCGAATCGAATCCTTCGTTCACCGCACCGCCGAGCGCACGGGCGACGTCGTGATCGGCGAGTGGACCGAGGCGTTCGCGCGGGCCCTCGACGACGATCTTGCGGTGCCGGCGGCGCTTGCCGAAGTGCACGGCAGTGTTCGTGAGGGCAATACGGCGCTCGATGCTGGGCGGCTCGACACCGCTCGTGACATTGCGGCACAGGTGCGCGCGATGATGGCGATTCTCGGTGTGGATCCGCTCGATGCGCACTGGGCGAAGGAGAGCGCGGGCGCGGCAGCGAGCAACGAAGCGCTGGACGTTCTCGTTCGGGCTGAACTCGCACGTCGGCAGCAGGCCCGCACCGAGAAGAACTGGGCCGTCGCCGACGAGGTACGTGATCGGCTCGTGGAAGCCGGCATCGAGGTGACCGACACCCCCAACGGGCCCGAATGGGCTCTCGAGGCAGGACAGTAGTAATGGCAGGAAACTCGAGTCGCCGCGGAGCGGTCCGCAAAGCAGGCACGAAGAAGGGGCAGGTCGCCGGTTCCGGCGGGCGCCGTCGCAAGGGTCTCGAAGGGCGCGGTGCAACACCGCCCGCCGAGGCACGGACGAAGCATCCCGCGGCGAAGCGAGCGGCCCGCGCAGCGAAGGCTGCCGATCGGGCACCGGCAGGACGTGGGCGCCCCACCGGCGGTCGTAAGCCGGCAGACGGCCCGGAGAACGTACTTGGCCGGAATCCCGTCCTGGAGTGCTTGCGGGCGGGAGTGCCCGCGACCGCGCTGCACGTCGCGGTGGGCACCGAGAGCGACGATCGTCTGAAGGAATCCGTGCAGCTCGCGGCGGATGCCGGCATCTCGATTCTCGAAGTTCCACGGCACGAATTGGACCGCATGAGCGCCAACGGCATGCACCAGGGGATTGCGTTGCAGGTGCCGCCGTATCGGTACGCGCACCCGGACGATCTGATCGCCGAGGCGCGCAAACATCAGGAAGCGCCGCTGCTCGTGGCGCTCGACAACATCACCGATCCCCGCAACCTGGGAGCTGTCGTTCGTTCCGTCGCCGCGTTCGGTGGTCACGGTGTGGTGATTCCGGAACGTCGGAGTGCAGCGGTGACTGCGGTGGCCTGGCGAACGAGTGCTGGTGCCGCTGCCCGCCTTCCCATTGCACGCGCAACGAATCTCACTCGTACGCTGAAGGATTGGGCGTCGAAGGGTGTTCAGGTCGTCGGTTTGGACGCAGGCGGAGACACCTCGTTGGACGAGTTCGACGGTACGGGGCCCGTCGTTGTCGTAGTCGGGTCCGAGGGGAAGGGTCTGTCACGGTTGGTGCGTGAGAACTGCGACGCCATCCTGAGCATCCCGATGTCAGGCCCGGTGGAGTCGCTCAACGCGTCGGTGGCCGCCGGCGTGGTGCTGTCCGATGTCGCACGCCGGCGGCGTTCCTGACGTCAGCTCCCGTTCTGCAGAACCCGGCTGATCACATCACCGATGAAGGAAGCAGGGTCACTCAGCGCGGCAGAACCGGACCCACCTTCACCGTCCGATGATCCGAGGCCAGCGCCCGCTGAGCCGGACGTGACGTTCTCGCCGAGGTTCTTCTCGCGGATCTGAACCCAGGCGCCGGACACGGTCTGCAGTGTGTTGAAGAAGGCGACGTCGACGTCCGAGCTGGTTTCGAGGTAAGTGCCCACGGCGGCGTCGTCGGGAACGAGGTAGGAGACTTCCAGCGTCACTGTCTTGCTGCCGATCGTGTCGACTGGCCACACTCCGTGCACTGTCACGGTGCGGTCATTGACGTTCACGGTGGGGCTGACGGACTCGGTCTTCTGTCCGCCGATCAGGTGGAAGGCGTTCACTTTTGCGCTGCCGTGGACGTACTCGAACCCGGCGGGGTGGTGGTCGGTGATTGCCTCGATCGATCTCACCGGCGTGTTGGTCGCCGCGATGGTCGTCCGGAATGTGGCCTTCCCACCGGCTGCAGCGGTCCCGTCCCCGACCACGCTCTTGGTGATCGTCAGGTTGCTGGTATCGATCGAGTTCGAACTCGGGTGCGCGTCGTCCGCTGATGCTGCAGCGGGACCGACCAGCGTGAGGCCGACGGCGGTGGCCAGAACTGCGGTGCTTGCGACCAGCCGTCGCAACGAGAAGCGGGACATCCAGTTTTCTCCGTTCGGTGCACGACACGCTCGACGCGAGGCGCCGACCGTAATGATTCACATCACAAGTTCGTTAACGCTGTGATATGTCCCATACATATACGGGCGTCCAGCATGAAGTGCCAGCGCAGAAGGATGGTCTCGGAAACCCTCTCGACCTGGGGAAGTGTAGAAGTTGAGAGTTTCGCTCGTGGTCGACGCCAAGGTCTCGGCCATCGTGATGGTCACCGCTGAGCTGTGTCCGGGACGAATCTGATGTGATGTCCGGGCCGCAGTTGTGCGGCAACCGGGAGGTCTTCGGTATCGACGACGGCGATCACGGGGTAACCGCCGGTCGGTGGGTGATCTGCGAGAAAGAGGATGGGTTTTCCGCTGGGAGGTACCTGCAGCGCACCCGCGACCATCCCTTCGGTTGGAAGTTCGTCCCGTTTGCGGCGGTGGAGGGGTCCCTGTCCGTCCAGCTTCGCGCCGATTCGGTTGGTATCGGTGGTGACCCACCACCGTTGTTCGAGTAGTGCGTGGACAGACGCGGGCGTGAACCAGTTGTCCCGCGGGCCGAGGCGCACTCGAAGCCATACGGGGTTCTCCGGCTCCGCCGGCGGCGGAATGAAATCCTCCGCGGGCCAACCGAGCATGTCGGTGCCGACAAGAAGCTGATCGCCGACCTTCACAGGGGAGGGCCCGAGTCCTGCGAGGGTGTCGGTGGATCGGCTTCCGAGTACTGGGGGCACGTCGATGCCTCCTCGTGCGGCGACGTATGTGCGGAGTCCGGTCGTCGGGTATCCGATCTCGAGGAGATCTCCGGTCTGTAGGTGAAGTGTCGAATAGTCGGGAACCGGAAGTGAATTGACGGTCGGGCAGGAGCGGGCGCCCGTCACCGATATGCAGGTTGCGCCGACCGAGCGGAGCGACAGTCCACCCACTGTCGCTTCGAGGGTTGCAGCATCGATTCTGTTGCCCACCAACCGGTTTGCAGCGTCATGAGATTCGCGATCGGCGGCACCCGATTCGCCCACGCCGATCGCTGCGTTGCCCGGTCTGCCACGGTCCTGAACCGTGGTGAGGGCGCCTGTCTGCACTACTTCGAGCCACGCCATCGTTCGATTCTCCCGCACCGGTGTTCGGTGTGGGTAGGATTCGACGCTCAGACGGCTTCGAAACGCACGGTGGTCCCGGGCCGCAGCAGTGCAGGCGGGGAGCGCACCGGATCCCAGATCACGGTCCGCGTCGTTCCGATCAGTTGCCAGCCACCGGGCGAGCTGCGCGGGTAGATGCCGCTGAACTCGCTCGCGAGTGCGACCGCACCGGCGGGCACTGCGGTACGCGGTTCGGCGCGACGGGGCACGTGCAGTCGTGCGTCACCGCCCGCGAGGTAGCCGAATCCGGGCGCGAAGCCGCTGAAGGCGACAGTCCACGGCATTCCGGTATGCGCCGAGATCACCTCGTCGATACTCAGGCCGGTCATCTCGGATACGTCGTCGAGATCGGGTCCGTCGTAGTGCACCGGGATGTGGACTTCCGCTGTCGAGGTTTCGCCGGCCGCAGCATTCGGCTGCGTGGCCCTGAGCCACCGAACCACCTTCTCGTGTGGAATCGACTCCGGGTCGAAGCGGACGAGCACCGTGCGGGCTGCCGGAACGAGCTCCCATACACCGGCGGGCCGCGAGTTGTCCAAGGCGCGAAAGTATCCGAGCGTAGTATCCAGATCGTCGAAAGCTGCGAGCACTGCAGCTTTTCCGACCTCCAGTACGTCCATCACACGGGGACCTCCATCACACGAACGGTGTCACGTCGATGCCTTCTGCGTCCAGCAGTGACCGCACGGCGCGCGCTATCTCGACGGCGCCGGGACTGTCGCCGTGCACGCACACGGACTCCGCCGACATGTGCAGCACCGCGCCGTCCACGGCTTCGATCGTTGCGTCCACGACCATTCGCCGGACTCGCTGCGCAACCTCTGTCGGGTCGTGGAGTACTGCCCCGGATTCGGTCCGAGGAACCAGCGCGCCTTCGGGTGTGTAGGCCCGATCGGCGAACGCCTCGGAGACGGTACGCAAGCCCACCTTTTCCGCCTCCTCGAGGAATACCGAGCCGGGAAGCCCGAGCACCGGCAGTGTCTCGTCGTAGGCCAGCACGGCATCGACGACGGCGCGCGCCTGGTCGCGGTGATGGACGATCGCGTTGTACAGCGCGCCGTGCGGCTTCACATAGGCGACGGCCGAGCCGGTCGTCTGCGCCAACCCGTCGAGCGCGCCGATCTGATAGACGACGTCGGCGGTGAGGTCCGCAGGTGACACGTCGATGAACCGGCGACCGAAGCCGGCAAGATCGTGGTAACCCACCTGCGCGCCGATCCGGACGGCGCGCGAAGCAGCAGCTCGGCACGTGGCGAGCAGGGTGGACGGGTCGCCGGCATGGAACCCGCAAGCAACGTTCGCACTGGTGACCACGTCGAGGACGGCATCGTCGTCACCGAGCCTCCACGCTCCGTAGCTCTCCCCGAGGTCGCTGTTCAGATCGATTGACGGCACAGCATCGATTCTAGGAGCCGGAATCTAGGGAGTCACCCGCTGCGGCAGGGTCGACTCGGCCGCGATTCGGCCGCCGTTGTTGCGTCTCGTTCTACCCACGATGCGGCACACGAGGTAGATCACGAAAGACACCGCAGTCACGAAACTCGATACCGGTACGCCCGGTGCCAGGGACAGCAGGATGCCGCCGACAGCGGCAATCTCCGCGAACACGACGGACAGGATCGTCGCCTTGAGCGGGCTCGCGGTCACGTAGGCCGCGGCAGCGGCAGGGGTGATGAGCAATGCCATTACGAGCAGCGCGCCGACCACCTGAACGCCGAGAGCGGCGGTGACACCCACGAGAACCGCGAATACGATCGACAGCTTGCGCACCGGAACGCCGCGCGCCTCCGCAACTTCCGGGTCGGTGCTCGCGAAGAGTAGTGGACGGTAGATGAAGACGATCGTGCCGATCACGAGCACCGCACACAACGTGAGCAGTTCCAGGCCCGTGTTTCCGGGGGCGACGATCTGCCCGACGAGGAGTGAGAAACTCGACCCGGCGCGGCCCTCGTACGCCCACATGAAGAGCACCGAGAGACCGAGACCGAACGCCATGATGACGCCGATCACCGAGTCACGATCACGGGCCTTGGCGCCGAGGATTCCGAAGAGCACCGCCGCCACCACCGAACCTGCGATGGCGCCGAGACCGACGCTCGTTCCGATGAGCAACGCTGCGGATGCGCCCGTCAACGACAGCTCACTGGTGCCGTGGACCGCGAATGACATCTGCCGGCTGACGATCAGCGGCCCGATGACCCCGGCGAGCAACCCGAGAATCGCACCGGCGATCAGTGCCTGCTGGACGAAGTCGTATTGCAGCAGTTCCACCGTCGCCGACACGTCGAACATGCGCGACATCGCGTCCGCGAACTTGCCGTTCATCCGTGGTCCTCGTCTTTGTGATGGACACCTTCGCCCGGACGCAATCCGCCGGCGCTGCCCAGCGCGTCGATCGCGTCACCTGTACCGATCACCACCAGACGCCCGCGCACGTGCAGTACCTCCACGTCCGTGCGGTACAGCTCGGACAGCACTTCCGAGGTCATGACCTCTTCGGGTGTGCCGATCCTGAACTGCCCGTCGACGAGATACAGCACCCGGTCGACCAGCGGCAGAATCGGATTGATCTCGTGGGTCACGAACAGAACCGCGGTGTCGTGAGTTCGCCGACGGCGGTCGATGAGACTCGACACCAGGTGCTGATTGGCGAGGTCCAGGCTCAGTAGCGGTTCGTCGCACAGCAGGATCTTCGGATCACCCACCAGGGCCTGCGCGATGCGGAGACGCTGCTGCTCACCACCGGACATCGAACCGATCGGGGCGTCTGCGAACGCTTCGGCACCGACCTGACGTACGGCGTCGTCGACGATCGCGCGGCGTGCACGTCGACGGAATATGCCGGTGCCCCAACGGTGTCCGTCGACGCCCAAGCCGACGAGGTCACGTCCGCGGAGGGGTAGTCCGTCGTCGATCGACTTCTGTTGCGGGATGTAGCCGACGTGCGCGTTTCCGGTTCGCGCCTGTTCTCCCGCGATACGTGCGGTGCCGGCGCCGAGGGCGAGCTGGCCGAGCAGAACCTTCAGAAGCGAGGTCTTTCCGGAACCGTTCGGCCCGAGAACTGCGATGAACTCGCCGGGCTGCACGTCGAGATTCAGGTCCTCCCACAGTGTGCGTTCACCGAACGACAGCCGCGCGTTCGTCAGTTCCAGTGCGGGTGCGGGGCTGTCGTCGGCAGGGGAGTGCGTCGAAGGATCTGTCACAAGGGTTGGTTCTGTTCGTCGATCAGGCTGGGGTGCCGAGCGCCGTGGCCAGGGCATTGGCGTTGGCGGTCTGCCACTGAATGTAGTCCTGGCCCTCGGGGAGAGTCTCGGTAACCTCCACAACCGGAATCGATGCGGCTTCGGCCGTGCGGCGCATGTCCTGCGTCACTTGGTCCTGAGTCTGGATGTTGTAGACGAGAACCCGGACCTGCTTGTCGGTCAGAATGCGGCGGGTCTCGGCGATCGCTGCGGGAGCGGGATCGTTGCCCTCTTCGATCGCGCTCGTGAACTCCGGCGGAGTCATGTCGCGGGCCCCGGCCGATGCGAGCAGGTACTGGGCGATGGGCTCGGACTGGGCGACCTCGACACCCGGATGGGTGGAGGCGATCCGATCCGTGATCTCGGTGATCTGCTGCAGCTCTTCGCCGAACCCGCGTGCATTGGCCCGATACTCGTCGGCGTTGTCGGGGTCCAGTTCGGCGAGCTTGTCGGCGACATTCTGGGCAACGGCACCGACGGTGGAGACGTCGAACCACACGTGCTCGTTCACCGCCCCGTGGTCGTGACCTTCGTGGCCCTCGTGATCGTGGCCTTCGTGTTCGTCGGCGTGTGCTCCGCCTTCGAGGAGTGCGTAGGCCTCGACGGTCGTGATGTCGTTTCCGGCGGAGTCGAGCACGTCGTCGACGAACTGGTCGTATCCGCCGCCGTTGTAGACGAGGAGCGACGCATCCGAGATCTGGGCGGCGTCGAGGGGGCTTGCCTCGAAAGAGTGTGGATCCGCGGACGGCTCGTCGATGATCGACGTCACCTCGACTCGCTCTCCCGCCACGGCCTGCGCAACGCTGCCCCACACGTTGGTGGATGCCACGACCGTCAACTCGTCGCCGTCGGAAGAGGTGCCACAGGCGGTGACCGTGAGGGCGGCGACAGCAAGGCATGCGGCCATGGCGGTGCCGCGAAGGCTGGTGTGCACAGGAAGCTCCGAGAAGGTCTATTAATGCTATTGGAAACCGTTACCGTTCCACATTAACGTATCGTCGCAGGTGATGCACGTCCGGATCGACCCCAACAGGGGATCTGGGATCCGAAGTACTAACGTCCTGATATGCCCAGGTCACGTCAGCCACGCCGTCAGGCCACGTTGGCGTCCCTCGCCGCGGAACTCAACATCTCCCGAACCACGGTGTCCAACGCGTACAACCGCCCGGACCAGTTGTCGCCCGAACTTCGCGACCGAGTCCTCGAAGCGGCACGTCGGCGCGGGTATCCCGGCCCCGATCCGGTGGCGCGATCGCTCCGAACCCGGCGGGCCGGTGCGGTGGGGCTGCTCCTCACCGAGGCTCTCAGCTACTCGTTCCGCGACCCTGCGGCGATGAGCTTTCTGGCCGGACTGACCGAGTCGTGCGAAGCGGCGGGCCAAGGGCTGCTGTTGATCCCGGCTGGTCCGGGGCGCGAGGACGTCGATGCAGCCGTGGTTGTACAGCAGGCGGGTGTGGACGGCTTCGTCGTGTATTCCGTTGCGGACGACGATCCGTATCTGGCCGCGGTGTGCGATCGCCACCTGCCGATGGTGGTGTGCGATCAGCCGCGGGAGATCCCGGGTGCTTCGCGCGTCGGAATCGACGACCGAGCCGCGATGCGCCAGGTCGCCGACCATCTGATCGATCTGGGACACGAGCGATTCGGCGTGCTGTGCATGCGCCTGGGCCGGGACCGTGCGGACGGAGTGGTTTCGCCGGAGCGCTTGAAAACTCCACACTTTCACGTGCAACGAGAACGTATCGAGGGGGTGCGAGATGCGATGGAGGCGGCTGGCCTCGATCCCGCCGGTCTCACCGTCGTCGAGCGTTTCGAACACGCGGGACTCTCCGGGCACACAGCGGCAGAGCAGGCGCTGCACGCGGACCCGGACATCACGGCACTGGTGTGTACCTCGGACGTTCTGGCACTCGGAGCGCTCGAATGGGCGCGGCGGCAGGGCGTCGACGTTCCACGAGACCTGTCGATCTCAGGATTCGACGGCGTGGACCAAGCCATCCGTGAGGGCCTGACCACCGTCCTTCAGCCACAGGAGGAGAAGGGGCGCAGGGCCGGAGCCCTGCTCATGTCTCCGTCGCACTCCGGGGTGGCCACGGTCGAGATGCTCGATACCGAACTCTTCAGAGGTGCCACGACGGGACCGGTCCGAACCTGAACCGGCACAGCGAAAACCGCGATATCAGCTTCCCGACGCGTACGGAGTCCACACCCAGAAGGTATGCCCATTGGACTCGCATCGAAGGTCCGCCTTCAAACCCGGCGAGCAGGACGCTCCGGCGTAATCGAGTTCGCCGGTCAGCTCACGATTGCCCGCCGGGAGGGTGTGCGGTGTCCCGACTCCGGGACCCGGGTGGGCCGCGTATCCCGAGGAGTCGAGCAGAATCTCGCGAACATCGGTGAAGAACTCGTCTCCCACCGTCATCTGCATGCTCGAACCCAGATCGCAGCCGACGTCGCCGGTCGGGGCGATCGCGCAATTGTGGCCCTGGAACTGGAAATATGCGGTGTCGCCCACCAGGTAGTCGTCCGGGTTCGCCGGCGGCGGGTCGTACGGTCCGGCACTTGCCACACCTGCCGCCAGGATCGGAAGGGTCGCTGCGGCAATTGCTGTTGCAAGTGCCTTGCCGATCGTCGACTCGGTTGTCATGATCTCCTCGCTTAGCCCCGGGTGCGCGTTCATTATGGACCGTCGTTCCCGAGTCGATATTCGTTACCCCCACTTCCCCTGTGAGTGGTTAACGAGTCCCTGGACCCGCTAACCGCGCACAGGGGCTCAGGCGAGCAACTGGGCGCAGCGGAGCAGTCCCAGGTGACTGTAGGCCTGCGGGTGGTTGCCCAACGACCGTTCCGCCACTGGGTCGTACTCCTCGCTGAGCAGTCCGGTAGGACCTGCCGCGTCCACCAGTTGCGCGAAGAGAGCCTCGGCCTGGGAACGCGCACCGATCAGGAGGTACGCCTCCACCAGCCACGCTGCACACAGATGGAATCCGCCCTCGGCTCCGGGGAGTCCATCGTCGTGGTGGTAGCGGTACACGGTGGAACCGCTGCGAAGTTCGGCCTCGGTGGCGACGACAGTGGCTGCGAACCTCTCGTCCGTCGGGTCGATCAGACCCGAGAGGCCGATGAACAGTGTTGCAGCGTCGAGGTCGGTGCCGTCGTAAGCGGCCGTGTAGGAACGAACTTCCTCGTTCCACCCCTTCTCGCGGACCTCCGCGGCGATCTCGTCGCGCAAGTCCGACCATCCCGACTGTGCGGGCCGCCCGAACTCCTCGGCAAGCTTCAGTGCCCGGTCCACCGACACCCAGCCCATGACCTTCGAATAGACGTGGTGGCGCGGGTTGTCACGAATCTCCCAGATTCCGTGGTCGGGCTCGAACCAACGGCGCTCGACCGCTTCCACCATGGCGCACACCAGTTCCCAGTCCCGGTCGCTCAGTGCCTCGCTCACGCCCTGGGCACGGCGAGTGTGTGCGAGATCGGAGATGAGTTCCACGATCGGTCCGAACACGTCCAACTGCACCTGCTGATTCGCCGCGTTGCCGATGCGGACCGGGCGCGAACCCGCGTAACCGGGTAGAGAATCGATCACGGCCTCGGGTGGAAGGCCTGTACCGGCGAGAGTGTAGAGGGGGTGCAGTCGTTCCGGGCCCGGGAGCGTTTCGAGAACGTCGTGCACCCAGTCCAGGTAGTTCTCGGCCTCGGCAGTCGATCCCACGCTGACGAGCGCGGAAGCTGTGAGTGCCGCGTCCCGCAGCCAGCAATACCGGTAGTCCCAGTTGCGGACCCCGCCGACCTCTTCCGGCAACGACGTCGTCGCGGCCGCCATGATCGCGCCCGAATCAGCGTGCACCAGCCCTCTCAGGGTGAGGGCGGAACGCTTGATCAGATCGGGCTTCAGTGCGGGAAGATTCAAGCTGTTCGCCCAGTCGCGCCAGTAGGATTCGGACTCTTCTCGACGCTCGGACTCTGTTCGCACGCTGGGACCAAGATCTTCTGTTCCGCAACGCAATTCGAGAACGACGTCACCGCCCGACGGATCGACCACCGCGCGTGCGGTCTGCTGATGTCCGTCGGATTCGACGGTCCACCGAACACCCGGTGAGCGGAGGATGATCGGTTCGTTGGTGCCGAACACTCGAATTCCCTCGTCCTCGGCTTCGAGCTGCACTTGGCCCTGTCCGAACTCCGGGCGCGGCGCGAAGGTGACGACCGCGGGAGCGGTGCCGGAGATGACGCGGGTGAGATCGGTCCGCCCGGGTTCTGCATCGTGCGGCAAATAGTCGGTCACGGCCAGACTCGCCCAACGGGTCTGTACGGTCATGGTGCCATCGATGTATCGCTGGCTGAGCGGCAGCGAGGAACGTTCGGGCGCAACGGTGAAATGGCCGGCCGCCGTGCCGCCGAGAAGGTGCGCGAACACCGACGCCGAATCCGGCTCGGGGTGACACATCCACGTGACCGAGGCATCAGGAGTCACGAGGGCAACAGTGCGTGGATTCGCCAGCATCGTCAGACGTTCGATCGGTGCGGCGTCTGCACCCGACAGCCAGGTGCGACGTTCTTCGAGAAGAAAGGCGAGGGCTGCTGCAACATCTTCCGTGGTGGCTACTCGGTACTCGGCCTCGCTGTCGCCGGGACCGACTTTGATGCCGATGTCGGGGCCCTGGAGTCTGCGGAAGGCCTTCTCGTCCGTTACGTCGTCGCCGATGAACACGGCGGCAGTGGCCGCTTCCTGGTGGCGAATGATGTCCAGTGCGTGGCCTTTGTCGGTGACGACCACCGCGAGTTCGATCACCGATTTGCCCTCGGTGACGTCCACTCCTTGCCACGTTGCGGCGCCCGCACGCACGGCGTCGAGGGCTTTCGCCGCCTCGTCCGCCTTGGCGTTGCGCACGTGGAACGCAACACTGGCGGGCTTGATCTCGACGCTCGTTCCGGCGAACCGGGTGGCGAGCCCCCGCAGTTCTTCGGTGATGTCAGCGAGGAGAGTCTTCGCATCCGCGTCGATCGCGTGCACGAATCCGATGTCGAACTCGGAACCGTGGCTGCCGACGAGATGTACCTCGGAGGGCAGCCGCGACAGAGCCGCCAGGTCCTTGAGGGCGCGGCCCGAGATCACGGCGGCAGTGGTGGCGGAGAGTCCGGCGAGAGCCCGCAGTGCAAGAACGGATTCAGCGAGGGGAAACGCCTTCTCCGGGTCCGAGACGATCGGCGCCATGGTGCCGTCGTAGTCGGAGGCGACGAGAAGTCGCGGGGTCCGTGCCACGGCGGCGAGGGCTCGACGAAGTTCGATGGGCAGATCTTGGGCGCTCACTGTTCACAATCTAGGCGATTGCGAGCATCGAGGCCCGGTACGGGGCGTCGGGGGTCGAGACGGTCAGGTCGCGGAGAGGTCAGACGGAAGCGCGGTCGCCGTCGCCGAGCAGGAGTTCGACTGTGAGTTCCAGTCGTGTGGCGACGTCGGTGGCGGACGACCGGCGTGTGAGCCATGCCACCAGGTTCGACAGCCACACGTCGGAGATCACCCGCGCCACCGCGTACTGCTCTTCGGTCGGGTCGGTTTCGGTCATGGCCCGAACGAAGAGTCGGTCCATGAGTTTGCCGACCTGTTCCACCTCGGCTGCCGCGGACGCGTCGGCGAACATGAAGGCCCGTGTCATGGCCTCGGTGAGTAGCGGATCCCGCTGCATGGCCCGCGTGATCTGGGTGAGGATTGTCTGCATGCGCTCGCGCTGGTTGTCGCCGGGCGGATTCTTGCCGCGGGAGTCGATGCGCTCGAGTTCGCGGCCGAGCGCGGAAACGAGGAGGTGCACCTTCGACGGGAAGTACCGATAGAGCGTGCCTACCGCGACGTCGGCCTTTTCTGCCACTGCCCGCATCTGCACTGCTTCGTATCCACCCTTGGATGCGAGAGCGAGGGTCGAGTCGAGAATTCGCTTTCGGCGCTCGCGTTGCGCGTTGGAGCTTAGGTCGTCCTCGCCCAGCGTTGCGGCGACGGTTGTCGGCCGGGTGCGGGATGTGCTCGTCATCTACTGATTTCCTTCGCGCCTTGACTCTTGCCAGGTGACATATTAGAACACGTTCTAGAGTTGTGTGTCATTACCGAGAGGCGGATACCTGTTGTGACTATCGCCACCACCGAGGAGCAGAGGGCCGTTCAGGAGTCCGTGCGCGCGTGGGCCCGCTCTGTCGACCCGGTCGCCACAGTACGCCAAGGACCAGCGGATTCGTGGCGCTCCTCATGGGAGTCGTTCGCAAAGCTCGGGATCTTTTCGGTGGCGGTTCCGGAGGAGGTCGGGGGTTCGGGAGCGGAGATCGTCGATCTCGCCGCGATGCTCGAGCAGTCCGCAATCGAGCTCGCGCCCGGTCCTGTTCTCACAACGGCACTCGCCGCCCTCGTGGTCGGGCGAAGCGGCGGTCCCGCCGCCAAGCAGTGGTCCGAGGAGCTTGCCGAGGGGGCCCGCCCGTGTGGCGTAGTGGTGGATGGCCCCGCGTTGTCTGCGGAACGTTCCGCAGACGGTGGATTGACACTCACGGGCCGGACGGGACCCGTGCTCGGCGCTCAGGAACGCGTATCGATCCTCGTACCCGCCGATGCCGGCGACGGAGTCGTCTGGTGTCTCGTGGACGGCGGTGCCGACGGTCTGACGCACATCGCGGCCGACTCGATCGACAAGAGCCGGGCATTCGGGAACGTCGAGTGCTCCGGCGTGACGGTTGCCGCGAACGGAGTTGTGGAGGGCGTACGAGAGGGCCTGGTACGCGACCTCGCCGCGACGCTCGCAGCTGCCGAAGCTTCCGGCATCGCGAGCTGGTGTCTGCGCACTGCGGTCGAGTACGCGAAGATCCGGGAACAGTTCGGCAAGCCGATCGGCTCCTTTCAGGCGATCAAGCACCTGTGCGCCGACATGTTGTGCAGGGTGGAGCAGACCGGAGCCACGGCTTGGGATGCCGCCGTCGCAGCGGAAGACGCGTGGGCGAACGACTCGGAAGTCGGCATCGCCGCCGCCGTCGCCGCGACCGTGTCACTGGACGCTGCCGTCGAGACCGCGAAGGACTGCATCCAGGTGCTCGGCGGAATCGGATTCACCTGGGAACACGAGGCCCACTTCTATCTGCGGCGGGCCACGTCGTTGCGGCAGTTGCTCGGCGGGTCGCCGCGATGGCGTGCCCGGGTGGCCGAGCTGACCCGCGCCGGAGTTCGTAGACATCTCTCGATCGACCTGTCGGATCTCGATTCCGAGCGCGCCGACATTCGTGCCGAGATCGCCGAGTTGGTCGCAAGGCCCGAGTCGGAGCGCCGGGCGGCGCTGGCCGACACGGGATACCTCGCACCGCACTGGCCGGCGCCGTACGGGCGTGGCGCGAAGGCCGCGCAACAGATCCTCATCGAGGAAGAGCTTGCGGCCGTGGGCGTCTCCCGCCCCGACCTGGTCATCGGGTGGTGGGCCGTTCCCACGATTCTCGAGCACGGCAGCCCCGAACAGATCGAGAAGTTCGCGACGCCCACCCTGCGGGGCGAGATCGTCTGGTGTCAGTTGTTCAGTGAGCCCGGAGCAGGTTCGGATCTCGCGGCCCTGCGCACCACCGCCGAAAGGGTCGACGGCGGTTGGAAGCTGCAGGGGCAGAAAGTCTGGACGTCCAAGGCGCAGGAAGCGGACTGGGCGATCTGCCTGGCACGTACCGACCGTGAAGCACCCAAACACAAGGGGATCAGCTACTTCCTCGTCGACATGAAGACGCCGGGGATCACCATCAAGCCACTTCGCGAGATCACCGGCGACTCGTTGTTCAACGAGGTGTACCTGGACGGGGTGTTCGTTTCGGACGACCTTCTCGTCGGGAACCTCGGTGACGGATGGAAGCTGGCCCGGACGACTCTGGCGAACGAGCGGGTCGCGATGAGTGGCGGTTCGTCTCTCGGTGGAGCGATGGAGGAGTTGCTGAAGCTCGCCGGGGACTCCGACCCGGTCACCGACGACAAGTTGGGCACACTGATCAGTAACGCCCTGGTGGGATCGCTGTTGGAGTTGCGCACCACGCTTCGTCGGCTCGACGGTCAGGACCCGGGCCCGGCGTCGAGCGTGCAGAAGCTGGTCGGCGTTCGGCAGCGGCAATCGGTCGCCGAGTTCGCGATGGATCTGGCAGGCCCCGACGGTTGGGTCGAGGGACCGTTGTCGTACGAGTTCTTCAACACCCGCTGCCTGTCGATCGCGGGTGGTACGACGCAGATTCTGTTGACCGTTGCGGCCGAGCGGATTCTGGGCCTACCGCGCAGCTGATTCGAATCCGAGGTGTGCACTTTCGGTGTGGCGCGGATGGTGATACAACTAGAACACGTTCTAAATATCCCTGTGAGTGGCTGACGAGTCCAGGGGCTCGCCAACCACGCACAGGGGTCAGGATCCAAGGTGGGAGTGTCAGCGTGGACTTCACTCGAGACGAAACTCAGCAGGCCGTGGCGCAAGTCGCCGGTGGCCTGCTGGCCCGTGACCTCGATTCCGATGCTCTCTGGGCGGCCTTCGCGAGCGCAGACCTGCTCACGCTCGCGCTGCCCGAACGTCTCGGCGGCGAGGGGTTGTCGGTGACGGATGTGGGAGCGCTCCTCACCGAAGTAGGACGTAAGGCGGCATCGATCCCCGCGCTTGCAACGTTGGGTTTCGGTGTATTGCCGATCGTCAGCCTCGGCGACGAAGCTCGGCAGGACGCTCTGCTGAGCGGCGTCGCCGAGGGACGAACGTTCACCGCAGCGCTTGCCGAACCGGGCGCACAGTTCCCGGAGCAGCCGTCGACCACCGCCGTTGCCGAAGGCGATCACTACACGATCACCGGGCGTGCGGTGGCCGTTCCGTTCGCGGACAAGGCGCATCGGATTCTGGTGCCCACCGATCAGGGTGTGGTTCTGGTGGATCCGAATGCCGACGGAGTGACACTCACGTCCACGCCGAGTTCTTCGGACACACCGGAGTTCTCAGTGCGATTCGAGGGTGCGCGAGCCGAACTGCTTGCCGGCGGACAGGATGCGGTGCAGACGTTGTATCGCATTGCGCTCGCGAGCATCGGCGCGGTGGCGGACGGTCTGCTCTCCGGCGCAACATCTTTGGCAGCAGAGCACCTGGCAACGCGCCACCAGTTCGGTAAACCGCTCGCATCGTTCCAGGCCGTCGCACAACAGATCGCCGACGTCTACGTCACGTCGCGCACCCTGCACGTGTCGGCGCTGGCTGCGTCGTGGCGGGTGTCGCAGGGGCTCGATGCACGTGACGATCTCGACGTCATGGCCTACTGGATCGCATCGGAGATTCCGGCGGCGATGCAGGTGCTCCATCATCTTCACGGCGGACTCGGAGTAGACGTCACCTACCCCCTGCACCGCTACTACTCGACCGCAAAAGACCTGGCCCGCCTCGTAGGTGGCGCCTCGTTCCGACTCGACCTCGTGGGGGCCCGGTGTTCATCGATCTGACCGACGACCAACGAGAACTTCAGGCGGAGCTACGTCGCTACTTCTCCGGTCTGATCTCGCCCGAAGAGGCCGAGATCATGAAGACGGAACGGCACGGACCCACCTACCGTGAGGTCATCCGGCGCATGGGCAAAGACGGGTGGCTCGGTGTCGGTTGGCCAGTCGAATTCGGTGGCCGCGGCTTCGGTGAGGTCGAACAACAGATCTTCGTCAACGAGGCTGTTCGCGCGGACGTGCCGCTGCCGTCGGTGACACTGCAGACGGTGGGTCCCACCCTCCAGGAGTACGGCACCGAGGAGCAGAAGCGGAAGTTTCTGCCCGCGATCCTGGCCGGCGAGGTGCATTTCGCGATCGGCTACTCGGAACCCGAAGCCGGAACCGACCTCGCCTCGCTCAAGACCACCGCAGTGCGCGATGGTGACGAGTACGTGGTCAACGGGCAGAAGATCTTCACTACGGGCGGGCACGACGCCGACTACCTCTGGCTTGCCGTACGCACTGGAAGTGGTGATTCGCGGCACCGCGGTATCTCGATACTGATCATGGATACCAAGGATCCGGGTTACAGCTGGACACCGATCATCACCTGCGACGGTGCGCATCACGTCAACACCACCTATTACTCGGATGTGCGGGTTCCCGCGAACATGCTTGTGGGTGAGGAGAACAAGGGGTGGAAGCTGATCACCACCCAGCTCAATCACGAGCGCGTCATGTTGGGTCCAGCCGGACGAGTCGGTGGACTCTACGACAAGATTCGTGCGTGGGCCGAGTCGAAGGACCTGCTGGACCGACCGGACGTACGGCGGGTACTGGGTGAGATTCATGCGACCTACCGCCTGAACGAACTGCTCAATTGGCAAGTGGCGTCTGCAGACCCGGAAGCCGTCGATATCGCGGACGCATCGGCAACCAAGGTGTTCGCCACCGAACGCATTCAGCGGGTCGGACGCATAGCAGAGGAAATCGTGGGTCGCTACGGCGATCCCGCGGACCCCGACACGGCCGAGTTGTCCGCCTGGCTCGACATGCAGGTCAAGAGAAACCTCGTCATCACTTTCGGTGGTGGCGTGAACGAGGTCATGCGCGAGCTCATCGCCACAGCAGGCCTGAAGCTGCCCCGAGTTCCTCGATAGGAGAGCCGTGTCGACCTCTGAACAGATCCTGGCCGACGCCGAGAAGTTGCGTGCCGCGGGACCGAGCAAGCCGCGCACGGGGCGCGACCCGGTCAACCTTCCGATGATCCGCAACTGGGTCGAGGCGATCGGCGACGAGAACCCGATCTACGTCGACGAAGACGCCGCCCGAGCGGCCGGTCACGATGGCATCGTTGCGCCACCCGCGATGGCTCAGGTGTGGACGATG
This sequence comes from Rhodococcus sp. NPDC058521, assembly GCF_042719695.1. NCBI lineage: Bacteria > Bacillati > Actinomycetota > Actinomycetes > Mycobacteriales > Nocardiaceae > Rhodococcus > Rhodococcus sp. NPDC058521. Next base: position 91,073 of record NZ_JBHXNL010000010.1, read on the forward strand.
CGTGGCCTCGGTGTCAAACGCACGAGCGACGATCCTCTCGGGCGGATGACGGAAATACTCGACGAGGCCGGCTTCACGTCGGTGGTAGCCACGAACTGCGACTCGATCTATCACCGCTACGTGAAGCCGGGAGAAGACATCACCATCACAACGGAGCTCGAAGACGTGGTGGGGCCGAAGAAGACCGGTCTCGGCGAAGGATGGTTCTTCACGACTCGCAACTACTGGCGCGTGGGGGACGAGCTGGTGGCGGAGATGATGTTCCGCATTCTGAAGTTCGTTCCGAAGTCCTCGGGCACGCCAGCAGCCGGAACCGTTCCTGCAGATCTGGACGCCGCGAAGATGCTGCGCCCCAGTGCCTCCCCGGACACCCAATTCTTTTGGGACGGAGTCTCGGCTCACGAACTTCGGATACAGAAGCGGCCGGACGGCACACTGCAGCACCCTCCGGTACCGGCGCTGTGGAAGGACAAGACTGATCGGACCGACTATGTGGTCGCGTCGGGTCGGGGCACGGTTTTCAGCTACGTGGTCCACCACGCGCCGAAGGTTCCCGGTCGATCGCTGCCGTTCGTTGTGGCGCTCGTCGAACTGGATGAGGACGTACGGATGCTGGGTGAGCTTCGTGATGTCGACCCCGCCGAGGTGACGGTGGGTATGCCGGTGCAGGCGACGTATCTGGACTTCCCCGGTGACGACGAAACCGGCAACACCCCATGGACCCTGTACGCGTGGCAGCCGACCCCTGGAGAGAAGGTGCAGGCATGACCGTCTCGACTCCGACGGTGGCCGTCGGCGAAAAACTGCCGGAACTGGCGATCTACGGTGACCCGACCTTCATCGTGTCCTCGGCTATCGCGACTCGCGACTACCAGGACGTTCATCACGATCGCGACCTCGCCCAGAAGAAGGGCTCGAAGGACATCTTCGTCAACATTCTCACCGACACCGGTCTGGTGCAGCGATTCGTCACCGACTGGGCCGGCCCGCGCGCCGTGCTGAGGTCGATCAAGCTGAAGTTGGGTGTGCCCTGGTACGCGTACGACACCTTGACCCTGTCGGGGAGTGTCACGGCAATCGAGGACGAAGTGGTGACGGTGGAAATCGTCGGCAAGGACAACCTCGGGGATCACATCAAGTCCACGGTCACACTGACGTTCAACTCGGAGAACGGAGCCGACGCATGAGCGGGCTGTCGGGGAAGGCGTCGATCGTCGGTATCGGTGCGACGGACTTCTCGAAGGATTCCGGCCGCAGCGAATTGCGTCTTGCGGCGGAGGCGGTCACCGCAGCGCTCGAAGACGCAGGACTGACACCCAGTGACGTCGACGGGCTGACTTCGTTCACCATGGATACGAATACCGAAGTAGCAGTGGCGCGCTCGGTGGGTATCCCGGAATTGAAGTTCTTCAGCCGCATTCACTACGGCGGCGGTGCCGCGTGCGCCACCATCCAGCAGGCCGCGATGGCCGTTGCCACCGGCGTTGCCGACGTAGTGGTCGCGTACCGCGCGTTCAACGAACGATCGGGAATGCGTTTCGGCCAGGTCAACAGCGGGCTGGTCCAGCAGGTGAACTCTTCCGGGACCGACAACGCCTTCTCCTACCCGCATGGGTTGTCCACACCCGCGGCATTCGTCGCGATGGTGGCGCAGCGGTACATGCACGAATACGGCGCCACGAGTGAGGACTTCGGGCGAATCGCGGTCACCGACCGGAAACACGCAGCGAACAATCCGAACGCGTTCTTCTATCAGAAGCCGATAACCCTGGAAGATCACCAGAATTCACGTTTCATCGCCGAACCTCTGCACCTGCTCGACTGCTGCCAGGAATCCGACGGCGGCATCGCAATCGTCGTGACGTCTCCGGAGCGGGCGAAGGACTTGAAGCAGAAGTCCGTGACGATCGCCGCTGCGGCGCAGGGGAGTGGCTGCGACCAATACATCATGACGAGCTACTACCGGCCCGAGCTGGCAGGACTTCCGGAGATGGAGCTGGTCGGGCAGCAATTGTGGCAGCAGGCGGGCCTGCGGCCGGGCGATATGGACATGGCCGTGCTGTACGACCACTTCACCCCGTACGTGCTGATGCAACTCGAGGAACTCGGGTTCTGCGGTCGCGGCGAAGCGAAGGACTTCATTGCGGACGGCGCGATCGAGCTCGGTGGGAAGCTACCTTTGAACACTCATGGTGGCCAGCTCGGCGAGGCCTACATCCACGGTATGAACGGCATCGCCGAAGGCGTCCGTCAGATTCGAGGCACCTCGGTCAACCAGGTGGAGGGTGCGCAGAACGTTCTGGTCACAGCAGGCACTGGCGTCCCGACGTCAGGGTTGGTTCTGACGGCGTAGTTCTAGCCGATTGGGTCCATTCCCGGATCTCACGAGGGTGCGCATCCGGCAAGAGTCGTCGGCACCTCGGCGGTGCTGGTGCGGGTCGACAAATGCGACGATCACTCCATCATTCGCGATGGACGTACTCCACGAGAGAGGCTCTCGAATCGCACCCCTAGACAGGCTCCGCCGACTCGAACTGGATTCGAATCGGTCCAGGATCGTCGAGTCGGAAGTAGAATTTGGCGATGTCCGCACTGTCTCGGCGACGTCTGCTCATCGGCGCTGCGGGGTTGGTCGGGGTGGCCGGGACCGGTTTCCGGACTGCTAACGCTGAATCCGTGTCGACCACTGTGGCAGAACTGCACCCAGCCGACCCTGGTTACGCCGGTTTGGCCCATCGCGGATACAACCCTCGGTTCGTGGCGAACCCAGAGATCGTTTCGGTGCCCACCACCACCGAGGAGGTCGTCGATGCGGTTCAGTCCGCCGTCGACCGCCGATTGCCGATCACTGTCCGCTCGGGCGGTCACTGCGTCGAAGACTTCGTGGACAACCCCGGAACCAAGGTTATCGTCGATCTGAGCCGCCTCATCGGCATAGGCCACGACCCGGCTCATCGAGCCTTCTCGGTGGGCGCCGGCGCTGACCTCGGCACTGTGTACGAGCAACTACACCGCAGATGGGGCGTGACGATCCCCGGCGGGAGCTGTCTCGGTGTCGGTATGGGCGGCCACGCCGCCGGCGGCGGCTTCGGCCCGACGTCGAGATTGTTCGGGTCGGTTGTCGACCACATCTACGGAGTCGAGGTCGTAGTCGTGGATGCCAACGGAAAGGCGACAGCGGTACTCGCCACCCGCGACGGGCCGAACGCGGACCTGTGGTGGGCGCATACGGGCGGCGGAGGCGGAAACTTCGGTGTGGTGACGCGCTACTTGCTCCGCTCGCACGACGTGGATGGGTTCGATCTCGCCCGGATTCTCCCGACCCCGCCGGTTGATCTTCTGACTGCACAGATCATCCTGCCCACCGCAACCGAAGCGTCTTTCGTCCGGTTCGTCGGGAACTACCTACGGTTCTTCGAGCGTAATAGTGAACCAGGTTCACGGTTTTCGAGCCTGTACGTGCAGTTCTTCGCAAGCGCCTACCTTGGCGGTTTCTGTCAGCTCACTCCGCGCCTCGACGCCGACCGACCGGATTCGCGAGCGTTACTCGACGAATTCGTCGCGGCGGTGGTCGAGGGCGTGTGGCCGCCTCCGGTGGTGGCGCCCGCGACGCAGGGGTCGTTCTTGGACGTCTCGATGCAATTGGCGGCGCCCAGAGGCAGGGCGCCCTTCCTTGGCAAGTACAAGAGCGCGAATCTGCGTCAGGCCTACACCGACGAGCAGTTGCGCACTCTGCATCGGTACCTGTCCGATCCCCGCTTCCAGAACCAGAACTCGGGGGTGGAGCTTCTTCCGATCGGCGGCGCGATGAACACCAGAGGTTCCGCCGCGACGGCGATGCCGACCCGAGATTCGTTCATGAAGGCGGTTTTCGTCACCGCTTGGCAGAATCCCGCGGACACGGACGCGCACCTCGCGTGGTCCCGGAACATGTACCGAGACATCTATATCGACACCGGCGGAGTTCCGGTACCGAATCATGCCAACGCAGGAAGCTACATCAACTATCCCGACACCGATCTGCGAAGTTCCCACTGGAATACCTCGTCGGTTGCATGGTCCACCCTGTATTACGGCGACAACTACCCGCGGCTACAGCAGATCAAGGCAACGTGGGATCCCGGGGGCGTTTTCGGGCACTCCTTATCGGTCGAGTTGCCGGATTCCTGACTCTCCTGCATCTGCCAGCACACGACACGAAAGCAGTTGGCACTGGCGATGGACGCGTCAAGGGCTCTGAAGCCAGGAGCGCTGGGTTCGTCTACGCTCGTCCACGTGACAGTTCGTCCCATACTCATCGCGGGTGACCCCAGATTGAGCACTCCCGCGACACCCGTGACCGAGTTCGACGCCGAACTCGCGTCCTTCATCGAGGATCTGTTCGAGACCAACACGGCCGCACCCGGTGCGGGCCTAGCCGCCAACCAGCTCGGTGACCCGCGTGCGGTCTTCGTCTACGACCTAGTGGACGGAGGAACCCGGTATCGCGGACACGTGATCAATCCCGTTCTCGAAACGTCCGAAATTCCGGAGACCATGCCCGACCCCGACGAAGACTCGGAGGGATGCCTGTCGGTTCCCGGTGAGCGTTTCCCCACCGGGCGGGCCGAATGGGCGCGCGTCACCGGTGTGGACTGCAACAACGAGCCTGTGTCGGTGGAGGGAACCGGCTACCTGGCGCGGTGCTTCCAACACGAAGTCGATCACCTCGCCGGCCACCTCTATCTCGACCGACTGATCGGCCGCAACCAGCGGGCGGCACGCAAAATGATCAAGAAGCGCGCATTCATCGAACCCGGTGCTTCGTGGCTTCCCGGTGCGGAAACCGAGCCCGCTTCATGATCAAGGCCTAGGGGACTCAGGTTCCGAGCATGTTCACCGCGTCGACCACGACGAACACCAGCGTCACGAGGATCACGGCGTAGGCGGTCAGCATCACGATCTTGGCGGCATTCTCACTGGTCGAGGGAAATACCTTCGGAAACACGCGCCCGTGAGCGTCGTAGGTGACGTTCTCTGTCGAAGTGGCCACTGGTCGGCCCTCCTCTCATGCAGATCCGACTCGACGCCGTTCGGACCTGGACGACCCGGATCGGGCGCGAATCACACCCCGATTCTAAGCCCGTTTTCGCACATCGGGCCAGGCTGCGGAGAAGCTGCCTGAATTGTCAGGCTTCGTCGTCCGCAGGAAGCTCCCGAACGACTCGGCACGGATTACCCGCAGCGAACACGTTCGCAGGAACATCACGCGTCACTACACTTCCCGCGCCGATGACGCTATCCGCCCCGATCGTCACACCCGGGCACACGATGACGCCACCACCCATCCACACGTTGTCGCCGACGATGATGGGTGCAGCCGACTCCCAGCGCTGCCTACGCGCCTCGTGGTCCTCCATCGGGTGCAAGGCGGTGAGGAGTTGGGCGCGCGGTCCGATGGAAACGTCGTTTCCGATGGTGATCGGTGCACAGTCCAGCAGGATCGCGTCGTAGTTGATGAAGGTGTTGGTTCCGATGTGGATCGAGTACCCGTAATCGCACTCGAACCTGGGCATGACCCGAGAATCGTCGCCGATACTGCCGAGCAGTTCCCGAAGTAGCGCGTGCCGTTCCTCTTCGGCGTCGGGCGCCGTGTCGTTGAAACGGCGAGTGAGCCGACTACAGGCCTGTCGCTCGGCGAGCAGTTCAGGATCACTGTCCGAGTACAGGTCCCCGCGGAGCATCCGGTCCTTCTGTTCGCCCATGCGTTCAGACTCCCAGATAGGCCGCGAGATGCTCGCCGGTGAGGGTGGACCGATCCCCGATCAGATCCGCGGGGGTGCCCTCGAAGACGATCCGGCCACCGTCGTGCCCGGCGCCGGGTCCGAGATCGATGATCCAGTCCGCATGCGCCATGACCGCTTGATGATGCTCCACGACGATCACCGATTTTCCCGAGTCGACGAGTCGGTCGAGCAGGCCCAACAGTTGCTCGACGTCGGCAAGGTGCAACCCCGTTGTCGGCTCGTCCAGGATGTAGGTGCCGCCCTTCTCGGACATGTGTGTCGCCAGCTTCAGGCGCTGCCGCTCACCGCCGGACAGCGTGGTGAGCGGCTGGCCGATACGGAGATAGCCGAGGCCCACGTCGACGAGACGTTCCAGAATCTTGTGCGCTGCCGGAATGCCGGCGTCGCCCTCCCGGAAGAACTCCTCCGCTTCTGCCACCGACATGGCCAGCACCTCGGCGATGTCACGTCCGTCGAAGTGATACTCGAGCACCGCGGCCTGATAGCGCTTGCCCTCGCACTCCTCACACGGCGTGGAGACTCCCGCCATGATTGCCAGGTCCATGTAGATGACCCCGGCCCCCTTGCACGCGGGGCAGGCGCCTTCCGAGTTGGCGCTGAAGAGGGCCGGCTTGACACCGTTGGCCTTGGCGAAGGCCTTGCGAATCGGTTCGAGCAGCCCGGTGTAGGTCGCCGGGTTGCTTCGACGCGATCCACGTATCGCGCCCTGGTCGATCGACACGACGTCGTCCCCTGTGGGGAGCGAACCGTGCACGAGCGAACTCTTCCCTGATCCGGCGACACCGGTCACGACGACCAGAACCCCCAGCGGGATGTCCACGTCCACGTCCTGCAGGTTGTTCTCCGATGCGCCCCTGATCGACAGTTTGCCTGTCGGTGTTCGCACCGAATCCTTCACTGCGGCACGGTCGTCGAAGTGCCGTCCGGTGATCGTGTCTGTTTTGCGAAGTCCCTCGACCGTGCCCTCGAAACAGATGGTCCCGCCTTCCGAGCCCGCCCCTGGCCCGAGGTCGATGACGTGGTCGGCGATGACGATGGTTTCCGGCTTGTGCTCGACGACGAGAACGGTATTGCCCTTGTCGCGAAGTCGGAGGAGTAGATCGTTCATCCGAGCAATGTCGTGCGGGTGGAGACCTGTGGTGGGTTCGTCGAATACGTAGGTGATGTCCGTGAGCGAGGAGTTCAGGTGCCGAATCATCTTGGTGCGCTGCGCTTCACCACCGGAAAGGGTGCCTGCGGGACGCTCGAGGGACAGGTAACCGAGTCCGATTTCCACGAACGAGTCCAAGGTCTGCCGGAGCGTTTCGAGAAGAGGAGCCACCGAAGGCTCGTCGAGGCCTCGAACCCATTCCGCCAGATCGTTGATCTGCATCGCACATGCGTCGGCGATGTTGATGCCGGCGATTTTCGAGGACCGAGCACCTTCGTTGAGTCGGGTCCCACCGCACTCCGGGCACTTGGTGAACGTGATCGCACGCTCGACGAAGGCCCTGATGTGCGGTTGCATCGCGTCGACGTCCTTGGCCAGGAACGACTTCTGGATCTGTGGAATCAGTCCCGAGTAGGTCAGATTGATGCCCTCGACCTTGATCTTGGTCGGTTCGCGGTACAGGAGGTCGTCGAGTTCCTTCTTGGTGTACTTGCGAATCGGCTTGTCCGGATCGAAGTACCCACATCCGCGGTAGATGCGCCCGTACCACCCTTCCATGCTGTATCCGGGAATGGTGAGAGCGCCCTCGTTCAGCGACTTGCTGTCGTCGTAGAGTGCGGTCAGATCGAAGTCGGAGACACTTCCTCGTCCTTCGCAACGGGCGCACATGCCACCGGTGACCTGGAAGTCGCGGCGCTCCTTGACCGTCTTTCCGCCCTTCTCGAACTTCACTGCGCCCGCGCCGCTGACGGACGCGACATTGAAGGAGAACGCCTGAGCGGAGCCGATGTGGGGCTTGCCGAGCCGACTGAACAGAATGCGCAGCATCGCATTCGCATCGGTGGCTGTGCCGACGGTGGAACGCGGGTCGGTGCCCATGCGTTGCTGATCGACGATGATCGCCGTCGTCAGACCTTCGAGTACATCCACATCCGGCCGCGCGAGCGTCGGCATGAAACCCTGCACGAACGCGCTGTACGTCTCGTTGATCATGCGCTGCGACTCGGCGGCAACCGTGCCGAACACGAGGGAACTCTTGCCCGAACCGGACACCCCGGTGAACACCGTGAGGCGACGTTTGGGGATCTCGACAGTGACGTCTTTCAGGTTGTTGACCCGGCCACCCTGAACTCGAATCAGTTCGTGACTGTCCGCAGCGTGCAGCGTGCTCATGGTGTCTCCGTGTCTCGGGCGGGCAGTGTCTCGGGCGGGCGGCCCCGCGCAGGATCTGTTGCATGTGCCGAAGTCGATCTAACCAGTTCGGGGTGACAGCGTCGGTTCGAATGAAAGCGTCGGCTCGATGCGAATGCGGCTCAGTGAGGTTTACCGGAAGTTGCTATCGAATCTCCCAACGCCTGGAACAGGTGGGTGAGTTCCGGCCGAGGCGCGGAGTCGCTGCGCACCACCCCGCAGACGGGGATGCGCAGCAAATTGTCCGCTTCCCGCATGAAGCTCAGCCCGGTGCGTGGGGTGGTGTCCGCAGTGTCTGCGTACAGCACCGTCCAGGCCCTGGGGTTGGTGAGAACGTCCAGCGTCGCGGTGTGGTCGTGCTGGATGGACGGGCCGAGGCGCACGGGACGTCCGGTGCGACCGAAGGCTGTTTCGACCACCGAATGGATCAGTGTCTGGCGACTTCGAGGTGGAAGTAGCAGCGGGTAGGGCGCGAGGTCGGCCAGTTCCACCGTGGCGAATGCGGACAGCGGGTGCTGGTTGGACGTCACGATGACGAGGTCCTCCCGGCCGAGGGGGACGGCCTCGAGACCTGGACGGTCCACCTCACCGCGGATGAGAGCGAGGTCCGCATCACCGGAGGAAACAGCGGTGATTCTGTCGTTGAAGTCCTTTATGACGAACTCGATGTCGACCTGCGGGAACCGGTCTCGGACTCGGGAGATCGCCTCGAGGCTCTGGGTGGCGAAGCTCATGCTCGCCGTGATGCGCAGGCGGTTGCGCGGATCCTGCCCGACGAGAAGGGCGCGAGACTCCAGGTTCATCATCTCGGCTGCGAGAGGGATGAGTCGTTGACCGGCCGAGGTCAGCTTGACCATCCTCGTGGAGCGTTCGAGGAGCTTGGTGCCCAGTTCGTGTTCGAGTTTCGCGATCTGGTGACTGATCGCCGATTGGGAGATGAAGCAGCGTGCGGCCGCCTTCGAGAAGCTCCCCTCCTCGCCCACCGCGAGGAAGTAGCGCAGCTGTCTGAACTCCATCCGCTCATGTTACCCATCGGTATGCCAATTTATGAGCAATCGAGATAACAGAATTGCGATATACGCAGGTCGATGGTGTCGAATCGGGCATCGGCCTACTGTGGAGCTCATACGCAATGACGCGAAAGAAGTTACTGGGAGGTATACGGTGGATCGCACACAGGTCGTCATCGTCGGATCGGGTTTCGGAGCCCTTGCTGCTGCGAAGAAGCTCGGCAAGGCAGGTACACCGTTTGTGCTGATCTCCGAGACCACGGAACACCTGTTCCAGCCCCTGCTCTACCAGGTCGCGACCGGCGTCATCTCGCCCGGCGAGATCGCTCCGTCCGTTCGCGCGATTCTTGCGAAGTATCCCAGCGGTGACGTCCGCCTCGGTCGCGTCGTCGACGTGGACCCGGACGCTCACGAGCTGGTCTACGAGTCGGCCGGTGTATGTCACACCATCGGCTACGAGACGCTGATCGCGGCGACGGGTGCGCGTCAGGCCTACTTCGGTCACGACGAGTTCGCCGAGGTCACCTATGCCCTCAAGACCGTCGAGGACGCCGACCGTCTGCGCCGCCAGATCGTGCGCTGCTTCGAGGAAGCTCACACGACCACCGATCCCGAGCGTCGCCGGAACCTCCTCCACTTCATCGTCATCGGTGCCGGTCCGACCGGCGTCGAGCTGGCTGGGCAGATCAAGGAACTCGCCGGACGCTACTTCGCCGAATCTCTTCGCGACATCACGGCAGATGACGTGACGGTCACACTGGTCGAGGGGGCGAGCGAGGCGCTCCCCGTCTTCGGTGGCAAGCTCAGCAAGTACACCTTCGACTCACTCGAGAAAGCTGGCGTCGAGGTCGTTCTGGGCACGATGGTCACCGACATCGACGAGAGCGGTGCCACATTGTCCTCGCCCGACAACGGCTTCGAGAAACGCCTCACTGCGGAGACCATCATCTGGTCGGCCGGTATCCAGGCCAACGACTTTGCGGCGGTGCTCGCGGACCGCACCGGTTGCGAGACCGGGCGAGGTGGACGTCTCCTCGTCGACGAGGACCTCACCGTGGGCCGCTACGACGACGTCTACGCCGTCGGCGACATGGCATCGTTGCACGATTTTCCGGCACAGTCACCGTTCGCCATGCAGGGTGGTCGCCACGTCGCGGCGATCATCAACGGAAAACGTGACGTCGGCACCCCCTTCTCTTACAAGGACAAGGGCAGCATGGCGATCATCAACCGCTTCCGCGCAATTACCCGTGTCGGCAAGGTCGAGCTGACGGGCCTGATCGCCTGGTTCCTGTGGCTTGCCGTGCACCTCGTCTATCTGGTCGGCTTTCGCAACCGGTACATCGCGGTCATGTCGTGGTGCGGATCGTTTCTCGGGCACCGTCGTCCACACTTCTACTACGCGCAGGATCCGGATTCGGCGAAGGTGGAGCGGGATGGCGAGAAGGAACACGTTGCCGCGTAGGTGCGGCGCGGCCGTGCGTTGCTGCTTCAGACCTCAGGCCATTGGTGCTCGAGCCCGCTGATAATGAAGTTCACCTTGACATCGACTTCCCCACGATCCGACCAACCGTCCCGCGGAAGGAAGCCGGTGGCGTCATCGCCCAACGCTTCGCGCACTCGCTCGAGTCCTGTTGCACCGCTGCGGTCGGTGGCGCGCATGGACTCCACCCCGAGGTGGCAGGCGAATACGGTGTCGCCAAGAAAATCCAGCGCGAACATGGCCTGCCCGTGCGTGATGCCTCGAGCGGTCAAGCTCGACGCATAATCACCGAGAACATCCGTGATCCGCGTGAACGACGGTGCATATGAGTAAACGACGCGATCCAGCCCTCGATATTGCTCGCACATCCGCCAGCATTCTTCGGCCCACAAGTAGAGGGTTTCCTGCCACTCGGCGCCGGGCGCGGGCCGCTGGATCGTCAGCGCGATGGTGTCCAGGCAGGCAACGACGATGTCGTCCCGAGATGGGAACAGCCGGTAGATCGCCGTGGTCACCACGCCGACCCGATCCGCCACTGCTGCAAGCGTGAACCTGTCGATGTCCTCGTCCATCGCCGCCGCGATGACGTCCTCCTTTGTGAAGGCCGGTCTGCGACCGACCTTCTTTCCTGACGCCCACCGTGTATCGCTCATACGAACACGCTAGTGATTGGCCAGTTGCCAGCCCTGGGCACTGTGCAGATGCCGCCAGAAGCGGGTGTAGGTGCCGTCGGCCGCCAAGAGTTCGTCGTGCGTCCCCTCGCCTGCTACGTGGCCGTCACCGTCGAGTTGGATGATGCGGTCCGCCTGGACGATCGTATCCAGCCGATGGGCGATGACGATCAGTGTCGCATGCTGACGTAGTGCCTCGATGGCCGCGACCACGTGGGCCTCGTTCTCCACGTCGAGCGCAGACGTGGCTTCGTCGACCAGAACGATGGGCGCCTGCTTCAACAGCGCCCGGGCGATGGCGACCCGTTGACGTTCGCCGCCGGAAAGCGCTCTACCTCCCTCCCCGACCCGCGAATGCCAGCCGTCGGGTAAGCGCTGCGCAATCTCGGTGACGCCGGCCAGGTCGGCCGCCTGCCGGACCTCTGCCTCGGTGGCGTCGGCGCGGCCCACCGCGATATTGGCCGAGAGAGTGTCGTCGAAGAGGTAGACATCCTGGAACACCATCGAGAGCTGTCCCATGAGCTGTTCGCTCGTCTGGTCGGTGACGGGCACTCCGCCAACCAAGACTCTGCCCTCGTCGGCGTCGTAGAACCGGCTCACGAGGCGGGCGATACTCGTCTTTCCGCTGCCCGAAGGGCCGACCAAGGCAACCATCGAACCGGCTGCAACTTTCAGCGACACCTCCTGCAATGCCGGGTCGGCACCCGGAGCGTATCCGAACGTCACCCGGTCCAACTCGACTGTCCCGGGCGCGGTGAGAACCGCGGGAGTCGCTGGTTCGGGAAGCGGCTCGGCGGTGAGTACCTCGTCCAGGGCGTCGAGCAGAGGGCGGCGTGACTCCAGCGCAATCGCACTTTCTGTAATAGCCGACACCGTCGAGGAGAAGCGCAGCGCCAGGCCGACGAAGGCGAGAGCGGGAATTGGCTCCAGCGTTCCGGTGACGGCCAGCGTCCCGGTGACGCTGATCAGTGCGACGATGACACCTTGGGCGACCATCCCGCTGAGGACCATGCCCGCAGATTCGAACCAGAGGGCGCTCTTCTTTGCGGTGTAGCCCTTCTCGAGCGCGTCGGACAGCGGAGGGAAGTCGTCGCTACGGCCACACGAGCGCAGTACTGCCTGGCACTGTGCGTACTCCACGATTCGGTCGGCCACCACGATCTCTCGGGGTTCGTGGAGCGATCTTCCCTTGCGCATGAGTCCGGTCGACAGCAACGTGACCACCACGAAGATCGGCACCGCGACTGTGAGAATCAGTCCGAGCAGTGGGTTCCAGAACCATGCGGCGACCACGATGACCACAGCGGCGGTGGCCCGGGAGACGAGGGGACCGAACATGTGCGCGAAGATCTCCCCGGCGGACATCAGTTCGGTCGAGATCATCCGGGACAGTTTCCCGGCCAGTGGTCGAGCGAACCACCCCAGCGGTTGCTTCGCTACTCGATCGCCTGCCAGCCGGTGAATGCTGCGAAGGAAGTCCAGAGCGACGGAGTAGTTTTTTCTGGCTTGCGCGTAGTTGACGATGAAACTGGCCACCGCCAGCGCGGCCAGCACCCACATCCATCCCGCCAAACCCAGACCCCAGACTGGCTCGTTCTGTGCCAAGGAACTGATCGCGGGCAGGAGTGCCGCGAGTGCCACGCCCTCGACCAACCCGGCAAGAACGCTGATAGCGAGTGCGGGCTTCATCTCCTCCGGATGCGAAATCATTCGGTTCATCCGCGGCACGATATCGATCATTGGCAGAGTCATCGCCGCTCTCCTTTGGCCGTTCCGGTCGATATCTGGTCGTTGTGTTCGAGTTCAACTCCGCTGGATCGCCACAATTGCGCGTATCCAGGCTCGGAGAGCAGATCGTCGTGCGTCCCGGTTGCCACAATCCGGCCGGAATTGATCAGAACTATCTGATCGACGCCGCGAATGACCTCGGGCCGGTGGGCGATCAGCAGCACCGTCCGTCCACGGACGAGCGTGGAAAGCGCTTGCTGAATTTCGTGCTGGGATTCGGGATCCGTCAGCGCAGTGGCTTCGTCCAGAACGAGAACCGGGGCGTCGACCAATAGTGCGCGAGCAATGGAAATGCGTTGCGCCTGACCGCCGGACAGCCCGGTGTCCTTGCCGTAGACAGTGTCGAAACCGTGAGGCAGAGCTTCGATCTCGTCGAGGATCTGAGCAGCGCTGGCCGCTTTCCGGATGTCCTCCTCGGTGGCGTCGGTACTGCCCAGGGTGATGTTGTCTCGGATGCTGATGCCCAACAGTTGTGGGTCTTGTAAGACGAAACTCACCTGTGAGTACAGATCGGCTACCTGTGCGACGGGTATTCCGCCGATGCTGATCGTTCCCGACTGTGGATCGTCGAACCGGGCCAGGAGAGTCGCGATCGTCGATTTTCCCGACCCGGACGGTCCCACGAGCGCGGTGATCGTGCCCTCACGGAGGGTGAAGCTGATGTCCTCGACGGCCAGCGCGGAATCTGAGTCGGATCCGTAGGAATAGGTGACGTGCTCGAAGACGACCTCGTGTGACTGCGGTACCTCGCTGTGGGCGTCGTCGGTGCCCGTCAGGATCGGGGTTTCCAACAGATCGGTGAGTCGCCGGGCCGCACCTCCGGCGAGTTGTTGGGACCACATGGACATCATCGCCACTTCGAGCGCGTACGGGACCAACAATGCGATCAACGCGGTAGCGAGAACGTCAGCGGTGGTGACCGAGCCTTGGTGGACCAATACAGAACCAACACCGATATTGATCAGCAGTATCAGCGGAACCGCAAGGAAGGACATGCCCAGCGCGGACACCCGGACGAGCGGTTTGACCCAAGCGAGATAGAAGTTGTAGAAGTCGTCCGCGGCCTCTTGGTAGTTGCGATGCGCTCTACCAACCCTCCCGAACGCCTTGACCACCGCAATGCCGGTGACGAACTCGACCATCCGGGCAGACACGGTCGACAGCCGCTGATCCATTTCTGTGGTTTTTTCCCCCATGCCTCTCATCGACAGCATCATCGCTCCGACGTACAGCGGCAGGGTTGCGATCGAGAGGAGCCCCAGCCGCCAGTCGATTACGAAGGCGTAGACCATCAACGCTATCGGCATCACGATTGCGTTGGTGCCATCGACCGGCTTGTGCGCAATGAGGTGGTGGATGGTCTGGATCTCGTCTTGCAGTGCCTTGCGCACCCGGCCCGAGTTGGTGGACGTGAACCACGCCAACGGCACCCTGGCGAACCGCTCCACCATTCGCTGCCGGACCACATGGCCCAAGCGGGCGTCCGCCAAGTGGGTGATGAACAGCGCAACAAAGTAGATGAGCAGTCGGAGCGAAAATGCTCCGATCAGGATCGATAACCACAGGTCAACCTCGTGTCCGTCGACGTCCACGCCCGTGGCATGGGCTTGGAGCAACGCATCACCGATCCGAACCAGCGCGATATAGGGCACGACCGCAAGGACCCCGGACACGACTGCGAGCAGTCGCCCGATATTGAGCTGAGTCGCTACCGGCTTCATCAGCTCCGCGAGGGCCCGCGAACCGGCCTTCTGCTGTTCCTTGTTGTTGTCTTTGGGGGCTGCGTCATCCGATCGTGGAGCGGAACGGGTCAGTTCGGAGCCGGCCGGAGGGGAAGTCGTCGTGCTCATAACACTCCTGGATCTGGATCTCTGTGCCTGCGGGTGAACACCGAAGTCGACAGATACCTTAGGTGTGGCAAAGGTAATTCTGAATGCCGTTCATATTAAGAAGCGCCAGCAGGTTCCGCAAGACCGTGCCAAGTCGCAATTCAGCCGGCGCTCACGGCTCCGCGCAGGTACGCGCCGAGGGCCCCTGCCAGCTGATCGATACTGGCGCGGGTTCCCGGTGTCAGACCATCGAACGATCGGGCGCCGGCGAAGCGGTCGAACACCACTCCTTCGACGACGCTGACGAAATCGGCGCCCGCGGTGTCCGGATCGGTCGCCCCAAGCGCCTGAAGCAATTCGACGGCTCGCGGACGTGAGAACAGGCTTCCGGCGAGCAGGCGGTGAAGTTCCGGGTCGTCGGCCAGCTCGACTGTCAGGGCGTATCGGGCGCGGACGTCGTCGAGCCGCTCGTCCAACAGTCGGTCCAGGATTTCGGCACCGAATCGGGCCATATCATCCGTGGTCGGAGCTACTTCCGACGCTGCGGTGGCCGACTCGAAGTGCTGCCTGGATCGTTCGGTGAGGTGACGGACCGCGGCCTCGAGTAGGGCTCGCTTGGTTCGGAAGTAGTAGGACGTCGACCCGCCAGGAAGATCGAGTTCGCTGTCTACGGCTCGATGTGTGAGGGCGCGGAGCCCAGAGCGAGCGATCACCGCGATCGCGGCGTCCGCGATCAGTTCGCGCCTATCGGTCATGCTGTCTCTCCACTCACACTGCCACTGATTCCATTGACCACATGAACTCTACATCCATAGAGTGCCCTCTATGGATGTAGAGATCGATTGGGACGATGCACAGCGCGTCGCCGTCGCGCAGCTCGATGTCACCGCACATCAGTTGCGTAGTAGGTGGCCGAGGAAGTGGAACGGCCGACCGAAGGGGACCTACCTGTGGGGGCCGGTCGGGCGCGGAAAGACCGCCGTGATGGACGACTTCTCCGAGAAGGTGACGGTGTCGAAGCGTCGCGTGCATTTCCATGCCTTCTTCCAGGAACTGCACCGCAGCACACACGCGCACGGATCCGTCGATCGGGCGATGAACGAGCTGCTCCACGGTGTGCGTCTGCTGTGCTTCGACGAGTTCCACGTGCACGATGTCGGCGATGCCACCCTCTTGGCCCGGTTGCTCGCTCACGTGGAGGAGCGCGGAATCACACTGGTCGTCACCTCCAATTATCCGCCGGAAGGGTTGCTGCCCAACCCGTTGTTTCATCACGCTTTTCTGCCGTCCATCGAGTGGCTCGAGACGAATCTCGATGTGCTGTCGGTGGACGCCGGAGTCGACTACCGGGCAGGTGGGACGGTGAACGAGGGTGACCACCGCTTCGCGTCCGGCCGGTACGTTGTGGAGGTCGATCCCACGCTTCCCGGAGTGGAGTCGCGGCAGACACTTCGTCCGGGCGGGCGCGGTGTCGTAGCGCTGGCCGCCGAGGATGACGCGGTGTGGTTCGACTTCGGTGCACTCTGCGAGACCCCGACGGCGGCAAGCGAGTATCTCGTGCTCGCCCAGACCTACCGGACCTGGACCATCAGCGGTGTTCCACACCTGGGTTCGGTTCTTGCCGAACCTGTTCGTAGGTTCGGCAACGTAATCGACGTGCTCTATGACGCCAACGTCGCGCTCACGATTATTGCCGACCGGCCGTTGGATGACCTGGTCGCCGGCGCTGACAGCACCCCGGACGTCGATAGGTTGCGCAGCAGGTTGTCGCTTCTCGCGGGCTCAGAACCGACGGATGTCGTAGATCTCCCAGTTCGATAGTGGGGTGAGGCCGACAGGGACCCCAGGGCTGTGAGCGTTGAATACCTGCCCGAACCCTGCATAGATTCCGATGTGGGAGGCGTCCCGGTTGAGGACGACGACGTCACCGGGGGCAAGTGCCCAGAGAGGAATGTGTGCCCCGACCTCGGTCTGCTCCCACGTGGTGCGTGGAAGGTTCACACCGGCTTGCCGGAAGGCCCACTGAACCAGTCCGGAGCAGTCCCAGGCATTCGGTCCGGTGCCGCCCCACAGGTACGGCTTGCCGGTTTGAGTGGTTGCCGCGGCCAGGGCCGCCAGCCCGGTCGGTGTCGGAATGGGCATCGGGATCACAGCGGACCCACTCGAGCTACCCGAGCTGCTTCCGGAAATTGGTGACGGCTCGGCCAACGCTGGACCGGCGGCGAGCGCGGTGGCGGACAAGGCGAGTGCACCTGCCACGACCGCGCGGCGGACGGGCCGGACTTGTCGCTCTCTCGGTCGGGACACAGGGTCCCCCTTCGTCTTCGCTACCAATTGGACAGCTGGGTTGTGGATTCCTAGGCTTTCAGGTGATCGAGTAGAGCGTACAAAGCAAAACCCGGCGATACCTGCTGAATCGTTATATTCGTTCAGCAGGTACCACCGGGCATTCGTTACCACCGCGTAATGTCTGAGTTCGCTGTGAAGCGTGCGTGGCTTCCGTATAGCTAACTCTTTACGTGAGAGTCAGGACCACATCTGCGAGAGCCGGCGCATCGTCGCGCTCCCGAACGGTGACCGAGATCAGGAGCCTGCCGTCCTCCGTCCAGATGCGTGAGTGAAGGGTTTCGCCTGGGTAGACGATGCCGGCAAACCGTGCCTTGTAGCCCGCAACCCTGCTGGCATCTCCGTCCAGAACGGCATCGACCGCGGCTTTGCAGACCATCCCGTAGGTGCACAACCCGTGGAGGATCGGTGCCGGGAACCCGGCCCCTTCCGCGAATTTCGGGTCGCTGTGCAAGGGGTTGCGGTCTCCGCACATCCGGTACAGCAACGCTTGCTGGGGGAGCACCGGGGTGTCCACCTCGAAGTCGGGCGAACGGCTGGGCAGTTCGACCGACTCGGACGGGCCGCGCTCGCCACCGAATCCGCCCTCCCCGCGGGCGAAGATGGACGAACGTGCCGTCCACAGGGGTTCGCCGTCGAGGTCCACGGTCGTGGACTCCTGAACGATGACCGCGGCCTTGCCCTTGTCCCACACGTCCGAGATTCGAGTGGTGGTGCGCGCCTTGCCCTCCGGCGGGATGGGCTGATGCACCGTCACTTCCTGACTTCCGTGCACCACCTTCGCCAGATCGATCTCCACTCCGGGGAACGAGACCTTCGGGGCTTCGGTCGCGTGGAAGTTGGCTGCCACCGTCGCGAATGTCGGCAGAACCTGTGGTGTTCCGTCCGTCAGATAGCGAAGTTCGTTCTCGTCGAGCGGATTCGAGCCGGCGCCCAATGCGAGGTGGTAATGCTGCACGTCGGAGCTGGACCAGGAGAACTCCTGGGTTGGTAGCTCTGCGCCGATCGCGACCTTCGGATCAATTGGCATTGCTCACCCCCGAATTCGCATCGATCCCCTGCGCTCTGGAGATCTTCGCGTCGCGGGACTCCTTGGCCTTCTTCGCGATGTCGAGAACCGCGAGGTAGGCGAAGGTCATCGCGGGGCCGATCGTCGCGCCGGGGCCGGCATAGGTGTGTCCCATCACCGGACCGCTGGCGTTTCCTACCGCGTACAGATTCTCGATGACACTTCCGTCCTCGCGGAGAACGTGAGCGTCGCGGTCGGTGCGCATCCCGCCCTTCGTGCCGAGGTCCCCTGGAACCATCTTGATCGCGTAGAACGGGGCCTTCTCGAGGGTGCCGAGACTCGGGTTCGGCTTGTTTCGGGGGTCGCCGTAGTAGTGGTCGTACCCGCTGTCGCCGCGTCCGAAGTCCTCGTCCTTGCCGTTGCGAGCGAAGGTGTTGAATCGCGAGACGGATTCGGTCAGGCCGTCCACCGGCAGGCCGGTCTTGTCCGCCAGTTCCTGCAGCGTCTCCGCCTTCACGACCACACCGGCCTTCAGCCAGCGTCCGGGGAAGGGCGAGCGCGGTGTGATGCCGGCGAAGGTGTAGCGGTCGCGGTATCGCTGATCGAGGATCATCCAGCAGGGAATGTTCTCGCCCGGACCCTCGCCCTGACCGTACTTGCCGCCGTACATGGCATGCGTGGCCTCGACATAGGGCGCGGACTCGTTCACGAATCGCTGGGCGCGGTCGTTGACCATGATGCAGCCGGGCAGGCTCCGCTCGGACAGTGCGAACCACGGCCCTCCGGTAAGCGGTATGGATGGCCCCCACCAGGCATCTTCCATGAGATCGAGTGCAGCGCCCAGCTTTTCACCGGCCCAGATTCCGTCGCCGGTGTTGGCCTTCGCGCCCACGGTCCAGTCGCTGCCGATCGGGGCACGCTGGAACTTTTGCCGAGCCTCGGAATTGTGCTCGAATCCGCCCGAAGCGACGATCACGCCGTGTCGGGCGGTGAAGGTCTCGGACTTTCCGTCCACCGTGGCGGTCACGCCGGTGACGACGCCGTTCGACGTCTCGAAGTCGGTCAGTGGAGTGTTCAGAAGGATGGGAACGCCGGCGGCCTCGAGTCCGGTGTACATCCCGGCCATCAGCGCGCGTCCGCGGACCAGGAGGTGCTTGCCGGTGATCTTGGCGGCAAGGAACCGTGCACCTACGCGCATTGCGCGCAGGGGGCCGCGTGGGTGACGGATCAAGAGGTTGAGCCAGCGATAGTCGGCCTGGGTGATCACGAAGTTGGACGGCGCCTTGACGTAGTCCGGCTCGAGTTCTGCGAGCTTCGCGCCGAGCTTCTTGCCGTTGAACGGCTTCGGCTCGATGCTGCGTCCGCCCAGACGTCCGCCCGGAGCCTCCGGGTAGTAGTCGGAGTACTCGGGAACCCACTGCATCTCGAGCTTGGTGTTCTTCAGCACGAACGAGAGCATCTCGGGGCCGCGGTCGATGTACGTGTCGATCCGGTCCTTGGGGACGACGTCACCGATGATGCTGTGCAGATAGGTGCGTGCGGCTTCGGTGGTGTCGTCGACTCCGTCTCGAACGAGGACCTCGTTGTTGGGGATCCAGACGCCACCACCCGAGCGGGCGGAGGATCCACCGAAGTGGGCCGCCTTCTCGAGGACGACGACGCTGAGTCCGTTGTGGGCTGCGGTGAGGGCTGCCGTCATCCCGCCGGCACCGCTGCCGACGACGACGATGTCGTATTCGTGCTTGCTCATGTAGAACACGTTATAGAATGATGTGGGTGTCAGTCCATCCTTTCTGCCAGGAAGTATCACGAGAGGATTGGGTCTGCACGAAAACACGTTGCAGTGAATTTGTCGTGAACGCGAGGGTGGTATGGGTGTGACCTGGGATGCGTCGACGGACGTCCTGATCGTCGGATTCGGAGTCGCGGGAGCGGCAGCAGCACTGGAGGCCGTCGCGGGTGGTGCCGAGGTGCTGGCCGTCGACCGTTCGTCGGGTGGGGGTGCGAGTGCTATATCCGGGGGGATTTTCTATGCCGGGGGCGGAACTTCCGTTCAGCGGGACGCGAAGGTGGACGACTCTCCGGAGGAGATGCTGAAGTACCTCCAGAAGGAGGTGGGCGACGCAGTGTCAACCGAGACGCTTCGGCGGTTCGTAGATGCGAGTCCGGAATCGATCGACTGGCTGATCGGGCACGGGGTGCCGTTCGAGGCCTCGTTGTGCCCGTACAAGACGTCGTACCCGAACAACAAGTACTACCTGTACTACTCGGGTAGTGAGGCGGCGGGCGAGTTCCGTGCGGTTGCGAAACCGGCACCCCGCGGTCACCGACCCAAGGGCAAGGGCACCTCGGGAAAGAAGCTGTACGCACCCCTCGCGAAGTCTGCGAAGGACAAAGGTGTCCAGCTGTACCAGCAGACCAAAGCGAGCAAACTGATCGTCGACGACGAAGGTGCCGTGATCGGACTCGAATGCGCGACACTTCGGGACGCTTCGGTGAGCGTGCGGCGTCGGCACGCGATTTTGTGCGCGCTGTCCGACAAACCCGGCGTCTATTCGCCGCCGACTCGGAACATCCTCGACCGGCTCATCGCGCGGATCGAGAAGAAGCACGCCCGCACGATCCGAATCCAAGCACGTCACGGGGTGGTCCTCAGTGCAGGTGGATTCGTCCAGAACCGCAAGATGCTCTACACCCACGCCCCCGACTACAAGGGCGGAATCCCGCTCGGCACCTCCGGTGACGACGGTTCCGGGATCAACCTGGGCGTCGAAGTCGGTGCGGGCACGGCAAAGCTCGACAAGGTGTCGGCATGGCGATTCATCGTTCCTCCGAGCGCCTTCCTCGGAACGCTGCTCGTCGGCCCGGACGGTCGGCGGATGGTCGACGAATCGCGATATGGTGCGGCGCTCGGCAGCGCGATGGTCAAGCAGAGCGGCGGTGCCGGCTGGCTGCTGGCAGACGCAGACCTCGTGCGTGAAGCGAAAAGTCAGATCGGCTCGCAGGCGATGTGGTTCCAGCGGGTCCAGACGGCCGGAATGATGCGCACCGCGGTCAAAGGCAACACCGTGGCCGAAGTGGCACGCAAGGCGGGGATCGACCCGGTCGGATTGCAGGCCACTGTCGACGCGCACAACGCGGCCGCTGCGGCCGGAGAGCCCGACCCGATGGGCAAATACAGCGATTTCGTACGCCCGGCGGTGGCAGCACCTTTCACCCTCTATGACGTATCGGTGAAGCCGAGCATGATGAACCCATGCCCCATGATCACCCTCGGGGGATTGGTGGTCGACGAAACCACCGGCGCCGTGCAGACACCAGACGGTCAGGACATCCGCGGCCTGTACTCGGCCGGTCGGACGGCTGTCGGGGTGTGTTCCAACTCGTACGTCAGCGGTCTCTCGCTCGCCGACTGCGTCTTCTCGGGGCGTCGCGCCGGCGCCCACATCGCAGCACTTGCCACAGCAACCACAGGGAAGGCATGACCGATGCTCTCGACGGACATTCGCACCGAGCTGGCCGACCGGCTCGACACCGCTGAACGCAGCCGAACCCCGATAGGCCCGCTCGTGGCTGCATACCCGGACATCGACGTCGTCGATGCTTACGAGATCCAGCTGATCAACATCCGTCGCCGCGTCGAATCCGGTGCGCGCGTCGTCGGGCACAAAGTGGGGCTCTCGTCTCTTGCGATGCAACAGATGATGGGCGTGGACGAGCCCGACTACGGACATCTCCTCGCGGACATGGAAGCGTTCGAGGACCAGCCCGTCGACACCGCGAAATTCTGCTTCCCACGCGTCGAGGTGGAGGTCGGGTTCATTCTGGGCAAGGACTTGCCCGGCGCCGGCTGCACGGAACAGGACGTTATCGACGCCACGGTCGCCTATGCGCCGTCCATCGAGCTGATCGACAGTCGCATCAAAGACTGGAAGATCGGCCTGCCGGACACGATCGCGGACAATGCGTCGTCCGCAGGATTCGTGCTCGGTAAGGAGCGGGTACGTCCGACCGACATCGACATCAAGAACATCGATGCGGTGCTCACCTGCAATGGCGAGCAGATCGCCGAGGGGCGCAGCGACGCCGTTCTCGGCAATCCGGTGACCGCCGTTGCCTGGCTGGCACAGAAGGTCGAGAGCTTCGGCGTACGTCTGAAAGCGGGGGACATCGTGTTGCCCGGCTCGTGCACCCGGGCGATCGACGCGCACCCCGGCGATAACTTCCGTGCCGAGTTCAGTGGGCTCGGCTCCGTTACTTTGCAGTTCAAATAGGAGTTGTTGATGACAAAAGCAAGTGTGGCAATCGTCGGTTCGGGCAACATCAGCACGGACCTGCTCTACAAGCTGCAGCGATCCGACTGGCTCGAGCCCCGCTGGATGATCGGTATCGATCCCGAAAGCGAGGGCCTTGCCAGGGCGCGAAAGCTCGGGCTGGAAACTTCCGCCGAGGGCGTGGACTGGCTACTGGCACAGTCCGAGAAGCCTGACCTCGTATTCGAGGCGACGTCCGCGTACGTGCACAAGGATGCTGCGCCGAAATACGAGGCCGCCGGTATTCGTGCCATCGACCTCACGCCTGCCGCGGTCGGGCCGGCCGTGGTGCCGCCCGCGAATCTGCGTGAGCACCTCGACGCACCGAACGTCAACATGATCACCTGCGGCGGGCAGGCCACGATCCCCATCGTCTACGCGGTCAACCGTGTCGTGAACGTGGAGTACGCGGAAATCGTCGCATCCGTCGCATCCCTGTCGGCAGGGCCGGGAACCCGCGCCAACATCGACGAGTTCACCAAGACCACCAGCCGCGGAATCGAAACCATCGGCGGCGCCACACGTGGTAAGGCCATCATCATTCTCAACCCGGCCGACCCGCCGATGATCATGCGCGACACCATCTTCTGCGCCATCCCCGAGGATGCCGACCGCGATGCGATCGCGGAATCCATCCATCAGGTGGTGGCAGACATCCAGCAGTACGTGCCCGGATACCGACTCCTCAACGAACCCCAGTTCGACGAGCCCAGCGTGGTATCGGGCGGACAGGCCACCGTCACCACCTTCGTCGAGGTGGAAGGTGCAGGAGATTTCCTGCCCCCGTATGCCGGCAATCTCGACATCATGACGGCGGCAGCAACAAAGGTGGGCGAAGAGATCGCCCAGAAGCTTCTGACAGTGAAGGCGTGAGCGACATGGTTCATTTCGACGGAATCCACTTCGACAGCGCTTGGGACATCCGCGTCACGGACACGTCGTTGCGTGACGGTTCGCACCACAAGCGTCATCAGTTCACCGGCGAGGAAGTTCGCTCGATTGTCGGCGCGCTCGACAACTCCGGAGTACCGGTCATCGAGGTTACGCACGGTGACGGTCTCGGTGGCTCCTCGTTCAACTACGGCTTCTCGAAGACTCCCGAGCAGGAACTCATCAAGATCGCCGTCGATACGGCAAAGAACGCGAAGATCGCCTTCCTCATGCTGCCCGGCTTGGGTACCAAGGAAGACATCGTCGAGGCGCAGGGCAACGGTGCCTCCATCTGCCGCATCGCCACTCACTGCACCGAGGCAGACGTCTCCATTCAGCACTTCGGGCTTGCACGTGAACGCGGCCTGGAGACGGTGGGCTTCTTGATGATGGCCCACTCGACCCCGCCCGAGAAGCTGGCGAAGCAGGCGCGCATCATGGCCGACGCCGGCTGCCAGTGCGTGTACGTCGTCGACTCTGCGGGTGCGCTCGTTCTCGAGGGCGTCACGGAGCGGGTCGAAGCGTTGGTGCAGGAACTCGGTAACGACGCCCAGGTCGGCTTCCACGGTCACGAGAATCTCGGACTCGGTGTCGCCAACTCGATCGCCGCCGTACGTGCGGGTGCCCGTCAGATCGACGGCAGCACACGACGCTTCGGCGCCGGTGCCGGTAACGCGCCCGTCGAGGCGTTCGTCGGTGTGTGCGACAAGATCGGTGTGAAGACGGGAATCGATTTCTTCGCCATCGCCGACGCTGCCGAGGATGTCGTGCGTCCGACAATGCCGCAGGAGTGCCTGCTCGACCGTCAGGCGTTGATGATGGGCTACGCGGGCGTGTACTCGAGCTTCCTCAAGCACGCGGAACGTCAGGCGGAGAAGTATGGCGTCTCGTCGGCAGAACTGTTGGTACGGGCAGGTAAGCGCAAGCTCGTCGGTGGTCAGGAAGATCAGCTCATCGACATCGCCCTCGAGCTTCAGAAGGAAGCGGCCGCGAGCTGATCTTCTCCCCCTTTGTCGACCAATGTCACACCGGTTCAGCTCACGCGAACCGGTGTGACATTCGTTGGGGCCCCGGTGAATAACGCCCCGAAACGACCAATGTCACACCCGTTCGATCGAACTGAACGTGTGTGACATTCGTCAGGAAGGGGGGAGGGGAATGGTCAGGTGGACTCGGGGTCTCGGACCTCGATGAAGCCTTCCATCACCGCATGATTGATGCTGTCCTGCAGGCGGGGGCAGCCGTCCTGCTCGGACGTCGAACGGCCCTCGGACACGCCCTTCTGGAACGTGGGGCAGGACTCGGCCGGATCGGACATCCACTGCACACTCGTGTGCTTCATGCTGTTCTTGCGCACCAGGACGCAGGTACCGCAGGCACGGCATTCGACTTGGTGCAGACCCGAATCGAGATAGTTGGCCTTGTCTGCCACCGTCTGCGCCGTGATGGCCTCGACGCGAGCCGGTTGACCCGAAAAATCGGGCGCCTTGGCCCACTTCGAGTTGCGCGATTCGGTCGAGGCACTCATGGCTATACCTGCGCTTCCGTGTTCTTCTTCGCGGCCGCGGCCTCTTTCTCGGCCTTCTGGCGGGCGAGGTTCTCGTCCACCTCCACCTGCCACGCTTCGTTGGCCTTGGTGGTGTCGACCTCGAACTCGAACCGCTGCGTCATCTTGTCGTCGATGTCTGCGACATCGACGTAGAACTGGTCGTACCAACGGCGAAGCTGATAAACCGGTCCGTCCTCCTCGCACAGGAGCGGGTTCTCGATCTTGGTCTTGTTCTTCCAGATCGCGACGTCCTGTAGGAAGCCCTCGGCGATCCCTTCGGTGAACTTGGCCGCGAGGTTGTCGGACATCTCGTCCGAGACACCCTTCGGCTTCTTCACGATGACGCCGTACTGAAGAACGAACGAGTTCTGATCGATCGGGTAGTGGCAGTTGATCAGAACGCTCTCGACCTCGTACCCGCTGTAGCTGTTCCAGAGCGGGTTGATCATGTAGGACGGCCCGTAGTATGCGGCCTCCGACTTCAGGAGCGTGTCGCCGCCGTACTGGGAGGCCATTCCGATGTCCGGCCGACCCTTGGTGTTGAGGTACTGCGCGGCGACCTGGCCCTCGAAGACGTTCTTGAAGTACGTCGGGAAGGCGTAGTGGATGTAGAAGAAGTGCGCCATGTCGACGACGTTGTCGATGATCTCGCGGCAGTTGGAGCCTTCGATGATCATCGAGTTCCACGTCCAGTCGGTCCACTCGTCGCTGGACGCGCCCTCGATCTCGGGGATCGTGACGTCCTCGGGCGGAGGGTTGCCTTCGGGGTCGTTCCAGATGAACAGCTGGCCGTTTCGCTCGAGTGTCGTCCAGGTTCGAGTGCGCGCCAACGGCGGCACCCGGCGTGCGTAGGGAATGCCCGTGCACTTGCCGGACTTGCCCCAGCGCCAGTCGTGGAACGGGCAGGCGATCGAGTCGCCCTTGACGGTTCCCTGTGTGAGGTCTCCACCCATGTGCCGGCAGTAACCGTCGAGAACCACGAGTTTGCCCTCGCTGTCCGAGAACACGACCAACTTGGTGCCGAATGCCTCGATCGCGTGGGGGTTTCCGTCTCGGAAGTCCCTCAGAAGACCGAGGCAGTGCCAACCACGCGCGTAGCGGGTCCGGGTCGTGCCCACATCGATCTCGCGAATCTGCGCCATTACACCCTCACATCCCTTCGTACTGTCACTAGAACACGTTATAGAATAACGCCGAGATTTTCCATATTTCGGAGAGATTTGCGGCGGACGTCCAGCGATGACCTGCTGATTCCCCGCACTCTCGACAGGAATGGGAACGTGTTCTAGTCTCAGTAACAAGTGAACCATTCGACCAGACGGGAGCGTCCTGTGGGTGACCACGACAGTCACGAGGTTATGCAGCGGCTCGACGCACTACTGCCGACTCTGCGTGAGCGTGCACAAGAAACCGAGGATTTGCGCCGCATCCCGGACGAGTCCATCAAGGCGCTCCAGGAGACCGGGTTCTTCCGGTTGCTGCAGCCGCAACAGTGGGGCGGGTACCAGGAGGATCCGGTCCTCTTCTACTCGGCCGTGAAGAAGATCGCGAGTGCGTGCGGGTCCACCGGATGGGTTGCCGGCATCGTCGGTGTACACAACTGGCACCTCGCACTGTTCGATCAGCAGGCGCAGGAAGACGTGTGGGGTACCGACACCGACGTGCGCATTTCCTCGTCTTATGCGCCGATGGGTGCCGGTGAAGTCGTCGACGGCGGCTACAAGGTGAACGGTTCGTGGGCGTGGTCCTCCGGCTGCGACCACGGCGACTGGGTTGTCGTCGGTGGACCGGTCATGAAGGACGGGCGCCCGGTCGACTTCGGTAGCTACCTCATTCCGCGCTCCGACTACCAGATCGACGACGTGTGGAACGTCGTCGGACTGCGCGGAACCGGCAGCAACACGATTGTCGTCAAGGACGCGTTCGTGCCGACGCACCGCTTCCTGAGCTTCAAGAAGATGAACGATCTCACCGCGCCGGGACTCGAGCGCAACACGGCGCCGGTGTACAAGATGCCGTGGGGCACCATCCACCCCACCACCATCTCCACGCCGATCGTCGGCATGGCCTACGGGGCGTACGACGCCCACGTCGAGCACCAGGGCAAGCGTGTGCGCGCCGCCTACGCAGGCGAGAAGGCGAAGGACGACCCGTTCTCGAAGGTGCGTATCGCCGAAGCCTCCAGTGACATCGATGCCGCCTGGCGTCAGCTGTCCGGCAATGTGGCCGACGAGTACGCGCTACTGGTTGCCGGGGAAGAGGTTCCGTTCGAGATTCGTTTGCGTGCGCGTCGCGATCAGGTGCGCGCCACCGGGCGGGCGATCGCCTCGATTGACAAACTGTTCGAGAGCTCGGGCGCGACCGCACTCACCAACGGGACTCCGCTGCAGCGATTCTGGCGTGACGCTCACGCCGGCCGCGTGCATGCCGCCAACGATCCCGAGCGCGCCTACGTCATGTACGGCACCGGTGAGTTCGGGCTGCCGATCACGGACACGATGGTCTAGGAGAACAGGTGACGACGACCGAAGAAGCACTCACGTTCGAGTCCACCTCCAAGTTCGCGCAGGTACGGCCCGATCTGAAGTTGCACTACCACGAGGCCGGAGTCGGCAACGACACCACGATCGTGCTGCTGCACGGCGGGGGACCCGGTGCGTCGTCGTGGTCGAACTTTGCCAAGAACATTCCCGTTCTTGCGCAGAAGTTCCACGTCATTGCTGTGGACCAGCCCGGATACGGGCAGTCGGACAAGCCGACCGAGCACCCGCAGTACTTCGTGCACAGTGCCTCGGCCCTCAAGGATCTGCTCGACACTCTCGGCATCGAGGGTCGAGTGCACTTGCTGGGCAACTCCCTCGGTGGCGGCGCTGCGGTGCGATTCGCGCTGGACTACCCGGACCGGGCAGGAAGGCTCGTGCTGATGGGTCCGGGTGGCCTGAGTATCAACCTGTTCGCGCCTGATCCCACGGAAGGCGTCAAGAACCTCGGTAAGTTCAGTGCGCCGCCGGAGGGGCCCACCAAGGAAAAGCTCGAGGCGTTCCTGCGGGTGATGGTCTACGACCAGTCGCTCATCACACCCGAGCTCATCGACGAGCGGTTCGCGGCAGCTAGCACGCCCGAGTCGCTGGCAGCCGCCAAGGCGATGGGCAAGTCGTTCTCCAGTGCGGACTTCGAACTCGGCATGCTCTGGCGCGATGCGTACAAGCTGCGGCAGCGGGTGCTTCTCATCTGGGGTCGCGAGGACCGGGTCAATCCGCTCGACGGCGCTCTCGTCGCTCTCAAGCTCATCCCGCGCGCACAGCTGCACGTGTTCGGTGGCTGCGGGCACTGGGCTCAGCTCGAGAAGTTCGACGAGTTCAACCGAATCGCCGCCGACTTCCTACAAGAGGGAGGCAAGTAGATGGGTATTCGTTCGCTCGGTTACATGCGCATCGAGGCAACCGACATGGCCGCCTGGCGCGAGTACGGGCTCAAGGTCCTCGGCATGGTCGAGGGCAAGGGCGAGGATCCGGAATCCCTGTACCTGCGCATGGACGATTTTCCGGCGCGTCTGGTGATCTTCCCGGGGGAAAAGGATCGATTGTCCGTATCGGGCTTCGAGACGGCGAACGCGGAAGAGCTCCAAGAGGTTCGGGACAGGTTGTCCGCTGCCGGCGTGCCCTTCAAGGAGGGAACGGCCGAGCAGTTGAAGGACCGCCGCGTTGTGGAACTGATCGTCTTCGAGGACACATCGGGTAACACGCTCGAGGTGTTCCACGGTGCGGCGCTCCAGCATCGCCGGATCGTCAGCCCGTACGGTCACCGGTTCGTCACGGGGGAGCAGGGACTGGGTCACGTCGTCCTCACCACGGACGACGACGAAGCCTCGCTGCGCTTCTACCGTGACGTGCTCGGATTCAAGTTGCGCGACTCCATGCGTATGCCGCCGCAGATGGTGGGGCGTCCCGCAGACGGGGAGCCGGCCTGGTTGCGGTTCCTCGGGTGCAACCCGCGTCACCACAGTCTCGCGTTCCTGCCGTTGCCCAATCCCACGGGCATCGTTCACCTCATGGTCGAGGTGGAGAACTCCGACGATGTCGGTCTCGCCCTCGATCGTGCGTTGCGCAAGAAGGTCAAGATGTCCGCCACACTCGGCCGGCACGTCAACGACAAGATGCTTTCGTTCTACATGAAGACGCCGGGCGGCTTCGACATCGAATTCGGTTGCGAAGGACTGCAGGTCGAGGACGAGGAGTGGATCGCCCGCGAGAGCACGGCCGTCAGCCTGTGGGGTCACGACTTCACGGTGGGAATGAAGTAATGGCCGAGGAAGCAGCGACAGCGCAGGCAATCGACGGAAAGCAGTTCCGCGCCGTACTGGGGCAGTTCTGTACCGGCGTCACCATCATTACCACGGTCGACGACGGCGAGCCGGTGGGCTTTGCCTGCCAGTCGTTCGCGGCGTTGTCGTTGGATCCGCCGTTGGTGTTGTTCTGCCCCACCAAGCAGTCACGTTCGTGGGCGGCGATCGAGCGTTCGGGCACGTTCTGTGTCAATGTGCTTGCCGAAGAACAGCAGTCGACGTGTGCACGATTCGGATCACGTGAACCGGACAAGTTCGCGGGAATCGACTGGACGCCATCGCCGCTCGGCTCGCCCATCTTTGACGGATCACTCGCGCACATCGACTGCACGGTGGAGTCCGTGCACGACGGCGGCGACCATTGGGTGGTGTTCGGCCGGGTGTCGTCGTTGGGGGAGATCAAGGAAGAGCGCCCGTTGCTGTTCTACCGCGGGCAATACACCGGTATCGAGCCCGACAAGACGGTGCCGGCGCAATGGCGCGACGACCTCGAGGCGTTCTTGACGACCACGACCGAGGACACCTGGCTCTGACTATCGGTTGGCAGCGCGCTGTGCGATCGCACTTCCGAGTTCGCTCGTGGTCGCGCTGCCACCGAGGTCCGGGGTGAGTGTTTCGCCCTTCTCCAACACCTCGCACACCGCGGTGTCGATCGCGGCGGCGGTGTCGTGTTCTCCGAGGTGTTCGAGCATCATTGCGCCGGCCAGGATCTGGGCGACCGGGTTCGCGATGCCCTTGCCCGCGATATCGGGAGCACTGCCGTGGACTGCCTCGAACATCGACGGTCCGGTCTTCTCCGGGTTGATGTTGCCGGACGGTGCCAGTCCGAGTCCGCCGGTGACGGCGGCCGCGAGATCGGAGAGTATGTCTCCGAAGAGGTTCGAGCCCACGATGACGTCGAGGCGGTCCGGATGCAGGACGATCTCGGCGGCCAGTGCGTCGACATGCATCTGCCGGGTTTCGATATCTGGGTATTCGGTAGCGATCTCGTCGAACACTGTGTCCCAGTAGGGCATCGAATGAATCAAGCCGTTGGACTTGGTGGCCGAGCAGACCTTCTTCTGGCGCCCCCCGGCTCGTTCGAAAGCGTGCCGGATGATCCGTTCACATCCCACCCGGGTGAAAACGGACTCTTGGAGAACGAACTCGTCCGGTCGGCCCGGGTTGTGAGTGCCACCGATTTCGGAGTACTCGCCTTCGGAGTTCTCCCGGACGATCAGCATGTCGAGGTCGTCCGCCGTGCGATTCGACAGCGCGGATTCGGTACCGGGCAGCAGACGCACCGGGCGAAGATTGACGTAGAGACCGAACGCGCGCCGCAGCGGAATGAGCAATCCCCACAACGACACATGATCGGGCACACCGGGGAAGCCGACCGCTCCCAGAAGAATGGCGTCGAACTCGGCGAGCTGTACGGCGCCGTCCGACGGCATCATGGCCCCGGTGCTCAGGTATTGCTCACAGGACCAATCGAATTCGGTCCATTCGATTCGGAACCCCTGAGCAGCTGCGTCCAGGACCCGCACGGCTTCCTCGGTCACGTCCACGCCGATGCCATCACCGGGAATAGTGGCGATCCGATACGTCCTCATAGGGCCACTCCGATGTACTTGATATCGAGGAACTCGTCGATTCCGGTAGTTCCGCCTTCACGTCCGAGGCCGGACTCTTTGACCCCGCCGAAGGGTGCGGCGGGGTTGGAGACGACGCCCTGGTTGAGTCCGACCATGCCTGATTCGAGCGCTTCGCACACTCGCAAACCGCGCCGTAGATTTTCGGTGTATACGTAAGCGACCAGGCCGAACTGGGTGTCGTTGGCGCGTTCGACAGCTTCTGCCTCGGTCTCGAACGTACTGATCGCGGCTACCGGTCCGAAGATCTCGGTGTCACGCATGTCCGCGTCGTCAGGAACGCCCGTCAGCACGGTTGCGGGATAGTAGTTTCCCGGCCGGTCGAGCGCGGTACCGCCGGTCACCACCACGGCACCGCGATTGACCGCGTCGGTGACCAATTCTTCCACCTTCCTGACAGCCGACTCGTTGACGAGTGGTCCGACGACCACCCCGTCCTCGGTTCCGCGGCCGAGGGGCAGCGCCTTCATTCGATCGGTGAGTTTGCGGGTGAACTCTTGCGCGACTGCGGAGTGGACCAAGATGCGGTTCGCCGCCGTGCAGGCCTGTCCGATGTTGCGCATCTTCGCGAGCATCGCGCCGTCAACGGCGTCGTCGATGTTGGCGTCGTCGAACACCACGAACGGGGCGTTGCCGCCCAGTTCCATCGACGTGCGCATTACTGTCTCGGAGCACAGGCTGAGGAGGTGTTTGCCGACGCCGGTGGAGCCGGTGAACGAAAGCTTGCGCGAACGTGGATCGCGGATCAGCGGCGCCATGACCTCGTCCGAGTGAGAGGTGGTGACCACGTTGACCACTCCGTCGGGAAGTCCGGCCTCGACGAGAATGTCCGCGAGCGCGAGGGTCGAGAGCGGGGTCAGCGAGGCAGGCTTGATCACCGAGGTGCACCCTGCTGCAATAGCGGGCCCGATCTTTCGGGTGCCCATCGCCATCGGGAAGTTCCAGGGCGTGATCAGCAGGCATGGTCCGACGGGTTGCCGGGTGACCAGAAATCGTGAACCTCCGGCCGGTGCGGTTGTGTAGCCGCCGTCGATGCGAACGGCTTCCTCTGCGAACCAGCGAAAGAACTCGGCAGCGTAGGCGATCTCGCCGCGGGATTCCTTCAGCGGCTTGCCCATTTCGAGGGTCATGACGAGGGCGAGCCGCTCGGTGTTCTCGAGCAGAAGGCGGTGCGCATTCGATAGGACGGTTGCGCGTTCACGGGGAGTGGTGGCTGCCCAGGACGCCTGCGCTGCTGCGGCGGCGTCCAAGGCTTCGGCCGCCTCGGCAGGGGAGGCATCGGCGACCGAACACAGCACCTCGCCGGTGGAGGGGTCGTGGACGGGCATGGTCTGGGCGGTATCGCGCCACTTGCCTCCGATGAACAGCCCGGTTCGGACCGATTGGATTGCTTGGTCTTCGGTGATCGCTGCGCTCATGCTCACTCCCCGTTTTCCATTGCCATCTGCCGGGCTCCATGTTATGCATATTGTTGACAATCTGACAATGCGTTCGGAGGACCTATCGTGACTCGGCTGTCTCCACGTCTCGCGCAAGCAACACCCGTCACCGTCGATCATGGAGAGGGCTGCTACCTCCACGGCACCGACGGACGCCGCTACCTCGACTTCACTGCCGGCATCGGCGTCACGAGTACCGGGCATTGCCATCCGCACGTAGTGGAGGCGGCGCAGAAGCAGGTCGGATCGCTGATTCACGGCCAATACACGACGGTGATGCACAAGCCGCTGCTCGAACTCGTCGACAAACTCGGCGAGGTGCTGCCCGAGGGGCTGGACTCGGTGTTCTTCGCGAACTCCGGTAGCGAGGCAGTCGAGGCGTCATTGCGGCTCTCACGGCAGGCTACCGGGCGGCCGAACGTGATCGTCTTCCACGGCGGCTTCCACGGGCGCACCGTCGCCACCGCGACGATGACAACTTCCGGGACCAGGTTCTCCGCCGGCTTCAGCCCGCTGATGGGCGGCGTCCACGTCGCGCCGTTCCCCAATCCCTACCGCTACGGGTGGACCGAGGAGCAGGCAACCGATTTCGCACTGCAGGAACTCGACTACATTTTCGCCACGCTCACCTCACCGGAGGAAACCGCCGCGTTCGTCGTCGAACCGGTACTTGGCGAGGGTGGATACGTGCCGGGCAACACCCGCTTCTTTCAAGGACTCCGCGAGCGCGCCGACCGTCACGGAATCCTGCTGGTGATGGACGAGATCCAGACCGGCTTCGGGCGCACCGGAAAGTTCTTCGGGCACCAGCACTTCGACGTTCGACCCGACATCATCACCATTGCCAAGGGCCTCGCCAGTGGCTTCCCGTTGTCCGGCATTGCGGCATCAGAAGAGCTGATGTCCAAGGCGTGGCCCGGTTCCCAGGGCGGCACGTACGGCGGCAACGCGGTCTCCTGCGCAGCCGCCGTGGCCACCCTCGAGGTGATCGAGAAGGAAGGCCTCGTCGCCAACGCCGCTGCTCGAGGGGTGCAGCTGCTCGAGGGTGCTCGTCGGCTCGCGGACGGCGGAATCGGCGACGTCCGTGGACTGGGGCTGCTGGTCGGCAGCGAGTTCACCGCCTCTGATGGCGTCGCGGATCGCCCGAGAGCCACTGGGGCGCAACAGCTCGCGGCGAAGAAGGGACTGCTGCTGCTCACTTGCGGCGCGCATATGAACGTGGTGCGAATGATCCCGCCGCTCATCGTCACCGAGCAGCAGGTGGACGATGCCCTCGGGATCTGGGGGGAGGTTCTGCAGGAGGTGTAATGGGATTCAGAGCCCGCGGGCTCGGTGTTGGAGGTTGCGCCGCTCGCGTGTGGCGCGAATGCACCCATTAATGATGCGATCAGCGGATCGGGATCTCGAAATTCGAGTAGCGGACTACGCATGACTGAGCTACCCGGGGGCTAGCAGACTGGTAGTCGCAGCACAGCCTGTGCGCACATGTGCGAGGACAGCGTCATGACGATTGTCGATACTGCCGGCGACGAGCAGAGGCAACCCGGCATGTCTGTGACGGGTCTCGAATCGGCGCGGAAGCGTCAGCGTGTGGAGGCGGGGGTGCGCATGGGGGAACGGGCATCACAACGGACGGAGCAGGTGAACGCACTCTCAGGACTGGGGAGATGCACCGGCCGTTCGACGGTTCAGAAGACGTTTGCATCGCGGGAGAGCTGCATCGTCAACATTCCAGAACGATCCTTGCGGTCAGAATCGGAATCTGCGCACTGCATTCCTCCGGAGGGCGCGCGAAGGTCGTTAAGCCCGCGCAAAGCGCACCCAACGCAGGTCGCCGAAGGGTAGTCGAATGACGGATCGCTTCTGGCCGTTTAGGCAAAGCACGGCCCTAATCTGGAGTGTTTTCCTGGTTGCACTGTGTGTCGTGGCCGTGACTCTGCTGAACGTTTGGCGCGGATTCGATTGGCTCGTCTTGCTGACTCTGGGCTTGGTTGGCGCGGTGCTCGCAGGGCTCCTGGCAATCCTGTTTGGCGCCCTCTCCGGGGGCGCGTCGACCGATACGGAACCTCCACCGCCTGGCGAGGCTGATTTGTATCGAATCACCGGCCGCGTCGCTAGCCGGACCAGTCCTTCGATGGGCGATCTTCGCGTCACGATTGTGGACAAGTCTGTCGGCGGCGATACGTTCCTTGCTGAAGTGTCGACGGACCCGCGTGGAAACTATGCAGCAGAATTTCGTGCTGAGACGCTTAAAGGGTGCGGCAATGACATGCCAGACCTGCTGGTGCGGGTCTTTTCCGGCGAACGGTTCCTTTCGGCCTCTGCGGTCCGCTACAACGCGTCGACCACGGAGACACTGAATGTTCTCCTGGACGAGACCGCCTCGGCCACCTTGCAGTCGGAGTACGAAACCCTGCTTGCCGACATTGCCGTTTGTCACAAGGGCATCCTTGGTGAGCTCCAGGAACAGGACGACCGCGAGGACATCCCATACCTGGCGAACAAGTCCGGCTGGGATGCCCGCGCTGTGGCGCTGGCAGCCTCGGCCGACAATTTCAGCAGGCGAGCCCAGTCGGGCAGGCGTCAGAATCGAACCGGCCTATTTCTATGCGCTGTTCCGGTCAGGCCTGCCTGCAAACGAGTCAGCGATCTATCGAACGGACATGAAGACCGTCGACAGCGTATGGCGACGGGCCATCTATCAAGGCGTCATACCGGCGAGTGTGGAGGCCAGCATTCCGGAGGTCGTGCAGCAATTTCAGCAGTTGGCTGCGAACTGGTTGCTGGATGGACCCGCGATGGTCGGCGTGTCGTCGTTCAAGGAGATTCTCGCTGCTTCGCTCGACGCCAGCTTGCACCAGCCGTTGGTAGACCGGAGGTCAGCCAAACAGGTGCGTGTCTTCGAATCGATTCGAGGGCTGGAAAGCCGCAGACCTTAATCCTGAGCTTACAAGCGCTTATTGGAGGATGACGTGAAGGCGATTATCGAACCCATCGCGCTCGAAGCGGCGGCATTCCCCGTCACATTGCTACACAAGGTTCTTGACGTCCTCGGGTTACCGGCGGCGCAAGGGGACGTCGCGGAGCGGACCGCTGGAAGCGACACCCTCGACAAGGTACGTGAGCTACAGCGGCGCCTAAACGTCGTCGTCGACGAGTCGATGCTCGTCGACGACATCACCTGCGTGGCGATCGCGTCTGAACTTCGCGACCGTGGCCTTACAGTTGCGAGCCGTGCTTTCACCGTACGGGGTGCCGTTCGGGGGCCCGACGGGGTGGTACAGCGGCGGCAGCGCCTGCTCGCCTTCGACATTGATCTACGTGGTGTCGCTGTCTACGAGACGGTCCAGACTATCGGTGAGATGGCAATGGCGGGGGCCTTCGAGTTTCTGGGCGAGACCACCTCCGACGTGCGAGGTGCGTACGAACTCACGTTTTATGACTGGCAATACCGTCGGTCCGAGCGGAAGGCGGCCGACGTCGTCGTCTACGCCGTCGACTGTGTCGACGACGTTGCAACGGATGCGCAGATCGTCGGGCGTTCGCGGATGGTGGACTCCGACGACTATTCCGGCACGGGGCTGTGCGATGGGCTCGACGTTACGATGGCCGCCGTTGACGGTCGCACCGAGTACCAAGAGCTAATGGCCGCTCTCACCGCCTTTCTGAACGAAAGCGCGTTGGCACTGGCCGATATTGCCGGCTCCGCCGACCAGGTCACCTTCACCGCCAAGGAACTCGATGTCGACGGTGGCCACCTCCGCGTCGCGGCACGCGCCGAGCGGCTCCGAGGGGGCACAGAGGTGCTGTCGCACGCGCTTCTCTACGGCCTCGCCAGGGTGGGCATCCCCCTCGACTGGGCCACGCTTTACAGCCGCCGGGAACCGGAACTCTTGGTGGCCCTCGACAGCGCTGTCGCCTCAGGAATCATCGCAGCCGTCTCCGAACAGGAGGTCGCCGCCTTCCTGCGCGCCCTTCGTGCTCGGGCGATAAGGGAGGTCCTGTCCGGCACGCCGGGCGACCCCACGGGTCCGCTCCTGGAGATGCTTGCGACCGCGCTTCCGCAGGAGTCGCAGCGCACGTCGTTCCTGCTGGCATTGAGCACATTCGAGGGAAGCGACTTTCGCGCATTCTGGACCGAGCATCTGACAAACCAGCCGGAGTTCGCGCAGTCGCCGCAGCTCATTTCCCGTCTGCTCCTCACGCAACAGCTGACGGCTCTGACCGGCGTGCACCAGCCGCTCGTGCGCGAAATCTTGGTCGAGCGGAAGCTCGACTCGATCCATGACCTAATGGGGTTCGAGGACGAGGACTGGATCGGGGCCGTCGAAAAGGCAGGCGTCCCGGAGACCTTCGCTCCCGACGATACGGGAAGTGACAGCGAGCGGGTCCGGGCCTACGCGACGGCGCTACGTGCCACCCTCGATGCGGCATTTCCGACGCGGCGGATCGCCAAAATGGTGGAGCAACACCGCCTGCCGCTGCCTGAGGAGCTTTCGGGGCCGATTGCCGACTTCCTGACCCAGACCGACGGGTTCAACTTCGCGACCTCACGTGTCGACGACTTCAAGGCGGAGATTCGCGAGCACGCCGGCGCGCGGCATGCGGAGATGACGAGGGAACTCCTGACGCTGCAACGCGTCTTCCAGGTGAGTGTCACCCCAGACGTGATGCTGAAACTGCTCCAGCAGGGGCTCCAGTCCGCACACTCGATAGCGAACATCCCGCAGAACACATTCATCAAGACTCAGGCGGTGTCGCTCGGAGGGGAAGACGTGGCGTCCGCAACCCACGCGCGCGCCGCGCACATTGCTGCCCGGGCCGAGTTTGCCGCCAGCCGCCTCCTCGAGGTCGCGCGAGCCGAAGCGCCTGCTACCGCGATGGGGACAGCCGAGCGCGGCGCCGCACTTACTGTACTCACGAGGCACGTCGCGAACTGGCAGGACCTTTTCGGCAGCCCAGACCTGTGCGAATGCCAGCACTGCCGCTCCGTTTACAGTCCGGCCGCCTACCTCGTTGACCTGCTCCGCTTCCTGTGGCGCGCCGCGCCGAACAACGACGGCAAGACGCCCCTCGACATGCTCGCAGGGCGCCGACCCGACCTATTGCACCTGCAACTCAGCTGTGAGAACACCAACACCATCATCCCCTACGTCGATCTCGCGAACGAAGTAATGGAGTGGTACACATCGGCTAGCTCCCTCCACGGTTACCAAGGGCACAACACCGGCGACGCAACGGCGGATGAGCTGCGCGCCAGCCCGCAGCACTTCGACATCGACGCGTACCTGAAGCTCAAGGACGCCAAATATCCGTTCTCACTGCCCTATCACCAACCGCTCGACGTGATCCGCACGTACGGCGACCACCTGGGCGTCACCCGTTACGAGGTCATGCAGGCGACGAACCCTGCACCGGACTCCTCCACCGCCGCTGCGCTCGCCGCCGAGTCACTTCGGATGTCCGAGGAGGAATATCGCGCCATCGCCGCCAAGTCTTTCGACGGGACCGACGACGGCACCGCCGTCCACGTCTACTACGGCTACGCCGCTACCGCCGAACTTGAGCAGCTGGCGTCGGTGCGGGAACTACTGGCCCGATCCGGGCTCAGCTACCCCGAGCTCGTCGAACTGATCTCGACCCGATTCGTGAACCCCCACCGGGACGCACTCGCCTTCCTGGAACGGATCGTCAAGCACGCGACGATCCCGTCGACGGTGCTATACACCCGTCTGGAGCAGATCGAGGCCGGCACCCGCGACCCGGCGACCGATCCGGCCGTTACCGCCGCGCTCAGGGCGTTCAACGCCGCCGAGGGAACACATATCACGCCCGCCCAGTTCGGGCGGTGGATCGCCGAGAACCTCTCTGACGTGCGCCAGGTGATCACTCTCTATGAGCCGCAGTCAAAGTGCGCTCTCGACACGACACGCCTGCGCACGATCGAGAGCATCTACGAGGCGCGGGACACCTCGGGCGTGACCGAACCAACCTGGTCGCGGATTCACCGCTTCGTCCGGCTTCAGCGCAGGCTCAAGTGGACCCTGCGCGACACGGATGTTGTCCTCGGCGGTCTCGGCGCCGACGACATCACCCCAGATACCATCAAACAACTAGAGTCCGCGACGCATTTGGGGACCACACTCAAGCTTGCGCCCGCGCTGCTCGCCGTTTTGTGGGGCCACATCGACACACTCGGCGACAAGTCGCTCTACGCGAAGCTCTTCCTCAACAAGGCGCTCCGACGGATCGACGACGCGTTCGAGCCGACCCCTCACGGGGAATACCTGATCGACATGGGCAAGAAACTCGGGGGCCACCTTCCGGTAATCCTCGCGGCCTTCCGCCTGCGCGAGGACGATCTCGCCGCCATCCTCGGGGTTGCCGAGGTGATCGAAGGAAACGTTCGGCGCAAGCTCGATCTCACGAACGACGCCCTGAACCTGCCCAACCTGAGCACGATCTACCGCTTCGCCGTGCTGGCGCGGGCACTCAAGCTCCGCCCCACGGAGCTCTGCACGCTCGTCGACTTGTTCGGCGCGACCCCATTCTCGAACTGGGACATCGATCAGGGACAGTGGGTCGACATCGCACCGAGCGAGACGCTCGCGTTCGCCGAACTTGCCGATCAGGTCAAGCACACCGGGTTCAAGACGAACGTGCTCGAGTACATCCTGCGCGGGACCTCGCCCGCCGATGCCCGGCTTGTTCTTGACCCGGAGAAGGCGAGGGCGACCGCGTGGGCCGTCCACCAGGCATTCGCGGCGATCGATCAAAGCCACCCAGACGTGCCGGCGGCGCCGGTGACGGTCGAGGTACTGACGGCGAAGCTGCTACTCACCTTCCAACCCGACATCGTCGCGCGTTTCACGCAGATCCTCGACGGCACAGCCCAATTCGAGACCATCACCGAGGAGAACCTCACTGTCACAATCCCGGCGCCGCTCGCCGAGAAGATTACATACACGAAGGCGACTGGCCGACTCGTCGCGACGGGCCTGATGTCCGCCGAAGAGCAGGCGACCGTTAAGGCGCTCCCTGGCGCCAACGCCGCGTTCCAAGCAGCAGTTGACGAGATCCATCTCGCCCCCGCGTCCTTCCTGGCCACTCACCTGGACGGATTCCTGACTCACCTGGACAACGCCCACGCGGTGCTTTTGAACCGCCCGGCCCAGAACCCCGCCTCCACGCTCGCCGAGCGCCACCGATATGTATACGAGCGTTTCGTCCCATTGCTCAAACGGCGGCTTCGGCGGGAAGCGCTGATCGCACAGCTGGCCACCCTCATCGGCGCACCAGAGGGGATCACCGCGCTCCTGGTCGACAGCGATGCAGACGGACTCGTCGACGAGCTCCTCGCCGAGGGGTTCTCGGCGACCTACTACAGCGACCTCACATGGGGGACTGCAGCACTGGAGCACGTCGACGAGGAGGTCGACTTCGATTGGGGTGCAGGCGGTCCGGGCGCGCCGGTCCCTGCCGAATTCAGCGTGCGCTGGCAGGCGTATCTCACCGCACCTGCAACAGGCGAGTTCACCCTCGTTGTCGACGTCCAGGACGCAGACGAGCAGTTCCAACTTCATATCGCCGACGCGAACGTGCTGGAGAAGCCGCCGGGGGACGTACGGACCTCATGGGAGGTGCGGGTGCGGCTCGAAGCTAGCCGCTTGCGCAAGGTGCAGCTCGACTACGCGAACCGGTCCGCCGAGGCGGCGATCCAGCTGCGCTGGAAGACGCCGACCACCGCCCTAGAGGTCATCGGATCGGCGATCGCCAGACCGGCAGCGGCTATCGACCGGTTCGTCGCCCGTGCGACCGTCTACGACCGCGCTGCCAAGCTCGTCGCTGGGTTCGAGATCGACGAAACAGAGCTCGCATACCTGATCAACCATGCCGCCGACTTCGACGGGCTCGAGCTGTCCGCGCCGTCCGCCGACCACTGGCAGCGCCTCGCGAAATACACGTCGCTCCGCGACACGGTCCCACAGGCTCACGCGCGGCTCACGGACGTCTTCGCCGCCGCGACGCGCGAGGACCCGGTCCCCCCGCTCAACGAGCTCAAGGAGCTACTCCACAGGTCGACCGCCTGGGATGCATCCGCCATCGACTACCTCGTCGACACGCATTTCGGCCTCGCCGTATTCGACTTCGCCAACGAGATCGCGCTCGTGCGTCTGCTCGCCGTAGCTCGGATCATCCAGAAAACCGGCTTCTCTGCCGCGACAATCACCGACTGGGGCGCACCGGCTATCGACTTCGGCAAACTTGCCACAACCGCCCAGCTGATGAGGGCCACCGTCAAGGCGAAGTACGACGACGACGACTGGCTGAAGCTCGCGCCGGAGCTGAGCGACCGGCTCCGCGGACACCAGCGGGACGCGCTCGTCGCCTATCTGCTGACCCGTCCCGAGGTCAAGGAATGGGGGGCACACGACGCTGACGGGCTCTTTGAGTACTTGCTGATCGATGTGCAGATGGGCGCATGCATGGACACCTCGCGGATCGTCCAGGCGAACGCATCGGTGCAAATGTTCGTAAACCGGTGCCTGCTCAACCTTGAGCGCAACAAGACCGACGAAGACGGACGGGGCGTCTCCCCTGAAGCAATCGACAAGGACCGATGGCAATGGATGAAGGCCTATCGAGTGTGGGAGGCCAACCGGAAGACATTTCTCTACCCGGAGAATTGGCTCGACCCGGAGTGGCGGCGCGACCGAAGCGAACTCTTCCGGGCGCTCGAGTCGCACCTCGTCCACAATGACATCACCGATCGCACCGTCGAAGAGGCGTTCCGCGGTTACCTGACCGGGCTGAACGAGGTCGCCAACCTCGACGTCTGCGGCATGCACCGCGAGGACACAAAGGACGGTAGCCTCCTCCATGTCTTCGCGCGCACGCACAACGCTCCATACAAGTTCTATTACAGGCGCTGGAACGAGCACCGCAAGTGGAGCGCGTGGGAGAAGGTATCGCTCGACGTACGCTGCATCGAGGCCGGCGATGACAGCGGTGTGCACCTCGTCCCGGTCGTCTGGAAAGGACGACTCTTTCTGTTCTGGCCCGAGTTCCGCGAGGTCCAAGAACCGCCTGGAACTGGGATGCAATCTGCGGAAGAGGTTGCAGAGCAACGTATGTCAAAACTCGCGCCGCGGAAGCATTGGGAGCTGCGCCTCGCCTGGGGCGAGCGAATCGACGGGAAGTGGTCGCCTAAACAGGTGTCGAAGGAGATCGTTACTCAGAACCCCGAGGGCGACGGTTACGGGCGGCACGCAGCAACACCCGGGATGTATTCGACTGACTCCCGCGCCGAGAAAGACCTGCTATTCACCCCCGCGATCTCAGATAAGCACGAGCTCACGATCAGGGTCACCTTCGACCGCCAACCGATCGCCTACCGCGGCGAGTTCCGGCTCGCCGACATCACCGCGCCCGTCAGGGCGTGGAATCACGACGAACTGTTGTTTTCGGCCCGATCAGATTTCCCGGAGACGACCTACCGGTACAAGTTCAACAAGCGCTCCTACACGACAACGACCAATTTCGCGCCCCTCGAACTCCAAGGCCTCCGTTACCTCGCGACTAGTACCAACTACGAACTGCTCCCCGTCGACACGATGGAATGGGCCGACATCACGCTCGATGACCCGATGTTCTTCCGCGACAAAGAGCGGACATACTTCATCCGACCAGTCGAAATCCCGCCCATCATCACATGGATCCGGCTTCCGGACCACCAAAACCCGTGGCGGTTCGGGCTGACCGGCCAGCGAAAAGACCGCACGACCATCGTGCCGAGGACGGCACGAAAGGCGGCGATCGCCACGCTCCCAGCTGCGTTCGGCGGTCACCGAATCCAGAGCGGGCTCAGCTTGCCTGATATGGGGACGCGCCAAGCCACAGGACTCGAGTTCCACACATTCCATCACCCAGCCTCGAGCGAATACGTCGAGCGGCTGAACCGGGATGGGCTCGCCGGCCTTCTCGCGGCCGACACTACGATCCCGTCCGACGAGGGTGCGACGTTCGAATCGATCTACCACCCCAACTTCACCCATGGACTGGTTCAGAAGCTGTCGGATTTACCGGCAGGAACCTATTACAAGGCGAACGTCTGCTTCGACCCACACGGCGCGAACAGTAGCTACAACTGGGAGCTCTTCTTTCATGCACCCCTCTACATCGCGACGCGCCTGAGCCGGAACGGCATGTACGAAGAGTCGATGCGCTGGTTCCACTTCATCTTCGACCCGACAACAGACGCGCCCCCCGATGAGGGTGAATCGAAGGTATCCCGCTACTGGAAGGTGCTGCCATTCAAGACAACGACGGCGGACAATCTCGAAGACTGGTTCCGAAGCCTCGGACCGAACGACAACCCCGCCCCTGACGTGGAGAACGCGACGATCAAAGAGTGGCGCGACAACCCATTCGACCCGCACCTCGTCGCATCGAATCGACCGCTGGCGTACATGAAAAACGTCGTCCTCAAGTACGTCGAGAACCTGGTCGCATGGGGCGATTCCCTGTTTCGGCAGGACACGATGGAAAGCGTGAATGAGGCATTACAGTTATACGTCATCGCTGGCCATGTCCTGGGGCCGCGCCCGCAGGTGGTTCCGAAACGAGGTGAAGTCGCACCGCAGTCGTTCGCGACATTACAGCCCAAGCTCGACGACTTTTCCAATGCATTGGTAGCACTCGAGAACCTCTTCCCCTATGCGAGCGAGGTGTCGGTCGGTAAAAAGTCGCCTCCTGGGTCTAGTCTGCTCGGTGTCGGGCCGGCGCTCTACTTCTGTATCCCGACCAATGACAAGCTGCTCGAGCAGTGGGACACCGTGGCGGATCGCCTCTACAAGATTCGGCATTGCCAGAACATCGAGGGCGTCGAGCGGCGCCTCGCGCTGTTCGCGCCGCCGATCGACCCCGGCGCAATCGTCGCAGCGATGTCACGCGGGCTCAGCCTCGGCAGCATCCTGGCCGAGCTGAGCAGCCCACCGCCCATCCACCGCTTCTCGTTTCTGATCCAGAGGGCCAACGAGTTCTGCAACGATGTGAAGGCCCTCGGTGCGGCGCTCCTGGCCGCGCTCGAGAAACGAGACGGTGAGGAGCTCTCTCGCCTTCGCGCATCACATGAGGTGCAGATTCTCGAGCTCGCTACCCAAGTGCGCGAACGGCAGGTGCTGGACGCGAAGGCGCGGCGGGACGGGCTGCTCACGTCTCGTGACGCGGCCGAGTTCCGCCTCCAGCACTATCTGGGCCTGCTCGGCAACGACGGAGTCCGCGTCCCGGCGGAGCCGAGCCTGCCCACCGCCCTCACGGAAGACAGCCAGCTCCCTGCCGACACACTGATCGCCGAGGTCCAGACCGACGTGGACACGGCGCTGGTCGACTCAGAAGAGTCGGGGGTGAAATTGATCAAAAGAGAAAAGCAGGAACTGGACGACCTTGGCACGGCGCGCGGCTGGCAGATCGCCGCTCAAGCGATGCACCTCCTTGCCGCAACGGCTCATATCATTCCGACGGTGTCGGCGGATGGAACGCCGTTAGGCGTCGGCGCCACCGTAAGGTTCGGAGGCACGCAGCTGGGGAATGCGCTCAACGCCGCAGCAAGCGGATTCGAGTTCGTCGGCAGCTTCTACACCCACTCCGCTGCAATGGCTCAGACGAATGCGGGTTATATCCGGCGCGAGCAGGAATGGACACTCCAGGCGAACGTCGCTTCCAAGGAGATCATCCAAATCGACAAGCAGATCACGTCCGCTGACATCCAGCTCCAGGTCGCACAGAAGGAACTCGAACTGCACCGGCAGCAGATCGAAAACACCAAGGCGGTGGAGGTGTTCCTGCAGAACAAGTTCACCAACCAGGAGCTCTACCAATGGATGAGGGAGCAGCTCCTCGGGATCTACAAGCAGAGCTACAACCTCGCCTACGACCTGGCGAAGAAGGCCGAGAAGGCGTATCAGTACGAGGTCGGTCTCGAGTCGAGTGGATTCATCCAGTACGGATACTGGGAGAACGCGCGCCAAGGGCTCGTCGCCGGGGAACGATTGCAGCTAGCCCTCCGACAGCTCGAGAAGACCTTCCTCGAGGAGAACCGGCGTGAGCTCGAACTCACGAAGCACGTCTCGCTCACCATGGTCGATC
This sequence comes from Rhodococcus sp. NPDC058521, assembly GCF_042719695.1. Taxonomy (NCBI): domain Bacteria; kingdom Bacillati; phylum Actinomycetota; class Actinomycetes; order Mycobacteriales; family Nocardiaceae; genus Rhodococcus; species Rhodococcus sp. NPDC058521. Next base: position 135,690 of record NZ_JBHXNL010000010.1, read on the forward strand.
CCGACGCGCTCATCCAACTTCGCGAGACTGGGAGTTGCTACTTCTCAGTGCCAGAGGAACTCTTCGACCTGGACTTCCGCGGCCACTACTTCCGGCGAATCGCATCTGTTCGCCTGACGATCCCGTGCGTGGCGGGGCCGTACACGTCGCTCGGTTGCACCCTGCGCCTGCTCAACCACACTGTTCGAGTGAAAACCACGATGAACAGCGCGGGCGGGTACGAGCGTGAACACGACGACGGCCTCCCCATCGACGACGACCGTTTCCGTACCGGTTACGTCCCGGTGACTGCGATCGCAACGAGCACGGCACAGAACGATGCGGGGCTGTTCGAGCTGAATTTTCGGGACGACCGTTACCTACCGTTCGAGCGGGCCGGCGCGATCAGCACGTGGAAACTCGAGCTCTCGACCGACGCCAACTTGCGCACATTCGACTACGCCACGATCGCCGACGTGATCCTGCACATCGGTTACACCGCACGGGACGAGGGCGGCCTGTTCACCGAGAAGGCCAACGAGTATCTCAGGGGGTGGATCGAGAACAGCACCGACGCAACGGAACAGCCATTCGTGCAGATGCTCAGCATGCGTCACGAGTTCCCGTCGGAGTGGAGCCGGTTCCTCCACCCAGTGGCCGCCGGGGAACAGCGGCTCGGCTTCGTCGTCGGCAAGGCTCGTTTCCCGTTCCTCGCACACACACGCGACATCGCCGTGACGAGAATCGACGCGCTGGCCCGCTGCCGCACGGCGGGCGACTACCACCTCGTCCTGGCGTACACGAACAGTGATGGCGACGAGATCACGTCCGAAATGATCCAGATGCCGCCCACCGCGCAGTACGGCGGCTTACGGCGAGCGTCGATTCGAACCACCGACGCGGGAGTCGATCTTGAGGAACTCGACGTCGACGGACCGATGACGATGAAGCTCAAGCACAACACAGCGCCCGACTTCACGGGACTTGCGACTAATCCGGATGAGGTGGAGGACCTCCTACTACTAGTCCACTATAAGGTCGGCTGATCCGACAGGCATGGTTGGCAGCCGGTGATGGTGTTCAGCGCGGCCCGCAGCGTGCTCAGACCGCGCTGAACTACCGCGATCCGGTCGGCGGCCAATCGAACCTGACTTAGGACATTTCGCTTTGTGCCCCGATTCGAGGCCGAGTCGGGTGAGGGCTACGCGCTGAGCTGGCGGTATCTCGGGTGGGAAATCTGCAGTGACACCGTTGATGACGATGGTGGAGGTCCGCAGGGGCCGGAGCTGCTTGACCAGCCTCGCGATCGCCATTGGTCGGTCCGCGCTTGTGAGTCCACGCAATGCTAGAGCCGATTCTTCGGTGATTTGATCTCAGGCGATCTCGCGGCCCGTCGGGGTGTGGGTGTGAGCGCATCGGGCAGCGTACTCGGCGGGCGTCGCGTAGCCGAGGGACGAGTGGCGATGCCGGTGGTTGTGGTCGTCCTTGAAGTCGCCGATCACCACGCGTGCCTCGAGCAGCGAGGTCCAGTGGTTGCGGTTAAGGCATTCCTGTCGAAGCCGGTTGTTGAATGATTCGATGTGTCCGTTGTTCCACGGCGTGCCCGGCGGAATGTACGAGATGCCGACCTTGTCCGTGCAGAACTGCCGCAGCACACCCGAAACGAACTCTGGCCCGTTGTCCATCCGCAGCACTTTCGGCGGCCCGCCCAACAGGGCGAACGCCTTGGAGTTCCTCGGTCAATCTCTCGGCGGTGATCGAGCGTTCCACGATGTTCAGGACCGACAGCCTCGTGTGTTCGTCGATCTTCGAAGCGATCTTGATCGCCTTCCCGTCGATGGTGGAGTCGAACTGAAAGTCGATCGCCCACACCACGTGCGGCGCGTCGGCGTCGACCTGCGGCACCGAGCTGATCCCGGCCCGCTTGCGTGGGCTACGGGCAGCGACCTGCAGACCTTCGGACCGCCAGAGCCGGTGCACCTTCTTCTTGTTCACCGTCAGGTTCAGGTCGTGACGCAGATGGGCCCACGCCCGACGAAACCCGTGCCGCGGATGCCGGCGTGCGTAGACGCGCAGGTGCTCGCGCAGCACGGCGTCCGGATCGGCCGGCGTCTGCGCAACCGGTGTACGCCGATAGGTCGCCCTGCTGAGCCCAACAACCTTGCACGCCAGCCGTTCCGACATGCACAAACGCTGCTTGAGCATGTCGACGGCACGGCGCCGGGCAGCTGGGCTCAGAATTTTCCCTTAGCAACCTCGCGCAGGGCATCCTTTTCCAGCTCGGCTTCGGCGAGCAGGCGCTTGAGCCGGCTGTTCTGCTCCCGCAGTTCCTTGAGCTCCTTCGCGGCGTCGGTGTCCATCCCGCCGTACTGGCGACGCCAGTTGTACAAGGTCGCGGCCGACACGTCCAACGCTGCCGCGACCTCCTCGCCGCTCTTGCCCTCCGCGCCGAGTTCGTCCGCACGACCCAGCTTGCGCACGATCTCCTCGGCGGAATTGCCGCTTACGTCCAGCCACGTTCCTCATCGTCCTTCCAGCCCCACCAGGGGCAACGGGACTCTAGAACATCGTGGACTCATCTACAGGGGACAGGCCAACCCCATCACCGCCGATGCCACGGCCATCCTCACCGACCTGAACATCCCGCATTCGTAGTCAGCGTTGGCACACTAAATCTGTGCAAGTCAGGGTTGTTGATTGACCCGATCCGGCCGGTACACCCCACTTAATCGCGTGCAACTCGGATGTTGAGCTGCTGACTCTGGGTAGGGCCCCTCCGTCAAGCCGATGACGCGATTCTGGGGTCCAAGTTCACTTGAACCACTCGGTGATCGTTCTTTCTAGGGCTATCGATGGAGCCACGGTTATCGAACTGAGCGCCGCGCCGGCCGCACCGATGTACATTGCGGTGTCGCCGCTGAGTCCAACTTGCTGCGCGGCCTTTTCGAACTGTTCGCCATGTTCAACAGCAACGTCACTGATTCCCAAGCCGACATCGAGTGCCTCGCCAACAGCCAGACCGCCGCGGAAAGCGTCGAGCAGATCGCCCGCGAACGGGATATTGCCCGCTTCGTCGAGCGCCGCGCCGGTGAGATCGCCCTGGCTGGCGGCATGCGCGGCAGATGCGTGACCGAGGATATCCCCTGCCAAGGGAACTGCCGCCACGAAATGCCGGCCAGCGTGGGCGAGCTTTGCCGCGACCTTGAGGGCTTTGCCGGGCTTCTCGATCGCCTTAACGAGGCCGGTGGTGGGATCGACTGCTGGTCCTTTGGGCGTGGACTTCGTCCAGTCCATTTTCGCTCGCTCAGTGAGGTCCGCAGTTGCTGGAAGTCGTTTTTTGCTAGCTGCGGCGGCGGCTTCCAACCCCTTCGCGGTATTTGGGCCTTTCGCCTGCTCGCTGAGGTCAAGGTGCTTCGCCACGTTGTGCGGAGTCAGGGTCTTCCCATCAAACTGCGGGTCCCAAACCGGCTTGTCTCCGATTCCAGATTTGACCGTCGGGTCCTTCTTGGTTGACCACACAGACGACATTTGATCGCCCATTTTCTTCGGGTCGAGTTTGACCGCCGCAGACTCCTTCACTCCTTTGTGGTGGTGCTGCTCGATCGGCGTCTTGCCTTGTTTATTTGCCATTTTCGCGGCCCGTTTCTGCATGGGGTCAGTGGTATGCCCAGCTTTCTTCGCATCCTTGAGGTTTCGATTCATTTCCCGAGCTTTGGCGGCCGTATCACGTCGGCGCTGGTTCTCGAATTTCTCCGGTGCCAGGCCAGCTACGTCTACCATGTCGATTGGGCTGCCAGCTCCGTAGGTGTAGAGGTCAATCTCCGCATCAATTCCAATGGGGTCTGCACTTAGCCACCGACCAAGCCAAGTCACGTAGTACCGCAACCCGTGGTAACAGAACCCGCTTTCATCGTCCCGTTCTTTGCCCGTATACCGATATCGCTTGGCCGTTTCTGTCTGACTGCGCACCGCTTGGTAGGTCGTGGAACCGTACGGGGTGTATTCCTCGTAGGAAATCACCCGTGCCTGCTCATCTAGTTCGAGGCTGGACGAGCCGAGATGGTTGCTGAACTGGTAGCGGATAAGCTGGGGTGGCCTGGGGTCGGTGCCTACTGTCCGCGTCTCGACCAGCGCGATGCGCTGTTTGTCGTCCATGATGTGTAGCGTTTCGCGGACGAGTGGGTTAGCACCGTTCTTCCGGTAGATCTCGAAGCCATCCAGGTAGATGCGGTCGTCCTTGAGCTGGCCGGTAGGGAGTTCGGTTACCTTGCGCACCCGCTGACCGGCGCCGTCATAGACGTACCAGGTGCGCTCCCCTTGGCGCTCCACACCGTCAGTGTCGGCGGGATTCACCGCCTGGCGCTGGGTCATTTGCAATTGGTCGTTGAAATCCCACTGCATGATCTGCAGGTGTGGCATGTGCAGCATGTTGCCGTGTGCGTCATAGCCGTCACCGACGGCGCTGTAGGTCTCGGTCCTGCCGCCGATCGTGGTGCTGGTCAGGCGGTTATTCTGCCTCGCGGGTTCGAGTTGGCTTGTCTCGTTGTACGCGTAGAAGCGGGTCCATGGGGGATGAACGGGGTCACTCCCGTGGTGCTGCATCTGGTCGAAGTTGCCGACAGCGTCATACAGGTAGCGCTCGAGGTAGCGCCCGACGGCGTTTCCGTCGCCGGGATGCATAAGTGCCACACGCGGTGCGTCGTTGTAGGAGTGCGGTGTCGGCGCATTGGGAGCGCCGCCACCGATCCCGAGGTGCTCGCGTCCGGTGGCCTCGATCAGCCGGTTGAGTGCGTCATAGGTGTACTCCGCACTGGGCTCGACTCGCCTGTTGTTGAAGAAAATTGCTTGTTGGGCGTCGTCACGGATGTGGGTGATGTTCCCCGCAGGGTCGTATGTGTAATGAAGGTTCTGAAGCTGACAGCCGCGCCAATCCGCCGGAGCCGGTTGCGGGCAATCGCTCGGGAACGCGACGGCGTCCCGGCGTGTGAGCAAGCGCGACAAGCGCTGGGTCAGAGGGTCGTAGGCGTAGAGGGTCCTCGCGCCGTTGCCGTAATCGATCAGTGTGCGCTGGCCCTTGGCGTCGTAGTCGATGTCTGTTATCGCACGCAGGTTCGCGGTTGCGGGATCGAGCGCGCCGCCGGGCTCGGCGTCCTGGTTGAGCCAGGCGTGCACCTGTTCCAGCAGGTTCGCATCGTTGTAGGTCAGCTGAATTATGTTCACCGTCGCGCCCGGACGGTCGCTGTGCGGCGCGATCAACTGGATCGGACGATTGAGCGCGTCGTAGCGTGTACGGCTGGAATAGGTTTCGGGTTCGAGCGGCACCGCGCCGGACCAATCGAGCGTGGCCTTGTAGGACTGTGCGAGCCGACGCCGACTGTGCAGCAGATTGCCTTTGAAGTCGTACGCGTCGCTGGTGACAACGCCGGCCTGGTCGTGCAGTTCGACGACTTTCCCACGCAGGTTTCCGGCCTCGGGATTGAGGCGGCTCTCGCCGTACGTGTTTTGTCCAACAGTGATCTCTGGGCCCGCGGCGTCGTGTAGAAGAGTCTCTGTCGGCCGCCGCAGTGGATCGTAGGTTGTGCGGAGGCGGCGATTGCGGCTGTCCCAGGCGTAAATCGTTTTGCCAACAACGTCGTTCAGCGTCCAGCGCTCTCCCGCCTCCATGCTGGCCTGACGGACGCGGTTACCGAGCATGTCGTAGTCGTAACGCATGACGGAGCGGTCCATGGCGTCGATGACCTCGCGTTGGTTGCCTTCGATGTCGAGAACGGTCCGAGTGCTGTGGAACTCCTCGACCCGTGAATCGGTTGGGCGACTGTACCGGAACGCGTTGTGAGCGACACTGAGGAAGCCGCGGCCAAGCGAATCGACGTGCGCGACAGTAGGCGTCGCGGCATGGATACGCGTCTTCTCCGCGGCGCGCGTCTCATTCGCTCGATCGACTAGATCCGGATACCGCTCGCCGAACGCGGCTGCTTGCACTGGATCTGTGCGCAACGCACCCCAAGTCGGTAGGTACTCCGCATCCGCGAGGTGGCTGAAGAACTCGCCAACATCAGTATCGGCGCGGGGGTCTGCCACAAGGGTCGTGTCGTTGACATCCCAGGTTTCCTGCCGCCACGGATCGAAGATCACCTTCTCCCAGCTGTGGTTCGGGTGCATGGTGGCGACCACTCGTCCTATCGGGTCATAGGAGAGGATCGGGCTGACGCCGATCTGGACATCGAATTCGAAGCGGTGGGTATCGGTGAAGAACGGTTCGTACTGCCGGACGGGGTTGCCCTTGTTGTTGAACACCGTCCAGCCGTTCCCTACCCACCGCGGACCGACGACATTCGGCGTCAACTGCGGCTGACCATTCGCGCCGACGATGATCTTGCCCTCGGCGTCGCGCATCGGCACCGGACCTGGCTCGGCCTGAATCTTTTTCTGGATTTCGCGGCCGAACCCATCGGAGTAGGAGAGGCTGACCTGGATCCGCAAATCTGCGGCAGGGACGGATTCGTTGGCGTGCGACTCGCGAGCGAGGGTCGCGGCAACGCTGGGCGGCTTTCGATTTGGATTCGGCTCACGCTGGTAAGCCGTCAAGTCATAGATGACGCGTGTTGTCGCGTCGTCGAGCAGTGTTGCCGCCATCGGACCCTTGGGATCCGCGAGGAACTGGTCGATCTCTGCTTGCGTCAGGTCATGGCGGAAGCCAGCGGCCAACCGATCACCCGGGACTGGAACCTCTTGCGGCTTACCCATCACCGCCGTGCCCACAACCATGCCAAGAGCGTCGAAGGCCACCTCCGACCGGTTGCGGTTGGGGTCCATCACCGACGTCGGCTGAAGGACGCGATAGTCCTGCCGGAGGCGGTCCGGCGGGAGCGTCGGGTCGACGTTGCGTTCCCCGGCGGTGACACGATTGCCGAGAGCGTCGCGTGTCTCCTGCACCAGCAGGTCGTAGAGATCGTAGGTCACGTGGCTTTCGGTGCTGATCGTGGTCGAGTGGAACGGGTCGCGGAACCGGTGTGGCAGGAAGAAGTGCTCGCGGGCATGGGCCAGCTCCGCAGGTGAGCTATCGGCAGTCTCGGGGGAAAAGCGGATCCGCCCGGAAGGAACCCACCAGCTGGTGTCGCCTTCCGAATGAACGTAGCGGGCCTCGTCCTCGAGCATCGGATCGGTCACTCGGCCGCCGTACACCTCGGCGATGAGCCCGGGCGTGAATGCGAGCTTGTAGCTCTCGTGGTTCAGCGCCAGCGACTGCAGTTCGCCGAGCGGCAACGGCCCAGCGAGGTTGTTGCGTTGGTAGTAGGTACGCACATGCTCGATCAGGCGCTTCTCACGCTGCCCTGCCGACGGCTCTTTCTCGTAGTCGATGACGGTCGCCGTCGCGCCCGCGTCGAGGACTTCATCAAAGGTGAAGCGGCCTCGGCCCGCCGGGCGGGGCAATCCGGTGAGTTCGAAGGTGCGCGACTCGCACAGGAGTGGTGCCCGGTGATCGCCGGTGGAGTCGACCGCGTTCGTGACGCGGTTCTCCGTGTATGTGGTGTGGATGCGTGACTGCTTGGCCTGATCCGCCGGAGAAAGGCGGGAGTCCGACTGTCTGCGGCCGTACCCGATCGACGCGGACTTCAGTACGTTGCCGTAATCGTCCACTTCGAGTGTGAGCGCATGGCTGGTGCGTGGGTCAGAAGGCTCGCGTTCGTAATGGAAGCTGAGCGATTCGCGCTCGTGAGTAAAGAACACGCCGTGGCGGTTGACTCCTCGTGGCTGCAGCCGACGGATGGTGTAGTTCTGCTCGGTGACGGTGTAGGGATGCTGCTGCTTGCTACTGCCGTCGAGGGCGTAGACCTCCTGTCGCAGCATGGATCCTTTGAGGGCACGGCACGCTTCGCGCTCCTCGTCCGGGGTGAGCCCCTCGGGCAGAACGGTGTCGTCGAGTAGTAAGTCGCGCGCTTGGGCGTCGGTCATGCCCGGTTCGCGGTAGTACTCGCCGAGATCGTTCGCGTCGATCAGCCCCGCGTAGAAGTCCGACACGTGATCGCGCCCTAGATGCACGCCAGGGTGGAACCACGTTTTGGTCAGGACCGGTGGCACATGGGTCGCTGAGTCGACATTGGTCCCATCTGGAGTTTGGCCTCCGGCAGTGAGCGCGGCAAATTGTTCGGTGTCCTGCTGCTCCACCATCCCGAAGCCACGGAACTCTCTCTCGGCACCGTCGAAGTAGCCGTGGTGGTAGTGGTAGCCGGTGACGAACCGATTGCCGCTGACACGATCGTCGGTGACGACACGCTCGACGACGTGTACCGGAAAAGGCAGTCGACTCACCCACGGTCGGCCGTCGTACTTGTCCGTCAAGTAGAACTTGGTCGAGGAGGCGTAACGAACCCGCGTTTCCGCGCCTAGGTTGTTCACGGATTGGACGAGTAGATGCGGCTTCGTCCCGCCCATCAGATCGATGTAGCGCATCTGACGGCGCGCGTCGCCGGGGAGGGGCGAGGACCACACCAGGCAAGCAGTGCCGTTGCCGAGTAGGTCGGCAGTCATCACCGCCGAGATATTGTCCGGTGCCGGGAACTGGGCCAGGCGACGGACTTCGCTCAGACGGTTTCCAGATTGGTTGAAGTAGAGCTGTACGCCCTCGCGGGACAGGTAGATGATGTCGGTTGCGCCGGAGCCGTCGATGTCGGCCAGGCGGAGGCGGCGCTGATCGAAGTGATCGGGCGTATCAAAGCAGGGCGCGTTGTCCATCGTGACCTTGGTACCGAAGCGGCCGTAACCGAGATTCGGCCAGTAGCAGACCTCGCCGTTGCGTATGCGTACCAGGGCGGTGAGGCCGTCGCCGCACATGTCGGCGAGGTAGATCGACTGGGTGCCGTCGGCGAAGACAAGGCGTGGGCCGCGTTCTTCATCCAGCGCATGGGCGACACGCACGGCCGGGCCGAAACCGTTCTCGGCCAGCGAAGGGTGCCAGACGAGGGCGTCGTCTTCGGTGATCAGAACGTCGGCATGGCCGTCGCCGTCCAGGTCCACGAACCGGAGATTGGGGTCTCGGCTGTCGCGGGTGATGCGCGAGGCGAATGGACGGAAGGGCTGCCAGCCCTCCTTGCCGTCGTTTTCGTACAGACCGGGCATGGGCCCGTCCAACACCACGAGGTCGGGCTGGCCATCGCCGGCGAGATCCATCACCTGCGTCTGTCCGGCAGCCAGGGTGAGATTGGGTTTGACGGCGACGAGTTCGGCCGCAGCAAGTCGCGCTGGGGCGAGTTCGTCGCTGTCGTCGTCGACGGGGAGCGGACTGAGGTTGCGCTTGTAGAACCAGGCCTCGGCCTGCTCGGTAAGGATCCCCGGAATCCCTTCACCGTGTAAGTCGATCCACTGAAAGGTGGTGCCATCGATACCTACAGGCAGATTCTCGAGGCTTTCAGCGTCCAGTTCGAGAACGGAGTCCTGAATGTGTGCCTTGCTGTACTGGAATTCTATTGGCGGAAGACGCTTTTCCAGGTATGCGGGGTATTCGATACCGTCGCGAAACATGATGTCTTGCGTGTCGTCGCGAACGTACCCGACCTGCGTCATGGTCTGAATGAAAGACGCGAAGCGGGTGCTGCCCTGATGTGTCAGCTCGTCGTCGATTGTGACGGGTTCCTCGAAGTTCAGGTCGTGGTAATCGATCTCGGTGGACCGCACCAGTCCTTCGTAGCCTTTCTCGCCGGTAGGTAGGTCCGGGATGTGATGGAACATCAGGACGCGCTGGCAGCGGCGATATGTGCGCAGTTCGAAGCCGGAGCGATAGGACGAAAAGGGGTCGGGGCGAACAGCCCACGGGCGTCCAACCGATGGAGAAACTCGGGCATACGAATGTTGATCGGGATGCGGGTTGGGATCCACCTGTTCGTAATGCCCGTCGCCATAATCGAATACGACTTCGAACAGCCAGGAAGCTAGGCTCAGGTCCGGCTGACGGAGAAGCGAGACGCGATTCCCGTACTTGATGCGCTTCAAGTATCGATTCGCTGTGCGAACGCGGTTGCGTTCGTTGGCCTGCCGGCCGTCTACATTGTCGTCGTTCTCTGCCGAGTACTCGTAGACGATGCCGTTGCCTTTATCGTCCTGGCTCTCACAGATGAGCCAGGAGTAGATTCGCGTGGGATGGTCAGCAGAGGGATCAGCGGGATCGAAGATGCGAGAGGTGTTGTCCTTGCCGTAGAGCGTGGTGACGTTGTCGCGTGTGATCGATCGCCAATGGACCTCACCGGTTGAGGTCGCTGTCCAACGCTCGATGCGAGCGAACAGACCCTCGACCCGTGGTCGGTAACGATGTACGACGAAACCGGGAGATGTAGTTTCATCTTCGAACCGTGTTCCGTCTGGCGTGAGGACAGGAACCAGATCCTCGGCACCCGAGAGGACGAATGCATCGGAATCGTCCGCATCGTGATATTGCGGCAATCCCTTGTCCGTTTTCCGGGTGATCGCCGGGAGGGAGAGGCTCCACCCGAAGCCGAATGGCCCGTTACCGGAGCCGGAGTCGTAGGACAGGGAGAGCTGGGGACCGAAGCCGGAACGCCCGGGGCTGGTTGCGAGGGGGACTGACATCGAACACGTTCCCGTCACCGGGTTGGCGGCAAATTTCTCGCCGATTCCCCGAATTGCGCCGCCACCCTTTGGTAAGGAGATCGAAGGCGTACCCGGCTTGTCCTCGCTGCCAGGTCGACTAGTGGCTCTTTCTGCGGAAGCCATAGTTCATAATTTTACCGCTCTTATGGGGAGTCGGCTGCTTCAAACAGCGGGAATTTCCTAGCGGAATGCGTTCTCTGAGTAGGTGTCCCGCCGGCGGCGCGGCCTGGCGCCGAAATGGCTGCCTGTTCGTGGAACAGTCTCAATTCGAGTATCCCACTACGTATGACGCCCCCACGCTTCCGCGGGAAGATCGAGACATACCTGCGACGAGCTGCGGCGAACCCCTGATCGGGTCACCGCGGATGCATCGTACCCAAACGCAGGATGCGTGCGGTCTGGATTTCACGTTCGGGCACACGCGCCCATCGTCTTTCGTCAATCCTCACACGGGGCAGCCGTGGCGGTTCGGGGCATCGTGCATGCCGGTGAGCAGATTGCAGTGGTCGGAAATGAGGGCGGTTCGAGTGGGCCGCACCTGCATTTCGAGACCTTCGGTGCGCCCGGACGCTTCGGTGGGCCGGATGTGGATCCCAACTCGACCTGGCTCAGCGACGCTGTCGATCATCCCCGGCTCGACATTGGATCGGGGATTCCACATCCTGCTGAGCCAATGGAAAACCGACGGCCCCGACAAAGGTTGGCCGTACCGGGCGATGCAGTTCAAGATCCCCGTGCCGAACGGAGCACCATTCCGCGACGACGGCGGCGTCAGTGGCCACGACACTCGGTAGCCGCTGATTCACCGCGGCGCGTAACCCCCACGTCCTACAATTCGTTCATGGTCGTGAGGTGGCCATCGATCGCGCGGGGAGGCGAGGTCAGCGTCGCCACGCGCGAGTCGAGGCGCGGAATCGTCATAGTCGGACCCGCCGGGGTGGGTAAGACGACCCTGGCACGGACGCTTGCGTCCGACGGCGGCGAGTCCGGGGATCACCGCACACCGCTGTGGGCTGTCGGTACCGAATCCTCTGCGGACGTTCCGCTGGGCGCATTCGCCAATCTGGTCGACATCGGCGCCACCGATAACCCGGAAACCGCGCTCGCAGGCGCTTACGCATCGCTTCGCGCGAAGGATGCGACCATCGTCGTCGACGACGCGGATCTGCTGGATCCACTCTCGTTGATCTTGGTCAGGCAACTGGTCGAGGACGGCAGCATCCGGCTGATCGTGACAGTCGGCAGCGGTGGCGCCACGACGCACATCACCGAGACACTCGCCGACGGGATGCTGCCGCGCATCGAGCTCGGTCCGTTCACCAGGGAGCAATCCGTGCAGGCCATCGAGGCTGCGCTCGAGGGGCCGCTGGACGAGGTCAGTGCCGAATGGGTGTGGGACGTTTCGGAGGGTAATCCGCTCTACCTGCGCCACCTCGTCGAGGGGTCGTGGGAGGCTGACCTACTTCATCTGGTCGATGGGGTGTGGCAGCTGCGCGCGCCGCCCGTCGCCACCACGGCGCTGACGACGCTGATCGGGTCGCGCCTGCGTAACGTGACACCTGATGCGCTAGTGCCCCGCGTTTGAAGTTTTTGGGCGGTTGGCTTTGTTGAGGATCTGATCGGCCGTCTTGGTCCACACGAACGGTTGTGCGCGCGGGTTCC
>NZ_JBHXNL010000011.1:0-141406 GCF_042719695.1 Rhodococcus sp. NPDC058521
GCTGCCTCAAACGCGCCGTCGCCCGCGAGATCTACCAACTCCTGACCCACCGAACGACACCCCAACCCGCCCTTGACGAAACATAGGAGCATCACAGGTTCGCCTCACGTGAACCGCGGTGACATTGGTCGGGTGAGGGGGATGCAGATACAGCGAGTGCCCTGGCAGACGTTGCATCTGCCAGGGCACTCGGTGGTGCGCCCGAAGGGATTCGAACCCCTAACCTCTTGAAATACTCGAATCGTTGCCACTACTCCGCCTGTTCCAATATTCGCAGTTCAAAGCGATATTCGTGGCCGGTTTTTCCAGCCAGAACGCCTCACTACCGTCCGTTTCGGGGTGGTAAAGGGGTGGCGCGGCCGCCGTTACGGCCAGGACCGAGCTTGGCGGTCAGTCAGTGGTGCTGTCCGACTTGGACCCCGGCCCCATCCACATAGTCTTGATCACGCCCAAGACGGGGATCGACATGAAGCACGCTCCGGCGACGACATTCCCAATCGCAAAGAACACGATTGAGGCGATGGTGAAGATCAGCAGAAAAGCGGTCGCAGAGGACCGATCTGACTTGGCTTGGTCGATCTCGGCTTCCGCCAGCTTGTCAAGACGGGCGGATTTATCAACGGTCTGCACTTCGGCCATCCGAAAGATGCGCTCGGGCGCATCGGGGACCAGCTTCTGGTATTCGACCATATCGGCGTGATGGGCCAGCGGGCCTGACCACGAAAGTTCTGAGGAGAATCTCTCAGCTAATACCTCGAGCTGCTCGATTACCTGCTCTGTGTCCGGAGCTGAGTCGCCAGGACGTGCAGGCTCTCGCCGATTTGCTTCGATGTCGCCTCGTACCGGCGCTGGCGATCGTTGTCCGACTTCTCCATCTTTATCCGCATTGAGCGGACTCGTCTGGTCGGAGATGTCGTCAACCTGTCCAGGCCGCGCTGCACCGACCGGACGGGATTCCGGCTCGGGGTGGGTCGCTGGCGAATGGTTGTCATGACTCAACGCTACCTCGATACGTAAGTTCTGTCAGTTGGTGGGTCTGTAAGGTACCCCAACTGACCTGCACAGAGTGGCGCATCTTCCAGACTTGCAGCGGAGCGCGTGGAATATCTGGCAAAGCTGCCGCTGTACACGATTCTGAGCGACGTTCTCGGCGTTTGGGTAGGTCGGTGCACCCTTTCAACCGTGGTACTCATTCGTTACAACCGAATCATCTGTGACGGACAGTCGGTCAATGATGCTGGTTACCGAGGATCGGTTGTCGGCGGTAGATCGGGCGGTGCGTAGGGGCGTGCCGGTCGGTACCCGCCATAGGTGCCGCGCTCGTCGTCGGCAAGCCACTGGGCATTCTGTATCCGGGCGCGTGCCGCGAGGAGCGATGCCTTCCCGCGTGCCTGACGGCGAGCGACAGTGCGGCGCCACAACAACGTGGAGATGAGGAAGTAGCTGGCAATCGCGACGGCGATCAAAGCGACGAGCACCAACAGTGTTGTCATGACGGCCTTCCTCGGACGACTCGGGTCGAGTGTCTAAGTCTGACACGAGGGCTCGAACTCGGTGCCGCTTACGGGGATCAGGTGAAGGTCAGGGTGCAGCATCGTCGGCGGCCACGGGTCCGTCGCACCCGTCGACGACCGGGCGGGGCGACACCGAACAACACCTCACGGCGCACGTCCACCCCCGACGCAATCAGATCCAGCGCTCCCCCAGGGATCGGTAGGCCTCACCACCAGCTCGGGCGGCACCGACGACGGCGTTCCTGCCTGGCCGCCTCACTGGTGAACCGTGGTGCATTCTCCGCAGCCCAGACCGCGCGGCGGCGTTTCCACGCCATCCACTCAGCGCGGATCTGTTCCCACCGAGCCACATCGTCATGCCACCCACGATCGAATCCCAACACCCAATCGGGCCACTCGCTCGGCGGCACATCACCACCACGAGGGACACGGGCACCGGGGCCGGCCACCCGCGCCATCAGGCTCCACCAGCCTTGTCCCAGCGGCGGCGAGCGGCACGAACATGACGTTGCGACTTCGGCCGTTCCGTCCCCTCAGGATTCAGACGTCCGATCAGATCGACCACCAGACGGTCGAGCGCACGGATCTCCGCTGACAACTTCACCGTCACCGCGGGCCGGGGCTCGTCGGCCCTCAGCTCGGAATCGAGCAACTTCCTCAGCTTCTCCGCACGATCGACTGTCTCCCCCGCACGCTCGAGGATCGCCTCTTCCGACTCGGTCCACACCAAATGTGTGCCGAGTTCCGTCCCAGCACGGTGCAGGTTTTCGGTCTGACCATCGACGAGCCGTTTACCGGCCGCGGTCCTCGGTCTACGCATGTCGTGGTGTCCTTCCTGGTGGTTTCCCGTTGCAGTGCAGCGAGCCTGAGCGGCTATGCCCTCCGTGCGAACTCACCCCGGGGGGAGGGGTGGTGCCCCTGGGGGTGGGTTCGTCGGAGCCGGGCGGGCTGTGTGGGGTGGGTCGAGGCGGTGAGGGTGGGGTAACCGCGGTAGTGATGACCGTGGTTGCGGTGGTGGGGGTGCCGACGGCACGCAGGGAAAGGAATCGAAAGCTGCGTGCCGTCGGCGGTCTCGCTGGGGCTGGTTCTGGGTCCGGCCTCCCGGCGAGAGGTGTGGGGTGGCATCAGAAGATGCGGATGGCCGCACGTCGGGCTCGTTCACGAGCGGTCTCGGCGGCTTCGAAGTCGGTGTGGTGGTGGGCGGCCTGGTATCGGGTGTTCGGGTCGTCGTGGGTGCGCGCCAGGTTGATGGGTGTGCCTATGCGTGCCGCCGCGTGCCAGATGGAGGGGTCTCGTTGGAGGGTGAGTCTTGCTCCTGTGCTGTCGACGAGCTGTTGGTACTGCTGTCCTGTCCACGAGTGCGTTCGGAAGTACGGTTCTGCGTAGTGATCGAAGCGCCGATTGTGGGGTGTGTTCAGGTCGAGGAGAAGGTTGTGTGCTTGCGCGAGTTTCTGTGTGAGGATCTGTCGTTCTGCTCGGAGGATGGTGGAGGTGGCGGGGTCCTCGGCTCCGAGGATGTCGGAATGCTTGTCCTCGTAGATGGTCTGTAACTGGTCGAGCATGGCGGGTGCGTCGGCGACGATTGCTTGTGCGACGCGGGCGGCGGCGGTGAAGCGGTGCCGGCTGATGATGGGTGCGGCGTGTTCGGTGATGTGTTGGCCGATGATGTGTTCGCGGATTCGGTGGGCGTAGTTGTCGGTGCGGGGATCGGTGTCGAGTGGTGGGGGTGCGAGTTCTCGGGTGGTGCGGTCGAGGGCTTCTCGGGTGGTGCGGTGTGTGTCGAGGGCGGTGAGGGTACCGGGTTCGGGGGTGATGCCTACTGCGGCGAGGGTGGGTAGTGCGTCGAGTGCTTTTGTGTCCCAGGGCCGTTGGGTGATGAGTTCGAAGCTTCGGGTGATGCGGGTGAGTTCGTCGAGGGGGTTGGCGGTCTTCACTGGGGTTGTCTCCTGGTGTCAGTGGGTGTTGCGGAGGCTGCGGTACTCGGTGACGAGGGCGGGGTCGAATGTCCAGCACCCGGCGAACTTGCGGCCTTCGAGGGTTCGGGCGAGGCGTTGAACCGTGCGGGGTGTGACGCCGAGGAGTTCGGCGGCTTCGCTGACGGTGATGCGGTCATGCTCTGATGTTGCGTATCGTGGTGTTGGTGCGTCGTCGTTGTGTCGTTGTTGCGACACAGCGTGTTTCAGTGTGGCGACGAGTTCGGTCATGCCGCCTGGGATGGGTTGGTGGCGTTCGGTGAGTATGCGTGTTGTGGCCGCAGTGGCGAGGTATGCGAGGTCGAGGGCGCGGCCTTGGAGGAGGACCGCTCTTCCGAGGCGTTGCACTGGTGGTGTGCTCATCGCTTCTCCGTCAGGTCCTCGGCAGCAATCTTGGCGAGCTTGCCACGCATCGAGGGCATGCCGGGTGCGACCTGCTCGAGGACGTGCAAGCTCGGGTCGAGGATGTCTGCAACGACATGGCGCAGTGCTCCGGCCGCGACGCAGCCGAACGCATCCACACCGACGCGGTTGATCCACTTCTCGGAGAGGGCGTCGAGGGCGTCGTGGTCATGGCAGGCTGCGGCCATCTCGTTGCCGAGTTGGATCGCCTGCATCTGAACCTGGTCGATGTTCATCATCGCAATGGGCGAGCCGTTGTCGTCGACGATGAGGGCGTTCTCGGGGATCTGGTTGGTCATTGCTTCTCCTGGGGTCGGTGGGTTTCTACGAAGTCGACGATGCGGTCGGCTAAGACCAGAGCCTCGGTGTAGTCGAGTCCTAGTTCGGTGCCGGCGACGAGCAGGCGCACCGGGTGGTCGGTGGCGGGGTGGTGATGCAGGCGCACGAGACGACGGCGTTGGGCTATGAGCTTCATGCGGTCGCCGCCTTTCGTGGTCTGCCGGGGTTCCCGGCTGGGTTGCGGATGCGTCCGGCCCACAGTCCGGTGGCTTGGTGTTCGAGGGCGGCTGTCGCGCAAGCAATCCGCACCGGGCACGTGTGGCAGACCTCAGCGGCTTTCGTGAGGCGTACGTGGCGTTGGGCATCGGATTCGCCGTCGAGCTGGTCATCGAACAGTGGGGCACGGCCCGCGCACGAGGCACCTGTGAGTCGCACGTCAACAAGGGCTTCGAGGGTGGACACTCGGGACGGCCAACGGCCTTGGCCGGGGTTGCCTCGGGAGGCACCTGCTTTGCGGCCGGTCACTGGGCACCTCCGACGCGCTTTCCCGAGCCGAGCCACTGCCCCGGCTTGCGGCCCGGAGTGTGGACTTCTGGCGCGGTTGGAGAGTCAGAAACGGGCGTCTTTGACTGTTTCCCGGCGCTATGGTGTCCGAAGCCGTCCGAAGGCGTACTTATATGGTCTGAGCTGCTGTTATCGTGGGACGCCTTTGTTTCTACGGACACCTTCAAGGCGTCCGACGTTTCCAAGGCGTCCGTAGCTTTTTGCTGGTCAGAGCCATTTAGACGCCTCTGGACACCTTCGGACGGGTTAGCGGCCGGAACGTAGCGTTCGAACGCATCTTGGAAGTCGATCAGTCGGTATCCGCGTTCGGTTTTCGCGGAGTTGTGGCCGGTCTTAATTCCGTACTCGCGGAGTCGGTGGCCGAGCCTCGAGGGATTCAATTCGAACTGTTTCCACGGCGACTCTTCGACTTGCTGGAGCTGATTACAGAGCGCGTCCGACTTGAGGAATGACGCGTGCAGGGAAGCGAAGACATCGCGGATATCTGCGAGCAGCCGAACATTCAGCGACGACGCTTCCTCGTCCTCTTCGGCCTCGGCAACCAGTGCAGCCGCGGCTTGGCGGGCCAGCGCGGGCCAGCGCCCACCCGCCATGTCCGCCACCGTGACAAGCGGTTCCCACACGTCGGCGGCACGGTCTTCGATACCAAGATCGGCGGGCTCGAATCCCGTTGCCTTGTCGATCACTTGCGCGGCCCATTCCGAAAGGCTCTGTCGAAGATCCTCGAGCGCGGGCCGGTCGCGACGCGTGCGAAACGGCTGCACGGTCTCGGACGGCTTGCGGCGGCGCATTACCACGACGATTGCTCGGTCTTCGATAGTGTCGGGCATCTTCCCGATACCGGCGAGCGCGGCCATGCAGAACGTTTCGAACTCCGTAGGCATGTGGTGCGGTCCGACCGTGCGACCGAACGGAAGTCCGCGCTGGAATCCGGCATTGAGCAGGCCGCGCAACTCTTCGTTCTGCTCTGCCCGCACCTTCGTGCCGAAGATCGTGTCCGCTTCGTCGAGCATGAGCGTCGGCGGCGGATCGGCGTCGAGACTGCGAAAGATGTACGACACGGTGGCATTGACCGCGCGGAGCGGTTCGAACACCAGCGCGTCGAGGACCTCTAGCAGTCGGGACTTTCCGGATCGCTTCTCCGCTGACCGCAGCACCAGACGAGGCGCATATTCGAACGCTGTCGTCATGTGGGTTGCGGCCAACCACAATGTGACTGCCACGAGGGCATGGTCGGACGGGAGTATGCAGTAGCGGCTGATTGCAGCACGGATGTCGTCGAGCAGTTCGTCACCCTTGATCTTCACGCGGAAACCTCCCCGCGCAGGACCCGCAACCGGTCGGCGTGCTTGACGATGGCGGTACCGATCGACCGAACCAGCGGAACAAGATCATGCTCGGGTGCGACAGATGCGCCTTCGACCAACGCCTTGCCTGCCGATTCGAAACGGCGGCGGAGGGATGCCGCGACAACCGCAGCCGCAAGCTGGCGGACGGCGAGAGGTTCGCTTCCGGCCGTGGTGGCGTCCAACAGGGCCTTTCGTGCTGGTTCGGTGAGCTTCCCGAGTCGTCCGAGGTGGTCGGCGATGGCGACCGGGCCGTGGTCGTGCCCCTGGTGTGCCAGGTGACTGATCGCCTCGAGGCAGGCGGCCGCGCCGGTCTCGTCGAGGTCGAGTGTGTGCACTTGTTCGAGAATTGTTGTCGTGTTGATGTTTTCGGTGTAGACGAGCGCACCGAGGAGTGCGATTTCGGGTGTCGGGGTGGGTCCGATGGGCTGGATCATGCTGCATCGCCTCCCGCCGAACGCTTGGAGCAGACGGGCCCACGATGCCGTTTTACGGACTGCGCGGCGACGAGCCAGGTTCCGCAGACGTCGCATTGGACGGCGAGGCGGAACGTTCCTCCGCGTAGGGCGGCCATGAGTAGGCGATCGGCGGGGTCGACGACTGTTTCGTCGAAGTGTTGGTCTTGCTTCTTCGATACCATCTAGGGGTATCCCTTTCGGTGAGGGCCCCGGGGCCGGGCCTCTGGCAAAAGAAGCCGGCCCCGGGACGTTCGTAAGATTTCGTTGCACCGGGCCCTTACGAACACGCATCAGTTGTGGCGAGACCACCCCCGGAAGTCACAGATCAGCCACAGAGCCGATTGGGTGCCGAGCAGGACGACGAGGACCACCTCGAGACCGCTCACAGTCCCTCCCTGACCTCAGCCTCGGCGCGTACGCGGGCCTCGTCGCGGTGCAGCTCCCGGCGCTTATCCAGTTGGTTAAGCGCGTCGAGGATCTCGCCAGCGAGAGCGCGGGCCTGATCTTCCTGCAGGTGCATGTATGCCGCCCCGGTCTGCACCACCACGACGTCATCGAAATGAGGGGACGTGCGGGCGGTGACTCCGGGGATCATGCGCCCACCTCGGCGCGGCGGTTGACGACGGTGTTCGTGGTGAGATACCGGAGCAGCTCGAGGCTGATTCCCCCGGCGTACGCCTCGGTCAGAATCTCGCGCTCGAACACCGCGAGGTCGTCCCAGTCGGGGCCTATGTGATCGGCGAGAGTGTCGGTTACGGTGGACACAGAACTTGCTCCTTCTTCGGTGATCGGGTTGGTTCGGCCCTCGTCGCCCGTGGTTGCAGCCACGGGGTTTACGGCGGGGGCTTCTTGCTGTTCAAGGCGGTCGGCGTCGGCCTCGTAGATCGCGGCCAGGTGCTCGTCTCCGAATCGTCGGGCCGCTGCCGCACCTCGACGCAGCTCGTCGGGGGTTACGTCGAACATCAGGCAGCACCGCCAACACCGAGCAGCGCGCGCAGTGGCGCTGTTGGCACGATGTAGCGGCTGCCTGCCCGGATTACGGGCACCGGAAATTCGTTCTTCCGTGCCAGTTCGTACGCGGTGGACACGCCAAGGCCCATGATTCGAGCCGCGGTTCTGAGGTCGGTGGCTACGCCCAGTTTGTCGAGTTCGGTCTGGTTCATTTCATCTCCATGTCGCGATGTCATCAATATTCTGCCTGTTTGCTGCACTGACGACCATAACAGCACAGAGTCGAGAATTCTGCAAGCTATGCGTATTCTGATGAAATGGCGACATGGGATGAAAACACTACGGCCCGAATCGGCGAAGCAGTCAAGGCTGCGAGATCAGCGCGTGGATGGTCAGCAAAGGCATTGGCTGACCGCACCGCTCAACTCGGACATGCAGTCGGTCGAGCGACGATCTCAGAATTGGAGACGGGTAGGCGTCGAAACATTGCTGTTGCAGAGCTACTCATCCTTGGCGCCGCACTGGAGGTGCCTCCGCTTCAACTGCTCTACCCCGATCTTCCCGAAGGGCGGGTGGACGTGTGGCCCGGCCGCGAGGTCACCAGCCACGAAGCCGTGGAGTGGGTCGCAGGCAAGCACGATCCCAAGTACCTCGACGATCAAGTCGGGTGGGTATGGCGTCGACCAGGAGACGGTCCACTCGCCGAGACTTGGACGTGGTTGGCGGCGCGGGATGTTGTCGACGCCGCACGGCGCGGCGCGGAGGAAGCCGCCGAACGACTCGCAGAGGAACAAGAGATCGCAAGCAAGTCGGGAAGTCCGCAGTGGGGCGACGAGACGGCGGAAGCGAAGCTGAGCTATGAAGTCGCAGGCAGCCTGTTGGCTGAGGCACAACAGGTTCTGCACGATGTCGAGGCTCGGTTGAAACGGGCCACGGGCGATGCCTAGACAGCCACTCCCCCTGGGCACCTGGGGAAGAGTCACCCGGCAAGAGGTAGAACCCGGCCGGTGGCGCGCACGCGCAAAATACCGCGATCTCGACGGCGTGACCCGACGCTTCGAACGGTTCGCGACCACTGGGCCGAAAGCTGAGGCGGCACTCACCACCTACTTGCGGGACAGGCGCAGGCAGATGGGCGGCGACACCCTCACCCCCGACTCGACGGTCGAGGAGTTGCTCACCGACTGGTTGGCGCATGCCGACGATGGGAGCCGACGCCCACAGACGATCGGCGACTACCGTTCTGCTGTCGAGGGGCATATCAGCAAGGGCATCGGTTCGGTTCGTATCCGTGAGGCCACGGTCGGAACGCTCGATCGGTATCTGCGCGGCATCGAGGGCGACGGGATCCGCAAGCGGGTCAGAACCGTTCTGATGCTTGCGTTTGCGTATGCGGCGCGTCTGGACTTGGTCGAGGTCAACCCGGTTCGGGATACGTCCACAGTTCGTGCACGGTCGAATGGCGTCGAGGTTCCGACCATCGAGGACGTTCACCGGTACCGAGCTGCCATCGAGGAGTGGTGTGGCGGCAACCGGATGGGTCCGCGTCGCGGCGCTGGGCTGCTCGAGGTAGTCGACGTGGTTCTCGGGACCGGGCTACGCCCCGGTGAAGTCCTGGCTCTGCGACTGGTCGATGTCGACCTCGAGGGGGCACGGCTCACGGTGGCCGGCACCGTGGTCGGCAATCAGAGGCAACCGACACCGAAGACTCGGAAGGGTCACCGGACCGTGAAGTTGCCCGCGTTCGTTGTCGACGCGCTAGGGCGACGCTTGGACGATCCCGTTGTCGAGTTGACCGGGCTGGTATTTCCGTCGGGGACTGGAACGGTGCGGAGCCGAGCCAATCTGGACCGCCAACTTCGAGAGGCGAGGCCCGCAGACCTCGAGCACATCACATTGCGTGCGTTGCGACGGTTGGCAGCGACCACGGTGGACCACGCACTCGGGGTTGAAGCCGCGTCGAGGCAACTCGGACACTCCGGGACCGCTGTCACCGAACGGCACTACATCGACCGGCCGGACGTGGGCCCAGAGGTCGCGGACGTGCTCGGGACGCTGGCACCACGAATAGGGGTGGTTACGGGGTGAAGCACGAAAAAGCCCCAGGCCTTCCAGCCGTCAAAAACAGTGGATAACCTGGGGCTTTGAGTGCGCCCGAAGGGATTCGAACCCCTAACCTCTTGATCCGTAGTCAAGTGCTCTATCCGTTGAGCTACGGGCGCGAGTCTTCAATTTTGTGCCGGCCAACTATCACCGGTGTGGCGGAGGCGAGAGGATTTGAACCTCCGGTCCCTCGCAAAAGGGACAACTCATTAGCAGTGAGTCCCATTCGGCCGCTCTGGCACGCCTCCCTGGGGTGGTTCCGATCCCTTCGGACCGCCGAGCGGAAAGATTACACACCTTTTCACCACAAAGGCAAAACGTGTGGTCACAGGGTTAACGGAGGTTGTCAGCGCAGGTTACTGTCGAACCAGTCGAAGATTCTTCGTTGGGCGTCCAGGATGGCTTCGGCGAGTGGGTCGTCTTCGGCGTTGGGAACCTCTGGCGGTTCGTCGGCGCGATGCGCGAAACCCTCGTAGCTGACAACGAGAGCCGCAACCTGAGCCTTGCCCGCCGCCTCACGGAGCTGTTCTACATGATCGAGTGGTATCGACGGATCGTCTTCTCCGTACAGACCCAACCACGGCACCTGCAGTGCCGGGGCCGCGTTGACGAGCGCGGTGGCATCGTCCGCTATCGGTTCGAGGATGCCGGGTGCGGCGACACTGACGGCCGCTCCGATACGCCGCGTAGTGGCGACCAGGAAGGCCGCGGTGCCCGCGTCGTCGAACCCGAGAACTCCGATGCAGTCCTCATACACGCCGCGACCGACGAGCCAGTCGAAAGTGGCGTCGAAGTCGGAGAACAGATGGTCTCCGAAGACCTCGGCGCAGCTGTGCGCGGGTTCGCGATGGAACAGGTGCGGTGCGACTGCGACCCAACCTTCCATCGCCAGCGACTTCATCAGTTCGAGAAACTGCTCGGTGAACTCGCGAGACTCGTGAAGAACCACAATGCCGCCGCGGGCCGGTCCGTCCGGCTCGACCGCGGTGAGAGGGACACGTCCAGGAGCGTCCGAAGACCCCCCGACCACGCGCAATTGCGCGCTGTCCTCGAAGATTCCCGACATACAACCACCTTGGCACGGACGGGCCGCCGACGCATCACCTCACGGAGCGCATAATCGCATCGTGACCACTCGGACTCGGACAGACCTCGACTCGATTCCCGCCTACGTTCCGGGCAAGAACTTTCCCGGTGCCATCAAGCTCGCCAGCAACGAGACGACTTCCTCTCCGCTGCCCGGCGTGCAGGACGCGATCGCGGCGGCGGTCACGTCCGCGAACCGGTACCCGGACAACGGTGCGACTGCCCTGATCGACGCCTTGGCGGCTTCGCTGAACGTTCCGCGGGAGAACATCGCCACCGGTTGCGGTTCGGTCAGCCTGTGCCAGGAGCTGACCCATGCGACGTGCAAGGACGGCGATGAGGTCGTCTACGCGTGGCGTTCGTTCGAGGCCTACCCGGTGGTGACGAAGGTGGCCGGCGCCGTACCGGTACAGGTGCCCCTGACCGCGGACTACGGTCACGACCTCGACGCCATGCTCGCGGCGATCACCGATCGCACTCGGTTGGTGTTCGTGTGCAACCCCAACAACCCGACCGGCCGTTCATTGGGACGAGCCGAACTCGAGCGTTTCCTCGACGCAGTTCCGGACCACGTCGTGGTTGCCCTGGACGAGGCGTACTTCGAGTACAACCGGACCGACGCGGACGGCATCACCCTCCTGCCGGGGCGTCCCAATGTGGTGGTACTCCGCACCTTCTCGAAGGCATACGGACTCGCCGGAATCCGGGTGGGTTACGCAGTGGCCGACCCGTCCATCATCACCGCGCTGGGCAAGGTGCACATCCCGTTCAGCGTCAACACGCTCGCTCAGGTGGCGGCGATCGCCTCCCTCGAGGCCAGCGACGAACTACTTGCTCGGACGGACGGCGTCATCGCCGAACGCGAACGGGTACGTGATGCTCTGATCGCCGCCGGTTACGACGTCCCGCAGACGGCCGCGAACTTCGTGTACCTGCCGCTCGAGGAACGATCCGGGGCCTTCGGAGCAGCCAGCGCGGAAGCGGGCGTTCTGGTGCGTCCCTACGGGGACGACGGCGTGCGCGTCACCATCGGCGACGCACACGAGAACGATGCTTTCCTCGCCTTCGCCACCAAAGACGAAGCGCGGACCCTGGCAGGTGCCAAGCTCCGCGCTTGATCGGATCGCCGAAGTGAGGCGATGGGGCTACAGCCCCAGCGACCTCTTCAGCACCGGCCATGCAGCCTTCAGCTCGTCCTGCCAGTACGGCCATGAGTGCGTGCCCCAGTTGTGGTAGGTGAACGTGGCCGGGATCTGCAGCTCGTCGAGACGCTTCTGGAAGGTCTGCGTGCAGAGGTACGCAGCGGCCTCGAGAGGACCACCGACAGCGATGGCCGACGCGAGATCGCCGCCGGCGGACCGCTCGTGCGGGCCGGGCAGACCGTTGCCGGTGGAGATGTAGATGTCCTTGCCGCGCAACTGCTCGGCGTGACGGGTGGGGTCGTGCTCGTTCCACGCCGGGTCAGAGTCCGGCCCCCACATGTTCAACACGTCGCCACCCTTGTAAGCAACTGTGCCGCGCACCGACTCACGTGAACTCGGCTGGGTGTTGTCGAGGCAACCGCTGAACGCCGCAAGCCCCTGATACATGTTCGGATGGCGGGTGATCAGGTTGCCCGCACCCATCGCACCCATCGAGACGCCGGCAATCGAGTTGGTGCCGTTGCCGTTGAACTTGGAATCGATGATCGGAGGCAGTTCCTGCGTGAGGAACGTTTCCCACTGGTTGATGCCGAGCACGGGGTCGGGCCGGTTCCAGTTCGTGTAGTACGAACCCATCCCGCCGACGGGAAGCACGACGTTGACGTTCTTGCCGGAGAAGAAGTCGACGATGTCCGTCTTCTGCGTCCAGGTGCTCTCGGTGTAGTTGGACTCTTCACCCGCACTGACACCGTCGAGCATGTACAGCGAGGGCCTGGAACCTCCACCGGCCGGGTGAAGAACCTGAACCTGAATGACCCGCTGCATCGCAGGCGATTCGATGAACACGGCACTGCGCGTCGGAGTCAGTTCGTCTACCCGCTCGACCTTCACCGAATCGATGGTGGGGCCAGGCGTAGGCGCGGGATCGGCATTCGCCGTGAGGCCGCCTCCCAAGAGGGACAGCGTCAACGCCGTCCCGACAGCAGCCAATACACGACGACGCATTCAGATCCTCTTCCCCGAGTGTGATGAACAGCAATTGCACAGTACGAATGAGCCCTGGTCAACCCAACACCACAACTTTGTGACTCGTGGGTAACCCCGTCTGGTCTCATTCGGCGCGAACGCGGTGATTCCACAGGCTTACCCGTCGAACGAATCGAGCCCCGCCTGCACGGTCGTCCGTTCAGGTGGGGCTCGATTCTGGCGGAAGCGGAGGGATTTGAACCCCCGGTGGTTTTACCCACGCTCGCTTTCAA
Source organism: Rhodococcus sp. NPDC058521 (assembly GCF_042719695.1). Taxonomy (NCBI): domain Bacteria; kingdom Bacillati; phylum Actinomycetota; class Actinomycetes; order Mycobacteriales; family Nocardiaceae; genus Rhodococcus; species Rhodococcus sp. NPDC058521. The sequence continues at coordinate 13,078 of NZ_JBHXNL010000011.1, forward strand.
GGCGAGTGCATTCGGCCGCTCTGCCACGCTTCCGTGGGCGATCCTATCGGTAGGACACCCCTTCTCGACAACCGGTCAGCGGCTGCCGATTGCCCTGTCCACGCGTTCGAAGACCTCGGCGAGGACCTTCAACTGCGTCTTGGTGAGCAGATCGACCAGGTTCCGGCGAACTCCGGCGACATGTGTGGGTGCCGCCGTCGCGAGGCGGCGCCGACCCTCGTCGGTGATGACGGCGAGAACCCCGCGACCGTCCTCGACGCACGTGTCCCGGGTGACCATTTTCTCATTCTCCATGCGACGAATCTGGTGCGTGAGTCGGCTCCGCGACGACAACACCCCGTCCGCCAGATCGCTCATACGCAGCGATCCGTCCGGCGATTCCGACAAGAGCACGAGAATTCGGTAATCCGCCAAGGACAGATCGTGGAAATCCTGTAGATCACGGTTGAGCACCTCCATCAACCGCTGGTTGCCGTCCATGTACCCCCGCCAGGCACGCTGCTCCGCGGGCGTGAGCCAGTTCGGCTCCACATTCGCGTCCGTTCGATCCGTTGTCACACGCAACATTCTAGGGGTGCGGCCGGATTTCAGAGTGCGGGAAGGTGATCTCACAACATCGACGCAACCGAGTGAGCCTTCGATAACGTCGACGACATGTACGCCATCGCGATCGACTCCACCGAATCCCACACGCTGAGCTGGTCCGAGCACCCCGATCCGGTGATCGAGCCGGGACACGTGATCGTCGACGTCGCGGCGGCCGGCATCAACCGCGCAGATCTGCTGCAGCGCCGTGGCCTCTATCCACCGCCCCCGGGCGCGAGCGAGGTTCTCGGTCTGGAGTGCTCGGGCATCGTGGCCGAGGTCGCGGAGGATGTCACGGACTGGGCCGTGGGCGACAAGGTGTGTGCTCTGCTCTCGGGCGGCGGCTACGCGGAGAAGGTTCTGGTTCCGGCCTCCCAACTGCTCCCTTTGCCCGAAGGCGTGGACCTGATGGCCGCGGCCGCGCTCCCCGAGGTCGCGTGCACGGTGTGGTCGAACCTCGTCATGGGCGCGGGTCTGCACCGCGGACACGTGCTGTTGGTCCACGGGGGCGGCAGCGGAATCGGCACTCACGCCATCCAGGTCGGAAAGGCACTCGGCGCGACGGTCGCCGTCACCGCGGGCTACGAGAACAAGCTCGCCAGGTGCCGTGAACTCGGCGCGGACATCACCATCGACTACCGCTCCACCGATTTCGTCGAGGAACTGAAAAAGGCCACGGACGGTCACGGCGCAGACATCGTCCTGGACAACATGGGCGCCGCCTACCTCGATCGGAACATCGACGTTCTCGCCGCGGACGGTCAGCTCGTGGTGATCGGCATGCAGGGCGGCGTCAAGGCCGAACTCGATCTCGGAAAGATGATCGGCAAGCGCGCCCACGTCACCGCGGCCGGTCTACGCAGCCGACCCCCCGTCGGCACCGCCGGCAAGGCGAGCATCGTCGCGGACGTTCGAGCGAAACTGTGGCCGCTCGTCGCGGAGGGCGCGGTGGCCCCGGTCATACACGCGGAGCTGCCCATCACCGAAGCGGCGCGCGGACACGAACGACTCGACTCTTCCGACACCGTCGGCAAGGTGATTCTGACGATTCCCCGCCGCTGACTCCGCCGCCGGGTGAACCGATTCAGCCCAACGACGAGAGCTCGGCCGCGAGCTGATCTATCTCGTAACGGGTCGTGTACGGCGCCAAGCCGACTGTGACCGCGCCGCCCTCGTCGTTGACACCGAGAGCGTCGAGGAGCCGGGACCCGCCGTGCGTTCCGCTGACCGTGGCGATGCGCTTGTCGGCGAGATGCGTGGCGACCTTGTCGGCAGGAACCCCGTCGACGGTGAAGCTGACCGTGGGAACCCGGCTCGGCGACCGCCCGATCACCATGACCTGCGGCAACCTCTGCAGGTGCGCGACGAGCCGTTCGAAGAGGGAGTCGTGATAGTTCTGCAGCGAGCTGATCGACGTCTCGAGCTTCTCGCGCCGATCACCTTTGGCCGAGTCGTCGAGACCGGCCAGGAAGTCGATGGACGTGGTGAGGCCGGCAAGCATCGCGAACTGGTGCTCGCCCACTTCGAGTCGCTCCGCGCCGCGTGCGTACGGGTTCAACGACACTGCCGGGATGCGGTCGAGCAGCGTCGGGTCACGGAACACCAGTGCGCCTACCTGTGGGCCTCCCCACGCCGTGGCACTCACCGCGACGACGTCCGCGCCGAGTTCCTCGATGTCAACGTGCGCGTAAGGCGCGGCACCCTTCGCATCGACGACGATGAGTCCGCCCACTTCGTGCACACGGTCTGCGGCGGCACGCACGTCCGGCGCCGAGCCCACGATGGGAGACGCTGCCGTCAGCGCGACGAGCCGGGTGGTGCTGGTGATCAGATCCTGAAACTGCCAGGCCGGAAGCTCACAGGTCTCGATTTCGACCTCGGCCCACTTGACCTGGGCGCCGTATCGATTGGCCACCCGCAACCACGGGGCGACGTTCGCTTCCTCGTCCAGCCGTGACAACACGAGCCCTGTCCCGAGCCCGAGCCTGGTGCTGAGCGACTCGGCGAGCCAGGCGAGAAGGATCGCACGATCTGCGCCCAGAACGACGCCCGCGGGATCACCTCCGACGAGATCGGCAACCGCGATGCGAGCAGCGTCGAGAACTGCGGCGCTGCGCCTGTTGGACACGTGCCGTCCGGTGGCCGACGAGGCGGAAGCCCGGAACGCCGTGGAGACACTGCGCGAGACCGCATCGGGAATCTGCATCCCCGCTTGCGGGTCCAAATGAATCCAACCGTCGCCTAGTGAGGGGATCAGTCCCCGAACGCGGGCAACGTCGTAAACCATGACCGACACTCTAGGACCCGAAGTCAACGCGGGCGAAGTCAGATGCCGGTTGCCGCGACATTCCCGCCGCCCGGCCCGTCCCTGCGGACAGCGCACCGTCCCGGTCCACACAGGCGGGCCGAACCAGACAAGATGGAGTCATGACGAACTCGGAAAACGAAGACGTCGTCGTGATCGGCCCTCACGGCCGTCCGACGACCCGCTCCTCGGCCGGCACCGAGAAACCGCGGAACAACGACACCCGGAACGAATCCGCGGAGGCCGGCGAAAAAGACGGGCCGGACACGGTGTCGGATCTGGTCGAGCAGCCCGCGAAGGTCATGCGAATCGGAACCATGATCAAGCAACTCCTCGAAGAGGTCCGCGCGGCTCCGCTCGACGACGCCAGCCGCAATCGGATGAAGGAAATCCACAAGTCCTCCATTCGTGAACTGGAACAAGGTCTGGCACCGGAACTTCGTGAAGAACTCGAGCGACTCACCCTTCCGTTCACCGACGACAGCACCCCGTCCGACGCCGAACTACGCGTCTCACAGGCTCAGCTGGTCGGTTGGCTCGAAGGTCTCTTCCACGGAATCCAGACCGCGTTGTTCGCTCAACAGATGGCCGCACGTGCACAGCTCGAGCAGATGCGACAGGGTGCACTTCCTCCCGGTGCGATGTTGAGCACGGCAACACCGTCGGAGGACGATCGCCACACCCCCGGCACCGGCCAGTACCTGTAGCAACCGGCGAAATCATCAACGGTTACGGCCACGGTAGGCTCGGTCTCCGTGTCAGCATCCGCAATCGAATCCGAGGCCACCGGCGCCGGCGAGCCCGACTCCGACTCGCAGACGTTCCGTCGCGCCTTCAAGGACCTGAAGGGTGGCTTCGCCCACCGGGAACTGTGGTTGAGCCTCGGCTGGCAGGACATCAAGCAGCGATACCGCAGGTCGGTGATCGGCCCGTTCTGGATCACCATCGCAACCGGTGTCCAGGCATCAGCGATCGGCCTGCTCTACGCGGCCCTGCTCGACATTCCGCTGGACGAGTTCTTGCCCTACGTGACCGTCGGCCTGATCGTCTGGAACCTCATCAACGCCAGCATCACCGAGGGTTCCGAGGTGTTCATCGCGAACGAGGGCCTGATCAAGCAGCTGCCCTCGCCGCTCAGCGTGCACGTGTACCGCCTGGTGTGGCGACAGTTGCTGTTCTTCGCGCACAACCTCGTGATCTACGTGATCATGATGGTGGCGTTCGGGGTGTGGCGGGACCTGACCTGGACGTCTCTGGCAGCGATCCCTGCGCTGGCACTACTGGTCCTCAACGCCCTGTGGGTGTCGATCGTCTTCGGGATCTTCGCAACCCGCTACCGCGACATCGGGCCTATCCTCGGCAGTCTGACCCTGCTGTTGTTCGTCCTGACCCCCATCATGTGGACCACGCAGAGTCTCGAAGCCCAGGGCGGACAGGCGGCCGAGCGTGTCAAGCTCGCGGAGATCAACCCGCTGTTCCACTTCCTCGACATCGTGCGCGCACCGATGATCGGACAGGACCAGGAGGCGTACCACTGGTACATCGTCCTCGCCATCACCGTCGTCGGCTGGGCAGTGGCGCTGTTCGCGCTGCGCAAGTACCGTGCCCGCGTCGCCTACTGGGTTTAGAGGTAGCAAGTTCATGACCGACAACGTCAGCATCGAGACGCGGGGCGCCTGTGTCGACTTCCCGATCTTCGACGCGAAATCGCGCTCCCTCAAGAAAGCGTTCCTCGGCAAGGCCGGCGGCTCGATCGGCCGCAACGACTCCGACGTCGTGGTCGTCGAGGCACTCAAGGACATCAACCTGTCCTTGAAAGAAGGTGACCGCATCGGACTCGTCGGACACAACGGTGCCGGCAAGTCGACACTGCTGCGGTTGCTGTCCGGAATCTACGAACCCTCACGTGGCAGTGCCCGCATCCGCGGACGTGTCGCGCCGGTGTTCGACCTCGGTGTCGGCATGGATCCCGAGATCTCCGGATACGAGAACATCATCATCCGCGGACTGTTCCTCGGACAGACCCGCAAGCAGATGCTCGCGAAGATGGACGAGATCGCCGACTTCACCGAGCTCGGCGACTACCTCGACATGCCGCTGCGCACGTACTCGACCGGTATGCGGGTTCGTGTCGCGATGGGTGTCGTCACCAGCATCGACCCCGAAATCCTGCTACTCGACGAGGGCATCGGCGCGGTCGACGCCGAGTTCATGAAGAAGGCTCGCACCCGCTTGCAGGCCCTCGTGGAACGTTCCGGCATTCTCGTTTTCGCCAGCCACTCCAACGAGTTCCTCGCCCAGTTGTGCGACACCGCCATGTGGGTCGACCACGGCCAGATTCGCCAGCACGGCGAGATCGAGGAAGTCGTACGCGCCTACGAGGGTGACGACGCCGCCGACCATGTGCGCCGCACCATCGAAGAGATGAAGCGCGACGAGGAGGCCGAGGCGAGCAGCGACCCCGGCAAGGTCTCGAAGTGACGGAAACCGGCTCCACCATCGTCGGCGTCGTCGTCACCCACAAGCGTCGTGAACTGCTCGCCCAATCACTGAAGGTTCTGGAGTCGCAGTCGCGTCCGCTCGACCACCTGGTGGTCGTCGACAATGCGAACGAAGAAGCCGTGCGCGAACTCGTCGAGGCCTCCGCGGTTCCGACGTCCTACCTCGGTTCCCGGCACAACCTGGGCGGGGCCGGTGGTTTCGCACTCGGCATGCTCTACGCGCTGTCGCTCGGCGCGGACTGGGTATGGCTCGCAGACGACGACGGGCGCCCGGAAGGCCCCCGGGTCCTCGAGACGCTGCTCGACTGCGCGGTCCGGCACGGGCTGTCCGAGGTGTCGCCGGTCGTCTGCGACATCGACGAACCCGACCGTCTCGCGTTCCCGCTGCGACGCGGGGTCGAGTGGCGGCGGCTGCGCTCCGAGCTCGGCGGCAGTGACGAGGACGGCGGGGACCTCCTGCCCGGAATCGCCTCACTGTTCAACGGCGCGCTGTTCTCGGCGGCTGCCATCGACGCGGTCGGCGTGCCCGATCTACGTCTGTTCGTGCGGGGCGACGAGGTCGAGGTGCACCGCCGTCTGGTGCGCTCGGGGCTCGCCTTCGGCACGTGCCTGCAGACCGCCTACGTGCACCCCAACGGAGCGGAAGAGTTCAAGCCGATCCTCGGTGGGCGAATGCACACGCAATACCCGGACAACGAGACCAAACGCTTCTTCACCTACCGAAACCGCGGTTACCTGCTGTCTCAGCCCGGGATGCGCAAACTGCTACCGCAGGAATGGGTACGTTTCGGCTGGTATTTCCTCGTCACCCGGCGCGATCCCGCCGGACTGCGCGAGTGGATCAGGTTGCGCCGACTCGGACGGCAGGAACGTTTCGAACGGCCCTGATCTGGGCGCACCTGGCACCATGGGGGCATGTTCGATCGTGCACGCGAAAACGCCAGACAGAAGCTTCAACGCGCGCTCACCGAGGTGATCGGGGAATCCGACCGCCGCACCCACGAACTCCTCGAAGCGCAGCACCAGCAGGTCCTCTCGGAGGTCGCCGAGCTCCGCGGACAACTGGCGGACACTCGCGCCCGCATCGACCACCTCGAGCAACAGGAGCGCCGAGACCTGACGCACGTGATGGACGTGGAGGCGGCACGCACGTCGGGTGACTTCGTCCTCGAACACATGCCCAAGGCGCCGTTGTTCTGGAGTCCGCAGGACACGCTGCGGTTCGCACTGTCGAAGGTCTCCACGCCGGGCTTGGCCCTGGAATTCGGGGTGGCAACCGGCTCGACTCTGCGCATCGTGGTCGGGGAACTGAAGGGCGAACACGGCGTCTACGGGTTCGACGTGTTCTCCGGTCTACCTCAGACGTGGCGAACCGGCTTCCCCGCAGGTGAATTCGCCCAGGACACACTGCCCGACGTCCCGGGCGCCGAACTGATCGCGGGGCTCTTCGAAGACACTCTGCCGGGTTTTCTCGCCGAGCGCCCCGAACCCGTGGCCTTCCTGCATCTGGACGCGGACCTGTACTCGTCCACGATCACCGTGCTCGATCTGATCGAACACCGGCTCGTCCCCGGCACGATCATCGTGTTCGACGAGTTCTTCAACTTCCCGGGTTGGCAGCAACACGAGTACCGCGCGTGGCAAGAATTCGTGTCACGCACCGGGATCCGCTTCGAATACCTCGCCTACACCGCGGACCACGAACAGGTGGTCGCACGGGTAATCGCGGCCTAGGACCCGGGACGAATGGAACATCCGTCGCTTCAGATTGGACGGGCGTCCCATTCGTCGGGGAGTTACTTGGAGTAGAGGCGCGCCCAGTTCTCACGACTCGTGAGTTCCGGCACGGCGTCACGGTACTTCTGCTGCACCGACTCGCCCTCGTCTTCGAGACGCTTCAACAGCGCGAACGTACGCTTGATCAGCTTGTCGGCCTTCTTCTTGTCCCGGCGGCGAATTCGCACACCGGACTGCGAAGCATCGGTGACGACGACATGGTCGAACAGCGACACGTGCCACCAGTGGGCGTCTTCGCGGGGAACGCCGATCAACCCGTGTTGAGTCTTTCCGAACCACTGGTAGACCGCACGCTTGAACAGGACGAGCAGCGGACGACTCGGGTGATCCTTCGCAGCGCGGCGGGTGGTGAGATCGGCTGCCCGCACAGGCGCTGTGGCAGCAGGATGATTCACCGTTTCCGGGTACTCGGCGCGTTCGCGACGAATAGCCGCCATCGCCTCGATCCCGCCGTCGCGCAACACGTCCGGACCCGACAGAAAGTCCTCGATGCCACGAAGTGTGGTGGCTGCGAGGCCGTACTGCATGGCCACGAGGTACTCGCTGATCTGCCGCAAGAACTGGCGCCTGATGAATTTGGTCGTGACGTCACCGTGCAGCGCGCCGACGATGAGCGAGTTGCGAGTGCTGAAGTAGCGGGCCCAGTCGTCGTGGTCCTTCCAGTAGAAGTCCGCATGCCACACCGCCGCGTTCGGAAGGGTGACGGTGACGAACCCTGCTTCGCGAGCACGAATTCCGTACTCCACGTCGTCCCACTGGAAGAAGATCGGGATCGGGAGGCCGATCTGCTTCACGACCTCGGCGGGGATCAGGCAGGTCCACCACGCGTTGTACCCGGCATCGACGCGACGCTCCTGGTTCCGCTTCAGCATGCTGGTGTTGCCGAGAGCCTTCTCGACCTTCTGACCGTGGGCCAGGCGGTGCAGATGTACCTCTTCTGCACCGACATTGAGGTAGTCGGGGTTGAGGAGATACAACATCTGCGCACCGACGAGTGTCGGCTCCACGGTGACGTTGGCAAAAGCGTTGAGACGCAACACCGTCTCGGGCTCACACAGAATGTCGTCGTCCATGAGGATGACGTCGGCATGCTCGTTGGCGGCCGACACCTCGTACAGGCCACGGGTGAATCCGCCTGCGCCACCGAGGTTGGGCTGGCGTACGTAGTGGAGCTTGTCCTCGAAGCGCGGTGCGACTTCCTGGTACAGCTCCCGATCCTGGACCAGATCGGTGCCCTGATCGACGACGTAGACCGCGTCCAGTGCCGCGAGCACGCGATCGTCGGATGCGAGTGCGGCAACCGTGTCGGCACAGTCCTTGGCACGGTTGAACGTGCAGATGGCAATTGCAACGGGACGCACGGTGGGCGGCGACTCGACGGTCCACTCCAACTCCGAGATGTCGACAGCGCCGCCGGCCGCGTCGAACTCGACCCACAGCGCACCGCCGTCGACGAACTTGTCGAGAGAGGCGGTCAACGAAATCGTCTCGGTGCCGCGCACGACCGTCGAACCCACGATGCGTCGGTGACCGGCGATGTCGGAGGCGACCAGACGCACCTTGCATCGAGCCTCGGCTTCGACCCGGGCGCTGACGACAACCTCGCGCACGGTCGTCCAGCGCTGCCAGTAACTCGCGGCGAAACGCCCGAAGTAAGTGTTGGTGTGTGCGCGTGCGTCACGCTCGAGATGCAGATCGAACCTGGTGTGGTCGGACCGACCCTTGACGACGACGTACAGGCCATCGTTGACGATCGGCGACGTTCCGGCGAACAGTCCACGCTGGGCAAGGAGGCGTCCGGTCCCTTCGTGTTCCGCCAACATCAGTTCTGTATCCGTCTCCTGGGGCACGCCCACACCATCCACATTTCGATCGTATTCCCGGCACACGTTCACCCGGCAGGGTAGCGCGAACGACCTGTCACCACCGAACTCGTACTGGTCGTTCGGTTATTGTCTGGGCACATCCTCAGCACCTCGGGAGTTCTCGTGACGATTCGCCCCACCCGTTCCCCATTCCAGGAACGTTGGTTGTGGGGCGCACTCGTCGCGGTGATCGTGTGCAGTGGGTTTGCCGTACTGCGGGCGATCGACCCTCGCTACTTCTATGTCGACGACACCGAGTCCGGTGCCGTCGGCAACTGGATCCAACTCGGCCATCTGATGCGCGAAGGACAGTGGTTTCCCACCCTCGTACTGGACCAGTGGATGTCGGGAAATTACCCGGTCGAGGGTCAGGGCGGGCTGTGGAACCCGGTGCAGATGTTCGTCAACTACATCGCGCCGTCCGTCGACGACATGTCCCTACTGGCGACCCTCGTCAAGCTGGGTTTCTCGATCGTGCTCGCGTGGGGCGTCTACCGCGTCGCGCTCGAGTACGGCGCCCGGCCGGGCTGGGCCGCGGTCGCGGGTGCCAGCGCCCCGTTCACCGGATTCACCCTGTACTTCGAGCACCCTTCCTGGGTCACCTCGCTGATCGGTACGGCGTGGGTGGTCCAGGCGTGGGCTTCCGGCGTTCGCTACGCGCGTGGGCGCTCCGGTCCCATCCCCACCTTCGTCTTCCTGTATCTCGCGATCAGCGTCGGATACGCGCACGCCGCACTTCTCGCAGCGGTGACCATCGGGGCACTGATGATCGGCGAGTACGTGTATCGGAGGAAGTGGCAGGACGTGGTCCGGTTGGCGGCCGTCGGCGTCGCTGCCGCTTCCGCGGCCGCCATCGCGTTCCTGCCGGGAGTCCTGACCTCCGACGTCACATGGCGGACCGGCAACGAGGGCGCTCTCAACGACAACTTTCTCACCGCTCCGTGGTCCGAGACTCTCACGGCGAGCATTCCGTCGTCGGTGTCGAGCATCGAATCGTGGACGGGGGAAACCACGACCGCACCGGTCACATACATCGCCTGGTTCGTGATTCCGGCTCTGGCCTTCATCGCATGGCGGGCCGCCCAGTCGTCGCTGAAAGAACTATCGGCGCCGTTGATACTGGTGGTGTTCGCCCTTCTGTTCACAGCAGGCCCCAGTGACATCGGGCAGATCCGCTGGCCCGCCCGCCTTCTCCCCTTCGTCGCTCTCACCATTTTGATCGTCTTCGTCGTCTTGATCAGCAGGTTCGGAACGACCAAACCGCTGCGGCCGCGGTTGATCGCAGCTGGGCTACTCGTCGTGGTGCTGGTTCTGCGAGCGAGTTCGTCGGGCCCGCAGTACTTCGGCCGTCATGTGATGTGGGGGTTCGTCATTGCCGCGGTCGGCGCCCTCGTCGTCCTTCTCGGACGCCGGTTCGGAGCGACTGCAGTCGCAGGATTGCTGCTCGTGACCATCGTCCCGGTGACGATGTATCAGGTATCGACCTACCCGAAAGCTCTCAACAAGTGGTATCTGCCCACGAGCCAGGCCGAGGCCAAGGCGCAGTTCCCCCAGTGGGAAGGCACCACACTGCAACTGGGCACGCGCGGGCTCGTTCGGATCACCGAGGACACTCCGCGCCTGCCGTGGCATTCACTGGTCTTCGGCAACTACGCGAAGGATCTGGATCTCGACTACGTCAACGCCTACACACCCGTCGGGCACCGTGACTTCACCTCGATCCTCTGCATGAGTTTCGATGGTTCCACTTGCGAAGCGGCCTACCAGAACGTGTTCGCGGTCGACCTGTACACGCAACGCACCTTCGCGGACCTCATGCGACTCGACCGGGTCGTGCTGCAGCGGAAACAGTATCCACACGTCGACGAGACGCCACCCCCGCCGGGATGGAAGTGGATCGAACCGCCGGCAGTCACCAAGGGCGAGATCGCCGTACTCGAACGCGTGGACGGTCCCGTCTCGACTGCGCCGGGCCGTGTGTCCGCGACCGTCGGCGCCGAGGTGACACCCGAGTCGTCCAGTGTCGACCACGAACAACTCTCCGTCTCGTCGCCGAACGGCGGTTCGGTGGTGTTCGCGCGACTGGCATGGCCGGGATACACGGCCACTCTGGATGGCCGACCCCTGCAGACGAAGGGCATCGGCGGCACCTTCCTCTACGTCGATCTACCACCGGGCACCGAGAACGGTGACCTCGAGATCCACTTCGATCCACCGGGGTGGCGCGTGGGATTCGCCGGCATGGGCTTCGGCGCGTTCGTGCTCCTGGTACTGACGGTGTTGCATTACCGAAACCGCTTCCGCCGTTCGCGTCAGCGCGAGGGCACTTCGGCGACCACCACCGACTCGTTGTAGACGAAAGGTTTCCCGGCCCACCGGGGAAACGGGAACGACGACGAGCGGACCACGTCCAGCCCGACGTCGTGACAGATCTTCTCGAGGTCGCCGCCGTCCAGAAACACCGTGTGGGTCTCGTCGCTGGCGAACCCCCTTTCCTGAGGGCACACGAGCATCACCACGGCGCCGGGCTCCAGATACGGAAGGTATTCCTCGATGATCACCGGGCCGCCGTTCGGCTCGAGATGTTCGAGTAGGTGCGCCATCAGCATGCCGTCGAACTTCGTACCACCGGTCGCATGGAATTCCTCGGGGGTGAGCGCATCGAACCCTTGGGACCGACAGAAGCGAACCGAATGCCGATTGTGGTCGACCCCCAGGCTCCCGGCCGGGAGATTGCGGAGGTTGCGCCCGATGCCGCAGCCGACGTCGAGAACCCGGCGACCCCCGAGAAACCGACGAATATTCCATTGATACGGCGCCTGCACCCGCAGCAAACGTTTCCAACGGGCGCCCTGAAGCTCACGTAACCGTTCCGTGTAGCCGGTGTCGGTCGTGCCGTTCGCTTCGGTCGACTCGTCGTTCTCGGGCACGGCGTCACGCTCGTTTCGGTCGAGTGCGGTTACGTTCGAGAGTGATCTGGATCATAGTGGCGTTGTCGGGCATGTACTCGTGTCCCACGCCCAACTGCGCGGAGGTGCTGAGGTTTGCGTATAAACTCCGGGCCTGTGACGACCGATGACACCGCATCGTCGGTGCAGCCGCACCGATTGTCGGTAGTTGTGCCCGTGTACCAAGGTGAGAAGACACTCGAGTCTCTGATCGAGGAAATCGTCCCGTGGACCCGACCGAGTTCCACACCGGGCGGGCGGCCGATGATCGTCGAGGAAGTTCTTCTCGTCTTCGATCACGGGCCGGACAACTCCGCAGACGTCATTCGTGCGCTCGCAGCGGCACACGATTTCGTCCACCCCATATGGCTGAGTCGGAACTTCGGTCAACATCCCGCAACCCTCGCCGGCATGGCTTCGAGTGGTGGCGAATGGGTCGTCACGATGGACGAGGACGGCCAGCACGACCCCGCCGCGATCGGTGGCCTTCTCGACACGGCACTCGACGAACAGGCCACACTCGTCTACGCCGAACCCACCAACCCAGCCCCACACGGGTCGTTCCGTAATTCGGCGTCGCGGTCGGCGAAGTGGGTGATCACTCATCTTCTGTCGGGTGAGAACTCTTCCAACTTCCAAAGTTTCAGACTCGTTCTCGGAGAGGTGGGCCGATCGGTTGCCGCCTACGCGGGGTCGGAGGCCTATCTCGACGTCGCGCTCGGATGGGTCGCCGGCTCCTCGACCACGAGTCCGGTCCGGCTCCGTGAGGAAGGGGAACGCGATTCCGGATATCACCTCCGGTCGCTGCTGTCCCATTTCTGGCGGATGGTGCTCTCGAGTGGGACCAAGGGGCTGCGCATGGTCAGCCTCATCGGATTTCTGTTCGCGGTGGGAGGTATCGGCGTCATGATCTACGTGTTGGTGTCATACCTCTTCTTCGACGCCGGCATCGAGGTGCGTGGGTGGGCGTCGACCATGATCGTCATGTTGCTCGGATTCGGGTCGACCCTGTTCTCGCTGGGAGTGATCGCCGAATACGTGGGAGTCAACGTGAAGACCGCAATGGGTAAGCCGCCGTATCTGATCGTGAGCGATCCGGCCCGCGGGCCGCTCGGGCGAACCACTACAACCGGCCGCGAGTGATCGGCCATGTCGGTTCCCACCTGGGTAGTCGGTAGCGGGGGCCTTCTCGGCGGAGCTCTGACCGCCGAACTTCGGCGTCGTGGCGTGAATCCTCTGATATCGAAAGTCCTCTGGCACGACAACAGCCTGGCCCGTGCCGTGCTCATCGAGGATGCACGTCGACTCGTCGCCGACTCGGCGGGCGGACCGTGGCAAGTGATCTGGTGTGCGGGTGCCGGAGTCAACGGCACCACCGTCGAGGAGTTCGCCACCGAGAACGCACTCCTCGGTGCCGTACTGGACGAACTTGCTGCGGCAGGTGAATCCGGCACCGTCTTTCACGCATCTTCCGCGGGCGGGGTCTACGCCGGGGTGCCCGCACCGCCGCACACCGAAAACAGCCCTGTCGCTCCGCTCGGCGACTACGGCCGAGCCAAGCTCGCGGCCGAGCAATTGGTCACCGACTTCGCGCTGCGTCACGAGGCACGAGCCGTCATCGGCCGCCTGGCGAACTTGTACGGACCGGGCCAGAATCTCGCGAAACCGCAGGGGCTCATATCGCACCTGTGCCGCGGGTACCTGCTCGCATCACCGGTGTCCATCTACGTACCGATGGACACGCTGCGCGACTACCTGTACGTCACGGACGCCGCAGAAATGGTCGCCGACACCCTCGACCACGCCCGGCACGCCCCCACGGGCGCGGTCACCAAGATCTACGGTTCCGGGCAGAGTGTGACCATCGGATCGATCCTCGGCGCCTGCCGCACCGTGTTCAGGCGTAAACCCAACGTGGTTCTCGCATCGTCACCACTGGCTGCCGTGCAGGCCAAAGATCTCAGGCTGCACTCGGTGGTCTGGCCGGAAATCGACGAACGCACTCACCGTCCACTTCCGGCAGGGATCTCGTCGACCCTCGAGTCGATCCGCCACCACGTGACCGTGACGCACTGACACCTCGGTGGGTCGTTCAGGTGGCCTTGCCTGGCGTCGTCTTCGCTTCGCCGGCAGCCGCGTACTTCTTCTCGGTGGCTTCCTTCCGGTCACGCCACCACGACTCGTTGCTTCGGTACCAGTCGACCGTCGCTTCCAGACCGCTCCGAAAATCGCGGTATCGCGGCTCCCAGCCGAGTTCGGTTCGTAGGCGTGTGGAATCGATGGCGTATCGGCGGTCGTGACCTGGGCGGTCGGTGACGAAGTCGAACGCGTCCGGGTTCTCTCCGAGCACCTCGAGGACCGACTCCACCACGGTGCGGTTGTCCACCTCGCCGTCCGCGCCGATCAGGTACGTGTGACCGATCTCGCCGCCGTCGATGATCGCCCACACTGCACTGTTGTGATCGTCCACGTGAATCCAGTCGCGCACGTTGCGACCGTCACCGTAGAGCTTCGGCTTGATCCCCGAGAGCACGTTGGTGATCTGGCGGGGGATGAATTTCTCGATGTGCTGGTAGGGGCCGTAATTGTTGGAGCAGTTCGACAAAGTGGCCCGCACTCCGAACGACCTGGTCCAGGCCCGCACCAGCATGTCGCTCGACGCTTTCGTCGACGAGTACGGACTGGACGGGTTGTAGGCCGTGGACTCCGAGAACCTGGCCGGGTCGTCGAGCTCCAGGTCTCCGTAGACCTCGTCCGTGGAAATGTGGTGATAGCGCACGTCGTGCTTGCGAACGGATTCGAGAAGCGTGTAGGTGCCCACGATGTTGGTATGCACGAACGGCCACGGGTCGCCGAGCGAATTGTCGTTGTGGGACTCGGCCGCGAAATGCACGACCACGTCGGACGCGGCGACCAGCCCGTCCACGAGATCGGCGTTCGTGATGTCGCCGTGCACGAAGTCGATCCGGTCGGCCACCGGGCCCAACGACGCACGGTTTCCGGCGTACGTGAGCGAGTCCAATACGGTGACCTGTACGTCCGGCCGTTCCCGGACCGTCTGGTGCACGAAGTTGGCACCGATGAATCCTGCCCCACCCGTGACCAGAACGCGCACGAGACCTCCACACGACACACCGGTTCACCGGCAGTTGATTACTACGAAACCGCACCATACAGGGCCGCGTTGATTTGATTCTTCCCCGAACACTGGAACACTTCGATCATGCGCGGAATCATTCTGGCGGGTGGGACAGGGTCGAGGCTTCACCCGATCACTCTCGGTATCAGCAAACAGTTGGTGCCGGTCTTCGACAAGCCGATGATCTACTACCCACTGTCCACGCTGATGCTGGCCGGGATTCGCGACATTCTGATCATCACCACGGCCGACGATGCCCCCCAGTTCCAGCGACTGTTGGATGACGGCACGCAGTACGGGGTGAACCTCACCTATCAGGTTCAGCACGAGCCGAACGGCCTCGCTCAGGCGTTCATCCTGGGCGAGCAGCACATCGGGTCCGAATCGGCAGCCCTGGTTCTCGGTGACAACATCTTCTACGGGCCGGGTCTCGGCTCGAAGCTCTCCCGTTTCGAGGACGTCGACGGCGGCGCCGTGTTCGCATACTGGGTATCCGACCCCAGCGCCTACGGGGTGATCGAGTTCGACGACACCGGCCGAGCCGTGTCGCTCGAGGAGAAGCCGCTTCACCCGCGGTCCAACTATTCGGTCCCCGGCCTGTACTTCTACGACAACGACGTGGTGTCCATCGCGAAGGACCTGAAGCCTTCCGATCGCGGCGAGTACGAGATCACCGACGTCAACCGCGCATACCTCGAAGCCGGGAAACTGCATGTGGAAGTACTCCCCCGCGGCACTGCGTGGTTGGACACCGGTACCTTCGATTCGTTGCTCGATGCCTCCAATTTCGTCCGCACGATCGAGGAACGTCAAGGACTGAAGATCGGTGCGCCGGAGGAAGTCGCGTGGCGGCGCGGGTTCATAACGGACGACGAGCTGCGTCATCGGGCCGAACCATTGGTCAAGTCCGGTTACGGCAGCTATCTTCTCGGTCTCCTCGATCGCGGCAAGGAATGGTGAACAGGTCCATGGAGTATCGAGAACTGAAGGTTGCGGGCGCCTGGGAGTTCACTCCCAAGCAGTTCGGCGACCACCGTGGAGTCTTCCTGGAATGGTTTCGTGAGCCGGGCTTCTCCGAAGCGACCGGACGTGCACTAGACCTGCAGCAGGCCAACTGTTCGGTGTCGTCGGCAGGCGTGCTCCGGGGTATCCATTTCGCGGATGTTCCGCCCGGGCAGGCCAAGTACGTGACATGCGTCAGCGGCGCCATCCTCGACGTGGTTGTCGACCTGCGGGTCGGATCCCCCACCTTCGGGCAGTGGGATTCGGTTCTCCTCGACGACGTGGACCGCCGCACGGTGTTCCTGTCCGAGGGCCTCGGGCACGGATTCCTCAGCTTGGCCGACGGTTCCACAGCGATGTACCTCTGTTCCTCCGGCTACAACCCCCAGCGAGAACACGGCATCCACCCCCTCGATTCGCGTGTCGGGATCGAATGGCCGGTGCTCGGTCGGGACGGGCAGGCCCTGGACTTCCAACTCTCCGAAAAGGATGCGGCCGCACCGTCACTAGACCAGGCATACGCTTCCGGCCTGCTGCCGACGTATCGATCACCGGACCAGGATCGATGACAACGGTGAGTGACCCGCACGGCCCACCCGTCCCTCCTGCCGGGATGCTTGGTCGACCCGGCCCTTTGATGCGGATCGTCAAGAATCAGGGTCTCGCGTTCGTACTCGTCGGCGGATTCAACACCGCGCTCGGCACCCTTTGGTTCATCGCCTGGCAACTCGCGTTGGGCGAGCAACTCGGCTACCACTTCGCGATCGTGGCGGGATACCTCTGCAACGTGGCGTGCGCATTCGCAATGTACCGCTACCTCGTATTCGAGGTTCGCGGCCATTTCCTGCGTGACCTTTGGCGATTCGTAGTCGTCAACTTCGGGGCATTCGCCTTGAACATGGCGCTCATGACGATTGCCGTATCGGCACTGCACTTCCCGCCGATCCCGTCACAGATCGTTATCACCGCAGTCACCGCAACGGCCAGCTTCTTCGGATACCGAGACTTCTCGTTTCGCCGCAAGACAAAGACAGGAATCTCATGACTCCCCGTGTTTCAGTCGTCGTCCCTGCGTACAACAACGCCGAATACATTGCGGAGACTATCGATTCGATCCTGACCCAGACCTACCAGGACTTCGAACTGATCGTCTCGGACCACTCCTCCACGGACGGAACCATGGAGGTCCTTCGCAGGTACGCGAATGACGATCGCGTACAGATCCTCACCACGCCGTCAGGCGGTGGCGCAAAAGCGAATTGGGACCGAGTGAGCGAGGCCGCAAATGGGGAGCTTCTCAAACTCGTGTGCGGCGACGACACCATCTTCCCGACGTGCCTCGCGGAACAGGTAGCCGCGTTCGACCAGCACCCGTCAGCGGTCCTGGTCACGGCCCAGCGCTCTCTTGTCGATGCGAAGGGCAAGCCAATCATCGCCGCGCGAGGACTGGCCGGCCTGTCCGGTCTGGTCAGCGGCAGAGAAGCTGCGAGGCGCGCAGTCACGGCAGGCGCCAACATCTTC
Organism: Rhodococcus sp. NPDC058521; assembly: GCF_042719695.1. Lineage (NCBI taxonomy): Bacteria > Bacillati > Actinomycetota > Actinomycetes > Mycobacteriales > Nocardiaceae > Rhodococcus > Rhodococcus sp. NPDC058521. Next base: position 30,741 of record NZ_JBHXNL010000011.1, read on the forward strand.
GGCGAACCGGGCTGCGTGATGATGAAGCGCGCCGCGCTGAAGGAAATCGGCTGGTGGGATGACAGCCACCCGTACCTTATCGACGAGGCCAGCTATGTCGGAGTGGCGTTGCAAGGCGATGTGGTTGCCATTGCGCACCCGCTTGCCACTTTCCGAGTGAACGCTGGACAGTGGAGCGTGCGCTTGGCCAAACAGCAAGCCGGGCAGGCATCCGCATTTCACCAGTCGCTGCGGGATGCGGACGCCACCCTCCTGTCCGCCACCGACGTACGAATCGGGAACCTCAAAGCCCTCGCAACGTCCTTCATGCGACGGGGCGTGTACTTCTTGCTGCGCCACCGCATGTCCTGAGGTCAGCGCGCGGACATCGCCAGTCGCCGGGCCACGAGTGCCGCCTGTAGCGGCCTGAGCCCCGACGGGCGGACCGGGTCCAGACCGGTCAGCTCGGCAACACGCTTGAGCCGGTAGTCGACGGTGTTGGTGTGCACGTGCAGCTGACGCGCGGTGCGCTGTCGGTTCAGGTCGTTCTGAAGGTGAACTTCCAGAGTGTTGATGAGGTCGGGTGTCTTCTCGAGCGGATCGAGCAAGGCGACCAGGTATTCACGACCGGCACCGGGGCGCATCATCTGGTATTCGAACACCAGATCCGACATCCGATATACCTTCGGCGTGCCGTGCAAGAGCTGCGCGAGGTCGAGCAGCTCGTGGGACCGCTCGGAGGCATGCGGAACATCTGCGGTTTCGGCGGTGACCGCGGACGCAGTGATGTCGACCTCGGCAGCGGTACTCAGTTGCGCGACAAGTGAATCCACCCACTCATCGGTGGGCGAACCGGGTAGTAGCACCGTCCCCCCTTCGGTGCTCAGCAACGAGAGGGCGGTGCGTCCGCACACCTTCGCGAGTTCGGCCTGTACTCGGCGCAGCTTGCGGCGTGCAGGAACAGCGGAGTTTATGGCGGGATCGTTCTCGTCGGCGTGCTTCGGCAGGTACACGGCCAGAACCACGTACTCGGAGGCGACGTCGATTCCGAACTGCCGCTCCATCGCGGCACCCGCCCGTCCGGCGAGAAGTGCTGTCACCAGCGTGTGCGCGGCCGTGTGATGTTCGCTCGCCACCACCTTGAGTTCGGTGATGTAGGACTCGGTCGCGGCGACCGTCACGCGCGAAAGCATCGAGATGAGCAACTCACCGCCTTGAGTCAAGTCCTCGATGTCGGCGCCCTCTGCGCCGCTGACGACGTGCAGCCACCCGAGCCGGAAACCCTCGTGCAGCACCTCGAGGATCGTTTCGAGTGGAATGCCTTCGCGGGCCCACTGCGCGGACGACTCCCGGAAGCCGTTCAGTTCTTCGTCGGTAGGGGGACGGCGCTTGTCGAGCATGTCCATCGCAAGGCGAAGGCATCCCATGGTCACGTTGGTGACATCGCCACTCAGTTCCTCACGCGGCAAGTTTCCGCAAGGAATCACGTTGGCCGCGAAATGGCCGACGAGACTTCCTGCGACAGCCCTGAGATTGCTGAACTGTGACGACGCGGGCATACCCGCAACCATGATTCTCGAACTCGAATTTTCGATCGTTGACAAGTCGTTCCTCCCCGTACTTTCGTCCCGCCGATACATACGCGTGACCTACCATCACACAATAGTGACCATTTCGTGACATTGGGGCGTTTCTCGCGAATCCGGTCACCGATACGAGGCAGGATCGACATGTCGATCAGCTGTCCGACGAGCCGGAAGATCCGGTGACGGCATCAGCGCATCCGGTGCCGAGCGGGCCACCGTTCGAGCTGCGGCCTATCGGCGAGTTCCGACACACCGCACGTCCGATTCCGTGAAGTTCTCCGGGTCCAACGCATGCTCGATCCAGTCGATCGCTCGCGGCGAGTACGACATGCTCAGGTGATCCGATACGTCGATTCCACAGCCGTCCTGCAGAGTCACGTTGTGAACCTTCACGCCTGGCCCCTCCTCGAGAAAGGTCCACTAATAAGGGTTCGCGCCCTGCGAGTGACTTTTCCGTAGTTGAGGGCGATGACGCGGTAGCCCTCGTCCTTCAGGATCGGCGATACACCTGACCAGTTGTTGTAGGAGTTCTCCCCCGTCCCGTGCACCAGGACAACCGGCTGCGGGTGGGCTTCGTCGGGTTTGCAGTTCCAGTCGTTCGCTCCGACCGGTGCCGCATTCGGAGCGAGGAGTCCTTCGGCGAACGCGTCGGGAAAGTTGTTGCTCGGCAGTCCGACTCCAACGGTCGAGTCCGGCGGCGGAGGCAAGCGACGGTCACCGTGACCGCCACGGCCGTGGAAGCGGCAAGCATCGAGACTGCGGAGTATCCCCGCTCCAATGTGACCCTCGCACCACTTGCGGACCGCCGTATCCATCACCCAACATTCACGTGGAGGTATTCGCCCTCGTTCTCGAAGATTCGAGGCGCCGAGCGACCAACGCAGCCTGCAGCGGACGCAGACCGGAGGGACGTGAGGGGTCCATACCGGTGATCTCCGCGATGCGTTTCAGTCGGTAGTCGACCGTGTTGGTGTGCACGTGCAACTGGCGTGCCGTCCGCTGCCGGTTGAGATCGTTTCGCACGTGCACGTCCAACGTGGTGATGAGATCCGGCGTCCGCTCCAACGGATCGAGCAGCCCGATCAGATGCTCACGCCCCGGCCCGGGTCGCATCATCTGGTATTCGAACACCAGGTCCGCCATGCGGTACACCTTCGGCACGCCTCGAACGCGCTGCGCGAGATCCAGCAGCTCGTTCGCCCGTTCTGCAGCCGCCGGCACGTCGCCGGTATCGGCCTGCACCACTGCTGCCGTCACCGGCACCTCGGCGGCGGCCCCCAGCTTGCCGATCAGCTCGTCGACCCAGGCGTCGGAGTTCGACCCCGGCAGCAATACGGTTCCGCCCTCGGGGCTGAGCAGCGACAGGCCGGTGCGGCCACAGATCGTTGCCAACTCCGCCTGAACGCGACGCAGTTTGCGGCGGGCCGGCACCGCGGAGTCGATTGCGGGATCGTCCTCGTCCGCATGACGCGGCAGATGGAGAGCGATGACCGTGTACTCGGCGGCGATCTCCACCCCGAACTGCCTGACCATGGCCGGTGAAGTCCGGCCGGCGAGCAGCGCGGTCACAAGGGTGTGCGAGGCGGTGTGATGCTCGCTCGCAACCACTTTCAGCTCGGATATGTATGCCTCGGTGGCCGACACCGCAACCCTGGCGAGCATGGCGATGAGCAGTTCCCCACTCCGCGCCATGGACTCGACGTCACCTTCTCCGGCGTTGCTCACCAGGTGCAGCCAGCCGAGCCTGAAACCTTCGTGCAGGACCTCGAGGATGGTGTCGAGTGGGATGCCCTCACGCGCCCACTGCCCCGTCGACTCGCTGAATCCGGCCAGGTCCTCGTCGGTGGGCACTCGCCGCCGGTCGAGCATCTCCATGGCCAACCGCAGGCATTCCATCGTCACGTTCGTGACATCGCCGCTCAGCTCCTCGCGAGGCAGGTTCCCGCAGGGCACGACGTTGGAGAAGTGCCCGACGAGGTCCACTGCCATGGACCGGAGATTTCCCAACTGAGAGGACGCCGGCGCACCGGCCAACATGATTCGAGGATTCGACTGATCGAGAGTGGTCACGTTGAAGTTCCTTGCTTTCGCGATCTACAGGGGCAGCAGATAGTGCTTGTGCGTTGTGGGCTCGGTTCGCTTGTCACGCAGGAGCTTCAGAGCGCGACGAATCTCGAGTCGGGTGACGGACGGCTCGATGACGGCATCGATGTATCCGCGCTCCGCGGCGCCGTAGGGGGTGGCGACGCTCTCGTTGTAGGCGTCGATCAGCGTCTGACGCAGCATCTCGGCGCCATCTCCTGCAGCTTCGAGTTCGCGTCGATACAGAAGGGAAATGGCGGCCTCGGCACCCATCACCGCGATTCGAGCGGTGGGCCACGCGAAGTTGATGTCGGCGCCCATTTGCTTCGACCCCATGACCGCATATCCGCCGCCGTAGGATTTACGCACCACCACAGTGACTTTCGGAACCGTCGCCGAGGTGAAGGTGTGCAGGAACCTACCCCCACTGCGGAGGACCCCGTTGCGTTCCTGCTCGACACCCGGCAGGAACCCCGGCGTATCGACCACGAAGACCAACGGAATCTCGAACACGTCGCACAGGCGAACGAAACGTGCCGCTTTGTCGGCACTCGCCTGGTCGAGCGCACCCGAGAAGAACATCGGCTGATTGGCGACGACACCGGTCGTCTGCCCGTCGACCCTGGTGAACCCCGTGACGATGTTGGGAGCCGCCTGCGACGCGATCTCGAGGAAATCGCCGTCGTCGAACAGGTAGACGAGCAGATCACGCATGTCGTACGACGCGTTGTCCGAATCCGGAATGATGGAGTCGAGCTTCAGGTCGTTCGCAGTGATCTCGGGCTCGAGACCGGGATTGACCAGGGGCGGCTCGTCGTGCCTGGTCGACGGCATGAACCCGAGGTAGTCGCGAACCCAGGCGAACGCCGCTTCTTCACTGGGCGCCACGTGGTGGACGTTGCCGTTCTCCGCCTGGGTGCGAGCACCACCCAGTTCGTCGAGTGTCACTTCCTCGCCGGTGACCGACTTGATGACGTCCGGCCCGGTCACGAACATATAGGCCTGCTCGTCGACAGCCACGACGAGGTCCGTGTTGATCGGCTGGTAGGCAGCACCGCCCGCACACTTGCCCAACAGAATCGAAATCTGTGGACACACACCGGACAACGGAATCTGCCGCCGACCCATCTCCGCGTACCAGGCCAACGAAGCGACGGCGTCCTGGATGCGCGCACCACCGGAATCGTTGATTCCGACGATCGGGCATCCCATTCTGGCCGCGAATTCCATTATCGCGCAGACTTTTCGACCGAACATTTCGCCGACACTGCCGCCGAAGACCGTCTGGTCGTGGGAGAAGACCGCAACCGGGCGACCGTCGACGGTCCCGTGCCCGGTCACCACTCCGTCGCCGTACGGGTTGTCCGGACTGCCAGGGCTCTTCGCGAGCTGCCCGGTCTCGATGAAGCTGCCCGGATCGAGGAGCATCCCGATGCGTTCTCGCGGACCGGGCAGGCCCTTGGCCTTGCGGCGGGCGATCGCGCCGGCGCTCCCCGGCTCCAACGCCGCATCGAGGCGCTCGCGCAAGTCGGTCAGCAACTCGGCCGTGGTCATGCTCATCTTCGGGGCTTCCTCCTTGCGAAGCGGCACTCGGCACGGCAGTCGTGGTCGGTGTAGCGTTCGCGATTCGTCTTCCAGCGCGCTACAGGGCGCCGGGTCTCTCTTCCTGGAACCGTCCAGGGATGCGAAGAGCGTATGTTCGTCTGCCGCGTAGTTCCATAGTCGGGCGCGAACCCTGGGCAGTTCCCGCAACGATCCCCCCGCGCACTGTGATCTCTCACAGAGGACCGATCCCGCGCGGTGGCGCGTCCGGATCGAGTAACTTTCTATTCGTGACTCGATCGCGGCCGCTGCAGCTGACGGCAGTCGCGGGCCTGGTAGCCGCGACGATGTTCGTCGGCGACCGCTCACTCGAACCAGCATCGATACCCACCGCAGAGTCCCCTCCCGCTCCCGTGGCGACTGCGCCGGAGAGGCCGGTCCTGGACCCCGATCAACTCGAAGCCACCGTCGCTTCGTGGACGATGGCGATCACCGCGGACGCCGTCACCGCCACCACCGCGGGCACCGGTGTGGTTCTTCCCGACGACGGACTCGTCGTGACCAATCATCATGTGATCGCCGGCGCACGCACGGTGACGGCACGTTCGTTCGGGACCGGCGCATTGTTCGAGGCCGAGGTACTCGGCTACGACTCGACCGAGGACATCGCGGTGCTGAGGCTCGGCGGTGCCGACTCGCTACCGACCGCACCACTCATCGACGGCGCGGATGTGCGGATCGGAGACCCGATCACTGCCATCGGAAACGCCGAGGGCGACGGGCTTCCGATGGCTGCCCGTGGTGCCGTCACCGACCTCGATCAGGTGCTGACCGCTCGCAGCAGCACGGACGGTTCGCAGAACCGCCTCTCCGGGATGATCGAGGTGAATGCCGCTGTACGACCGGGTGATTCGGGCGGACCGCTCGTCGACGACACGGGTGCGGTGATCGGAATCAACACGGCGGGCAATGCCGAAACGGATCCCGGGCAGCCGGTGGATGCCCCGCGTTCCTACGCCGTACCCATCGCTGTCGCGACCGATGTGGTCGATCAGGTTCGCTCCGGTGTCGGCACCGACACCGTGCGAGTCGGCCCCACACCGGTTCTCGGAGTCACCGTCACGAATCACGCCGGCGGAGCAGAAGTGCTGTGGGTCGCGGTCGGGAGTCCGGCCGAGCAGACCGGGATGAAGGTGGGTGACGTCATCACCGCTGTCGACGGGCGTCCGCTCGGTTCGTCACGTGAGCTCACGTCCCTGATGATGCAGCGCGGGCCGGGCGACACCGTCGCGTTCACCTGGACCGACTCGGGCGGCGCCGTGCAGGACGGAAAGGTCACGCTCGAAGAGGGGCCGCCGCGCTGACACCGCCGGCCGGGGCCGTGCGAGTGAGCACGAACCGCGCGACGGTGCGCAATACCGCCCGGCTCTCGGGCAGGCCGGGCGCGACCGCTGGGAACGCGTGGACCTGCCCGTCCCAGATCTGCAGCCGGCAATCGACGCCGGCATCACACAGGCGCGCGGTCATCAATTCGGAATCGCATCGCAGCACCTCGGATTCGGCCGCGAAGAGTAGGGTCGGCGGCAACCCGGCCAGATTCCCGTTGACGGGAGACAGCGACGTGTCGAGCACTCCGTCCTTCTGTGCACCGAGTCGCCCGATCTCCACGAGCGCCGACACCGGGGCGAACGCATCCCGCTCGGCGTTGGCATGCGCCAACTTGGTGGCGCAATCCAAATCGAGGAACGGCGAAAATCCGACGAGACCGGCTGGGGCCTGCACATTCGCCTCGATCGCCTTCAACGCGGTTGCGAAGACCAGGAACCCACCCGCCGAGTCTCCGGCGAACACCGTCCTATCCGGGCGTGCCCCGTTCTCGAGGAGCCACGTGTACGCCGCGAAACAGTCGTCCACCGAACCGTTGATGTCGGTGTCCGGTAGCTGGCGGTAGCCGACATGCATCACGGGTAGTCGAGTACGTTTCGCGAGGGCGGCAACCACTGGGCGATGCGTGTTGAGACCACAGCAGAGGAAGCCGCCGCCGTGCAGGTAGAGGATGGCACCGCGCCCGAGGTCCGAAGAGGCTCCCTGAGCACGGACGATCTCGGCATCGAATCCCGGGAGAGTCACGGCCGTCCGCACGATTCCCTTTGTCGGCCGGACCCCGGCGGCGACGTCGAGCATTGCAGCCCTCCGGATGGCCGCCTCGTTGATGGGCGCCACCTTGGCCACCGGCCTGACGAACCACCTGCATGCCTGGAAGAGAAGCTGCGACTCGATGCTCGGCCCGGCAAGGCTCGCACCCGTCCGATACCGGACGTTAACGGTGTGCGGTTCTCGCGTTCTCGACATGGCATCGCTCCCATCCCGTAGCTCAGCGTCGAACTGCGGTTCGTTCAACGCTATTCGCCGGAAGGACGTGCCGTCTCGAAGTAGTCCGATTCGTTACGGATTCAACAAGTGACGGACAGTCACCGCATGTCGAGGAGCCGGGACACGGTGGTGAAGGTGTAGCCATGTTCCTTCAATCCGTCGATGATGCCGGGAACGGCAGCAAGAGACGCTTCGCGCGACGGATACATCACGTGCAGCAGCACGATCGAACCCGGACGGACCTGGTCGACGGTGCTCGACACGATCTCGTCCGTGCTCGGGGACGAGACCGAATCCGGTTCCACGTCCCAGGTCACCGTGGTGCGACCGTGATCCGACAGATAACGGGGCAAGCCGTAGAGCTTCTTGCCGTTGGGCGGACGGAAGGTGATGTCGCCGTCGTACCCGACAGACCGAATCGCCTCGTCCGTGCTCTCGATCTCCTCCCGCACCGTTTCCGAGCTCACGAAGATCATTCTTCGGTGGCTCGCGGTGTGGTTGCCCAACTCGTGTCCGTCCTCGACCATCCGGCGGCCGATCTCGGGGTACTCGGTGAGCTGATCACCCTCGACATAGAACGTGGCCGGCACGTCGGCATCGCCGAGTATGTCCAGGACCTCGCCGGTACGTTCGGTCGGACCGTCGTCGAAGGTGAGCGCGACGACCTTCTCACTCGTGTCCACCCGGTTCACGATGTCGCCGAACAACTGATAGGTCCGCGAGTTCATCAACGTGTACGTGCCGTAGGCGCAACCGGCGAGCACCAGGACGAGAACCACCACCACGATCGCGGTGATACGCAGCTTGCGTGCCACTCCCCTCTGCCCTCGACCGCTAGCGAATCCTGAAGATCACGACGCGCTGCACCACGAAGTTGATCACCGTGGCCGTGCCCTGCGCGATCAGGAAGGCCAGCGGGAACCGCCACCATTCGTCGGGAAACACGTGGTAGAGCCAGCCGTTGAGGCCGACCTGGACCGCGTAGGTGAGGGCGTACAACGCGACGACGGCAGCGAACCGCGCGCGGCTCGGCTCTGCCTTGAAGGTCCAACGCCGGTTGATCAGATACGCCGTGGTCGTGCCCGCGACGAAGCTGATGGACTTGCCCAAGCCGATCGGCAGATCGAAGACCAGCACCAAGAGGCTGTACAAGCTGAAGTCGACGATCAGCGACAGCCCACCGGTCACACCGAACCTGAACATCTGGGTTTTCAGGTCGGGTGCATCGTCCGCGATGTTCTCGGTGACCGGAATCTCGACGGGCAGCGGAACATGCGGCTCGTCGTGGTGAGCGACCGGTTCTTCAGTGACGTCCTCGTGACTTTCGGGTGTTGCAGGCACGCGCACGAGCCTAGCCCTCTCCACCGCCAGGTAACCTCTATCCCGATGTCCGAGACAGCAGAAGAGACGCCGAACAAGGCGCTCCCCACACAGACCCGCACCCTCACAGGCTGGGGACGCACCGCGCCGACCACGGCGCAGGTGCTCGCCACCCCGGACGTGGAGGTGATCGCGAAAGCCGTCACCCAGGTCGCGGAACAGAACGAGTCCAAGCCCTCCTACCTGCAGCGAGGGGTGATCGCACGCGGCCTCGGCCGCTCCTACGGCGATCCCGCCCAGAACGCCGGTGGGCTGGTCGTCGACATGACTGCCCTCAACCGTATTCATCGGATCGATCGCGACACCCACCTCGTCGAGGTGGACGGCGGAGTCAGTCTCGATCAGCTGATGAAGGCCGCGCTGCCGTTCGGCCTGTGGGTGCCGGTGCTGCCGGGCACCCGTCAGGTCACCGTGGGCGGCGCGATCGCCTCGGACATCCACGGCAAGAACCATCACAGCGAGGGCAGCTTCGGCAACCACGTCCGCTCGATGGATCTGCTCACCGCGGACGGCACAATTCGTCACCTCACTCCGGAGGGCGAGAACTCCGACATCTTCTGGGCGACCGTCGGCGGCAACGGCCTCACCGGCATCATCGTGCGCGTCGTCATCGAGATGATCCCCACGGAGACGGCCTACTTCATCAACGACGGCATCCAGACGCACAGCATGGACGAGACCGTCGAGGTCCACCAGGACGGCACCGAGGACAACTACACGTACTCGAGTGCATGGTTCGACATCGTGAGCGCTCCGCCGAAGCTCGGCCGTGCCGCCATCACCCGCGGTTCCCTCGCCAAGCTCGACCAACTGCCGAAGAAGCTGCAGAAGGACCCGCTCAAGTTCGACGCACCGCAGCTCATGACCCTCCCGGACGTGTTCCCGAACGGCCTGATGAACAAGCTGTCGGCGAGCGCGATCGGCGAACTGTACTGGCGCCGGGGTGCCGACTACACCGGCAAGGTGCAGAACTTGACGCAGTTCTATCACCCGCTCGATCTGCTGGGTGAGTGGAATCGCGCATACGGTTCCCGGGGTTTCCTGCAGTATCAGTTCCTGGTCCCCACCGATGCCCTCGAGGAGTTCAAGAGCATCATTCGGTTCATCCAGGGTTCCGGGCACTACTCGGCACTCAACGTGTTCAAACTGTTCGGACCCGGAAACCAGGCGCCGCTGAGCTTCCCGATGGCCGGCTGGAACGTCGCGATGGACTTCCCGATCAAGGCGGGCCTCAACGACATGGTGTCCGAGCTGGACAAGCGTGTCCTCGAATTCGGTGGACGCCTCTACACCGCCAAGGATTCCCGTGCCACCGCGGAGACCTTCCACGCGATGTACCCCCGGATCGACGAATGGATCAAGGTTCGCCGCTCCGTAGACCCCACAGGCGTATTCGCCTCCGATATGGCCAGAAGGTTGGAATTGTTGTGACGATCGACGCAGTCGGCAACCCCAAGACGATCCTCGTCCTCGGCGGAACCAGCGAGATCGGCCTCGCGATCACCGAGGTATACCTGTCGCGTTCACCTGCACGCGTGATCCTCGCTGCACTCCCGGGCGATCCGGGCCGCGACAAGGCCGTTGCCCAGCTGAAGGCCAAAGGTGCGACCGAGGTCGACCTGATCGACTTCGACGCGGTCGACACCGAATCGCACCCCAAGGTCATCGACGAGGCCTGGTCCAAAGAAGACGTCGACGTCGCCATCGTCGCCTTCGCCCTGGACAGCGACTCCGAAGAGTTGTGGCAGAACCAGCGCAAGGCCGTTCTCACGGCCAACGTCAACTACACCGCGGCCGTCTCGGTCGGCGTTCTCGTGGGCGAAAAGATGAAGGCACAGGGCTTCGGGCGCATCATCGCGATGTCCTCCGTTGCCGGTGAGCGCGTCAAGCGTGCCAACTTCGTGTACGGGTCCACCAAGGCCGGTCTCGACGGCTTCTACCTCGGTCTCGGCGAGGCTCTCGCAGAGTTCGGTCCCCGCGTGACGGTCGTCCGGCCCGGCATGGTGCGCACGCAGTTCAGTGCTCACGTGAAGGAAGCTCCCCTCACAGTCAACAAAGAAGATGTCGCCGCACTGGCGGTCGCGGCTTCCGACAAGGGCAAGGAAATCGTCTGGACGCCCGGGCTGTGGCGTTTCGTGATGATGGGCCTCCGGCACGTGCCGCGCCCGATTTTCCGGAAGCTGCCCATCTAGGCTCCATTCCGTGACTAGTGCAGAGATGGCCCCGGTCAGGCGGACGCTGTCGGCGGCAGGAGAAATGCTGTCGGCAGCAGCCGTGGCGGTGGTTGTCGCAGCGGTAGGCCTGTTCGCCATCGGGCAAGTTCAGTGGCCCGCGTTCAACTCGTCGAACGTCACGCAGGCGGTGACGACGGTCGCCCAAGTGGTGACCATCGTCGGAATTGCCGTCTCGGTCATCCTGACCAGACGGAAAGTGGCGCGGACGTTCGCGAAGCTGCTGTCCTGGGTGAGCCTGTCCGGGTTCGTGACCGTGACCCTCGGGCTGCCCCTCGGTGCGACGAAGCTCTATCTGCACGGCGTGTCCGTCGACCAGGAGTTTCGCACCGCATACCTCACCAGACTCACCGACTCGGCCGCCCTGCACGACATGACCTACGCCGACCTCCCGCCGTTCTACCCGGCGGGCTGGTTCTGGATCGGCGGCCGCGTCGCCAATATTCTGGGGATGGATGGCTGGGAGGCGTTCAAGCCGTACGCGATCGCTTCGCTCGCCGTGGCCGCAGTGGTCGCGCTGGCACTGTGGAGCAATCTGATCCGTCAGGACTGGGCGATCGTGGTGGCACTGGCCACCACGGGTGCCGTGCTCGCGTACGCATCCGCCGAGGTCTACGGCGCAGTGATCGTCCTGCTGATGCCGCCCGCCCTCCTCATGGCTTGGGGCGCATTGCACCGAAGCGGCCTGTCCGGGGGCTGGGGCGCCGTTGTCGGCACTGGCCTCTTCCTGGGCCTCGCTGCCAGCTTCTACGCGCTCTACCTCGGGTACGCGGCATTCGTCGTCACCGTGATGGCCCTGCTCACGGCGGGGTTGGCAGTGCGTGCGCAGAAGACGTGGCGCGCGGTCGTACCCGCACTCGTTCGTCTGATCACCATTGCCGCGATCTCCGGTGTGGTCGCACTGTTCGTGTGGTTGCCGTTCCTCGTGGACATGCTTCGCGGCAAGCCTGCTTCCTCGGGAACGGCGATGCACTATCTGCCCGAGAACAGCGCGGAACTCCCTTTCCCGATGATCGACTTCTCACTCGTCGGCGCGCTCTGCCTGCTGGGCACGGTATGGCTCGTGTCGCGGGCGGCCACGTCGCGGCGGGCTCAGGCGCTGGGCATCGGCGTTGTCTGCATCTACCTGTGGTTCCTGCTTTCGATGACCGCGACGGTCGCAGGAACGACCCTGCTGGCGTTCCGACTCGAACCCGTCCTGCTGACGTTGCTCTGCGCTGCGGGTGTCTTCGGATTCGTGGAGTTCTCCGGCTGGATCGTTCGCGCCACCAGCGACAGTCCCCGGGTGAAGGGGTCGCTCCTCGCGGTCGGCGTGCTCGGCGCGTTGTCGTTCGTCCAGAACATTCCGCAGGTGCTCGGTCCCGACATCGCGGTCGCCTACGCGGACACCGACGGAAACGGCGAGCGCGCCGACATGCGCCCGCCCGGGTCGGCGGCGCACTACGCCGAGGTCGACCGGATCATCACCGAGCAGACCGGCCGGGATCGGCACGACACGGTCGTCCTCGCGGCAGACACCGGTTTCCTCAGCTTCTACCCGTACTTCGGATTCCAGGGTCCGACGTCGCATTACGCGAACCCGCTCGCCGACTACGAGGGCAGGTCGGCAGCGATCTCCGAGTGGAGCGAGTTCGATACTCCCGACGAGTTGGTCGGTGCACTCGAAACGACGCCGTGGCGCGCACCGGACGTGTTCGTGTTCCGCCAGGGCCCGGACGGCTACACCATGCGACTGGCCGAGGACGTCTACCCGAACGACCCGAACGTTCGCCGCTATACGGTCACCTTCGGTAAGGAACTGTTCGACGATCCGCGCTTCACGGTCACCGAGACGGGTCCGTACGTGGTGGTGACGCGAAACTAGGGCCCGAACCAGGCCTGTGCGTCGAGTCGTGGGGTGCTCTTTTCCGCCACCGCGGACAGGCCGTCTTCGAGCGCACACAGTTGCTCGTTGCCCATGACCGCTGCCCACTCGGTCCGGATCTCGGTGAAGATCTGCGCCGAGATGATCAGCGCATCCATGCCGCGTTCGGTCAGAACGATCTTCTTGCTGCGGGCATCGTCCGGGTCCGGGCGACGCTCCACGTAGCCGAGAGCTTCGAGCCGATCGGCAGTCTTTCCCGCTGCTTGCTTGGACACGCCGAGGCGGCGCCCCAGGACCACTGCGCTCACTCCTTCGACGCCGACCGCCTGCATGGCGAACCCGTACGAGGGCCGAACCTGCGGGTGGCCGCGTTCGGCAAGTCGGTCGTGCATGTCGTCGACCAGTTGCCGAAATCCCGCGAAGAGCAGAAAGGGCAGGCGCGCTCCCCGCGGGTCATCAGGCATGACGAGCCTTGCCGGAATAGACAACCTTATTTACTATTTGGTCAACCATGTTGTCATTCTAGGTCGGAGGCTCACGATGTCGTTCACCTGCCACACCATCGAGTCGGCACCCCCTGCAGCACGCGCCACCATGTCCGCAATCGAGCGGCAGTTCGGCTACCTACCCGCAGCGGCTTCGGCGATGGCCACGTCACCACAACTGCTCCTCGGCTTCGTTCGCGCAAACTCACTGTTCACCGATACGACCCTCACCGAGATCGAACGCGAAGTACTGGTGATGACGATCGCAACGCACAACGGCTGCGAAGTCTGCATCGCACTGCACACCGAGCAGCTCACTCGAGCCGAAGCGCCGGCAGAGGTGGTCGAAAGCCTTCGGACCGGAACACCACTGGTCGACGCCCGGCTTGATGCGATGCGACAATTCGTTCTGGAAGTTCTCGCCACCGCCGGCAACGTGTCGGACGTAGCGCTCGCACAATTTCTCGGAGCGGGATATTCGCCGCGAAATGCCTTGGACGTCGTACTGGGAATCGGCACCTACACGATGTCGACCCTCGCGAATCGCCTCACCCGCGCACCACTCGACCCGCAATTGGCGAGCTACACCTTGTGACCGATTACAGATTGTTTGCCACAACGCCACCATTTCGTTCATTACTATGGATAAACTAAACCGACTGGTCGGCGTCAGGAGTGGTGATGCGGGGTGCACAAGCCTCCGACAACGAGGAATACCTGATCGGAACAACCGTCGGGATAAACTTGGTTCATATCGGACTCGCCTGGTCTGTGGCAGGAATTGTGGCGATCTATGGCGGATTCTGGATTGTTCTGACGATCCCTGCCCTAGGGGTCGGGTTGTGGCTGGTGAGCCTGCCCATCACGAAGATCATCCAGAGTCACGGCGAGAAGGCCGCGGCAAAGGTCGGATTCGCCGGCCATCGCGAACACGAGATGAGATCGGCAGCCTGACTCACTTTCACGAAAGCCGTTGCGGAGCACCATAAGTCATCACCGTATCCCCGTTCTCGGTGGTGGCCATCGCATACGGTCTGATGGTCACAGGCCCGATGGCACCGTGTACGTGCCCATGCAGATTGGCCAACCGGACACTCGCGATCGGTCCGTCGAATTCTTGATTCTCGAGAATCGGCACGGTGGTGATTCCGCCAGGCGCCAACTCGACGTCGAGTTCCTGCGACGGAATGATCGAGCCGCCGAGCGTCCCGAAATTGCCCGCTTCGAGACCGAGCTCGAAATCGGGAACGAGACCGAGAACGATGGCGTTTTCGGTACCGACCTCCCAATCGAGGTTGGGTGTGTTGAGCACGACCACCGCACCGGCCACTGCCACCGGGTACCCGATCTGGTAGCCGATCGTCAGCCTGGTCGCCCTGAACTCCGCTGCGTTCGGGCCGGTGATGTTCACCGAGGCCACCCCGTCGTGGAAGAACTCGACGGTGAGGGGCGAACTGTCCAGCGGCGGGACCGTCCTGATGAAAGTGTCCCCCTGAATTACCTCGATCCGGTTACCGCGGGCATCGGTGACAGAACTGGCGTTGTCGATCCCCGCCGATGCCGTCCCGTTGCCGGTCACCATCGCGAGAGCTGCGACACCACAGATGGCAGCGAATCGCAGGAATCTGTTCGGACCGAATCGTTGTGCCGTGCCGACTGCCATGATGACTACCCCGTTTTGTGAGTGGATCCCAATGCGATTGGGCCGGAGAGCGTCGAATGTTCGTGACGGACCCAGATTAGACGGGTCTGGACACGGCCGTCACCGAATTGCCCAGATAATCATGTGGCCTAACATCGTATTCCGTGCCCCCTGATGCCCCTGTGACTTCACGCCAGTCGGAAGCCCGCCGCGTCCGCACTTCACGCACGATCGCCATCGTCACCGGACTGCTCGGTTTCGTCCTGGCGCTTGCGACTCCGCTGCTGCCGGTGAAGCAGGAAGCGGCCTCGATCAGTTGGCCACAGAATCAGTCGACGGAGAGCGTCAGCGCTCCCCTCGTCTCGTACACGCCCACCACGATCGACATGACGATCCCGTGCACCGCGCTGGGTGAACTCGGCGGCGATGGTGGCACGCTCGTCAGCACGCTGCCCGCCGGGGCCGTCCAGCCGTCCGCGGGGATGCTCGCCGCCGTTCGCGACGGCGAACTGGAAATCCGCGTCCGGGACACGGTTCTGGCCTCCGGATCGCTCACCGCACTCGAGGGCTGCAACGCGATCCACGTGGCAGCCGACTTCGAGCAGACGTCCGCAGAACTCGTCGGATCCGCCGCCGACACGAACGCAGTCACGACGAACACGCTCCGCGGTGACTTCCGGCCGCAGGTGGTCGGAATCTTCACCGACCTCCAGGGTCCGCCGCCCGAAGGGCTGAACGTCCACGCCGATCTCGATTCACGCTTCTCGTCGAGCCCCACCCTGCTCAAGCTGCTCGCCATGATCGTGTGTGCACTGGCCACGCTCGTGTCGCTGTATTCGCTGCACCGCATCGACGGCGTGGACGGTCGACGGGCCCGCAGATTCCTGCCCGCGAGGTGGTGGCGCTTCACCGGCGTGGACGGCATCGTCGTCGGCGTACTGCTGCTGTGGCAGGTCATCGGCGCAAACACCTCCGACGACGGCTACCTCCTCGGCATGGCGCGAGTATCCGAACACGCCGGGTACATGGCGAACTACTTCCGCTGGTTCGGTGTCCCCGAGGCTCCGTTCGGCTGGTACTACGACGTATTGGCGGCGTTCGCCAAGGTCAGCACGATGAGCATGTGGATGCGTCTGCCCGCGCTCATCGCCGGAATTCTGTGCTGGATGGTGATCAGCCGCGAGGTCATCCCTCGCCTCGGCGTTGCGGTCAGGCGCAACAAGGTCGCGCTCTGGACGGGCGGTCTCGTCTTCCTGGCGTTCTGGCTGCCCTACGACAACGGTCTGCGGCCCGAGCCGATCATCGCGCTCGGCGCCCTTCTGACCTGGTGCTCGATCGAGCGCGCCATCGCCACCGGCAGGCTCCTACCAGCGGCTGTCGCCGTTCTCATCGCAGCGTTCTCCCTCGCCGCCGGCCCATCCGGACTCATCTGCATCGCGGCCCTGATCGCAGGCGCGCGTCCGGCGTTCCAGATTCTCGTGGCTCGGGGACGAAGAGTCGGGTTCGTTTCTCAGATCGCGCCGATTCTCGCCGCCGGAACCGTGGTCCTCGTGGCGGTCTTCGCCGATCAGACTCTCGCAACCGTCATGGAATCGACCAAGGTGCGTACCGCGGTCGGCCCCAACCAGACGTGGTTCGAAGAGCGCATCCGCTGGGACGCGCTCCTCTCGATCACGCCGGACGGCGCGTTGAGTCGCAGGTTCGGCGTCTTCGTGATGCTGCTGTGCGTCGTCCTGTGCGTGATGCTCATCCTTCGCAAGGGCAGGATTCCCGGTACCGCCATCGGGCCGTCTCGCCGCATTCTCGGCATCGTCTTCGCGTCGCTGCTGCTCATGATCTTCACGCCGACGAAGTGGACCCACCACTTCGGCGTGTACGCGGGGCTCGCAGGCTCGGTGGCCGTCCTTGCTGCCGTCGGGGTGAGCGCCGCAAGCATCCGATCCAAACGCAACAGAACACTTTTCGCCGCCGGAGTGCTTTTCATCCTCGCGGTGGCATTCACCGGTTCCAACGGCTGGTGGTACGTCTCGAGCTACGGGGTTCCGTGGTTCGACAAGCCACCCACCTTCGCGGGCAAGGGCGTCGCGACCTTGTTCCTCGGGCTCACCGTCCTGACGCTGCTGCTGGCCGCCTGGTTCCACTTCCGCGAACCGTACGAGACAGACAAGCCGCCCAACGGAAAACGTGCGCGCCTGCTCGCCCCCTCACCGTTGACCATCGCCGCCGGAGCCGTGGTGCTCTTCGAGGTGCTCTCGCTCGTGAAGGGCGCCCAGGCGCAGTACCCGGCGTACTCCATCGCGAAAGCCAACATCGACTCGCTCACCGGAAGCTGCGCGCTGGCCGACGAGGTCCTGGTCGAAACCGACCCCAACGCCGACGTCCTCCCTCTGCGCACACCGCCGGCCGGCAACTCGGGGGCCGAAGCCTTCGGCGCGACCGAGTCCACCGGCTTCGAACCCAACGGCGTCGCCGACGACCTCACCGCGGACGCCGAGAAGTCGACTTCCGGCAGCGCCAACACGGTCGACAGCGACTCGAAGGACGGAGGGGCCGACGACACCACGTCGAGAACCAGCTCCGGCACCGGCGGCGGTTCGGCAGACAGCGCGGGCATCAACGGCAGCACCGCCGCACTGCCCTTCGGTCTGGACCCCGCGCGCGTCCCCGTCCTCGGTAGCCAACAGGCCGGCAGGCAGCAGGCCGCCGACCTCACGACTGGCTGGTACGTACTCCCCGAACGGAACGAGGACGCGCCACTGTTGACCATCGCCGCCGCAGGACGAATCCACTCCGTCGACGCGGACGGTGTCGTCACCCCCGGTGGCCGCCTACAGGTCGAATACGGGCGTACCGAGGCCGACGGCGACGTTACGGTCCTCGGCGTCGCCGACCCCATCGACATCGGGCCGTCGCCGTCGTGGCGAAACCTGCGGGTGCCGCTCGATCAACTGGCCGAGGACGCCGACTCCGTACGCCTGGTGGCAGCGGACAACAGCCTCGACCCGGCCCAGTGGCTCGCCGTGACACCTCCACGCGTGCCGCACACCGAGACTCTGCAATCGGTCGTCGGTTCACAGGCACCGGTACTGCTGGACTGGGCCGTCGGCCTGGCCTTCCCCTGCCAGCGGCCGTTCGATCACCGATACGGCGTAGCCGAGGTTCCCGAGTACCGCGTCCTTCCGGATCGCGGTGGCGCCGAGGCCACCAACGCGTGGCAGGACCGCTTCGGTGGTGGTCCGCTCGGGTGGACCGGACAACTGCTGTCCTCGCGCACCCTCGCCACCTACCTCTCGAACGACTGGGACCGGGACTGGGGATCGCTCGAGCAGTTCACACCTCTGGTCGAAGCACCCCCTGCCCGCGTCGATACGACGGAAGAGACTCGCTCTGGCACCTGGACGCCGGGACCGGTGCGCTTGCAATAGACGAACGGACACGAACGTCGTCGTCCTGTGACGCCCGAAATATCCGTTGACATACCATCGACAACCGTGCCCGACGTCGCAGCAGTACCTGCCACCAAATCCGACCCAAGGTCGGAGTATCGAAACGTTCGCCTGATCGCGGTCGTGACCGGTTTGATCGGCTTTCTGCTCGCGCTTGCAACGCCGTTCATGCCCGTCACCCAGACGACGGCAACGGTGCAGTGGCCGCAGAACGGGGCGGTGAGCGATGTCGAGTCGCCGCTGATGTCGCAAGCACCCGTCGACATCCAGGCATCGATCCCGTGCACCACCGTCGCCGACATGGACGCGCGTGGCGGAATCCTGCTGGCCACCGCACCCCCGCAAGGCGAAGGTGCCGCACTGAACGCAATGTTCGTGCGGGTGTCCGCCGACACGGTCGACATCCTCGACCGCAACGTCACGATCGCGTCCGCGCCACGCGAGCAGGTGGAGTCCGGGCAGTGCTCGAACATCGTCATCAGCTCCGACATCGATCGCACCCGAGCCGAATTCACAGGTCTGGAGAACGAAGACGGCTCGCCCGTCGTCGGCGAGTTGGGCGGCGACCTCCGTCCGCAGGTCGTCGGCATCTTCACCGACCTTCCAGAGAACACCGCGACCGACGGCCTGTCGTTCACCGTGAACGTCGACTCGCGCTTCTCGTCGAGCCCCACCTTCGTCAAGTCCGTCGCGATGATCGGCGCCGTCCTCCTCACCCTGATCTCGATGGTCGCACTGGGCCGCCTCGACGGCACCGACGGTAGGCGTCACCGCCGCTTCTTCCCCGCGCACTGGGCGAAGCTCACAGGCCTGGACGCACTTGTCATGGGCACCCTGCTCGTCTGGCACTTCATCGGCGCGAACACGGCCGACGACGGCTACCTCCTCACCATGGCCCGCGTCTCCGAGGGCGCCGGGTACATGGCGAACTACTTCCGTTGGTACGGCGTTCCGGAGGCACCGTTCGGCTGGTACTACGACGTGCTCGCCGCCATGACCCAGATCTCCACGGCGAGCGTGTTCATGCGTTTGCCCGCCCTGATCGCGGGAATCCTGTGCTGGATGGTGATCAGCCGCGAGGTGGCCCCGCGCCTGGGACGGGCAGTACGCAACAACCGGGTCGCCCTGTGGACCGGTGGGCTGGTGTTCCTCGCGTTCTGGCTTCCCTACAACAACGGACTGCGGCCCGAGCCGATCGTTGCGCTCGGCGCTCTCCTGACGTGGTGCTCGATCGAGCGTGCCATCGCTACCGGCAGGCTGTTGCCCGCAGCGGCCGCAGTCCTGATCGGCGCGTTCACCCTTGCGGCCGCACCTACCGGCCTCATGTGTGTTGCCGCATTGCTCGCCGGCGCAAGGCCTCTCGTCCACATCGTCATCAAGCGGCACCGCCTCGTCGGCACCCTGCCACTGATAGCACCCATCCTCGCTGCAGGTGCGCTGGTCCTCGTGGTGGTGTTCGCGGACCAGACGTTGGCTTCGGTCATGGAAGCGACCCGAGTGCGCACCCTGATCGGGCCGAACCTCGAGTGGTACAAGGACTTCCTGCGGTACTACTACCTCTTCGTCCCCACCGTGGACGGTTCGGTCGCACGCCGCTTCGCGTTCCTCACGATGATCCTGTGCCTCTTAACGACACTGTTCGTGCTGTTGCGCCGACGGAAGATTCCCGGCGCCGGAGTTGGGCCGTCGTGGCGCCTGCTGGGCGTCGTATTCGGAACGATCTTCTTCATGATGTTCAACCCCACCAAGTGGACGCACCACTTCGGTGCGTACGCCGGCATCGCGGGTTCGCTGGCCGCACTCACCGCCGTCGCAGTGTCCGCGTCGGCGCTCCGGTCACGGCGCAACCGCACGATCTTCCTCGCAGGCCTCCTCCTGATGCTTGCGCTGACGTTCGCGGGTATCAACGGCTACTGGTACGTCTCGAGCTACGGCGTGCCGTGGTTCGACAAGACCATCTCGCTGGGCGGCCGCGAGTCCAACACCCTGTTCCTCGTCCTGTTCGGACTCGCCGTGGCACTGGGTGCATGGCAGTACATGCGCGAGGGTTACGCACCGTCGCCACCGAAATCGAACACCCAGAAGGGCAGGCGGATTCGCAAGTTCGCGGCGGCGCCGCTCACGGTCATCGCGGGCGCGATGGTGCTCTTCGAAGTCCTGTCGCTCGCCAAGGGTGGCGTTGCGCAGTACCCGGCATACTCGTTGGCGCGCTCCAACATCCAGTCCCTGGCCGGGGAAACCTGCGGGCTCGCCAAGGACGTTCTCGTCGAGTCCGACACCAACTCGGGTAATCTCACGCCGGTTCCGGAGCCCGGACAGACCCTCACGAATTCGAACGATCCACTCGGCGGCGAGAACCCACGTGGCTTCAGCCCCAACGGGATTCCCACCGACCTCACCGCCGACTTCGTCGAGGTGAAACAGGGCATGGGCAACACCGACAATCAAAGCGTCGGCCCCACGTTCGAAACCGGCTCCAACGCCGGAACGAGCGGCGGCACCGGTGCCGCCGGCGTGAACGGCAGTACCGCAAAGCTCCCGTTCGGCCTCGACCCCGCGATCACCCCGGTCATGGGCAGCTACCAGGAGGGCGTCCAGGAGCCGGCCGTGCTCACCTCGAGCTGGTACGCCCTGCCCGAGCGCAGCGAGGACGCACCTCTCGTGGTCGTGTCAGCCGCAGGACGCATCTGGTCCGTCGACATCAGCGGTGCCGTCACCTACGGCCAGTCACTACTTCTCGAATACGGCAAGCGCCAACCGGACGGCACCGTCGTCTCGCAGGGCACCTACCTGCCGAAAGACATCGGGCCCGCACCGTCGTGGCGCAATCTGCGCATTCCGATCGACGAACTCGCACCCGACACGGACACCGTGCGCATCGTCGCCAACGATCCCAACCTCACTGGCGATCAGTGGTTCGCATTCACTCCGCCGCGGGTGCCCCAGCTGCAGAACCTCGACACCGTCGTCGGGCGCGAGCAGCCCGTGCTGCTGGACTGGGCGGTGGGCCTCCAATTCCCGTGCCAACGCCCGTTCTCCCACGAGTACGGCGTCGCGGAGATGCCGAACTACCGCATCCTGCCCGACCGGCCGCTCGCCATCAGCTCGACCGACACCTGGCAGGCTGCGGAAAACGGTGGGCCCCTCGGATTCACGGAATCCATAGCGGGCGCGACCACCATCCCCACCTACCTGCGCGACGACTGGGGTCGTGACTGGGGCTCCCTCGAGCAGTACGACAGGCACTTCGCCGACGCCACCCCCGTCGAGGTCGAAACCGCGGAAGAGACCCGTTGGGGTTGGTGGAAGCCGGGCACCCTCCGCGTCTACTAACCCCCTTCCCCCGACCAATGTCACACACGTTCAACTCAGGTGAACCGCTGTGACATTGGTCGGGAGGGTTAGCGGGAACCGACGAGATACACGGGTGGACGCGGACGCGACACTGCTAGTTCCCAGCCGGCTCGAAGGTCGGCCAGTACCGTCGCCGGTTCCGAGCGCAGCTGCTTGGGCAGATGTGTCACCACAACAATTCCCGCACGTTGCATACGCGCCCGGCGAACGACCGTCGCCTCGTGCTGTTGTGCAGACAGGTGGTAACGCAAAGAGTCGATCTCCCACGCAAGTGCTACGTCGTCCAGCCACCCGTCGGGACGAGCAATCCATTTGCCACCCAAAGCAATATCGCGGTTGTGAACCATCGGCGGCAACTCGCTCGTCGCATAAAGCTTCTGCGCCTGAACCTCCGCGACGGAGTGGGCGTCGTCGGTCAACTCACGCAGTACGGCTCGGGGAACACGGCTGCCTCGGTCGCTGCCGGCCGCCAACTCCTGGACCAGATCACTCACCGTCACGTCCCCGCGCTGCAGCCCTTCGGTGAGTAGAGCCCTGCAGGTATCTATATTCGACATACGACGTGACGCATCCAGGAGGCACCGTACAGCGGGCGCCGCTCGAAGTTGCCCGCAGTCGACCGCCTCGGGCAGGCGCCACGTACGTTCGACGGTCACATACGAAACATCCCGCCGATGCTGCGTCGACGGGACGAGAAGCAACACCGGATTCATCGAAGAAGCTGCGGGATAGCCCAAGGCAGCCAGCCCCGCGTATCCGGACAACATCGCCTGTGGGCCACCATATTCGAGAGCGGCGATCACCCGCTGACGCCACGACGGCGGCCCGTTGTGAAGCAGGACGACCCCTGGAAGCATCCGTTGCCACGGGCCACCCGGGCGACATCGTGAAGATACCGTCGCGCGGCCGATCTCGAACTGTTCCAACGCGGCCGAGCGCACCACACCCTCTCGGCTCGCAGCAACGATTTCATGGTGGTTCTCCACCCAAGTTCCCCGCAACATGCGGCCAGGATGCAGTACCCCGTCCGACATCAATAGCCGGAAAGAGGCACTCAGGATCGATCCGTGGACAACATGAAGTCTGTGGATAACCGTCCCTCAGCGCACCCTTCTCCTCACGAATGTCACACCGGTTCGCGTGAGCTGAACGTGTGTGACATTCGTCGAAAAGGGTGGGGGTGGAGAGTCAGAGTGGGAGGAGGTGGTGCTTACGTGGATTCTTCTCGACCTTCTTGTCCCGCAACAGCGTCAGAGCCTTGCGGATCTCCAGGCGAGTGGCCGACGGCTCGATGACCGCGTCGATGTAGCCGCGCTCCGCCGCGATGTACGGGGTGGCGATGTTCTCGTTGTAGAAGTTCACGAGCTCCCGACGAACCGCATCGGCGTTCTCACCTGCCGCCTCGATCTGCCTACGCCCCATGATGTTCACGGCGCCCTCGGCTCCCATGACGGCGATGCGAGCGGTCGGCCATGCAAGGTTGATGTCCGCACCGAGCTGCTTCGAGCCCATCACAGCCCAGCCCCCGCCGTATGCCTTGCGGATCACGACGGTGACCTTCGGGACGGTGGCCTCGACGAAAGCGAAGAGGAAGCGGCCACCACGCTTGATGACACCGGCCTTCTCCTGCTCGAGCCCCGGAAGGAAGCCGGGAGTGTCGACGACGAACACCAGCGGAATGTCGAACGCATCGCACAGACGCACGAAATGTGCAGCCTTGTCGGAGCTGGCCGCGTCGAGCGCACCCGACAGGAACATCGGCTGGTTCGCGACCACACCGACCGAACGCCCATCGACACGGGAGAATCCGGTGATGATGTTGGGCGCAACCAAGGCGCCGACCTCGTGGAACGTCCCGTCGTCGAAGATTCCGAGCAGGATGTCGTGCATGTCGTAACCGGCGTTGTCGGCGTTCGGCATGAACGAATCGAGCGCACGGTCGCTGTCGGTGATCTCGGGCTCGAGGCCGGGATTGACGATCGGAGCCGGTTCGTGACACGTCGATGGAAGGAACCCGAGGTACTCGCGGACCCACTCGAACGCGGCCTTCTCGTCGGGCGCGACGTGGTGAATGTTGCCGTACTGGGCCTGGTTTCGCGCCCCGCCGAGTTCGTCGAGGCTGACATCCTCACCGGTGACCGACTTGATGATGTCGGGGCCCGTGACGAACATGTACGACTCGTCCGTCGCAACGACGATGTCCGTGTTGATCGGTGCGTACACCGCACCACCGGCGTTCTTGCCCAGCACCATCGAGATCTGTGGGCACATGCCGGACAACGGCTCCTGGCGACGACCGAGCTCCGCGTACCAGGCGAGCGAGGTGACCGCGTCCTGCACACGCGCACCGGCGGACTCGTTGATGCCGACGCACGGGCAGCCGGTCTTGGCTGCGAACTCCATGATGGCCGCGACCTTGCGGCCGAACATCTCACCGGCCGCACCGCCGAACACCGTCTGGTCGTGGGCGAACACTGCGACCGGTCGACCGTTGACTCTGCCGTGTCCGGTGACGACGCCGTCACCGTAGGGGTTGGACGCGTCGCCCTGCATCTTCGCCAGCTTGCCGGTTTCGATGAAGGTGCCCTCGTCGAACAGCATGTCGATCCGCTCGCGCGGCGAGGGCATTCCCTTCGCCTTCCGCTTCGCGAGTGCACGTTCCGAACCGGGCACGTTGGCCGATTCGAGTTTGTCGCGTAGTTCGGCAAGCTTCTCTGCCGTCGTCGAGGTTGTCACTCGGTAGCTCCTGTTCCCGGGGGATCGATGGCCGCGAGTTTCTTCGTGAGATCCGCGCCGACCTTCGCGATGTACGGCTCGTCGACGATCTGGATGTGATCGCCTCCAACATGGATGATTTCGAGGTTCTTCACCGCGTCACCCCAACCGCCGTCGGGCTTGCGTGTCTTGAACGCAGGCTCGAGAGCGATGGCATCGTCGTGGTACTTGTCGGCGAGGTACAGCACGACGTCTCCGTCGTACCGCTCCGCCTTGGCCGTGAGGAGCGCACGGTTGTCGAGGTACGACGTCCGTTGGTGCTCGATGATGCCGCCGGGAATCTTTGCGCCACTGAGCTTGAGGAGCTCGCCGAGGATCTTGATTTGTTCCTCGTCGCTCTTCGCCGCGGCCAGCTTGTCGTACGGCAACGGGTAGTCGACGTTGTACGTCTTCTTCGCGAATGCCGCATAACGCTGCCAGCGCTTCTTGTTCTCCTCCGGGGTCTCTTCCATGTCCTCGCCGGCCATCACCGTGTCGATCAGCCCGACGACACGAACGTCCGCACCGGACTCACGCAGCAGCTTTCCGACCGCGTAGGCGAGCACGCCGCCGAGGGACCATCCGTACAGCACATACGGTCCGTCGCCCTGAATCTCGCGCACGAGCGGCAGGTATTCCGCTGCCCGCGTCTCGATGGGACCCTCCGTACGTTCGAGGCCGAACATCGGTGTGCCCTTGGGGAGCCGGCGCAGCAACGGCTCGTACGCAACTGTGGAACCGCCGGCCGGGTGGAACACGAACACCGGTGTGGCCGTGGACCCTTCGGGCCGCGGCGCAAGAGTGCGGACGAGGCCGTCGATCTTTCCGCCGTCCTCGAGGAAGCCGCGCACCACGTTTGCGAGTTCCTCGATGGTGGTGGAATCGAGGACGTCGTCGAAGGTCACGTCACCGCCGGAGCGCTCGGACAGGCGGGCGGAGAGTTTCTCCGCGACGTCGTCCGTGAGGATCGGCAGGGTGTTGAAGATGCCCTTCGCGGACTCTCCGGTGACCACGGCCCAGGTCGCGAACGTGAGTCGCTCGGCCGCGTCACGCGGCGGCACGTCGTCCTCACCGACCTCGGGAATCGCAGCCTCTTCTACCGGCACCACGGGCTCGTCGACAGTGGCAGCCTCGCTGGACGTTTCGGCAACGTCACCGGCTTCGGCAGCCTCGGCAGCTTCCTTCTCCGCCTTCTGCTTGTCCGCCAGCGCCTGAACCTCTTCGCGATTCTCGATCGCGTAGCGCAGATACTTGCCGACCTCGAGGAGGTTGGCGTCACGCACGGCCTGCAACTGCAACTGCGGAATGTCGAACTCGTACTCGACACGGTTCTTGATGCGCACTGCCATGAGCGAGTCGAGACCCAGCTCTATCAGCGGAATCTCCGCGGGCAGATCCTCGGGTGCGTATCCCATGGATTCCGCGACGATGAACGCCAGGCGGTCCTCCATGGTCTGCGAACCGTTGGGGTCCCACTTGTCGCCGATGTCCTCGACGACCTCGGGCAACGTCTCGACCGGGCCGGTGCTCTGCTCGGGAACGACCGCAGCTGGTGCGACGATCGGCTCCGGCAACGCCTCACCGGAGGTGACCACTGCGTCGAACAGGAGGCTGAACGCCCCACCGTCCTTGGCGTGCACCTGAATCGAAGCACCACCCGGATGCGGATTGAGTGTGGTGGTGAGAGTGCCGCCCGTCGGAACCCCGGCGTGCGGAATCGAAGCCGTGAGCGTGACATCCGACAGCACCTGCGAAGCTGCGGCCGTGACGAGAGCAGGCAGCTCGGTGACACTGCCCGCCTGCACCTCCCACACGTGGCGGCCGTCGGGAAGCGCAACGTGCGAGCCCGGGGCCCTGGTGTTGCCGCCCTGGTTGATGCGGTTGTCGAGCCAGTAGCGCTTGCGAATCCACGCCGTACGCGGAATGTCCGCGTAGTCGCCCTGAGGCAGCAGCGTGTTCAGGTCCACGGCGTGGCCGTGGACGTACAGCTGAGCCAGCGCGGCGAGCACACCGAGCGGCTCGTCTTCCTTGCGCTTGAGGGTCTGGATGAGCTGGACGTCGTGCATACCGGCGTCGAAGGCGGTGGCAGCAACCGACATGAGCGCAACCGGGTTGGGTGCGAGCTCGACGAACGTGGTGTGGCCGTTTCCGACAGCGAGCCGCACGGCCTGCGTGAAGTACACGCTGTGGCGCATGCCCTTCACCCAGTACGCCTCGTTGTGGATCGCATCGTGACCTGCGCGGTAGTAGGTCTCCTGGTCCACCGAGGAGTAGACGCCGCGCTCGAGCTTGGTCGGTTCGATACCTGCCAGTTCGGCAGCGAACTCGCCCAGGATCGGGTCGACCTGCGAGGTGTGGCTGGCACCCTTCGTCTTGAGGATGCGCGCCATCTTCTCCTCGCCCTCGGCGTGAGCGACGATGGCTTCGATATCCGGCTGCGTGCCGCCGATGACCGTGTGAGTCGGCGCCGCGTACACACAGACTTCGAGCTTGGGGTACTTGGGCAGCAGCGCTTCGATCTCCGGGGAGCTGTACTCGAGCAGAGCCATGAGCCTGATGTCGTCGCCCTGCAGCGTCGACTCACCCTCACCCATCAGACGCGAACGCGAGCAGATGACGCGAACCGCATCTTCGAGCGACAGACCACCCGACAGGTATGCGGCAGCCGCCTCGCCCATCGAGTGACCGACGACTGCTTCGGCGTCGGCGCCGTGGTGGCGCAGCAGAGCGGCGAGACCGATCTGGATGGTGAAGATGCCTACCTGCGAGGTCTCGACGTCGTAGTCGGTTCCGTCGTCCAGGAACATCTCACGCATCGAGTAGCCGGCCTCGTCCTCGATCAGCGCATCGACTTCGTCGATGGCCTTCGCGAAGACCTGGTTCTCCTGGTACAGCTGCTTGGCCATCTTGCGGTGCTGCGAACCGAAGCCCGACAACACCCAGACCGCGCCCTTCGACGACGGTGAATCAGCCGAGAAGACCCCCTGACCGGGCTTGCCCGCCGCGACGGCGCGCAGACCGGTGATTGCTTCCGCGCGGGTCTTGGCCAGCACCACGGCCCGCGACCGCGCGTGATTGCGTCGAGCCAGGCTGCGTGCGACATCAGCGAGCGGGGTCTTGCTGCCCACCTCGGTCTCGAGCCAGTCCGCGAGGTCTGCGGCTGCCCGCCGACGGCGAGACGGCAGAGCGCCCGACACCGGGAGTACGACGGTCACGTCTTCGGAAGGCGGCCCGACAGCCGGTGCTGCATCCTGCTCTTCGGTCTCCGCAGGCACGTACTCGCGGACGACGACGTGAGCGTTGGTGCCACCGAAACCGAAGCCCGACACACCCGCGACGGCCTTGCCGGTGTACCTGGGCCAATCGGTGGCCTCCGGGATGACCTCGAGGTGCGCCTTGTCGAAGGAGATGTACGGGTTGGGGCCCGCGTAGTTGAGCGAGGCGGGCAGCTTGTTCTCCTGCATCGCCAAAACGACCTTGATGAGGCCGGCCGCACCGGCTGCTGCCTCGAGGTGCCCGAAGTTGGTCTTCGCGCTGCCGAGCAGCGCGGGCTTGTCGTCGTTGCGACCACGTCCGACGACCCGTCCGAGGGCATCCGCCTCGATCGGGTCACCGAGGATGGTGCCGGTTCCGTGCGCCTCGATGTAGTCGACGCCGGTCGGGACGATGCCTGCGTCGCGGTAAGCGTGCCGCAGGCAGTCCGCCTGCGCGTCCGGGTTCGGCGCGAGCAGACCGTTGGAGCGACCGTCCTGGTTGACCGCGGTTCCGGCGACCACCGCGAGAACGGTGTCGCCGTCCCGCTCGGCGTCCTCCAGACGCTTGAGGACGACGAGACCCCCGCCTTCGGCGCGCGCGATGCCGTTGGCGTCGGAGGAGAACGCCTTGATCTTGCCGTCCTCGGCGAGAACGCCGCCCTCGTTGAATCCGAGAGTGGCGGGTGGGGCCAAAAGCATGTTGGTGCCGCCGGCCAGAGCCACGTCGGACTCACCCGAACGCAGCGAACGAACGGCCTGATGAACCGCGACCAACGACGACGAGCACGCCGTGTCGACGGCAACCGAAGGACCACGGAAGTCGTAGAAGTAGGACACCCGGTTCGGGACGATCGCCGTGGAGGTACCGGTCAGCGCATAGGGGTGCGCGGTGACCGGATCACTGACGGCGAGGAGCTGATAGTCGTTCGCGGAGGTGCCGATGAAGACACCCACCTGCTCGCCCTTGAGCTGGTTCGCGGGGATGCGCGCGTGCTCGAGCGCTTCCCAGGTCAGTTCCATCGCGAGCCGCTGTTGCGGATCGACGTTCGTCACCTCGAGCGGCGACATCGCGAAGAACTCGGCGTCGAACGTCTTGACGTCGTCCAGGTAGCCGCCCTTGGTGTTGGCCTTCTCCACGGCCGCCTTGATCGCCGGGTCCGAGGTGAACTCCTCCCAGCGGTCCTCGGGAAGATCCGAGATGCCGTCGCGACCTTCGAGCAGCTGTTCCCACATCTGTTCGGGAGTGAAACCCGAACCCGGGAACCGCGATGCCATGCCGACGATAGCGATGTCGTGCGAATCCGACACCGCACCCGAGGTGTAGTACGCCTCGTCACCGGCGGTGTCCGGCAACTCCGGCTCGCCTTCGATGATGCGGGTTGCCAGCGACGCGATGGTCGGATGCTGATAGGCGACCGTGGCGGTGAGCGTGACGCCCACCAACTCCTCGATCTCGCCGCTGAGCGCTACGGCGTCCCTCGACGAGAGCCCGAACTCTTCCATCGGGCGGTCGTCGGTGATCGCGGTGACCGGCTGACCGGTTGCGTCGGCAATCCATTCACGCAACCAGTCGCGCAGCTGCGCGACGGTCATATCCCCCGTCGCGGAATCAGAGGCGGTCCGGTCGTCAACATTTTCAGCCATCAATACACCAAGTTACCCGTCATGGAGGACTATTCGGACACGCTGTCGGGGAATGCGGTCTGCGTGTGTCCGCCACGCAGAGTCCCCTCGATGTAGGCCGCACGGCAGGCACGGTGAGCGATCTTGCCGCTCGACGTACGAGGAATGGAACCGGCCGGAACCAGAAGGACGTCGCGCGCTGTCACACCGTGGCGGACCGAGATGGCTGCGCGCACCGTGTCTGCGATCGGCTGCGGGTCGGCCTTGCCTGCACCCGGAGCACGCTCTGCGACGAGGACCAGCTGCTCGGAGGAGTCGTCCGGATCGAAGGCCAGACCGGAGTGCGTGTTCTCGAAGACCACAGGCGGGAGCTGGTTCGCCGGCACCGAGAACGCCGCAACGAACCCGGGACGCAGCGCGTCGCTGGCCTCCTGCGCGGAAGCCTCGAGGTCCTGCGGGTAGTGGTTACGGCCGTCGACGATCACGAGGTCCTTCACGCGACCGGTGATGTAGAGCTCGCCGTCCACGTACACGCCGTAGTCACCGGTGCGCATCCAGTTGGCGTCCTCGGGGGTTCCCTCGGCGTGGCTGCCCGCGGCGAGGGGGGTGGCCAGCTTGTTGTGGAACGTCGCCTCGGTCTCATCTTTACGACCCCAGTAGCCGATACCGATGTTCTTGCCGTGCAACCAGATCTCGCCGACCTCGTTGTCGGGACGCTCCGAACGTGTCTCGGGATCCACGATGGTCGCCCATTGGCTTCGCGCGACGTACCCGCACGCCACCTGCGGGATCGCGTGCTCTGCGTCCTTGTCGACCTTGACGATGCGGCCGGAGTTCAGTTCGTTCCGGTCCACGTAGATGACCCGTGCTTCGTCCGAGTGCTTGGTGGCCGACACGAACAGCGTCGCCTCTGCCATGCCGTAGCAGGGCTTGATCGCGGTCTTGGGCAGTCCGTACGGAGCGAACGCCTCGTTGAACTTGCGCATTGACGACGTCGTGACCGGTTCACTGCCGTTGATGAGTCCGATGACGTTGCTCAGGTCGAGGCTCTCACCGTTCTTCGGGAGACCGCGGGCGGCAGCGTGCTCGAACGCGAAGTTGGGAGCGGCGGCGAAGGTGCCGGCACCGTCGGAGACGGCCGCCAGTTCCTTGATCCACCGGTAAGGGCGCTGCACGAAGGCACGCGGGCTCATGATGGTGATGTACTTGCCACCGAGCGCAGGCAAGATGACCGTGAGCAGGCCCATGTCGTGGAACAGCGGCAGCCAGGTGACGCCCCGCGAGTTCTCGTTGAGTTCGATCGAGTCGACCATCTGCAACACGTTGGTGCCCACGGCGCGGTGCGTGATCTCCACACCGGCCGGGGTGCGGGTCGAACCCGAGGTGTACTGCAGGTACGCGATGTCGTCGAGGTCGGTGTCAGGGCGCACCCAGGTCTCGCCGACGCTGTCCGGAATCGCATCCACGGCGATCACACGCGGACGTTCCTTGGCGGGAAGTGCACGGAAGAACTGGCGAACGCCGGCCGCGGAGGAGGTTGCGGTCAGGATCGCGGTGGGCCTGCAGTCGCCGAGAACCGCGTGCAGACGGTCACCGTGACCGGGCTCGTCCGGATCGAACAGCGGCACCGAGATGGTTCCGGCGAAGATGGCCGCGAAGAAGGAGATGACGTAGTCGAGGCCCTGCGGAGCGAGGATCGCGACACGGTCACCGGGCTCGGTGACCTGCTGCAAGCGAGCTGCAACGGCGCGGAGCCGGTACCCGAACTGCTCCCAGTCGAGCTCGTGCGCCTCACCGTCACGTTCACGCGAGTAGTCGATGTAGCGGTAGGCCAACTCGTCCGCGTTCTCGCGGGTGTGGCGCTCGACGTAGTCCACCAAGGTGTTCCCCGGTGTGAGCCGAATATGGCCCGTCTCGTCGATGAAATCGTCGAACTTCGCGTTCATTCCTTCTCCTCCGAAGCGATCACACAAGCAGGCAGTGATGCATGCCGCCCTGCGCCCCTGACTTCCTTCGCTGAATCGGATCTGTCAATCGGTCAACTGTCGATCAATCAACGGACACCGTGCCGACTGCACACGCGCCCCGAACCGAACTATCGGTTCGAAACCCCCGATATGTTACAGATCTGCATCGTCATCATTCGCCGGACAACTGGGAGATGATCGGCGCGAACGCGTCCATCTGCGTCGGGAACACTCCGACGTAGGACATGGACGTCTTCTGACGCACCATACGAATCTGATCCGCGATCTCTTCGAAGGTGCCGATTGCCAGGTACGGCGAGTTCAAGATGTCCTCGACCGACAGTTTCGCGTCCGCCTCGATGTTGGGCGGGAATCCCTGATCGATCGCAGCGAGAGCCATCTCGGCGGTCTGCTCGCGGTCGTCGGTGATGACGATCGTGGTGATCGTCCAGTTCAGTTCGATCTCGTCGAAGCGGTCGCCTGCAGCCTCGCGGATACGGTCGACGCGCTCCATCGTCTTCTCGAGGGTGACGCCGGACAGCAGCAGCTTGCCTTCCTTGCTCGTCGGGGTCGCCACCGAGATGATGTCGGCGTACTTGGCCGCGAGAGCAAGCATCTTGGGTCCGCCGCCACCGACGGCGATGGGCGGACGCGGACCCTGACGCGGGCGCGGGCTACCGGTGAGGCCCTTGATCTGGTAGTACTCGCCCTCGAAATTGCACTCCCGCCCGCGAAGCAGGGTGTCGAGGATCTGCAGCGACTCTTCGAGCTTTGCGATCCGGACGCCCGGCCGCTCGTAGTCGATGCCGCCCTTGTCGAACTCTTCCTTCATCCAGCCGGCACCGATACCGAGCTCGAGGCGTCCACCCGAGAGGACGTCGATGGTCGCGGCGTCCTTGGCAAGGATGGCGGGGTGACGAAAGCCGTTCGCGAGGACGGCCGTACCGAGACGGATCTTGTCCGTGGCGACGGCGAGGGCGCCGAGGGCCGCGATCGGGCCGACCTGGTTACCGAGGTGATCCGGAATCATGAAGCTGTCGAAACCGAGCTCCTCGGCCTTCTGCGCGAGCTTCACGAACCGGCGCGCACCACCTTCGTCGGCGTTGCCCTCTCCACCGGCTGCGAATCGGAACTTGCGCAGCGAACTGCCCTCGGCGGAACTCATGTGAATTGCTTCTCCTGTGGTGACGGCGCCGGTTTACCGAATCGCACTCTACAAGGGTCGAAATGCGAGTCGGAGAACGCACTCTACCGGTGAGTAGTGTCCGCCAGCGCACCTTTGGAGCATCTCACAACCACAGTTTGTGACTGCTACTCGTGTGGAGGCGTCGGAGCAGCCTCGATTTTCTCGCCGGCCCAGTTGGCAATCCACTGCGTGGCCGTGGTGCCGGACTCGTCGACGACATAGCTGTTGTACATCGCGTGCACCGGATTGTTGAAGTACTCGAGAAGCCGCGAAGCACTCGCAAGCCAGTTGCCCGGCTTGAACGCACCGGGAGGTGCGTCGCAGATTCCGTCCGAGGGTGCGCAGATCTCGACGGTGCGATCACCGAGTGCACCGAACCCGCCTTCGCGTGGTCCGGTCATCGAAATACCCGGAACCTTCAATCCGGCCAGCGACAGTTCGGCACCGACACCGGCGACCGGCTGTCCGACATTGGTCGCGGCTGCCGGGTCCCGTCGACCGTCCGCGATGAGACCGACACCGAGCACCTGGTCGGCGGGCACCGGCCCGTCACCCGCGCCGATCGACGCGGCGATGTCGCCGGCGATCACCGCACCCTGCGAGAAGCCGACGAGGAGGTAGTTGGTGAGGGGGCATTCCTGGTGCCTGCGAGTGAGCAGGTCCGTGGCAGCAGCCGTGCCCTCGCCGCGGCTGTTGTTGTACGACTCCTGCCCGTCCGGGGGGATCGCCACAGGATTGGAGAACTGCGCCACGTACGGGACGGTGTAGACGTCGGCACGCGACTGATCGAACCGAGCCTGCAAAGGCTGCGTGATGTTGAGCATCAACGACGCAGGATTCGCCGACGGGGCATACGGGTCGTCCGACGAGGCGGACTCCCACGTACCCGGAACGGATACGACCTGGACGTCCGGGCAACTCGCAGGTTGAGCCGACGGACGTTCGGGTCCGGGCGGGGTGGGCGTGATCTTCGTGCCACGGCCGGCCAGAATGTACCAGAGCACGATCGCGACCAGCACGAACACGAGGAACAGCGCAAGCGCGATCACCAACTTGCGCAGCAATCCGCCTCGCTTCTTGCGCGTTCCGCGCCCGGACCACGACATCGTCTACCGCCCTACTTGCAGTACACCGCGTTGGCGGCGTCGATGTAGACCTGCGCCTGTGCGGCCGCATCCACCGGCGACAGTTCCTTGCCCGACGCCGCTGCGTCACTGCCGACCATCGGAGTCAGGAACACGAGCGTCTCGGCATCGGGCTTGCCCTGTTCCTTCGATGCACAGATGAAGTCGCCGGCGCTGATCGCGATCTGCCCGTCACCGGCAGGCGTGAGACCACGATTCTCGAGTTCGTCGAGGAACTTCTGTCCCTCCGCGCTCACCGGAACCTCGGTGGGGCCGGGGAACTCACTGGGCACGGATTCTGGAGTCTCCGGCGGCGCGGTTGCGGCTTCACTGGGACTCGTGACGGGTGACGACGACTTCTCGCCGGCCTTGGACGAAGGCGCTGCACTCTCCGAAGCAGCCGACGTCGTCTGCTCGGGCGTGGACGATGCGGTCGAATCGTCCGATCCACACGCGACCAACGACCCTCCCACAGCAGCGGTGAGAGCACCCACGGCGAGTGCGCGAGCGAAGGTGGTGCGGGTCCGTGAGAACTGCGGCATGAATTTCCGTCCTTGCGTCCAAGTCGTTGTCGATCAACAGGATACAGACGCAGCGCGGACGGCAGCGTTCAAGCTGCCGCCCGCACCGATCCGCTCCGGACCTAGTGAACCTCTGCCTTGTCGCCTATCACGGTGATGTAGCCGAACTGGAAGTTCTGCTGCACACCACCCGGGATCGCGAACTTGTCGCTGATCGGATAACCGATCCGGCCCGCCTCGTAACCCACGCTCTTCCAGGCGTCGAAGATCGGCCCGTTCTCGATCGCCCACGCGCCGGAGAGCGGACTCCAGTAGATGTTTCCGCCCTCGAACTCGTTGAACCGGCCCATGTCGCGGACGGGAATCTCGCTCGTCTTCGGGAAGCCGAGCCACCCGCCCTCGTATCCGAGTTCGGCGTACTTGCCCAAGATCATTCCCTGGACCGCGTTGGTGCCGTTCTTGGGACTGAAGTACATCGCGCCGATCTCGAACCCTTGCACCGCGCCCGGCTTGTCCGGGGTGGCGACCTCGTCGGCAACCGGGTAGCCGAGCGGTCCGGCTTCCCAGCCCTGGCGCGCCCACTCGTCGCGAATCGCGCCGCGGACGGCGTGGCCACCCGTCTCCGGAGTCCAGTAGATGGAGCCGTGCTCGAAGTGGTTGAAGCGACCACGCCCGTCAGGAGTCCCCAGCTCGGGGGTCGACGGGAAGCCGAGCGGGCCGGCAGGACCACCTGCGGCCTGGTACGCGCCACCGACTCGTCCGGCGACGGGCTGCGTCTTTCCGTCCTTGGTGAAGATGCGCCCGAATCGGAAGTCCTGTGCGGTACCGCCCGCAACGCTGTATTCGCCCGTGACGCAGTCGCCGATCCACTGGTTCGCGCCCGCAGTGTCACCGATGGCGCCGCCGACGTTGCACGCCGGCTTGTCGACCTCGACACCCAGTGTGTTCGCGAGCTGCGGCCACAGCTGGTGCAGTTCGAATTGCCAGTACGGCCACGAGTGCGTTCCCGAAGGCCGGTAGTTCACCTGCGCGGGAATGCCGAGCTTGTTGAGCTTGGTTGCGAAGGCCTGCGAGGTGAGACGCGACAGGATCTCGAGACCCATACCGGCGTAGTTGGTGCTGACGCCGGGAATGCCGGAAGGCTGGTCGTACGGACCGGTCGTACCGCTGCCGCTCGAGACGTAGAGGCTGACACCCTTCAGATGTTCCGCCAGGAGGTAGGGGTCGTGCTCCTCCCAAGCCGGGCTCGAAGGCGGCCCCCACATGGCTCCCGAGTCGAATCCGCCAGCGTCCATCATCGCGTACTGGACGGCCTGCGGCATTCCGAGAGAAGTGGTGGTCAACATGCCGGACAGTGAACCGGCGAACTTGAAGAAACCCTGGTTCCTGGCTGCGAGGAACATGGCGGACGTACCGCCCATCGAGAGGCCGACGACCCCGCGCTCCTTGGTGCTGCGCCAGTCGTTCTCGAGAATGGGAGGAAGTTCCTTGGTCAGGAACGTCTCCCACTGGTAGTTCTGACCGTTGTCCTGATCGACCCAGTCCGAATAGAAACTCGACTGACCGCCGACAGGAAGAACGACGTTGACGTTCTTGTCCGCGAAGAAGGCTTCCGCATCGGTTTCGAGAGTCCAACCGTTCTCGTTGTCCTGCGCACGCAGCCCGTCGAGCATGAACACCGAGGGGAACTTCGCGTCGGGCTTCGCGTTCCAATCTCGCGCGAGCAACATCTGGACCTGGATCGGCACCCCCATCGACGGCGAGTTGATCCACAACGCGACCCTGCGATCGGACAGCCAGTCGATGTGATGAATGCTCACACCCGCCGGTGCCTGCGTCGCGACCGGAGCCGCGTGGACGGGCGAAACAGCCGAAACGGTGGCGGTCGACGTGAGGCCGACCGCCACCGGAAGCACCAGTACGGCTGCGAGAGAGGCGAGGGACCGCCTTCGAAGGTGCCGCATCAAATTTCCACTCTCTTTCTGCACACGGCGGCCGCAGGAGTGCGACCAGCGCGTAGAGGTCGTCGAAACTGCTGTACGACCTCACGTTCGGGTTCTTTTTACACGCAAAAGCCCGCAGAGTGGAGTTGCCGCGCTGTTACTACTGATGCATTTGTTATGAAAGTTCCCTAGCCGATGGTGTTGCTGAGATCGCCGGCGAGGTCGTGGATCTGCTGCTCCCAGTAACGCCAGGTGTGGATGCCACGCGCCGGGAAGCTGTAGGTGACGTTCTTGGCGCCGATAGCCGCCATCTTCACCTGGAATGCACGGGAGTTGGCGAGAGCCAGGGTCTCGAGACCCGCACCGGTGCTGGCGTTGAACACGTCCATCGCACTGGTGGGCGCGGCGCCACCCTTGGCCGGGATACCGCTGGCAGCCGAAACCCATACTCGGGTGCCGTTGTCACGGAGACGATCGGCGAACACGAACGGATCGTTGCGTAGCCACGCCGGGGCCCACGGCGGGCCCCACATCGCGTCGACGTTGTAGCCGCCGGCGTCGAGCATTGCGATACGAATGGCCTCACGCATACCGGGAGCCGAGATGTTCAGGTAGCCCGACAGCGAACCGGCGTAGTTGAACTGGTCAGGGTGGTACGCGGCGAGGGTGAGTGCCGCGCTACCGCCCATCGAGAGGCCGATGATCCCGTTGTTGGTCTGCGAGAATCCGAGCTCGTTGCCAAGGGCGTTCGGCAGGTTCTCGGTGAGGAACGTTTCCCACGTGTAGGCACGGTCCTGCTTGTTGAGCGTGGACTTGGTGACCCAGTCGGAATAGAAGCTGGACTGTCCGCCCACCGGCTGGACGACATTGATGTTCTGACCGGCGAGGAAAGCACCCACGTCGGTGTTGATCTCCCAACCACTCAGATCGTCCTGCGCACGCAGTCCGTCGAGCAGGTAGACGACCCGATCGGTGTTGCCGTCGGCTGCATGCCAGATGCGGCTCTTGACGGGCCCCATGTCCGAATCGACCCAGAAGTCCTGGGCAGCCGGGTCGAAGGCTGCGGACGCGGTGGCGCCGCCTCCGATGAGCGTGACGCCGAGCGGCATCGCAACAGCCACTGCGACGGCGGCTGCGACTCGCTTGAGCCATCCGCCTGTTCTCGTGGAACCCCCAACTCGCATGTGAATCCTTGTCTTCCCGCTAGGTCGGTCGGCCGCGGTGAGCGGCTCTACTGGGCATATCCGGACGCGCCCGCGAGCGCGACAAATTCTCAGTACAGACGCCACCCGCGCAGCGTGGCTGCGCGGGTGGCGTCTTGACGGGGATACCTTACCGACTGATCAGTTCATTGCATATCCCAGGTGTCCAAAATGTGGTGATTCACCACAGATCACCATGCGTTGAGCGCGTCCAGGATCTGCGGGCGAGCCTTCCACAGCTCGCCTTCCCAGTACTTCCACGAGTGCGTGCCCCGTGCCGGGAAGTCGAAGTTTGCCGGAATACCCAGCGTTGCGAGGCGAACCTGGAACGCACGGGTGTTGGCGAGAGCCAGCGCCTCGAGTCCCATTCCGTTGGCGGTGTTGTAGTAGTCGATCAGCGACGACGGGTTGTCGTGCGGACCCGGGAGGCCACTGGCCGCCGAGATGAACATCGACAGACCCTGGAGCTGAGGCGCGAACACGAACGGGTCGTTGCGCAGCCACGCCGGGTTCCACGGCGGGCCCCACATCGCGTCGACGTTGTAGCGACCGGCGTCGAGCATCGCGATACGAATGGCCTCGCGCATACCGGGAGCCGAGATGTTCAGGTAGCCCGACAGCGAACCTGCGAACTTGAACTGGTCACGGTGGTAGGCCGCGAGGGTGAGGGCAGCACTGCCACCCATCGACAGGCCGAGCACCGCGTTGTTGTCACGCGCCACACCGAAGCCGGCCAGGTAATCGGGGAGTTCCTTGGTCAGGAACGTCTCCCACTTGTAGGTGATGTCCTGGCCGTTGAAGTTACTCGGCGAGTACCAGTCGCTGTAGAAGCTCGATTCACCACCGACGGGCATGACGAGGGTGACGTTGTCGCCGCCGTACTGCTGCTGGGCGTTGGTTTCGAAGGACCATGCGTTGGCGTCGTTGCGCGCACGCAGACCGTCGAGAAGGTACAGCGCTGCGTTGCCGCCACGCGCTGCCCACTGAACCTGAACCTTGATGTTGCCCATCGAGGAAGGAACCCACAATTCCTGGTATCCGCCCGCGGGTGCCTTGTGAGCAGGTGCGGCAGTTGCCGCAGCACCACCTGCAAGACCGCCGACAACGGGGAGGACCAGCGCCGCAGCACCGACACCGATCAACCGCTGCTTGAAGCGTTCAGACAACCTCGGTCTGGCAAAACGCATGAAAACTTCTCTCTCTTCGTCTGCGGCACACTGCGCCGGAACCGATTCCGCCCCCGACCGACAAAGCCGTTGAACACTTCCGAGATGCCGGGGCGTTCGCCACCGACGACTCATCATTGGGGTACATCGTGCCGAACTTGCCCACCGTTACACAAACGAGACCGAAATGCAGCTTCCATAACGGTCTCGAGACCTGTTGCACACCTACCCCTACATGTGACTAACACCACCCCGCATCACCGTGGTTCAGGATGGGGTGGTGGCAGACCACACCGCTGAATCTCGTAGTCCGGCACACGTTCGAACCGATAACCGGCCAGATCCAGGGCTTGCCGGAAGTTCTGCTTGAACCGCGGCCAGGTCAGATCGGCTCGATACGAGGTGAGCAGTTCCTGAGTCTCGGGGCAGCTGATCGCAACGCGCGCCTCGTCGACCCATTCCTCGTCCAGGAAGAACGGCATCCATGGGTGCCTGTCCACCATTCCGGTGTCGACAACGACCCAGTCCGGGTAGAGATTCTTGTCGTGACCGATGCGGCCGTCGTCCAGGCGCTCGGTGTGCGCGGCGAGCGGGTAGGCGAGACCCATCTGGTCCAGCACGCGAACGTCGAGACCGACGTTCATGCTCGTCATGCCGAGGTTCAGGAAGTAGACGATGTGCTCGGCACCGCCCTCCGGAATCGGGAGCGGCGGTGGCACCACGTACCAGAAGTTGTAATCGGCCGACGGCAACAGCAGTCCGCCGTCCGGGCTGTTCGCAATAGTCTCGGCCATCGCCCGCATGCGCGGGTAGTCGAGGTAGTCGCTCGCCCGAATCGGATGCGCGTGACCGGTGTTGAGGACGTAGAAGGCACGCTCGTCGACGATCCCCGAGCGGCCGACGACGGCCCCCTCGGGCATACCCGTCGTATTCGAGGCGAATGCCGCCCACACCACGGTGCCGATCCACATGACGGCGAGGCCGGCGAATGCGAAGGTGCCCCGATTTCGGCCGAACGTGGGCACCCGCAGCGGAATCACGGCCACCGGGATGAGCAGACAGAACAGGGTCGGGAGCAGAACTCGCCCGTGCATGAAGTCGCCGCCGACGCGCAGCGAGTACAGGCAGAGAATGACACCGCTCGCGAGAACGAAGGTGAGGACGGCTGCCGGGGTGCGGAGCCATGCCCGACGTGACGCCCACAGTGGACCCCTGACCTTTTCTGCGCCATGGACGGTCGCCGCCTTGGGTGCCCGCACCTGCCAGGCGATGATCGCGCCCACGAGCAGAAGCAGCAACGGGAGCCACAGCAGATAGGGGCCGACGAGGTTCCACAGGTAGGAGAAGCCCTGTGACCACTTGGCGCCGCCCGCGTCCTTGGACACGGCGGTGTTGGGGTACGGGAGGGCGTAGTAGCCCATTCGCCAGATCTGGTAGCCGACCGGAACCAGGCCCGCGGCGACCACCATCAGAGTGCGGACCTTCCAGGTCGCACCGGGTGCCACGAAGATCATGGCGAGCGCGAGGGCGGAAAGAATTGCCAGCTCGGGGCGCACGAGAGGTCCGAGCCCGGCTACGAAAGACAGGGTCAGAATCGACGCGGTGGACGGCGTCCTCGGCTCGGTCCAGCGGACGAGAAGCCACCACAGCAGCGCGATCCAGAACACGACAAGGCAGGTTTCGAGCCCCGAGGTGGCGAAGTCGCGGGCAGGCGGAACAGCGATGTACACGAGCACACCGGCCGGCAAGAGCAGCAGCGTGCCACCCGAGCCGAACGTCGTACCGCGGTACAGGCGGGCGGTTCCGAACATAGCGAGAGCGATGGCGGCGGTCGACAGCACCAGGGCGATGGTGAGAACCACGTACTCGAGTCGAACCTGGGTGATCCAGCTGAACGCGTAGACGATGAACGTCCACGCGGTACTGGTGTTGGTCTCCACACGCTCACCGGCGTTGAAGACCGGGCCGTTTCCGGCGAGGAGATTGCGGACCGTGCGGAGCACGATCAGACCGTCGTCGGCGATCCAGCGGCGTTCCCAGGCGCCGAGGAACATCAGGAGTGAAGCCACAGCGACACCAACGAGGAAGACCGCCCGTGACAGGGCCGGCCTCTCGATGGTCTCTTCCGGCTTCCGAGTCGGCGCGTCCACGCCTTCTACATCTCCTATTACGTCAGACGAGGTAGACAGCGACACCGACTACTCCGATCCACGCTATCGCGAGGAGTTGGAGCACCCTGTCTCCGAGTGCGATCTCCTCAGGCTCACCTGCCTGACCCCCATCGACGTCCACCGCGTATCGCAGAATCGCGATCGTGAACGGAACCATGGAGATCGCGTACCAGTTGGTGCCCTTCAGAGCGTCCTGCTCGAACGCCCACAGGCCGTAGCAGAGTACGACTGCCGTTGCGCTCAGCGTCCATACGAAGCGCAGGTAGGTGGTCGTGTAGTTCTCGAGCGCCTTACGAATCTTCGCGCCCGTACGCTCGGCCAGTTGCAGTTCCGCGTAGCGCTTACCGGCAGCCATGAACAGCGAACCGAACGCCATGACGAGCAGGAACCACTGCGACAACGCGATCTCGGCTGCCACACCACCGGCGATCGCGCGCAGCAGGAAGCCCGAGGACACGATGCAGATGTCGAGCACTGCCTGGTGCTTGAGTCCGAAGCAGTACGCCAGCTGGATGCCGATGTACACGGCCATGACGACGGCAAGTTGCCAGTTCGCGATGAACGACAGTCCGATCGAGGCGACGATCAGCGCGCCGGACATGATGTATGCCAGCCTGACCGGGAGCACTCCGGCCGCGATTGGCCGGAACCGCTTGGTGGGGTGCGCCCTGTCCGCTTCGACGTCCATCGCGTCGTTGACCAGGTAGATACCCGAGGCCGCAAGGCAGAAGACGACGAACGCGAGCGCCACCGGCAGCAGCACGTCCGTCTGGGTCGCCGTGCCGGCAGCGATCGGAGCCGCGAGGACCAGGACGTTCTTCACCCACTGGCGGGGGCGCATCGCCTTGACGATGCCACCGGCCAGAGACTTCGGGGGCCCGCTGACGGCAGCCGGTTCCTCGCTCATTTCTCTCCAAACTTCTGCTCGGCCTTCAACACGGCCGCCGCGGACACAGCTCCCAGTGCCGAACCGGCGAGCACGTCGGTCGGGTAATGCACTCCAAGGACGAGCCTGGAAAGCAGCATCGGCGGCACCAACATCGCTGGCAAGGGTAGCCCGGTGAGTTTGCCGATCAGAACAGCCGCCGCCGTTGTGGACGTCGCGTGCGAGGACGGGAAGCTCAATTTGCTGGGCGTGGACACGTTGACCTGGATCGACGGGTCGTCGGGTCGGGGCCTGCGGACGATTCGCTTGATGACGATCGACGCGACGTGCGCGCCGACGGCCCCTACTGCCACGCCGGCCCACTTGCGGCGGCGCGGCTTGTCGATCGCGGCGCCCACACCCGCAACGGCGACCCATCCGAGTGCGTGTTCACCGAAGTGGGACATGCCGCGGGCCGCCTCGATCACCCCTGGCTTGCTGGCGATGTTCGATTGCACCGAGTTCAGGATCGCCACCTCACGCGAGGAAGTCCTACCGAATACCGAAGACACTTTCCCACCTCTCCTTGCTGGTCAGCGCGGGTGCGGCACTCCGGTATTCGTCGGCGAGTTCGGGGAACCTGCGAATCAGTTCGCGACGCAGTTCCGTGGCTCGCTTGAACAGTTCGTATGCCTGCTTGGGGTTGCGCTTGCGGTAGACGACGCCACGGCCGTCGGCGGTGGTCACGGTGACCCCGTCGACCTGCGAGAGCAGGAACCAACGCGCGTCGAGGGTGGGCACGTTGAGCTGCGGGCGCTCGTGATGCTCTTCGTTGGCGGGCTTGACGTTGTGGACGAGGCCCTTGACCAACCGCACGATCTTCGACAGCGGGTTGGTCGGAAGCGACACCGCACCCACTCCGGCACCGGACGGCAGCGGCAGTTCCGTCGACGAAGGCAGAACCACGGCGTCCGGGAACTGCTTGCGCATCGCGTGGACGTCACCGAGAGCTGTGCCGAGTTGCTCCGCAATGTGCTCGGGGCCTGCGAGGAAGTCCTCGATCGCCTTGTTCTGGATGGCCACCGTGGAGTACTCGAGGCACATGAGGTGCTTGACGGTCGCCTTGGTGCTGCTGATGGCAACACCCTTGATGCTGCCGGGAAAGTGCAGCGCCGCGACGACGAGTCGGTTGCGCAGGTGGAAGTAGGCCTGCCAGTCGATGGCGTCGTCCTTGTCACTCCACGCCATGTGCCAGATCGCGATGCCGGGGATCGTGGCGGTCGAGTAGCCGGCCGCCTTCGCGCGGAGCGCGAACTCCCAGTCGTCCCACTTGATGAAGAGAGGCATGGGGAGGCCGATCTCCTCGGCGCACACCCGCGGGATCATGCACATCCACCAGCCGTTGCCGTCGACGTCGATGCGACGGTGCAGGTTCTTCGAGTACTCGCGATCGCTCAGTGGGTACTTGGAGAAATCGTGGTCGTACTCCGCCTTGGGTGCGCCGGTCCACATGACGATGGACCCGTCGACGACCTCGCCCATCGTGTGAAGGTGGCTGCGTTCCTGCAGGTTGAGCATCTGGCCCCCGACGAGCATCGGGGATTTCGCGAAACGCGAGAAGGCGAGTGCCCGAAGGATCGAGTCGGGTTCGATCTCGATGTCGTCGTCCATGAACAGGATGTACGGGCTGTCCGTGGTCTTCAGCGCCTCGTACATGATGCGGCTGTAGCCGCCGGACCCGCCGATGTTGGGCTGGTCGTGAATGGTGAGACGGTCGCCGAGGGCACTCGCGGCCTCCGCATATCCGGGCTCGTCCACGACCTTCTTGGTGCCCTGGTCGGGCATGATCACCGCGTCGATGACGTCGAGGACCAATTCGTCCGATGCGAGCGCCGACAGCGCCTTCACCGCATCCGTGGGTCGGTTGAACGTGGGAATGCCGAGCGCGACTCGCCCCTCCCCCGGGGCCTCGACCGGTGCGAACCAGCCCGCGCTCTCGAGGACCACCTCGGAATCGGTGGTGATGTCGAACCAGATCCAGCCACCGTCCTCGAACGGCTGCAGGCCGACCTCGAACTCGAGGTCGATATCGCCGTCCTCGAATTCACGACCCTCGACGTGAATGCGGGAGCCGTCCGCCTTCGAGCGGTAGACGTCGACCCGGCAGTGGCCGGTAAGCGCGAGACGCAGGACCACCGATTCGAGTGTGGTCCACCGACGCCAGTAGCTGGCGGGGAAGGCGTTGAAGTAGGAGCAGAACGACACCTCGGACTCGGCGCCGATCGACAGCGAGGTCCGCGACAACGAATGTGCGCGACGGTTGTTGGTCCGCGACTCCTCCAGGTACAGGGTGCGCACGTCGAGCGGCTCCCCGGCACGTGCGAGCAGAACTCGCTGCAGCAGTGCCTTGCCCTTGTACTCGAGTTCGTTGCCGGTTTCGTCTGCGTCCAGCAGGTGACGCGCACTCATTCGGTCTCTCCTGCGAGAGCGGCACCGGTCTCGAAGTGCGGTCGAAGCGAGTTGTCGAACATCGACAGCGCACTCGCGATCGCCATGTGCATGTCGAGGTACTGGTAGGTGCCCAGACGGCCACCGAACAGCACCTTGTTGTCGGCCGTCTCAGTCTTGGCACGGCTGCGGTAGGCAGCGAGCTTCTCGCGGTCGTCGGGGGTGTTGATCGGGTAGTACGGCTCGTCGCCGCTCTTCGCGAAGCGGGAGTACTCCCGCATGATGACCGTCTTGTCCTTCGGGTAGTCCCGCTCCGGGTGGAAGTGACGGAACTCGTGGATACGGATGAACGGCACGTCACCGTCGTTGTAGTTCATGACGGGCGTGCCCTGGAAGTCACCGGTCCCGAGAACTTCGGTTTCGAAGTCGATCGTGCGCCACCCCAGCTCGCCTTCTGCGTAATCGAAGTAGCGATCCAGCGGGCCGGTG
The DNA here is from genome assembly GCF_042719695.1 of Rhodococcus sp. NPDC058521. Lineage (NCBI taxonomy): Bacteria > Bacillati > Actinomycetota > Actinomycetes > Mycobacteriales > Nocardiaceae > Rhodococcus > Rhodococcus sp. NPDC058521. The sequence goes on from NZ_JBHXNL010000011.1 coordinate 75,418, forward strand.
TACACGACGGGAGCATCCGGGTTCGCGGCGCGAATCTCGTCGCGCACGTCGAACCAGTCGGTGTTCAGACGCACGTCGATGCGCTCGTCCTTCGTCATGTTCTCGAGCCAGGCCGTATACCCGTCGACGGGCAGCCCCTCGTAGGTGTCGTTGAAGTAGCGGTTGTCGAACGTGTAGCGCACGGGCAGGCGCGTGATGTTGCCGGCCGGGAGGTTCTTGGGGTCGGTCTGCCACTGCTTGGCCGTGTACGCCTTGATGAACGCCTCGTACAGGGGGCGACCGATCAGGGAGATCGCCTTCTCCTCGAAGTTGGCCGCGTCCTTCGAGTCGAACTCACCGGCCTGCTCGGCGATGAGCCTGCGAGCCTCGTCCGGGCTGAAGTAGCGACCGAAGAACTGTGAGATCAGACCGAGGCCCATCGGGAACTGGTACGACTGGCCGTTGTGCAGCGCGAACACGCGGTGCTGGTAGTTCGTGAACTCGGTGAACTGGGTGACGTAGTCCCACACCCGCTTGTTGGAGGTGTGGAAGAGGTGCGCGCCGTACTTGTGGATCTCGATTCCGGTCTCCGGCTCGGCCTCCGAGTAGGCGTTCCCTCCGAGGTGGTGACGACGGTCGAGCACGAGTACACGCTTGCCGAGCTGGGTGGCAGCGCGTTCGGCGACGGTCAGCCCGAAGAAGCCGGAACCGACGACGACGAGGTCGTACCTGGAGGCGGTGGTCTCTGTTGTTGCAGCGGTCACGAGCAACCAGGGTAGGCGACCGCATACCCGCTTCGCGTTTCCGGTGCTCGTACCCGCACCGAACGCCGCCGCGGACGCCGAGGGTTGGGCCGATGTTCATCGCGGCGATGCGTCGGGTTGTCGCGACTGCCACCGAGAAGTACGTCCATTGAGCAGTGCGCATCGTCCAGCCCGCGAACTTCTACGGTCCCCGCTCCGGCGGGTTGAGAACCGCCCTGCACAACTGGGGAGCGGGCTATGTCGATCACGGACACGAGGTGGTGCTCGTGGTCCCCGGTTCCCAGGACACCGAGGAGGTGATGCCGAGTGGCGTTCTCCGCATCACCCGACGTGCTCCGACCGTTCCGGCAACCGGTGGATACCGGGTCGTCGACCCTCGTCGCGTCGCGGACGTGGTCTCCGGGCTGCGACCGGACGTCCTCGAGGTGTCGGACCGGCTCACTCTCAGAGGATTCGGGGCGTGGTCCCGCAGGCACGGCATCCGCAGTGTCGCGGTCTCGCACGAGCGACTGGACCGCCTGATCGGTCAGTTCACCCCGCGACGGGTCGCGAGGAGTTGGGCGGACGTCGCGAATCGGCGAATGGCACAGCACTACGACGCGGTCGTCTGCACCACCGAGTTCGCGAGCGAGGAGTTCACCCGAATCGGGGCGCCGAACCTCTTCCGAGTGCCTTTGGGTGTCGACCTGGAGATGTTTCACCCCGGAAAGCACGACCAGGCCGTGCGGGACGAGTTCACCGAACCCGGCGAGCGACTTCTGTTGCACTGTGGCCGCCTGTCGGTCGAAAAGCAGGTCGACAGAAGTATCGCCACGGTCCGAACCCTCGTACGTCAGGGCCACGACACCAGGTTGGTGATCGCAGGCGACGGACCGCGTCGTGACGCGCTCGAGTACAAAGCCCGCGGATTACCGGTGGACTTCACCGGATTCGTTCACGACAAGCGGCGCCTGGCGTCCCTGTTCGCCAGCGCGGACGTCTAGCTCGCACCGGGACGGCACGAAACGTTCTGCCTGTCGGCCCTCGAGTCACTGGCCGCGGGCACCCCGGTCGTCGCCTCGGAGTCCTCGGCGCTGACCGAGATCATCACGTCCGATTGCGGGGCCGTCGCACGAAACCGGGGGTCGGCGTTCGCCGACGCGGTGAGCACGGTGCTCGAAGTTCCTTCGCGGCGGCAGTCCTCGAGAACACGCGCGGAAAGTTTCGGATGGGCCGCGTCCGTCGACGGAATGCTGGGCGTCCTGGGGGCCTCACTTCGTGTCGGCAGCGTCCAATAGCCAACGATCGTCGGATCGGACCAGCGTGACGATCATTCGACTCACGTCGGTACGACCTTCGGGAACCATCACGTTGCGCACCTCTTGATCGAGGAACACCGCAACCACGGCACGGTCGGCATCGAGAGAGACGAGACCGGCGTAGGGCACGGACCCTTTCGCGACCCCCTCCCCCTGAGCCAGAATGCCCTGCAGCTGTGACGCCACCTCCCGATACTTGCCTCCGAACTCGGGAGTCGACTGCGCCGCAACGGTATCGAGGTTCGCATCCTTCTGGTTGTAGTCGTAGGTTGCGAGGTCCACGGTGTATCGACTGGCGGCGTCCACGGCACTCGTGCGCAATTCCTCCAGGTGGCCGTACCGGTAGTACTGGTAGCCGAAAAAGGCCGTCGCCGCCGCCAGCACCACCACGAGACACGGCACCGCAGCACGACGCAGGAGCGATCTCGTGGGGGCGTCGTCACTCGAAGCTGCCATGTCGAATTCCTTCCAGCAGTTGCTTCCAATAGTCGAGGGCCTGCACCCCGGTGGGGATGAGCACCGGGTCGTCGACCATCGGTGGCCCGGTGCGGTGCCCCGGCTCGGTTGCGCCGCCGAGACCGAGCGCGTCCGGCCGCGGCGCGTTTCGGGATCCACGTTGTTCGAGGTCATCTCCGGGCGGGCAGTACAGTGCCAGGTTCGGATCGCGAGGGCTCACGTCACCGACGACCCGACGTGGCGTGTCGTAGTAGCAGACGGGTCCCTGGGTGCCGACGAGAGTGAAATCGGCACGGTCGCCGTGCACTACCGAACCGAGCGAGTCGAGGGCGTCCGGGATGGACTCGAGGCCGGCCGCCAGAGCCGGCTGCCTGTCGTCGAGCACCCCGCCGACCGTGACGAGATTGGTCAAGAGGCCGCCCACCGAGGCCTGGTTGTCGTCGAACAACTGTTGCGCCCGTTCCAGAGCCTCCGGAGAACGATCCATCAGATAGACGAGCGACGGCTCATTGGCGACCAACTGCTGCGACACGTCACGGAACGCCCCAGCCACGCCGGGTATGGAATCGCTGTTGTCCGCCAGGGTTTCCAGCAGTGGAACACCGTTCTCCACGAGGCGAGCGAGTGCCGGCGCACGCTCGGACAACATGTCCGACAGCTGACCTGCGTTCTCGATCAGTTGCTGCAGCTCCGGCCCGGCTCCGTCCAGTCCGGTGCCGAACGTGCCGGACAGCGTGCTGATCGAGCCGGGATCGACAGTCTCGATCAGATCTGACATACGCACCAGAAGGTCGCCGAGTTCTGCGGGTTGATCCTCGTCCCGCACCACCAGCGATCCGCCTGCTTCGAGATACGGACTGGCCTCGGTGTCCGGTGTGATGTCGAGGGTCTGGATGCCGAGAGCCGTTGTGGTGGTGACCTTCGCCGGGCTGCCGACCGGTATGCGGGTACCGGGGTCCAGTGCGATGCGCAGGTCCGCGCCGTCACCACCGGGCGCCACCGACACGTTCTCGATTTTGCCCACCTGCATACCGCGGTACGTCACGGCACTGCCCACACCCAACCCGAGAGCGTTCGACATGTGGGCATTCACGTGGATCGCCCCGCCGAGAGACTGCGGCCCGAGGACGTACCAGGAGCCCGCCGTGACAGCGAGAATTGCCGTCACGACGAACATCACCATCTGAACAATCACGGCCCTGCTCATCTCGCGCCTCCGCGCATGAGGGTCTCGAAATCGGTGACGACCGATTCGGGGCGTCCGCCGCTCAACAGTTTCGCGATGGAACCGGGGACGTCGAGAGCACCGTCGAACACGAGATAGTCGCCGCGCACCGCATCGCTGAACCTGCTGATGAACGCATTCATGTTCTCGAGTGCGGGACCGACTTCGGCGTTGAAACCTGCCATGGCATCGAGCACCTCGGTGGTATCTGCGAGGCCCTTCGAAATCTTGTCGCCGGTGGCGTCGAGCATCGCGTGGGCGTTGTTCACGAGGACGGACGTGTTGTCGACGAGCGTGGTGATCGTGTCGCGCTGCTCGATCAGCAGGTCGATCGTGGGTGCCATCTCGTCGAGACCGGAATCGAGAACGTGCCGCTGATCGGACAACGCGCCGGCGACGTCGTTCGCCGCAACGAGCGCACGATTCATGTCTTCCCGGTGAGCGGAGGCCGTACCCAGTGTCCGTTCGAGGCTCTCGGTGAGGTAGCGAATCCGATCACCTCGGCCGCCGAACGCCCGGTTCGTCTCGGCTGCAACGGTACTCAGCTGATCCAGGCCGCTCCCGTTCAGGACCACACCGAGAGCGGCCAACGTGGATTCCAATTCCGGGCCCATCTCGGTGCGCTCTGCGGCAATCACACCGCCATTCTCGAGGACTACCGGTGACGGGTCCGGCGGCTGCAGCACCCGCACGAACGGATCACCCAACGCAGAGGGCAGTTCGATTCGCAGTCCGACGTTCTCCGGGAGTTGCACCGCTTGTTGCAGGCTCAGTTCGACCGCTGCATGCGAACCGTCGGTGTCGAGATCGTGAACCCGGCCGATCACTTGTTGCCCGAGCCGTACCTCGGTTCCTCGCATCAGGTTGTCGGCTGACGCGAGGTGCGCGGTTACGCGGTAGTCCTCGCCGTCCGCGGTGTGCCCGACCGGCAGTTGTTGCAGTCCCAGACCACAACCCGCGGTGGACAGAACCATGCAGGCGGCCGCGGCACGGAGTGCCGCACGCAGGCTCGGTATCCGGGCGCGCATCAGCGGCCTCCCTGCATGAAGGTGGCCAACCCCAGTGGATCGGACGTACTGATGGGCACCGAGATCGGATTGGTCATCCCGGCCCCTTCGCACAGTGGAACGACATAACGATCGCACAGCGGCTTCGCCACTTCGAACTGCGAGAGTGTGGTCGACAGGTTCAAACGTATGCGTGCACGCTGATCGGGCGTGATCATTCGGTCGATGTTCTGCATCAGAAGCGGAACGAGGTCCATGAACTCCGCGAAGTCGCCTTCGTGTCGCGCGAACTGGTCGGTGACTGTCCGTGAATCCGCCAGCACTCGCCCGATGTCACCGCCCCGCTCCGTGACAAGTGCATCGATCCGGTCGAACAGCACTGTGAGCTCGCTGATCGTGTCGCCGATCGCGAGGCCCTGTTCGGTGACGGCATCACCGATCTGCGACATGGAGGTGGCGACCGATTCCACGGTTTCTCGACGTTCCGCGAAGGCCGCAGTCACTCTATCGAGGTTCTCGATCAGCGCACCGATGTCGTCGCCACGGCCAGCGATCACCGACGTCGCCTGCGAAAGGTTGCGGATGGAGGTTCGAATCTCAGGGCCCAGCCCTTCCACCGAACGCGCTGTGGTGTCCAGGGTTTCACCGATGTCGCCGCCCTCGGGGCCGAGGGCCGTCGCCAACGTGTCCACGCTGGACATCAATTCGTCCCAGTTGATCGGCGAGTGGTTGCGCTCCACGGGAATGACCGCATCGTCCGCGAGAGTGGGTCCACCCGTGTATGCCGGGCCGAGTTCGACGGACCTGTCACTGATGACGCTGGGGTTCATCACGAACGACTGAACGGACTCGGGAAGTGTCAGATCGTTGGGCACCGACATGACCACCCGGACCACGGTGCCTGCCGGCTCCACCGACTCGACGGAACCGACGGGAACACCGAGAACCGACACCTTGCTTCCGGCGAATATTCCGTTCACGTATGCGAACTCGGCGGTGATGCGCTTGTTTCCATCGTCGCCGAAGACGTACCAGACCCCGGCGAGCACCAAGGCGAGGACGGACACGGCCGAGACGACACGTACGACCGTATTGCGGGTCTTCACACGATCACCTACATCCCTGCATGACCTGCAGTGCACACAGCAGGTTGTCGGGCACCGGTCCGGCCGGCGCGGACACGTCCATCCAGGTGCCGTTTCCCGACGCGTCCGTGGCGGCGCGAAGTGCCGGCGGCAGGCTCGTCATCAACCGATCCATCTCAGCGGCTCTGCCGGCGAGAGTCTCCAGCACGGAGCCCAGGTCGGTGATCAACTGGTTCAGCGAATCGTCGTTGTCGACCAGAAAGGCCGAAGCTTGATCCACCAACGTCCGCAGGTCCTCGCTCAGTTTCGTCAAAACGTCCCGCCTCTCGGCGACGGTGCCGAGCACGATCCGAGCATTGTCCAGAAGTGCAACGAGCGAATCACTCTGTGCGGCTACGAGTACCGATACGGAACGCGATGTCTCCAACAGCTGTGAGATCTGCTCGCCGTTCCGCGAGATCGTGCCCGCGACTGCACTCACCCCGGTGAGAGCTGCACGGGTCCGGTCCGAATCCGGAAGTACGTCTCCAAGGGTGGACATCATGTCTTCCAACGCGGGCACGTCCAGTTCCGAAGCCGTCCGCATCGTGTCCGTCGCGACCTCGTCGAGGCTGTAGGGAACGGTGGTCCGCGCAAGGGGGATGGTGTAGCCCTCCCCGACCTCGCCGTGCCCACCCGGCGTCACGTCGAGGTACAGCTTGCCGAGAACGGTCCGGAACTTGATCGCCGCCGCCGTCGCGTCACCCAAAGGTTGGTCGCGGTCGAGACGGAAGCCCACACGCACCCGATCACCTGCGAGATCGACACTTTCGACGCGTCCGGCAGGTACACCTGCCACGTACACCGGATCGGAGGTCGACAGACCTGCTGCACTCTCGAACTCTGCGGTGTAGCCGTCCGTCCGCACGAGATACCACCCGCGGGGAAGTGCAACGGCCGAGGCGAGTACCGCTGCGACCAGGGCGATACCGATCACCCCGAGCACCAGCGGATTCACCCTGTTGCGATGGGGATCGACGATCATGTCGAGGAAGGAGCGGAGGACAGTCACCGGCACACCTCCGAATGTGCGGCACCGAAGATGTCGACCTCTGCGTCATCGGCCAACAGCGTGAAGTTGCACATGTACAGGTTCAGCCATCCGCCGTAATCGGCTATCTGGTTGATCGCGCCGGCGAACCGGGGCAGATCCGTCATGGTCGTCTCGAAAGTCGGTGTGTTCGGAATCCAGGAACCAGTGGTCGCGTTGAGCCGATCGATTGTTCGATCAACCGGTTCGAGCGAACTCGCCATCAGTGTCACGATGGAATGCAATGCGGCACTGCCGTCGTCGAGCAGTGCGATCAGCTGGTCGTTCCGGTCCGCGGCCGTGGCACCGAGATCGGCCAGCCCGCCGATCAAGCGCTCCACTTCGGCGCCGCGTTCGTCGACGGCACCGAGCAGATTCTCGAGGTTCGCCACCAACTGCGTGAACACCGCCTCGTGGTCTTGGAGGTTGCTCGCGATCTCGGCGAGTCGGACGAGCAACGAATCGATCGTGCTCCCCTGCCCTTGAAATGCGTCGACGACGGTTCGTGCCAGTTGGTTGACGTCCGCAGGATCGATGGCATCGAACAACGGCTCGAAGCCGTTGATCAACGCGGTGAGATCGACCGGCGGCGTCGTGCGTTCGACAGGAATGGTGGACCCCGGCAGCAATCGGTCGTCCGGGTCGGCGACATCGGCGGCGACGGGATTGGTCAGAGCGACATAGCGGACGCCGAGCATGTCGCCGTAGCGCACAGCTGCCTCGACGTTCGAGGTCAGCACTCGATCACTCTCGACCTCGAACTCGACCAGGGCCTCCGCACCCCCGTTACCGGCATCCTCGAAGCGGACCGATTCCACCTGCCCGACGCGGACTCCAGCGAGTGTCACGTCGTTACCCGGTCCGAGGCCTTCGATGTCGGTGAAGCGGGCCGAGTAGGTTTTCGTGGCACCCGACACCGGCACGGTGAGGGTGTTCGCCACCACCACCGTGGCCAGGATCCCGACGCCGAGCAGCAGCACCAGCCGCAACGCCGGTCCACGCAGGGACGTGCTCCGACTACTCACCGACAGTCACCTCCGTGCCACGCAACAGCGGCCCGAGAAGCAGCCCGGCAGCCGGATTGGCGTGATCCGTTGCCGGGTTGGCACCGGTAGCGGCCTGCTCGACGACCGAAAGGGCCTGCCGCTCGGCCTCGCTCCCACCCGTGACCGGGCTACCACAGTTCGCTCCGTCCATTCCTGGATAGCGTGGACATTCGGAAGCTGTGTACGGCATCGGGTCGGCAAAACTCGGGACCGCGGTGATGCTGAACTTTCCGGTCTGGAAGATGCGGGCCCCGGCGGCGCCGAAGTCGTCCAACCCTTCGAGAGTTCGTGCGAGTCCATCACGTCCATCGGCCACGGTCCCCAGAACCGAGCCGCCGCTGTCGACGACGGTGACGATCCGCTCGCGGTTGTCCTGGAGGAAGATGTTCCCCGTGTCCGTGAGCCCCACGGATGCGGTGAGAATCGACTCGAGACCCGCACGATGGTCCAACATCGTGCGCGAGATACGTGTTGCCGCATCGATTCCCGCGAGCGCGTCGGGAGTGGCGGCGGCAAGGTTGTCCGCGAGCCGCGCCACCTGCCCGGTGGACGCCAGCGCAGAATCCACGAGAGGGCTCAGCACCTCGGTCAGGTGCACGGACTGGTCCACCATGCGTCCGATGTCGTCGCCCCGGCCTCGCAGCGCATCGCTCAGAGCCGTGAGCGCCTGCTGCGCCTTCTGCGGTTCGAGCCGACCGATCAGAGCGCTCACCTCGGAATACAGTGAGTACAACTGCACGGCTTCCGCCGATGTGTCCACTCGTAGTACGTCGCCCGAACGCAGACCCTCACGGTTCGCCCCACCTTCGAGTTCGACGAGGTCGACGTACACATCGCCGAACAGGGTGCGGGGAGCCAAGCGCACGAGCACCGTACGCGGAACGCGCGGCATCTGGTCCGCGGCCAATCGCAGGGTGATCCGCGAAGACTCGGTGCCGGTGTCGATCTGCGTCACCGACCCGATGCTCACGCCGTGGTATCTGACCGAAGGGTTTCCCGTCACCAGACCTGCTTCGGCCGGAACATCCGCATACACGGACGGACTCCTGTCGAACGCGCCCCCGCCGTGCGCGACGAGGAGTCCGCCGACCACCACCGCAACCACCGTTGCGGCCAGACCACGAGCCGTGAGCACTCCCCGGGAGGGACCGCCGCGCGTGTCGAATCGAGTGCGCCTCACGTGGCAACCCCCGGTACCGAAGGCACGAGCCCCCACAGCGCGAAGGTCAGAACCACGTCGATGATGCCCACCGCGAGGATGCTGGTCCGTAGTGCACGCCCCGCCGCCCGGCCGACCCGTTCGGGGCCGCCGCTGGCATGGAACCCGTACGAGCAGTGGACGAGTGCGATGACGATTGCGAACACCACTGCTTTCGTCAGCGAATACCAGAGGTCACTTGGTCCGAGCGTGAGGTGGAAGTAGTAGTCGTAGGTTCCTGCCGAGCTGCCACTGAAGTTCACGATCACCACGCGGGTCGCGACGAACGCGGCGAGCAACCCGACCATGTAGAGCGGAATGATGCACACGACGGAGGCCACGAGCCGCGTAGCCGCCAGGAAGGGAATCGATCGCACCGCCATTGCGTCGAGCGCGTCGATCTCGTCCGAGATGCGCATGGCGCCCAACTGCGCCGTGAACCCGGTTCCCACTTTCGCGGCCAGAGCGATGCTGGCGACAACGGGCGCGAGTTCCCTGGTGTTCGCGATTGCCGAGAGCATCCCGGACAGCGAGGTCATGCCGATGAGGTCGAGCCCCCGATACGTCTCGACCCCCACCATCATCGCCGCGACAGCCGACATCGCGAACACGATTCCCAGCGTGCCCCCACCGGCGAGCAACGACGCGTACCCGAAACTGACCTCGCCGATCTGCTTCAGAATCTGTCGCCAATACCGTTTGATCGCGAACGGAACCGATGCCGTCGTGGACACCGCGAAACTGACGTGGACCCCGACCTCTTCGAAGCCTCGCCCCACCACGACGAAAGGGTGCCCGAGCTTGCGAGCACGTTCGACGTTGGCGAGGCCGATCATCAGTACGCGCCCACGGCAGGAACGATCACCGTGTACAACTGCGACAGAACGGTGTTGACGACGAACACCATCACGAAGGCCAGCACCACCGCTTCGTTCACCGCATCGGCAACACCACTGGGTCCGCCCTTGGCATGCAGCCCCTTGAAGGAAGCGATCAACGCCGAAGTGACCGCGAAACACATGGACTTGACCATCGCCATCGTGAAGTCGGAGAGCCGACCGTACTCACTGAGCGTCGCCAGGAATGCGCCCGAGGACTGATGCTGGACATACACCTCGAACAGCAGGCACGCCGTGATGCCGACCAGAGTCACCAACGCGCACAGGACCAGCGAGACGAGAACCGATGCGAGAAGTCGGGGAACCACCAGCCGCGAGACGACGTCGAGCCCCATCACCTCCATCGCCTCTATCTCTTCCCGAATGGTTCTCGAGCCGAGGTCCGCGCAGATGGCCGAACCACCGACCCCGGCAAGCATGAGTGCGCACACGAGCGCCGACGCCTGGCCGACCACCACGAACGCCACCACCGCACCCGAGTAGCCACCCGCACCGAGTTGCCCCGCAAGCGAGCCCACGGATACTGCAATCAGAACTCCGATGGGAAGCATGAGCAGAAGGGCCGGACCGCTGCAAACTTTCGCGATGAACAGCGTCTGCCGCAGGGTCTCCTCGAGGGAAAGGCGCCGCAGGAGCAACGTCCGTCCCGTTTGGTGCATCGTGTTGAGTGAGAAGCCGACGAGGGCTCCCATCTGATTGGCGAGATCCCGAGCGGGCCCCTTCGCTGGGGGAAGTTCGAAGCTCATTCAGGCGCCGGCTGCGACATCCGAGGTCGCCCCGTAGGAGTCGCGCAGCGTTCCCTTGACCACCTTGCCACTTGCGTTGCGCGGGAGAGCATCCACGATCACGAGTTCTTTGGGATGCTTGAAACGCGCGAGCCGTTCACCCAGCCACGACGTCACTTCTTCGATCGACGGCTCCGCCGCCTCCGGCTTCAGCGCGACGACAGCGACGGGCACCTCGCCCCACTTCGCGTCGGCTCGGCCGATTACGGCGACTTCGGCAAAGCTGGGGTGCCCGTAGAGAACGTTCTCGACCTCTGCGCAATAGACGTTCTCACCACCGGAGATGATCATGTCCTTCTTGCGGTCGACCACGAACACGAACCCTTCCTCGTCCTGCCGGACGAGGTCACCGGAGTGAAACCAGCCACCGGAGAACGAGTCGGCGGTGGCCTGCGGGTTCTGCCAGTAGCCCTCCATGAGAGTGGGTCCGCGGTAGACGATCTCGCCGATGGATCCCGGTTCCACGTCGTTGTTCTCCTCGTCCACTATCCGGGCGGCGATGGTGGGAACGACTCGGCCCACCGAGCCCAGTTTGCGTAGCGCGTCGTCTCCGTCGAGCACACAGGTGATGGGCGACATCTCGGTCTGCCCGAACACCGCGACATTCGCGGCATCCGGGAAGGTCTCGGCCATCGCACGCAGCACGGTGTCCGATGCCGGCGCAGCACCCCACGAAATCACTCGCAGTGCAAGATTTCTGGGCTTCGCCTGCTGCTCGCCGCACACTGCCTGCCATTGGACGGGAACCAGGAACAACGTGGTCACGGCCTCGGCTTCGAGTACGTCCAGCAAAGCTCCCGCGTCGAAGGCACCCGTCGGGTGGATCACGGTGGTCAATCCCAGAACGAGGGAGGGCGCGATGCTGCCGAGCGCCGCTATGTGGAACATCGGTGAAGCGCAGAACCCGATCTCGTCGCCGGATTGCAGACGAAGCGCCCGGATGCAGGTGAGTGATTGCGCCTGCAGGTTGGCGTGTGACAGGACAGCACCTTTCGGTCGTCCCGTCGTGCCCGAGGTGTACATGATCAGCGCAGGCGTGTCGTCCGGAACGTCCGGCCGAGGCGCCTCCTCCCCTTCCTCGGCGAGAAGGTCCTCGTAAGCGTGAAGGTTTGCCGCGGAATCGGTTTCACCGCCCACGACCACGGTTGTCTCCAGCGAGGCCACCGACTCTCGCACCTTCGAGACGAGCGGCGCGAGCACCGCATCCGTGACTACCGCGCGTGCGCCGCTGTCCTCCACCAGATATGCCACCTCCGGCGGTGTCATCCGAAAGTTCACCGGAACCGCAATGGCGCCGAGCGCGTTGATGGCGAGCACCGTTTCGAGGTACTCCGGCCGGTTGAGCATCACGATCAATACGCGATCTCCGAACCCGATACCGCGGCGCCCGAGAGCATCGGCGATCGCGTCTGTGCGCTGCGCCAGTTCCTTCCAGGACAGAGATTCTCCGTCGAACCGGAGCGCAGTGTGGTCCGGCTTCATGAGGGCATGGGTTGCAACCTGGTTGTTCCAGTGATTTCGGCGGGAACGAACCGGTTCGGGCGCTGAAGTCATGAAATCCCCTCCTGAGGAGCCCGGTGAGGCGAGCCCCTCACCGGAAGAGTGTGACGAGTATTACATGTAGGACAGCTCCGGGCCAAGGTTTTGTTAACGACGATTCTTCCAAGTGCTGCGCGAAGGACCGGCTATACAACAGTTGATCTGAGTTCTTGCTGCTCCAAGTACATGCCGATTCGGCTCGGGTCATTCGAAACGAGGGCGGGTTCCTCCGAGGACCGCGGCAATGCCGGTCGCGAAGTCGGGAGCCTGTAGAAGCTCCCGCTGCCCACTGGACTCCCGCCTCAGAGCGTCTTCCAGCACTGCCAACGTCACGGCGTTCATCGCGTTCTTCGTCAGCTCCAGCGCCCGACGCGGACCATTCGCACATCTGCGTGCCACCTTGGTCACCCGCGCGTCCAATTCGGCCGCCGACGCGACGTCGTTGATCAATCCGAAGTCGAGCGCGGTATGTGCATCGAGACGCTCACCCATCAAGACCATTGCATTCGCTCGGGCACGGCCGACCGCCGCCGCGACGAGCAGACTGGCCCCTCCGTCCGGCATCAGCCCGACGCCCGTGAAGGCGAGGAGGAAATACGCATCCGCCGACGCGTAGACGAGATCCGATGCCAGAGCCAGGGATACACCGAGCCCCACCGCCGGACCGTTCACGGCCGCAATCACCGGAACCGGCAGGTGGACGATTGCGCGCACCAGCTCGGCCGCAGTTTCCATCGTGCGGCGAGCGAGAACATCGGCACTTTCGGGCGTGGACGGTGGAGCAGCCGCCATCGCAGCAATATCGGCGCCCGTGCAGAACGCATTGCCCTCACCGGTCAGCACCACGACGCGCACTTGCCGGTCGTTCGCATCCTCGGTGAGCACGCGGATCAACTCCTGCGCGGCCGTGTCGTCCAGCGCGTTCATCCGTTCGGGCCGCGCGATCGTGATCCGGAGAACGCCTTCCGCGAGCTCGCAGCGAATCCGACTTTCCGTTCCATCACCCATGAGCACGCTCCTGCATGTCCGGAGAGGATCGAGCTATTATGAGAACTGCGGTTAACATTCGTACGAGACCGCCGAGTTGTCAATGTGGTTGATCTGGAAATCACCCAAAACAACGTCGACTGAACAGGGCCTCTGATCTGATAATCCCGAATCACCGAACGATGCACACGGTTGCCGAAGAACAATGTTGGAGGAAGTGCCGTGACCGAACGAGCTGACGCCGTTGCCTCACGTCGACGGCGCCCGAAGAACCGCAAGGCTCAGATAGCGTCGGTTGCGGCAGCCGCCTTCAGCGAGCGTGGCTATCACGCCGTGGGGATCGACGACATCGCAGCGGAGGTAGGGGTTTCCGGCCCCGCGCTCTACCGCCACTTCCCCAACAAGTACGCCCTGTTCGTCGACGCGGCAATGGGATTGGCCGACGCACTCCACGAATCCGTCACGACGGTTCGCGAGGATCCCGACGCGGCGGTACAGCTCGAGCAGGTACTGGCGGGCGTCATCACCACCACCATCGACAACCGGCGAACGGGCGGCCTGTATCGCTGGGAGAACCGCTACCTTCGTCCCGAGGACCAGTCCCGCCTCCGCACCCGCATCGAATCGATCAACCACGCGATCGCCGAGCCGTTGACCCGTCTTCGCCCGGAGCTGAACTCGTACGACGCCGCGACACTCGCTGCCGCAGCACTAAGTGTCATCGGCAGCATCACGGCGCACCGCGCCGTCCTGCCCTCGAAGCGGATCGAATCATTGCTGCTTGCTGCCGCGACTGCAGTGCTGCACACCGAACTCCCGAAACTGAAGGGCCGCGTGAGCGAGTCCGTCACAGATCCGAATCGTGGAATGCTCACCGCATCGAAACGTGAACTGCTGCTGGCGGAATCGCTGCATCTGTTCTACCGCTACGGCTACCACGAGGTGAGCATCGAAGAGATCGCCGTGGCAGCGGGCATGAATGCGTCCGGGGTGTATCGGCACTTCTCCGGCAAGTCCGACCTGCTCGCCACGAACTTTCGTCGTGCCGGCGACCGCCTCGCCCTGGCAGTGGGATCCGCACTCGAACGTGCGAACACACCACACGAGGCACTGACCGGCCTCGTCGAGGTCTATGTCGACCTCTCGTTCCGGCACCACGAACTCATCTCCGTGTATTACGCGGAGATCCTGAATCTGCCCGCCGACGAACGGACGACACTGCGAAACGTGCAGCGCATCAACATCGACGAGTGGGCGCAACTGCTACGGGACACCCGCCCGGACCTCGCCGTCGCCGAGGCGCGCTTCCTCGTCCACGCCGCCCTCGGGCTGGTACTCGACGTCGGGGGTCTACTGCGATTCGATTCCGACTCCGGCGCTCCGGCACGCGTGAAGACGCTCATGCTCACCACCCTGAGCGACTCGCAATTGGCGTGACCGGCACCTATTCCGGCCGCGAACGAGACCGATTGTCCGCGCCCAGGTCGGCCGGCCGGTAGCCGACCGGATACCCGGGGTAAGTCCGGTTGTGTGGATCCTTCGACGATTTGGACTCGGTTCGCGCGGGCATCAACCGCTCGACTCGTGCCCGTGCGAACAAGGCGGCGTCCAACACCGACCTGAGCCGCTTCGATCCCGAGGGAAAGCCGAATGCCACGGCCATCTGTTCGTCCATCATCGCGTACACGCCGCGACGTGCCATCGGCCTCGCGAAAGCGGGATACCAGCTGGCGAACAACTCCAGCGTGTACCCACCCACCTTGTGATTGTCGTCCGTATACCGAAACTGCTCTCGCTCGTAGTCCGACTTGAAGGTGTGAAATTCCTGGAAGGACTCCGGAATGTGCTTGATACCCATGCGCGTTCCGACTTGCCGGTAGAAATGGAACGCCGCAAGCCGCTCGTTCGGATCCATACGGCGCCACCCGTACTTGTCGATCCAATCGATCGGGTCGTAGACGAAAGTGGAGAGCACATACAGCATGTCGGCATTGTCGATGTCGTACTTGCCATGCATGCGGTTGACGACGCGCAGCGACTCACGCCCACGCTCGGAGTCGTACCCGTGCTCCACCATCTCGGCCATCAACAGCGCCGTGTCGTCGTACCGCTTCTGCGGTTTGTGCTCGAATTCCCCTGTCTTCTGTAGGAGAGCCGACACCGTGGGCACGCAGTATGTCCGGAACAGTGCGAACTCGAGGGAGCGTTGATAGTCCCAGGGAAATTCGAAACCGGCCGTCAATCGGTGTATCTCGTGGTTGTCCGCGACGGGGTCGAGTTGCTGGATCCGGCGCAGAGTCGCGTACCGGCCGTGTCCGGTGCGCGTGGGTGCGGTCAGGAAATTCATCCGTGCCTCTTCGCGAGCATCCACGCCGAGATCTTCATGTCCCGGGCCTTGCGATCGAGGGTGAGCAGGTTGAGCGGTGCGGTGAACTTCTGCACCGTCATCGATTTGACGGTGCTGAACTCGCGCAGCCCGTCCGCACCGTGGATGCGTCCGAAGCCGGAATCACCGACACCGCCGAAAGGCAGCGCGGGGACTCCCGCAAAGCCGAGCACCGAATTGACCGTGACGACACCTGATTGCAGCCGCTCGGCGATCCGCCTGCCCTGCGCCTTGTTCTTCGTGAAGACCGAGGCACCGAGTCCGTACTTCGACGCGTTGGCCCTCGCAACGCCTTCTTCCAGGTCGGCGACTTCGTTGACCACGACCGTCGGTCCGAACGTCTCTTCGGTGATCGCGGTGCTGTCCTCCGGGACATCGGTCAGCACGACGGGATCGACGTATCGCTCCCGGACGGAGTCGACGCCGCCGACCACGGCTCTGCCACCCTTGGACAGGGCGTCCTGGATCTGGTCGCGAACGATGCCGATCTGCTTCCCGAGTGTCATCGGTCCGTATGCGGAATCGGGCGCGCCTCCCGGTTCGGTGGTGACGACCTTCTGTGCCAGTCTGTCGAGGAACTGTTGATAAACGGGCTTCGCCACGTAGATTCGCTCCACCCCCGCACAGGTCTGCCCGGCATTGCCCAGTGCACCGAAGGCTGCGAACTCGACCGCAGCATCGATATCGGCATCCTCAGCGACCAACATCGCGTCCTTGCCACCACACTCGGCGACGATGGGGACGAGGTTCTCGGCACACGTAGCCATCACTCGTTTGGCCGTGGCGGTTGATCCGGTGAACGCGATCTTGTCCACGTCGGCTCGGCACAGAGCCGCGCCGGTAGATCCGTCTCCCGTGATCGCCTGCAACACGGGCTGACTCGGTGCGATCGACTGCCATTTGTCGGCCAGCCACTTGCCCACTCCGGGGGTGAGCTCGCTCGGCTTGAACACCACCGCGTTACCCGCGGCCAATGCATAGGCGATCGATCCCATCGGGGTGTAAACGGGATAGTTCCACGGCCCGATTACTCCGACCACTCCGAAGGGCCGATAACCCACGTAGGCAGCCTGATTCGCGCTCACGAGTCCCGACGACACCTTGCGTTGCTTCAGGATCTTCTTCGCATTCTTCGCCGCCCAGTCGAGGTGTTCGACCGCGAGCATCACTTCGAGGAGTGCGTCCTCGGAGGGCTTTCCGCTCTCGCGTGAAACCACTGCTGCGAGACTCTCTGCTTCCGAGGCGACAGCACGCTTGAACTCGAGCAGCCAGTTGCGGCGGCCTCGAAAACCTTGCACGTCCCACCAGCGCGCGGCGGTGCGCGCCCTGGCGACGGCCGCCTCCACATCGGCAGTTCCCTGCAGCGGGTAGGTGGCGATCACGTCGCCGTTTCGCGGGTCGAGACTGTCGAACTCACGTCCGGCGTCGGTGTCGCTTTCACGGTCGGCGTCGAACGGGGTCAGCTGATCGGTCATCGAGACTTCCTCCGGCGTTGTCCACACATCACATATATTTGATGTGATCTACTGTTGTGAAACTCACACTATGCGGACTTCACATTGCCGACAACCCCTCCCAGGAGTCGAACGATGACCAGCAGTTTCACCCAGGAA
Source organism: Rhodococcus sp. NPDC058521 (assembly GCF_042719695.1). NCBI lineage: Bacteria > Bacillati > Actinomycetota > Actinomycetes > Mycobacteriales > Nocardiaceae > Rhodococcus > Rhodococcus sp. NPDC058521. The sequence goes on from NZ_JBHXNL010000011.1 coordinate 92,754, forward strand.
CAGACTGACTTCGCAAAGGCGGTGTCCGACTTCTGCAAGCGCGAAGCAGGCACCCGTGAACAGCGTGACGCCCTCACCGAGCACGGGCAGCACGCCCACAACCAGTCCGTGTACGACAAGATGGCCGACCTCGGCTGGCTCGGCGTCACCACGCCCGAGGAGTTCGGTGGATCGGCCGGCACCACTGTGGACATGTGCATCCTGCTCGAGGAAGCCGCCAAGGGAATGCTGCCCATCGCCGGCATCGGGCCCACACTCATCACCGGCGCCGCCTACCAGAACTTCGGCACCGAGGAGCAGAAGCAAACCGTTCTCGGCGGCATCGTCCGAGGCGCTTCCCAGTCGATCTCGATGTCCGAACCGGAAGCGGGATCCGACGTCGGCAATCTGTCCTGCCGCGCCGAGAAGACCGATTCCGGATGGCTGGTGAACGGCCAGAAGACCTGGTGCTCCAACGCGCACTTCGCGGAGAACATCCTCCTGGTCGCTCGGACCGGACGCGGCGATTCCAAGCACGAGGGCCTCACGATGTTCCACGTTCCCGCAAACACCGACGGGCTGCAGATCAGTGGCATCGACACGATGGGCGGCAAGGAGGTCAACGACCTCTACTTCACGGACTGCCACCTGCCCGCCGACGCCGTGGTGGGAGAGGTCGGCGCGGGCTGGACCCAGCTGATGACCGGCTTGAACATCGAACGCTTGATCCTGGCTGCCATGATGCTCGGAACCGCACAGCGCGCCTTCGCGGACACTCTCGAGTTCGTCACCCAACGCAAGCAGTTCGGCCGCCCGGTCGGAACGTTCCAGGTCATCCGACACCGAATCGCCGACCTCGCAACCGAAATCGAGTGCGGACGACTTCTCGTGTACGACGTGGCACGGAAAGTGGACGAGAACCCCGAGAAGATGTTCCCGCGCGAGGCGTCGATGGCAAAGCTCAAACTCACCGAGACCGCGAAGAAGGTGGCGCTCGAGGGCATGCAGATGATGGGCGGATACGGTTATGCCACGGAGTTCGATATGGAGCGCCACGTTCGGACGACGTTGGTGTCGTCGATCTACGGCGGCACCAACGAGATCCAGCGAGACATCATCGGCAAGACGTACGGTTTGTGAGGAGAGCGTGATGGCCACTCGCACTGGCGCGCCCGCACTGAGAAGACGCCCGCAGCTGTCGGAGGACGTCGCCGACCACGTGCGGGGACTCATCATGTCGGGCGAGATCCGTCCCGGCGACTTCGTGCGTCTCGACGAAACGGCCGCAGACCTCGGGGTGAGCGTGACCCCGGTGCGCGAGGCCCTCCTCACTCTCCGGGGCGAAGGCATGGTCGAGCTGGTTCCGCATCGCGGCTACAAGGTGTCGCCGCTCAGCCGCGACGACGTCCGTGACATCTTCTGGCTGCAAGGGGTGATCGCGGTCGAACTCGCAGGCCGAGCGGCGCGCGTCATCACCGCGGAGGACATCGACCAGCTCGAGCGTTTCGGCAACGGCCTACGGTCGGCTGTACAGAGACGCGACGTCGGGGAGATCGAGCATTACGAGTTCGAGTTCCACCGGCACCTCAATGTCGTTGCCGGAGCGGGAAAGTTGGCCTGGTTCCTACACAACGCCGTCCGGTACACCCCTCATCGGCTCTATGCGGCAGACCTCACGTGGGGTGAACTGGCGGTCGATTGCCACGACCGATTGATCACCGCCTTGCGGACGGGAGACTTCGCCCAGGTAACCGAACAGACGCGACGACAATTCGACGACGGCGCCGACCGGCTCACCAAACACCTCGACAGTGCCGGGATCTGGGTCTAGCCCTTCACGAGCGGCACGAGTACCGAGACGGCGAAGTCGCGCATCTCGTCCTCGGTGCGCAGCCTCGGCGGGCCGTCCTGCGTCAGCAGCAACGACTGCGCGAGCCTGGCGAGCAGTGCTGCGAGATCGGTGACATGCCGATCTGTCGCCGGGTCGTCCGGGGAGCCGAGCGTTCCTGCACGTGTACGCAGATCGCGAATCTTCCCGGCCAGAAATTGTGACGCCAGGTCGAGGACGCTGCCGGCACCCACCGTCAGGCTCTGCAGGGTTTCTTCCCGGTCCACCTGCAACATCTGCTCGAGCAGGCGGTTGCCGCGCAGCGCAGTGATCGTGACGGTGAACATGCGGACCACGTACTCGTCCACGTCGTCGACTCCGGCCAGTTCGGTCTCGATGTGTTGCAGAACCCGTACCGCCTCGTACAGGTATGCGGCGGACACGATGTCGTCCTTGGGGCCGAGACGTCGGTAGAGAGTGGCGCGATTGACTCCGGCGCGGCGTGCGATGTCGTCGGTGCTGGTGCGCCGCACCCCGGTCAGCGCGAACTGTTCGAGCGCTGCCTCGAGGATGCGCGCGTCGACGTCGGAGTGGTCGTCACCGCCGAAGAGCGTGGACAACAGGTCGGTGGTCATCGCAGTCGAATCTAGCCGATACCGCTCGACCCATTGCCACAACTCCGCAACCATGCAACAGTATTCGTATATCCGTTGCACACCGGAGACGCACGCACCGGGAGAGATATGAGCACTCGACTGACCGAACGCCGTACTCGACGAGAAGACGAACTCGACCTGGCCGACTTCGTCGGTGAGAGCTTCCTGTTCCTGGGAGCGGGCTCCACGGTCCTGCTACAACTCGCCAGCCCCGGCGTCGGACACGGAGTCGCCGACCACAGCACCACACTCGTCCGACCCCTGGACCGACTTCGCACCACCATGACGTACGTCTACGCCGTCACCCTCGGCACACCCGAGGAGAAGCGCGCGATCGTGCGGATGGTCAACAAGGCGCACGTCCCCGTTCGCTCCGAGACCTACAACGCCTTCGATCCCGAGTTGCAACTCTGGGTCGCCGCCACGCTCTACAAGAACGGCTCGGACCTCTACGAACGCTTCTACGGGAAACTCGACGACGACGCTGCCGAACGCATCTACCGTCAGTCCGCGGTGTACGGCACCGCACTCCAGGTCGACGAGAGCTCGTGGCCGGACAGCCGGGAAGCTTTCGAGAAGTACTGGGACCACATGATCGAGAACACCGAGGTCGACGATCAGGTGCGCCGATACGTACACGCACTGCTCGACGGCGGGGACGTACCCATCGTGGCCCGAATACTGCTTCCCCTCAACCGATTCGTCACAATCGGTCTGCTACCGCAGACCATGCGTGAGAAGTTCGAGCTGCCATGGGACCCCCGCGATCAGCGCCGGTTCGACGCGCTGATGCGGCTACTCCCCATCGTGTACCGATTGGTCCCGCGACCGATCCGGTGGGCGCCGGCGCACATCTATCTCCTCGACATGCGCCGGCGTCTCCGTAAGCATCGACACGTCATCTGACGGGTTGCTCGACACCCTCTCGGTCACTGCTTCCACTCCCGGGCAACACCTCTCGAATGACGTTGCCGTCTATCACCTGCGCACCGAGGGTCTCGGTCCACACGATCGTGCCCTTCTCGTACATCCGGAACTTGCCCGCTTCGCTCGGAAGCATCAGCTCGGGTCCGATCGGTGCACCGAGAGTACTTCCGGGGCCGCCGATTTCGCGGTACTTCTCGTCGATGGGCGAACCGGGATTCGTTCCGATCGGATCGTCCGGATCGGCCTGGCCGGGGTCGTGTTCCGGCGCGTCGGGCACGGTGACGCCCTCGGTGATGGTGAACCAGTCCGACCTCAGTTTCAGCTTGGTTCGTGCCTGAGCGCCCGTCACTTCCGCCGTACCGGTGGTGCCGACGACTTTCACGGCCGTCGCTCGTCCGCCGTCGGTCCCGAAGTTGTTGCGGGACGTCACCTCGATCGACTGCAGTTCACCGACACCGAACGCCGACCCGATGTCACCTGCCGTCATCGTGACACTCCAGTCGTGGTGCGGCGAGGCCGAATCACCGAGATCCTCGACGGCCGGGAACTCGCCACCGGCGGTGTGCCCACCTGTGGACGAGGAGAACTCGGCCGGCACGACCTCGTTGTCCTTCGTCAGCACCATGCCCGTGGTGGAGCGCACCGCGTCCGTAGTGCGCGGGTCCTCGTTGGCCGAGCCGGTGTACACCTGGCAACTCTGGGTGTCGCACGTACGTGCGTAGGTTTCGCGATTCTCGGCTGCCGCATACGAACGGGCGGCGACGGCCTGTGCGCGCAATGCTTCCGCGCCACCGGTGTCCGCCCAATCCGCGCGCGACTCCGCTGGAACCACGCCGAGCAGGTAGTCGTCGATGTTCGCCACGTTCACAGTTCGCGGCGCGACGCCGTCGAGTGCCACTCCGAGCGACCCGCGATACGAGGCATCGCTGCCGCAGAACTTCAGATGTTCGTTCGCGGGCCGGTCCGGGGCCAGGTCGATGGGGTCGACCCAGGGATGATCGGTCGCGTCCTGCCACAGCACGTCGCCGGCACACCCGGAGGTGACCACGACGTTCGCGCCACCGCCGGGGATGGGGGTCAGGTGCACGCCCTCACCGGGCGCCACCTGCTTGCCTGCCACGACGGCACCAGCATCGGAGTAGACGTCGAGCCCCTTGTCGTCCTGTCCTTGAATACGCACGCTGATCTGCGCGTCCTCGAGCTGGCCGAGTGTGGTGCCTCCGTAGAAGTGACCGAGGATCCGTTCGGCGGCCCATCCCTGGTCCTTCGCGTACCCGTACGCACCCCACTGCCCCATGCCACGACCGTGACCATTGCCGTGTCCCGTGACCGTGAACGGCGTGTCGGAGGCAACGACCGAGGTCACGGGCTCTTCGGATGTCGATTTCGCGACGTACACGCCGCCCGCTACGGCCCCCAATGTCAGGGCGGGCGCGAGCCCCAGCGCACTCGCTCGAAGCGCCGTGCTGCGCCACCCTCCACCGCGCGGACCTGCCACGATGGAGCGTTTCCTGAAAGACCTCGCCATTGACGGACTCCTCGTCGCATAACCCGACCGAAGGGGGTCCGGTGAGTGCGGGTGAAAGTTTTCGATTAAAGTCTCAATCTAAGGTTGAGCCTTACACACTTGTGTGACTAGTGTGGCAATAGTGACTGGAGTTGGCAACATCCGACACACCGGCCACAGCACCATCGCAAGTTGCAGACATATGCGTCCGGACCACGGACATCGACCCTGGTCGAACGCTGGAACCTACAACTGAGGAGTCCCCTTGCCGCACCGCCGACCGAAGCCCTCGCTCGTCCTGGGGGCCGTAGCCGTCCTGGCTGTCGCAAGTCCTCTCGCGGTCTTCGGCATCACCAGCGCGCCCTCCGGCGTCCAGTCCGCAAACGAATCGAACACGGTGGTTTCCACCGACATCGCCAAGGTCGCCCTCGAACAGGTCCCCGACATCGTCATTCCGGTGAAAGACCTGACCGGTCTCGATCTGCCCGACGTCAACATCGGACAACTCCGCAACCTGCCCATCCCGTCGAGCATCCAGATCCCCGACGGGATCACACTGCCCCGCGGACTGAAGATCCCCACGAACCTGGAGATACCCCTCCAGCTCCCGACTCCCGGTGACATCTCCGGCGATTCGGTGGCCCCGCCCGAGGACCAGCAGCCGGGAGCGGTCGTGAAGGAACTCGACCAGGACACCCCGTTCAGCATGGTCGCGCTCACCTCCAACTCGGTCGCCTCCGCCGAATCCAAGGTTCGCGCGATGCAGGAAGACGGATCCTGGGGCCCGTGGATCTCCCCCGACATGGTCGACAGCCGAGCAACCGACAAGACGAAGTTCGACGGCACGGTCGCCACCGAGCCCATCTACGTGGGACTCACCAAGGCCGTCCAGATCCTGACTCCGACGATCCTTCCCGAGGAAGCCCCCGCCCCGGCGGCTCCGGCTCCCGAAGCCGCACCGGCACCCGAAGCAGCTCCCGCACCCGAGGCGGAGCCGACTCCGGAAACCCTCACGCCCGTCGAGCCCGCGCCGGAAGGTGCCGCACCGCTCGGCTACACCCCCGCCTCCGTGAGCAAGCCGCTGCACGAACAGCCGGCTCCCGCACAGACCGGAGCCGAGGACGTCACGGCAGTGCTCATCGAGCCCGGATCGGGGCCGTCCGACGGAAACCTCGCCGACATCGCAACCCCGGCATCGGCCGGTGGACCCAACGTCATCACCCGTTCACAGTGGGGCGCCGACGAGTCCATCCGTTGCGAGGAGCCGACATACGACGACTTCCTCGGTGGCGCGACCGTGCACCACACAGCCGGTAGCAACGACTACTCCAAGGCCGAATCCGCCGAGATCGTCCGCGGCATCTACGCGTACCACGCACAGACGCTGGGATGGTGCGACGTCGGATACAACGTGCTGGTCGACAAGTACGGCCAGGTCTTCGAAGGCCGCGCAGGCGGGCTGGACAAGCCGGTACAGGGTGCTCACGCCGGTGGTTTCAACGAGAACACCATGGGCATCGCCATGATGGGTGACCACTCCTCGGTCGAGCCGACCCAGGAGAGCATCGACGCAGTGGGCAAGTTCCTCGGATGGCGACTCGGCCGTGCCGGCCTGGACCCCAAGGGTCAGACCACCATGTACTCCGAAGGCACCGAGTTCACGCCGTACGGCCAGGGCCAGGCGGTCGACCTGCCGGTCATCTTCGCCCACCGCGACGTCGGCAACACCTCGTGCCCGGGTGACGCCGCCTATGCCCACATGGACGAGATCCGCGACATCGCGGCAGCCAACGTCGCCGGATCGGACGTCGGAATCCAGGCGTCGGCGCCGCAAGCCGAGTCGCCCGGTACCAACGCAAGCGCCGAGGCGGCCTCCCAGGTCCCCGCACTCGTCAGCGAACTCGCGCGGATGGCCGACCAGTCACCCGTCGTGCAGAAGTGGGTTGCACAGGGCGGTGACGCCGGCCGACTGGGCCAGGCACTCACCGGACTGCTGCAGGCAAAGGCAGGCAACACGGGTGCACAGTTCGTCAACGGCGCCATCTACAGCGCACCGAACGGCGGCGTGTGGACGGTGCTCGGCGAGATCTACAAGACCTGGCAGAGCCTCGGATTCGACGCCGGTGAACTCGGACTCCCCACCTCGGACGAGTACGCAGTGCCGGGCGGATTCCGGACCGACTTCGAGAACGGTTCGCTCATCTTCAACGAGCTGACCGGTTTGGTCACCAAGGTCCTGAAGACGTACAACGACACGTACCAGGAGACGTACTCGAACGGTGCACGCGTCGAGGCCGCCGCGCCTGCTCCCGAGCTGGCACCCGCACCGGCTGCTGCTCCGGCACCAGAACCGGCGCCGGCTCCAGAAGCAGCACCGGCTCCGGCTCCCGCCGGCTGACGTCCCTACCCGAACCCGAGCGCTGGTGGTCTCAGGACCACCAGCGCTCGAGTACTTTTGCGACCCCGTCGTCGACATTGGTCGTCGTGACCTCGTCGGCTGCTGCCTTCGCGTCGGGGTGCGCGTTCTCCACCGCCACGCCCGTCCCGGCGAGGGACAGCATCGGGATGTCGTTGGGCATGTCCCCGAACGCGACGGCGTACGCCGGATCGACCCCCAGATGGTCCGCCAGATACAGGAGCCCGGACGCCTTCGTGATACCGGATGCCGAGAGCTCGACCAAACCGTTGTCGGTGGAATAGGTCAGATCTGCCTGGCCCGCGACGTGAGGCGCCAACGCGTCGACCATCGACTGGCTGGTGGCGCCCGGGAGCCGGACGAGCAGCTTCACTGCAGGCGCAGACAGCAGTTCCACACCGGAGAGTTCCGTGTTGTCCGGGTTGAGCCAGGCATGTTCGTAACCGGGTTCACTGACGAATTGCGGGGTGGCCGCGTCGTGCGCGCTCGCTCCGACTCGTTCTGCTGCCAGTCCCGATCCCGGCAGGACTGTTGCGGCCAGATCCGCGAGCCACTCGAGCAGATCCACCCCTAGCGTCGCCGCACTCAGAACTCGGTCCGTGGCGCTGTCGTAGATCACCGCACCGTTGGCGCACACGGCGAACGGCGCGAACCCGAGTCCATCCACCACAGGTGGAATCCATCGCGGCGGGCGGCCGGTGGCGAGTACGAACGGGGTGCCCGATGCGACGACGTCGCTCACCGCCGAGCGCGTCCGTGCACTCACCCGCTCATCGTGACCGATCAGGGTGCCGTCCACGTCGGAAGCGACGAGACTCGGGCGGTTCGATGGGAAGGACGGGTATGCGCTCACCCGCTCATTGTGCCTGCCCCCACCCCCGACGAATGTCACACCGGTTCGTGTGAGTCGAACGGGTGTGACATTCGTCGGGGGTAGTGGGGGTAGGGCTAGTTGTCGTCGGAGCCCGGAGGGCGGGACGCAGCTTTCGCAGCCGCGTCTTCAGCGTCCATACGGTTCGCTTCCTCGAGGGTGGGCGCACCGCCGCCGAGCCGGGCAGGCACCCAGTACTCACCGGCGGGGTGCTCGTAGTCCTTCTGAAGTTCGAGGAGCTGCTGCTGCATCGTCGAGCGCACTTCGGCCGTGAGGTCCGCTGCGGGCTCGTACGGGGCGATCGGCTTGCCGACACTGATGGAGATCGGGGTGTTGGTGCGCCCCAACCTCCTCGGAAAGCCCTTGGTCCAGACACGTTGCGCACCCCAGATCACGATCGGGATGATCGGCACGTCGGCTTCCAGTGCCATTCGCGCCGCACCGGACTTGAAGTCCTTGATCTCGAAGCTCCGGCTGATCGTGGCTTCCGGGTACACACCGACCAGTTCGCCGCGCTGCAGATAAGCGACAGCCGCCTTGTACGAATCGGAGCCGGCAGCACGGTCGACGGGAATGTGTTTCAAGGTCCGCATGATCGGACCGGAGACCTTGTTGTCGAACACTTCCTTCTTCGCCATGAACCGGATGTACCGCTTGACGTTGCGTACCGGAATTCCTGCGTAGGTGAAGTCCATGTACCCGGTGTGGTTGACGGCGAGCACAGCGCCGCCCTTCGCCGGAATGTTCTCGGCACCGTGGATGGTGAACTTCAACCCTTCGGCTGCGAAAACCGTGCGGGCAAGGCCGATGATCGTTCGATAGACAGGTTCCACGGTGCACAACAGTAGTCGGTTCCTTGTGGTCCGGCTCACCGCCGACGACAGTGAGCGGGCGAAGTGGGTCGCCCGACGTCATTCGCATACCCTGGTGTAGTAGCTCAGCTTTTCAGGAGGCAGAACCAGTGCAGGTCACCAGTGTCGGACACGCCGGCTTCCACATCCAGACGGACGCAGGCTCGATCCTGTGCGATCCGTGGGTAAACCCCGCGTACTTCGGATCGTGGTTCCCGTTCCCCGACAACACCGGTCTCGACTGGGACGCACTCGGCGCCTGCGATTACCTGTACGTGTCCCACCTGCACAAGGATCACTTCGATCCGCAAACGCTCACGAAGCACGTCAACAAGGACGCGACCGTTCTGTTGCCGGACTACCCGGTGCCGGACCTGCGTCGCGAACTCGAGGCGCTCGGCTTCCACAAGTTCTTCGAGACCGAGGACTCGGTCAAGCACACGTTGTCCGGACCGAAGGGTGATCTGGACATCATGATCATCGCGCTCCGCGCGCCGGCGGACGGGCCGATCGGAGACTCCGGCCTCGTCGTGTCCGACGGTGAAAGCACGTGCTTCAACATGAACGACGCACGTCCCGTCGACATGGACGTACTGCGGGAGTTCGGCAAGATCGATATTCACCTCCTGCAGTATTCGGGTGCGATCTGGTACCCGATGGTCTACGACATTCCGAAGAAGACGAAGGCGAACTTCGGGAAGCAGAAGCGCCAGCGCGGCATGGACCGTTGCCGCAGCTACATCGAGCAGGTGGGCGCCACCTGGGTCGTTCCGTCGGCCGGCCCGCCCGTCTTCCTGGACGACGAACTGCGCTACCTCAACGACGATCACGGCGACGAAGGCAACATCTTCCCCGATCAGATCGTGTTCCTGGAGCAGATGCGCATCCACGGCAACAACGGCGGAATCCTCATGATCCCGGGGTCGACCGCCGAGGTGCACGGGAGCGACCTGGACCTCACCCACCCGGTCCCGGATGCGGACGTCGACAAGATCTTCAGCGACAAGGCCGCGTACATCGAGGACATGGCGCAGCGGATGGCACCGGTTCTCGCAGCCGAGAAGGCCACGTGGGCACCCGCAGAGGGCGAACCGCTCCTCGCGGGCCTCAAAGCGAAGTTCGAGCCGATCATGCGCCAGTCCGATCTCATCTGCGACGGTATCGGCTACCCGGTCGGCCTCGTGATGGGTGACGAGACCGTGGTGCTGGACTTCCCGCAGCGCATCGTTCGTCCCAAGGGCGAGAAGGACGGCAAGTACCGCTACGGCTTCCGTATCGCGCCGGAGCTGGTTCGCACCGTCCTACGCGACGACGAACCGGACTGGGTGAACAGCATCTTCCTGTCGACCCGGTTCGAAGCGTGGCGTATCGGCGGGTACAACGAGTTCCTCTACACGTTCTTCAAATGCCTCACGGACGAGCGCATCGCCTACGCGGACGGCTGGTTCTCCGAGGCCCACGACGACGATGCATCGATCGAGCTCGGTGGTTACGAGATCCAGCGCCGTTGCCCGCACCTCAAAGCCGACCTCGAGAAGTTCGGCGTCGTCGAGGGCACCAATCTCACCTGCAACCTGCACGGTTGGCAGTGGGACCTCGAAACGGGAAGGTGCAAGACATCGAAGGGCCACGAACTCCGGTCGAAGAAGCTCTGACCGGTTGGTCTCAGCCGACGGTCGGGGGTTGATCGACGACCTGGGCCATGTACAGCTGGTCGCCCATCTTGTCCATCAGCGCGATCTGGGTTTCGAGGTAGTCGACGTGGTCTTCTTCGTCGCGGAGGATCTGCTCGAGAAGGCCGGCCGATGTGGCGTCGCCTTTGGACCGCACCATCTGCACACCCGGGCGAAGCCGTTCGACGACCTCGACTTCGATTGCGAGGTCCGAGTGGAACTGCTCGCGAAGATTCTGGCCGATGCGCAGCGGCAGCAGTCGCTGATAATTGGGCAGGCCTTCGAGCAGCAGAATTCGATCTGTCAGCTTCTCCGCATGAACCATCTCTTCGATCGATTCTTCGCGGGTCTTCGCAGCCAGTTTGGTGAAACCCCAGTCGGCCTGCATCTTCGAATGCAGAAAATACTGGTTGATCGCGGTCAGTTCACTGGTCAGCTGTTCGTTGAGTAGAGCGATAACTTCGTCGTCGCCACGCATTACAACCTCCGGTCGCCGGAACAAAGCGACCGTATCAAGTGCTATCGCCGAACCGCAGCGATTCGGGATTCAGGTTGTCAGGCAGCAGTGGAGCTGCCTACCGAACGAGAGCAGAGGATCTCGTTCAGACGTTCGACGCAGGTACCACATCCCCATCCGGCTCCACAGCGCTCGCCGACCGCGTCCGCGTCGCCTGCCCCGTCGTCGAAGTGCTGGTGCACCTCTTCTTCGGTGACGGCTTTGCAGATGCAGACGAACATGTAGAGCTCCCTCGAGACCAAAACTGATTAGGTAAGGGTTACATCATTTCCCTGTCTTTGCAAGGGTAGCCTGCCCAACCGTTGACATGCGACTATTTAGTCACCTATTCTCGATTCGTGCAGGAAGACGACCTCGTGTTCAAGGCGCTGGCGGACCCGGTCCGCCGACTGCTACTGGACGCGCTGTTCGAGCGCGGTGGCCGCTCGCTCGGAGAGCTCGAGAGCGTCGTCAACAGCACCACCGAGATGACGCGTTTCGGAGTCGCCAAGCATCTCAAACTGCTCGAGGACGCCGATCTGGTCACCTCACGCAAAGAAGGTCGGACCAAGCTTCACCATCTCAATCCCGTCCCGATCCAGTCGATCCACGAGCGCTGGATCGGCAAGTACACCCGTCACACCGAGCACATTGCGACGTCCCTACTGGACCTCAAACGTGGCCTGGAGAACGGCGTCGACGACACCGAGGAGCAGGAACCATGACCGACAACCGCGTGTACAGCATCTACATCGATGCGCCTGCCCAGAAGATCTGGGACGCCATCACCTCGTCCGAATACACGACCAAGTACGGGTACGCAGGGCCCGTCGAATTCGACCTCGCACCCGGCGGCAAGTACACCGCGTACGCCAGCGAGGAGATGAAGGCCATGAACATGCCCGACATCGTCGTGAACGGCGAGGTGATCGAGGCCGACCCGCCGAAGCGTCTCGTGCAGAAGTGGGACCCGGTCTGGCTCGAGGAACCGGCAACCACGCTGACATGGGAGATCACCGAGTTCACGAACGGGCCCTGCCAGCTCACCCTCACCCATGACGTCACCGATGCCCCCGAAACCGACCGTCAAACCGCAGGCGGCGCAGATCCCGCCACCGGTGGCGGCGGCTGGCCCTGGGTGCTGGGCAGCATGAAGACCCTCATCGAAACCGGCAAGCCGATGGCCGGAATCCTCTGAGAGGCTCCGGGCACCCGCTCTGCATGAGCGGGTGCCCACGTCAGAGACGGAGCAGCATGGTGAGCGAGCCGTTCAGCTCGCCGACCTGCTCGAAGCCGTGTCGTTCGTAGAGTCGACGCGCGCGGTTGTCGGGCTCCACGCTGAGACCGAGCGAGGGCACACCGACTACCCGGGCGGCGCCGATCAGCGCGTCGAGGAGACGGCCCCCGATACCGAGCTCCCGCCACTGCTTCACCACCCCCATGGCGACCTCGGGGGTCGCGGCGTCGACGAACCCGTACCCGGGCTCGGAGGCGTTGAAGAACCGTAGCCAGGCGGCGCCCACTGGCCGATCACACTCGGCGACCATGCCGAGGTCACCAGGACGCGGCCAACCCACGACGTAGTGCGCGAGATCCGGCTCGCGCAAAACATGACCGATACCTCGACCGGAATCGTCGGACCGCCAGAAGGCGGCTTCTACCAACATTTCGGTCAGAAAGCCCACGTCGCGCGCATCCGCGCGACGGACGGTGACCTGCGGACAATCCATTCGACACCGACCTGTCAGGACTTGCGCAAAACGTCCGTTCCCACGAACGGGACGAGAGCTTCCGGCACCCGCACGGACCCGTCGGCCTGCTGATGATTCTCGAGGATCGCGACGAGCCAGCGGGTGGTCGCGAGCGTCCCGTTGAGGGTGGCGGCGGTCTGCGGCTTCCCGTTTTCGTCGCGGTAGCGCACGCTCAGCCGCCGACTCTGGAACGTCGTGCAGTTGGACGTGGACGTCAGCTCTCGATATGCCTTCTGCGTCGGCACCCAGGCTTCGCAATCGAACTTGCGGGCCGCAGACGAACCGAGATCGCCGCCGGCCACATCGATGACCCGGTAGGGCACCTCGATGGCCGCGAGCATCTCGCGCTCCCAGGACAGCAACCGGTGATGCTCTGCGTCGGCATCCTCGGGCTTGCAGTAGGTGAACATCTCGACCTTGTCGAACTGGTGCACCCGAATGATGCCGCGGGTGTCCTTGCCGTAGCTGCCCGCTTCGCGGCGGAAGCACGACGACCAACCCGCGTAGCGCTTGGGTCCGCCGGCCAGATCCAGAATCTCACCCGAGTGGTAGCCGGCCAACGGGACCTCGGAGGTGCCCACGAGGTACAGATCGTCGTCCTCGAGGTGGTAGATCTCGTCCGAGTGGGCGCCGAGGAAGCCGGTGCCTGCCATGATCTCGGGACGGACCAGAACGGGCGGAATCATCATCTGGAAGCCGTTGGCCATCGCCTTCTGCGCGGCCAACTGAAGCATCCCCAGCTGCAGCATCGCGCCGAAGCCGGTGAGGAAGTAGAAGCGCGCACCCGACACCTTGGCGCCGCGCTCCATGTCGATGAGACCGAGCGATTCGCCGAGCTCGAGGTGATCCTTCGGTTCGAAGTCGAACCCCGGAATCTCGCCGACGGTCTCGAGGGTCACGAAGTCGTCCTCGCCACCGGCGGGCGCACCGTCCTGCACGATGTTGGAGATCGCACGATGCGCGGTGTCGAGTGCGGCATCGGCCTCGTTCTGGGCGGCCTCCGCTTCCTTCACCTTCGCCGCGAGTTCCTTCGAGCCTTCGAGCAGTGCGGGCCGCTCCTCGGGAGATGCCTGGCCGACCTTCTTCCCGAATGCCTTCTGTTCGGCACGAAGGGTGTCACCCGCGAGGACCGCGGCACGACGGGAAGCGTCCGCCTCGAGCAGTGCGTCCACCAGAGACGGGTCCTCGCCTCGGGTTCGCTGCGACTGCCGTACGGCCTCGGGGTTCTCACGGACGAATTTCAGGTCAATCACGACTCCAAACCCTACCGGGCGCGTGAGCGGCGATTATTCGGGTTTCGGTTCGAGCAGTTCGAGGAGGTCCTCCCGACCGAACATCCGCGCTGCATCGATTGCGGCGGGTTGTCCGATCGTGGCGCTGGCACCACCGGCGATCAGTGCGCGCACCACCGCGTCCTCCCCCTTGAACAGGGCTCCTGCCAGCGGCGACTGTCCCCTGTCGTTGAGTCGATCGACGTCCGCACCCCGGTCGATCAATGCCTGCACCGCCTCCTGGTGGCCGTGGTATGCAGCCAGCATCAGCAGGGTGTCGCCCTTCTCGTTGGTGAGATTCACCGGCACGCCGGCGTCGACGTAGGTCGCGAGAGCATCACCGTCGCCTGCGCGGGCGGCGTCGAACACCCGGCCCGCGAGTTCCTGCAGCTGCGGATCGATGTCGTCATCGCGATGTTCGCTCATGTCACTCGAAACTAATCCATGTCGGCCGAAACCGATCGGCGAGCACGCCGACGATTCGGCGGAGTTGTTCGGAAAGGCCGAGAGGAGCAGGCATGATGGACGGCGATGTCCGAAGAGCAGCCCGAACCCAAGGATCCGGAGTCGCGCCGACGCAGGAAGGCACGACCGAAATCCCCGTCACGACCCATGTCACCGTCGGGACGAACCATGTCCGCATCCACGACGCGACGTGCCCTCCTCGCGGTGGCGGTCGGCGCCGTCGTGGCCGCGATCGCGACGTTCGCCATTTCCGGCGGGTTCAATCGCAGTGACCGACTCCCCACCCACACCAATGCGGCGGGCCACGCCCAGTCCTCGGAGCCGGGTGAGTTCGACGCTGCGGTCGCCGGTGACTGCCTCGAGTGGACGCCGTCGGAGGATCCTCAGGAAGATCGCCAGGACGTCGCCCGCGTGGACTGCGCCGACGAACACCGATTCGAGGTGGCCGCGCCGCTCGACCTGAGCACGTACCCGGGAGCCGAGTTCGGTCCCGGTGCGCGTTATCCGGGCGCTCTCCGCTTCGCCTCGCTGCGTGACGAGCACTGCGTCGCCTCGGTCAACTCCTACCTGGGTGCGAAGTTCGACCCCTACGGCAAGTTCAGTGTGGGTCTGATGTTCCCGAGCGAGTCCGCCTGGGCCGACGGTGACCGCACCTTGCGCTGCGGCATCCAGCTGTCCAGTACGGCCGGGACCCTGCTCCCGTTCACCGGCGCGGTGGCCGGACAGGACCAGTCGAACGTCTGGGACACCGGTACCTGCATCGGCATCAACCAGAACGTTCCCGCCGACCCGGTCGATTGCTCGCAACCGCATGCTTTCGAGGTGATCGCGGCGGTCGATCTGAGTGGCCAGTTCCCGGG
Source organism: Rhodococcus sp. NPDC058521 (assembly GCF_042719695.1). Lineage (NCBI taxonomy): Bacteria > Bacillati > Actinomycetota > Actinomycetes > Mycobacteriales > Nocardiaceae > Rhodococcus > Rhodococcus sp. NPDC058521. Next base: position 108,305 of record NZ_JBHXNL010000011.1, read on the forward strand.
TCCCATGCCGTCCGTCGAAGACCAGGACAAGTACCTCGAGGGTGTGTGCACCCAGTCGTCCAACGAGTACCTCGGCTCGGCAGACGCGCTTCGCGACAAGACCCTCACCCTCTTCTGGGACAACCTGGACCTCGACAGTTGGCTCGCCGGTAGCCGCAAGATCAACTGTTCGATGGGCAAGGAAGTCGAAACCGGTGGTTTCGCCGCCATCACCGGAACCGCGAAGGGCGACATCCTGATCGACGGTGCACCGCCCGTGCCGCCGCCACCTGTGCCCGAGGGACGTTCGCTACCGGTTCCGCTGCCCGGCGCCGCACCGCCGGAGGGGAACTGAGTTGTCGGTGCAGATGACGCCCGAACGGTTCGAAGAATTGGTGGGCGACGCACTCGATCTCATTCCGCACCAGCTCATGGCCGCGCTGGACAACGTGGTGGTACTCGTCGAGGACCGTAACGACGAGGAGCCGGACCTTCTCGGCCTTTACCACGGAATCGCGTTGACGGAACGGGACAGTCATTACGGCGGTTCGCTCCCCGATACGATTACGGTGTATCGGGACGCACTTCTCGATATGTGCAGTTCAGAGACAGAAGTTGTGCATGAGGTGGCTGTGACCGTCATACATGAGGTTGCACACTACTTCGGGATAGAAGAAGATCGTCTGCACGAGCTCGGCTGGGGATGAACGAACGCTCGAAGAAACTTCGGGCACGGGGGAACCAAGGAGCACGTTGCAGCGTCCAAGAAACCAGGACGTGTTGGGCAAGTAGTTTGTATTCGCAGTCGTCCAGGGGGGCCTCTGCCTCCATGACTAGGTAGAAGGAGTTCGACGCCGTGCCAGCTCTCAACGTCAGCCCCGAAGCTCTCATTGCCGCAGCAGCCGAACTGGATTTGTTGGCTGCTCGCCTCCAGACCTCGGTCACCGCCAATTCCGCGGCCATTCGCGTTCTTCCTTCCGGAACCGAAGAAGTCTCCTTGCACGCTGCGGGCTACTTCAACACGGTCGCCAACACCTTCCTGCCCGCCGTTACCCAGGGGATCGCCGAGATGCAGGCAACGGCGGCCACTTTGCGCCAACAGGCAGCCACCTACGTCGCACAGGATCTCGCCGGGGGCGCGTCCCTCGACGTGATCATGTGATTCGGCACACCAGAACTTTCAGGGAGAACGCAACATGACTTTGGGACTGACAGGCGTCATCTGGTTGCCGCGCGGTGCGACCGTCAACTCGACAACCCTCAACGCGGGTGCCGGGCCGGTGCCGCTCAGTGTCGCCAGCGCAGGGTGGACCGCGCTGTCCACCACCTTCCTCGACGTGAACGCAACACTCGTGCGTGTCATGGCCGAACTGGGTGCCGGCTGGCAGGGCATCGCCTCCGCGTCCGCCATCGCGAAGATCGCCCCGTTCGCACTGTGGACAGCGGAGTGCACCGAGCTGGCCGCCGATACCGCAGCCAAGGCCGGCCTCGAAGCCGGTGCGTACACCACGGCGCGATTGGTCATGCCGAGCATCCCCGAGATCGTGGCGGTGAAGTCCGCGAAGGCGACTGCGTACACCACTGGTGGTGCCCTCAACGGCAGTGCGGCCGTCGCCGAGGCCGCAGACCGTGCGATGGACATCCGCGCCGGACTGGTCATGGAGGGCTACGAGGCCGCTTCCAACATCCTCGCCTTGCAGCGCACCTACCGTCAGCCGCCCCGCATCGTCACGAAGGCGGACGGCGACTCCTACGAGAGCTTCGACGAGATCAGCGATTTCGAGAAGGATCCGGTGAAGGCCGCCACGGCCGCTGCCATGACTCTCGGCCAGAACCCGGGCGTGACCACCGCCGCCTCACAGGCAGGCAGCATCGCGAGCACCACGGTTTCCACCGCGACCTCTGCCGCCACGAACATCGGCAGCGCCGCGATCAGCGCATCCACCGGTGGCGTCAACTCCTCCACCCCCATGATGGGCGGTGCTCCCATCTTCAGCAGCGGCATGTCGGGTAGCGCCTCCACGTCGGCCGCATCGGCCCGCGTTCCCGCTGCCGGAGGCGTCGGTGCTCCCGGCGGTTCCAGCGGTGCCGGACTCCCCGAGGGCTGGGGGAAAGCCGACGGAGGACAGGGCCGCCCGGGCGGCGCACCCGCAGCGGGTGTCGGTGAGATGCGCGCGGACGCATCGTCTTCGGCCGGTGCCCGCGGAGCTTCGGGCTCCGGACCCATGATGGGCGGGCGCGGAATGGGCGCGGGTGGTGGCGCCAACGACGACGCCGAGCGGGACACCCCGGAGTACCTGAAGAACTTCGAACACTTCTCCGATGGTCGTACGGTCATCCCGTCCGTCATCGGCGCCGACCCGGAGCAGTCTGGACGTTGATCGACCTCGGAACCACGCTCGGCACGAGCTCCACCACACTCCCGCCCGTCACCCTGAGCCTCGACGAGATCGAGTTTCTCGTCGACAAGCTCTCGCTCGACGTGCTGCCGGTGGTGCTCGACGCCAACCCTCGCCACGACTGTCTCGATGCGCGCGATGCCGCGTTCCGTGAAGCGACCGAAAGCCTCACCGAACGAGATTTGTTCCAGTACGGAACGGTGGATCAGTCGCTCGAAGACCGGCTACGCGTCCTTGCTCGCCCCACCTGGGAAATCGCGGTGCGGTGGTACGTCGCCGGAACGGTGTCCCGGATGTGCGTGTCGTACAGCCCGGACATGTCCGTGCTCACCATGCGTGCCGGCGACGATTTCGTGGTCCAGGACGCCGGTGCCGATCTGTTCGCACCGATCATTCGTGCGCTCGGCAACGCGCAGCCGATGAAGTTCCAGAACGTCAATGCACCCACCGCCGATCTGAGCGCCGCCTTCGACGATGGAATCGACGGCGCCAACCTTGCGGACCGACTGGTGCGCCTGGGTGTTCCTGCTCCGGATGCAGGGCAGCTCGGCCGGGCCATCCATGGCTGCGACACCCACGCCGAAATCGTGGGAATCGCCTACGGCGACGGTCAATACGACCCGGTCGGTGGTCCGGTGACAGTGTTCGACACTGAACTCGGCCGCATCGTGGGCACGTCGAGTGTGTCGGCACACGGCGTTGCCTGGTCGTCGCTCAGCCCGGGAACCACGCAGCGCCTGCGGCAAGCCCTCGAGTCACTCGCGGATCGTCTGCAGTAGCGCCGGCCCGGTCAACCCATCGGGTCGTCCGCACCGGGAATCACCGTGTGCTCGAACGGCGGTTCCAGTGAGCCCCAGCGCACGCATTCCCACCCACCGTCAGGTGCGGGGACCAGTTCGACGGTCTGAGTGTTCGACAGATGATTGTTGGCAGCGAACAATCCCGGCACTCCGGAGAGGTGCGCACCGACCAGACGAATCGCGGCGCCGTGGCTGACCACGACAACATCGCCGGACGCCGGGTCCCCGAGGAATTCGTCGCGCAGCGCGGTGAGCACGGGCACGTAGCGGTCCAAGACGTCGTAGCCCGACTCCCCGCCCGGCACGTGAGCGCTCAGGTCACCGGTGTGCCACTGGTGGAAGGTCTTAACGAACAGATCGTGTGATTCCCGGTCACTGCGGTCCTCGAGTTCACCGGCCTGCGCCTCGTGAATACCTTCTCGAAGCTGCGCCGCCACTCCCGACGCGGATTCGACGAAGCCCGCCGTCTGTCGAGCACGCAATGCCAACGAGGACACCAGGGTGGCGGGAGTGCGGCGAGCAGCGAGGTTTCGTCCGAACAGTTCAGCCTGCGCCAAGCCCTCCGTCGTCAGCGGTGCGCCGGGCAGCCTGGTGTCGAGACGTTTGGCCACATTGGCCACCGTCTGCCCGTGACGGACCAGGATCAGTTTCCCACTCATGATTCACGGTCTCCCCTACGGATCCGTTCGATCCACTCGGCCGCGTCGTCGTCGGAGGGCGGTGGCGGCCCACTCGGGTTGGCGGCGGGCCACGATCCGAGAAAGAGGACGTCGGACGTCCGGTGCACGGCCCGAAACGCCTCCGCGACGAGCGGGTCCTCGATATGCCCGATGCAGTCGACGAAGAACCGGTACGTTCCCATGCTGGTCCGGAGGGGACGAGACTCGATTCGAGTGAGATCGATTCCACGACTTGCAAATTCGGACAGAACTCGCACCAGCGACCCGGGAGCGTTGTCGGGGAGCAGAACTGCGGCACTTCGGTCGTAACCGGTGCGCTTCGGCGGCGCCGTCGGACGAGTCACGAGGACGAAGCGGGTGCGTGCGCTGTCGACGTCGGCAACCCCGCCCGCCAGGGTGTCCAGGCCCAGTTTCGTACCGGCGAGGGCAGTCGAGACGGCTGCGTCCGCGATGCCCGCCGCGACGTCCTCGGCTGCACCGGCATTGGAGGAAGCCGGCTGCAGTTCGACGGCCGGCAGGTTGCGTGCCAGCCACTCGCGGACCTGCCCCGACGCATGCGGGTACGCACGGATCGTCTTGACGTCGGCGAGGGCGGTACCCGGGCGGGCGAGGATCGAGAACGCGATGTCGAGCTCGGTTTCGGCGACTATCTGCAGACGTTCGCCGGCCGCCAACGAATCGAGGGTCGGCGTGACACCGCCCTCGACGGAACTCTCTATCGGGACGACGGCACCGTCGACCGAACCGTCACGAACTCTGGCGAGCGTGGCGGGTGGATTCGCCGCAGAGATTCGCTCGACCGGCCCGTCGAAGACACCTTCCGCCTCCAGCTGGGCGAGAGCCATTTCGGTGAAGGTTCCAGACGGTCCGAAGTACGCGATACGAGGCACGCCTACGAGGTTACGCATCGCAGGAAAATGCCCGAAGGATTGTTCGTGAAGTCGGCTTTGCGTGCCGCCCACGGCCCTATGTCAGGCCGAGCGCGTTCAGTTGTGCGCCGACGTCCACCGGGGCTGCCACTTCGATCCCGATCAGCACCTCACGAACGGCTGATGCAGCTTCCGGAATCAACGAGGCCAAACTGGCGGCGTTCGGGGATTCGAGAGCGCGACGCACATCGTCGCCGCGTAGGGATGCGACCGTGCCGGCCAGAATCGACAACACTTCCGATGGATTGTCGGCCCTCGCCACGAAACCGGTGTCGGCATGGGCGAGCACCGAAAGGAAGTCCGCAATCGCGGAAGCCGAGTACCCGCGTCCGAGGCCCGGAATCTTCCCGCCGTCGACCAGTGCACGGGCCGCATCGGCGAGGCCCGGGTCGCCCGTCGTGGGATAGACAGCAAGGGGCGAGGGCACCCGCAGTGCGATGGCGTCGCCGAGATCATCCGCCGGGCAGTCGAGCTGATACCGGACCGCCTCGTACGCCGCCTGTGGCGCGCCGCGAAGCTTCGTCGGGTCGAGGTCGAGGTCCACGACGATCTTTCCGAGCTCGAGCCCGTCTTGGCCGAGCAGACTCGCGGCCGACACGATCGGCGGACCACACACCGACGCAGTCTTCGCGGTGCGAGCTTCGTCTGCCTGCGTGAATCGCTCGCTCAGCAGGGCGGAGAGCAGCGATTCCGGGCCGGCGGGCCGGGGAATTCCGAGGGGGAGATCGATCGACACTCGTCCACCGTAATTCTCGTAGGGGTTGCGACTCACGCCACGCTGATATTAATTTAGGCTTACCTTATTCACCGACTTGCAGTACCGACCTCTCGGGAGGGGAACGATGGCCACCACGACACCCACCGGACCGACAACGGCCGAGCGCGTCCGCAGCTCGTGTGCCAGGACGCGGGATGCCGTCCTCGCCATCGAAGGCAGCGCACCCACCGTCACGACGGTTCACCACCTCCTGCCCCGCGGCGACGTCGTGGTCGCCGTTCCGGCCGAGTCTGCGGCAGCGACGCTTGCCTGGCTCGCCGGCGGAGGCGGCCTCCCCGCCGTCCTCGAGCTGACCGACAACTCCCCGTTGTCGCTACGCGAACCCGTCCGGTCACTCGTGTGGCTGCGCGGCACCCTCCACTCGCTGTGCGAGGCGCACTCGCGCGAGCTCGCCGACGAGGTCGCGGCCGAGTTTCCGCACCCGGGACTCCTCGACATCGGACACACCACCGTGCTTCTCCGGCTTCGTCTCGCATCGGCGGTCGTGGCTGACTCGAGTGGCGCCGAGCCCGTTCAGGTCGAGCAACTGCTCGATGCGTCGGCCGATCCGTTCTGGGAAATGGAAGGCGCGTGGCTGCAGCATCTCGACGAGGACCATCAGGACCTCATCGACCTGCTCTCCCGCAAACTGCCGCCGCACATGCGCACCGGCCGGGTTCGCCCGCTCGGTATCGACCGGTTCGGACTGAACCTCCGGATCGAGAACGAGGACGGCGATCGCGACGTCCGATTGTCCTTCGCACAGCCCGCCCACGACCCGACCTCCCTGAGCCGAGCAATTCGGCTCCTCGTCGGATGCCCCTTCGTCAACGGACTTCGCGCCCGCAGTTGATGGAACCGCTCCTACTCCATAGCCGGACGCAATGTCCGCCCACCACCGGCGGCTAACGTCGGACGCGTGTTCTCCCGCGTGAGTGTCGATGCCGCAGTTCGTTCGTGGATCAGGCCGGACCGACCACCGTCGACCCAGCCCCCGTTGTCATCCGCGGAGCGTCGGGGCCTGTGGGTCGAGATCACGATCGTTCTTCTCGTCACCTTCGGCCTCAGCGGCTTGTCCAGCGTCCTGTCGTTGGCAGAATCTCTGGCGACCCCTGGCGGCCTCGCCGATCAGGCTGTTGCCCTCAACACCTCGCGAGCAGAAAACCAGTTCATCGACTTCGCCCGACAACTTCTCGGCGTGCTTCGTCTTGTCGCCTGGGGCGCCCTGGGGCTGTATCTCCTGTGGCGCAGTGGAGTGGGACCGAAGGCTGTCGGATTCGGTCGTTCGATCCGACGTCCCGACGCCACACAGGGTGTCGGTTTGGCAGTACTCATCGGAGTTCCTGGCCTCGGCCTATACCTGATTGCCCGTGCAGTGGGCGCGAACTTGACCGTCGCCCCCAGCACCATCGAGGAATACTGGTGGCGACTACCCGCTCTCCTGTTGTGGGCGATCGCCAATTCGTGCGCGGAGGAGATCCTCGTCGTCGCGTACCTGATCACGCGACTGCGCCGACTCGGGTGGAGCGAGAACTCGTCGCTGCTGGCATCCGCCCTTCTGCGGGGCAGCTACCACCTCTATCAGGGTTTCGGTGGTGGCATCGGGAACGTGGTGATGGGGCTCGTATTCGGCAGATACTGGCAGAAAACGGGGCGTTTGTGGCCGCTGGTGATCGCCCATGCACTGATCGACGGCGTCAGCTTCGTCGGCTACGCGGCCTTACGCGGCCGAGTCGGCTGGATCCCGTGACCCCGCGGCAGGACAGTAAAGTCATGGGGTGACCGGCAACCCCCCTCCCCCTCGGCGCAGGCAGCCACAAGGGCAGCAGCCACCCCCACGCAGGCAGGGCCCCCCGCAGGGACCGCCGCCGCACAGGCCGCCACCCGAGGGCACCCAGGTCATCCGCAAGAACCCGGGAAGCGCGCCGCCCCCACCACAACAGGCCTGGTCGCAGGCGCCTCACAATCCACCGCCGCGTCCCTACCCTGCGCCGGCACCCAGAAATCCCGCACCACAGGGTCCGGGCCAGCGCCCGGCACCCCAGGGGCACGCGCCCACGCAGACCCCGCAGCCGTATCGAGAGGACCAGCCGTACCGGCAGGGTCCCCGGCGCGGGCATTCCGCTCCCCCGCCTGCGCCACCACGGCAGGCACCCAAGCGCGCACCAGAGCCGAGCCGACCCCCGAAGATGCGCCGCAAGCGCCACTGGGGTCGCCGTTTCGGCCTGATGTTCCTGGTCCTCGTTCTCGCGCTCGCCGGAGTGACCTTCTACCTCGACAGCTCGCTCAACCGCGTCGACGCTCTCTCCGACTACGAAGGCCGAATCGGTGACACTCCCGGAACGAACTGGCTGCTGGTTGGTTCCGACAGCCGGACAGGTCTCACCCCCGAACAAGAAGCGGAACTGGCTACCGGTGGCGAGACCGGGCCCGACCGCACGGACACGATCATCCTCGTCCACATCTCGAACAGCGGTGAGCCGACGATGGTCAGTATTCCGCGCGACTCCTACGTCTCCATTCCCGGCTATGGGCAGGACAAAGTCAACGCTTCGTTCGCGCTCGGCGGGCCACAGCTGCTCACCCAAACCGTCGAAGAGGCCACCGGTGTGCACATCGACCACTACGCCGAGATCGGCTTCGGCGGCTTCGCTGGAATCGTGGATTCGGTCGGCGGTGTGGACATGTGCCTCGAACAGCCGATGGTCGACCCGCTTGCCGGTATCGACCTGCAACCAGGCTGCCAGGAGCTCTCGGGTACCCAGGCGCTCGGATTCGTGCGTAGTCGGGCCACGGCACTCGCCGACCTGGATCGTATGGACAATCAACGCAAGTTCATGTCCGCCCTGCTGTCGAAAGCAACCAGCCCCACCACCTGGCTCAACCCGTTCCGGTTGTGGTCTCTGGCCAGCGATACTGTCGAGACACTGCAAGTCGACAACAGTGACCACATCTGGCATCTCGGTCGTCTGGCCTGGGCGATGCGTGGCGGTATGACCACCACCACGATCCCGGTCTCGGGCTTCGAGGACAACGGTTCCGGCAACGTTCTGCTATGGGATCACGACCGCGCGAGCCAGTTCTTCGGAGCCATTGCAAACGACGACCCGATCCCACCCGACCTGTTGACCACACCCCCGGGATGACACGCTTCGCCCGGTAATCTCGATGCCATGAACGTCAAGCCTGCCAACCCGCATGAATTCCACGTCCTGCTGCTCGAACAGATAAAGAACGAGTTCGCCGCCTCCCAGCAGTACGTGGCAGTAGCCGTGTACTTCGATGCGAACGACCTTCCCCGTCTCGCCGGGCGGTTCTACGAGCAGGCCAACGAAGAACGGCGCCACGCGATGATGATGGTGCGGTATCTCATCGACAACGGCCTCGAGGTGAAGATCCCCGGAATCGACCCGGTGGTGACGGAGTTCTCCTCTGTCCGCGAACCCGTCGAACTCGCGCTCCGCCAGGAGAAGGAGGTGACCGAGCAGATCACTCGGCTCGCACACACCGCCCGCGACACCGGCGATTACCTGGGCGAACAGTTCATCCAGTGGTTCCTGAAGGAGCAGGTCGAAGAGGTGTCGCAGATGAATACGCTACTCACCATCGTCGACCGCGCAGGCGACAACCTGTTCAACATCGAGGACTTCGTCGCCCGCGAATGGACGGGCGGCGCCGCGGATCCGACGGAGCCCTCAGCCGCAGGCGAAGGCGACTGACCCACCGCCATGATGGGGGTTGGGCGCGCTTGAAGCGGTGGTCATTCGCAGGACATCGCCGAGCAGCGCGCCGCGGATCGCCTCAGAGTCGGATCGGGAGGGCCGCTGGTCGGCGCAACTGCAACCGCACAGTTGAATTCCACGCAGAATGGAAATCAACGGTTCGGATTCAGAGACCGAGGACAACGTTGGCGATCAGGAAGTATATGACCAGCCCAGTGGCATCGACGAATGTCGTAATGAATGGGTTGGAGAACACTGCTGGGTCGGTCCGCAGCATTCGGGCAACCAGCGGCATGATTCCGCCCACCGTCGCGGCCATGGAACAAACAGCAAGCAGAGTCAGACCGACAACGAGTCCTATATCGCGGTCGTATACCAAGCCTGCAACGACAAAAGCTATCGACCCGAGCAACGCACCCAGAAGCACTCCCACACGCAATTCCCGCAGTAGTACTCTGCCGCCATCACGCGTTTCGATATCTCCCAACGCCAGCGCGCGGGTGACAGTAGTGGCCGCCTGGTTTCCAGTGTTGCCGCCCGTTCCGATCAGTAGGGGAACGAACAACGCCAGGGTGACGACACTGTCCAGCGTGGACTCGAATACCTCCAGCACCTGAACTGTCAGCGTTGCGCCGATCGCCAAGACCAGCAACCACACCACTCGCAATCGAACAATTCGTCCGATCGGAGTGGTCAGATACGGCTGACGGAGTGGTTCGGAACCACTGATGCGTGCCTGATCTTCGCTCTCGGCGTCTTCGAGGATCCGCAATGCGTCGTCGACTGTCAGCAACCCGACAAGCCTGGTTTCCGCATCGACGATCGGAAGTGCCAAATGCTTCAACTGCGCACAGTACCGAGCCGCGTCTTCGGCACCGTCGGTGGCGTACGCCCACCACGGCGGTTCCATGATGTCGGCAACCCGGGTGTGTGAGTCCGCGAGCAGCAAATTCCGCAGGTGCAGAACACCCACGAGGACCCGGTTGGCCGTTACTGGAATGACGTACACCGTTTCGGCATCCTCGAGGTCGCGAGTCACTCGGTCAATGGCGTCTGCTGCGGACATGTCAGGGTGAGCGGTCACGAACTCCGGGCTCATCCGACGGCCGATCGCACCTGCTGGGTATCCGAGAATCGCAGCGGTCAGTTGCCGCTCCTTGTCCGGCAGTCCGCGCATGAGTTTGCCGGCGACCTTGGCCGGCAGCTCGTCGAGAAGCTCGACTCGGTCATCGGGGTCGAGTTCACCGAAGAGGGTCGCGACGTCCTCGTCTCGGAGTGCATCGACCAGGTCGCGCTGCAGGATTGCAGGAAGATCCTCGAAGACCGCCAATGCCCTGTCCTTGGAGAGAACCCTGTAGACGACGGCGCGCTGAGTACGGTCAAGTCGTTCCATGGCGGACACGACATCCGTGGGTACGAGAGGATCCACAGCATGACTGAGCGCCGTCAGGTCTTTGTCTGCAAGAGCGCGATCGATGAGGCGGATGCGGTTGCCACCGGTGTCGGTCATTTCGTCACGGCTCACGTTCATACCCTAGGCCAGTCACCCGAGGGCAAGGTGTGGAGTCGGCGGTAGTCCCATGACCGGTGCACCCCGATCCCGGCGCCTCGCACCCCGGCCGGTCTCGACCACCGTCCCGCCCACAATCACACTCTGTTCCAACCTCACTCTGTCGATAATCGTCAGAAGTGGCGAAATCCTTTTCGCAATGACATAGATTAGGCGAACTTTACTTTGGGAACGCTTACCACAATTAGGTCGAGCTTGGATGACAGGCGCTCTGACCTGCATTATCTTGGTCCACATGACCACCGATTCACACTTCACGAAATTCCACGCATTGCTTCACGATCAAATTCGAAACGAATTCAATGCGTCCCACCAATACATCGCGACTGCCGTGTATTTCGACAATGCGGACCTGCCGCAATTGGCCAAGCACTTCTACAAGCAGTCCATCGAAGAGCGCAACCACGCGATGATGATCGTCCAGTACTTCCTGGACCGCGACATGGAGGTCGAGCTCACCGGAGTCGACAAGGCCAAGTCGCACTTCGACAACGCCCGTGAGCCGATCGAGCTGGCCCTGACCCAGGAGAAGACGGTCACCGAGCAGATCGTTCAGCTCGCCAGCACCGCCCGGGAGGAGGGCGACTACCTCGGCGAGCAGTTCATGCAGTGGTTCCTCAAGGAACAGATCGAAGAGGTGTCCAGCATGACCACACTGCTGAACATCGCCGATCGCGCCGGCAGCAACCTGTTCGATCTCGAAGAGTTCGTCGCCCGCGAGATGAGCACCGTAGGCGATTCCACCGGCGCGCCGAGCGCAGCCGGTGGAACCATCTGATCGGACCTACCGCAGCGTGACCTGACGCCCGCGCAGTCCGTCGCGGGCGCGACGCTCTTCGGTGGTCAGAGGTGCATTGACGGCGAGGGCCTCGGCCAACCGGTTACCCAGTTCCACGGTGGCCGGGGCCCACTCGTCGGCGTGCATCTCCGGGTCGAGGTCGAACACGGGGACGAGCAGTCCGTGTGTACGGAACGAACCGGCGTAGCGCGATCCCTCACCCAGGTGCAACCCACCGGCGGCGTGCACGCGAGCGAGCGCCAGCATCAGATCGTCCTCGTTCTCGGGACGAACCCAGCGAATGTGTGCCTTGTCCCCGGCGTCGACCCACCAGGCGGCCACGACACCGTCTGCGTTCAAGCGCGCCGACGGCATGATGGCCGCGTTCGCCTGCTGCACCGTGGCAGCAACCTCGGGGGCCGGCTCCACACCTTCGGGAATCCACCAGTCGAAGTTCTGATGGACGGTGATGTCGAGGATCGCGTCGGGATCGATCACGGTCTTCAAGTCCGGGGTGTCCTCGGTGGGATCGGCAGCGGGCAGGGAATCGCCTGCCGAAGCCGACTTCACCCACTCGACCGAAGCGGCGAGATCGGCACCGAGGTCCTGTGAGTACGCCTGCACCTGCACACCGACGAACGACTCGTTCACGCCACCGTTCTCACGGGCGAGTGCGGCCACGGCACCGGGCAGGACTGTTGCCAGCGTGATGTCACGGTCGGCGCCCGGGACGGGGAGCGGTGCGGTCGCGGACGGAACGAATTCGCGAAGTGCGACCAGGTCGCACTCGGCGGCGACCCCCTCGAACGGGCGCGTCACGATCGATTCGGCGCTCTCCCGTTCCGCTCTACGCTGCGCGAGCTTCTCTGCACGCGCGCCACCCGGCTTCGGACCACTGTTTCTCTTGCTCTTCTTACCCACGACGCCAAAACCTACACGTCCGTGCCCTGCGGGTCAGGTACCCAGCCAGTTCTTGGTGCGCCCCGGATGGTTGGTGGCGACCCAGCCGACACCGAGTTCGCGACACAGGTCGACGTCTGCACGCTCGTCGACGGTCCAGCAGTAGGTGGCCCGCCCTGCGGCTGCCGCTTTGTCCACGGTGTCCGGGTGCTCACGCAGTGTCTTCACGGACGGGCCGACCGCGGTGGCACCGACCGTCGTGGCTGCGCTACCGCCGAGGTAGCGCGCGGATTCTCCGAGCAGGACGGTGGGCAGCAGTGGCGCGGACCGCCTGATCCGCCACACCGCGGCCGCCGAGAAGGACATCACCACAGCCCTCGCGTAATCGGCGGACGGCGGCGACGCGATCCCGAAGCGGTGCAGTTCGGCGAGCACCTTGCTCTCGACGAGGCTGCCGAATCGCACGGGGTGCTTCGTTTCCACGAACAGTTTCACCGGACGCGACTGCCAGTCCAGGGCGAGAGTGATGAGTTCACCTAGAGTCAGAATCTCCGCGGGTGCATCGGGAGTGCCGTAGTCGAACTCGCGCAGTTCGGCGAGGGAGAGCTCACTGACGATCCCCGTGCCGTTCGACGTTCGATCGATCGCCCGATCGTGCACACACACGAGGTGCCCGTCCCGGGTGAGCCGGACATCGCATTCGAGACCGTCCGCACCTTCTTCGAGAGCAAGTTCGTAGGCGGCGAGAGTGTGTTCGGGAAGTGCCGCCGACGCACCCCGGTGTGCGACCACGAGCGGGCCCCGACGGAGCTGCTTCATGCGGCCAAGACCCAGCGTGTGCGCTTGTCTCCACGACCCCGCAATGTCCGGTTCTCGAGTCGACGCAGGACGGCGAGAGTGAGCACGGCGATCGCCGAGGCGAATGCTGCGGTGGACGCTGCGAGCAGAACTCCATCCGCCATTGCCTGCAGACCCTCGCGAGTTCTCCACAGCCAGTTGAAGCACACGAGCGCGGCTCCGCACACCCAAGCGACCCACCAGATGCGGATCAGCAGAACCGCCCGCGGATCGCGCCGGACGAGTTCGAGAAGGAAGACGCCGGGCATCACCAGGTTGACGATTGGGACCGCGCAGCCGATTGCGATCTCCACAGGGTTACGCGGATCCGTCGTCCTGGAACTCTCGAACACCCTGCGCCGAGCACGAAGCAACCAGAAGACCGAGGTGACGGCGGCCACGAGGGCCACGAACATCCCGGAGGCCTGGAGGACGAAGACGCTGATGTCCGAAACGGCGAGAACGAGCGGGTCGATCAGCCTGGACCTGTTGACGAGGAGAATCACGTACCGGCCGAGCTCGGCCACGGCTGCCAGGGCGTACACGATCGCGGTCAGCACCAGCATGTATCCGGCGAGGTCCGCCATCTGCTCGAACCGGTCGGCGTTCTTCGACACCGGCTTGGGTGGGGCGTCACGCAGTCCCCACCGAGGGATTTCCGAGTATCGCGGGGTCTCGGGCGAACGGCCTGCGGTGTCGCTGCGAAGCGCTGGACGCCTGAGGGGCGTTCGGGCTATCCATCGAAATCCGCGTCGTTCCGGACGCAGGTGAGTCTTCGTCTGGATGGGTGCCAGAAGCACTCCGCTGCAGCGTGGGCACCATTGCACCGGTGTCCCGACGACGGGCCAGCGCGCGGCGCACCTTGCGCACACCTGCACGACGCTCATACGCGAACCCACTTCACTGTGCCGATTGTGTCATGTGGGCCGATTGTGTCATGTGGACGCGTGGGTGGCAGAGGCCGACCGAAAGGTCCAATTCGGCCCAATTGTGTGAGCCACGCCACCAGTTACGTCGAGTTATCCACAGTTTCCACAAGCCCATCCACAGTTTTCAACAAACCGAGAGGTTTGTATTCACAGGTCAGAGCGCATCCTCGGGCGTGTTGTCGACAGGTTGGGAACCGATCGGTCCACACGGTCCACAGCGGCCCGGGCCGGAATTACCCCTCCTGAACTCCGGACCGGCCGCTGTCCCCCGGCTGTCGCCGAACCGAATCGGCCCGACACTTGATCAGACGCGGCCGAGACCCATTTGGTTCCACTCGATCTGTAATCTGTGGAATCTATGTCGCGTGTCCTGCAGTCGGCGATCGCGCTCGTCGTCCTCCAACTCGTGGTTCGCGGCGTTGTCGCAGGCCACAGCGACTTCTACTGGGACGACCTCATCCTGGCCGGTCGCGGCAGCGAGCTTCCCCTCCTTTCCGCCGATCTTCTGCTCTACGACCACGACGGTCATTTCATGCCTGCCGCATTCGTCGTGGCCGGAATCGCGACACGCATCGCCCCCTACGACTGGGCCCTGCCGCTGGTGATGCTTGTGGTGCTGCAAGCTCTCGCGTCGCTGGCGGTGCTGCGCCTACTTCGTGCACTCCTCGGAGATCGGCGCGTACTGCTGATTCCGCTGACGTTCTACCTGTTCACCCCCCTCACGATTCCGGCATTCACGTGGTGGGCAGCGGGCCTCAATGCACTGCCCCTGCAGATCGGGCTGGCCTGGGTGACGGCCGACGCCATCGCACTTCGCCGCACGGGCCGGCGACGCTTCGCGGTGAGTGGAGCGCTCGTGTTCGCGGTGTGCCTGCTGTTCTTCGAGAAATCGGTGCTGATCCCGTTCGTGGCCTTCGCGACGGTAGCCCTGCTGAGCCACGTCAGCGGCAGCCCCTCGCCTCTGAAAACGGCATGGCGACGCGGACGTGCCCTGTGGACGACGTCCATTGCAATCGTTGCGGTCTGGGCGCTCGCATACGCGACGACGGTCTCTTCGCAATTCGAATGGGCAGGTATGGGCCGTGCCTGGGAGCTGTTCAGCCACGCGACGTCGCTCGGATTGTTCCCCACCCTCCTCGGCGGGCCCTGGGTATGGGAGCGGTGGGTACCGAGTCCACCGTGGTCGTCGCCGCCCGTCGTTCTCGTGGTCGCGGGCTGGCTGACGGCCGTCGCCGCCGTGGCCGCGACCATGCGTTGGAAACGGCGCGTGGGCTGGGTCTGGATCGCGGCCGGCGCATATTTCCTCGCCTCGGTGACCGCCATGGTCATCACCAGGTGGGGGGCCGATACCACGTTCGAACTCGCTCAGACCCTCCGATACTTCACCGACACGGCGTCGATCGTCACCATCGCGATGGCGCTCGTTCTGCGAGCGCCGAACCGAGTCCCCCTGCTCTCACGTGTGCCTGCGAACCGCACCAAGATCATCGCGGTGGCCGCCACGGTCGCCTTCGCGTTCAGCAGCGTGTATTCCACCTACACGTTCACACGGAGTTGGGAAGAGAACCCCACCACCGACTACCTCGCCACGGCTCGGGCATCGCTCGCAGAACACGACGACGTGCCACTGCTCGAGCAGCCCACCTCGATCTGGGTGCTACTCCCGGTCGCGTATCCCAACAACCTGGTCAGCCGAGTTCTCGGGCCTCTGAACGATCGGCCCGAATTCTCCGACAGCACTCCGGAACTCCGCATGCTCGACGACTCCGGGCAGGTTGTCGACGCCGATGTGACCTGGGTGCGAGCGATCACGCAGGGCATAGCACCCGACTGCGGCAATCTCGTGGAACGGCGCAGCTACACGGACATCCCGCTCGATGGACCTCTGACCAACTGGGAGTGGACCGTTCAGCTCAACTATCTCGCGTCCGCCAACGGCGCGATCGAGATTGCAATGGAGAACGGCAAAGCCGCCGAGGTGCCCGTCACCGCAGGCCCGAACCGAGTGTTCGTCCGGCTGACCGGTGGCGGCGACAACCTCAGAATCCGCACTCTGACACCCGATCTGTCGCTGTGCGTCGGCATGGGCCCGGTCGGCGTGGTGATTCCGAAGCCGTGAACGGGCAAGTGCCGGTCACACTCCGTATCGGGACCAGGCAGCGCGCGCGTTGATCGCACCCATCACGGCGGCGGCCGCGCCGTCCCAACTCGCGGCCGGCAGCCCCAGTTTCGCGAAGAGGGTGCGACGAGGTCCGGTCATCTCGATCTCGGCATCCGGGTACTTCTCCTCGATCACCTCGCGCAGGGTACCGATACCGTCGACGATGCCGAGCTCGACGGCCCTGCGCCCGAGCCACACTTCACCGTCGAACAGGTCCTCGTCGGAGCCGCGCAGGCGGTCGCCACGACGCGACCGCACCCAGGCGCCGAATTCGTCGTGGATGCCTTGCTGCAGTTCACGAAGCCATTCGATGTCCTCTGACTTCTCCGCGGAGAACGGATCGAGGCGCGCCTTGGCCTCACCCGCGGAGTGCAGGCGTCGCTCGATCCCGAGGCGATCGATCAGCTCGGAGAACCCGAAGCCGGACGAGATGACGCCGATCGAGCCGACCACCGAGGTCGACGTCGCATAGATCTCATCGGCGGCACACGCGAGCCAGTAGCCACCGGATGCCACCACGTCCTCACAGAACGCGATCACGGGGAGATCGTGCTTTTCGGCCAGTTGTCGGATGCGCGTCGCGATGTACTCGCTCTGCGTCGGTGATCCGCCGGGACTGTTGATCATCAGGGCGACGGCTTTCGCACCGCCGGTCGTGAATGCACGCTCGAGCGGCTCCTCGGCCGATTCGATACTCACCGCCTGGCGACCGAACCCGGCGCCACCCGAGGCGATCATTCCCTGCAGTTTCACGACGGGCACCACTCCCCCGCCGGGACCGCCGATGGATTCCGGTAGCCGATCTGCCAGTGGTTTCGGAAGGGTGAATGCCATACCTCGAGCGTACTGACCGGGACTCGAGGAACACTGGTCCGCATGAAGCTACGCGTTTTCACGGAACCACAGCAGGGTGCCACCTACGACCAACTCCTCACCGTCGCGCAGGCCTCGGAGCGGCTGGGCTTCGACGCATTCTTCCGGTCCGACCAATACCTGGCGATGAACTCCGAAGGTCTCCCCGGCCCGACCGACGCGTGGATCACGCTCGCCGGCCTGGCTCGCGAGACCTCCACCATCAGGTTGGGCACGCTCGTCACGTCGGCGACCTTCCGGCACCCGGGCCCCCTCGCCGTATCGATCGCTCAGGTCGATCAGATGAGTGGCGGCCGGGTCGATTTCGGACTGGGTGCCGGCTGGTTCGAGGAGGAACACGACGCCTACGGCATTCCGTTCCCACCGCTCGGTGAACGCTTCGACCGGCTCGAGGAAACCCTCGAGGTGATCACCGGCCTGTGGCGGACGCCGGTCGGTGAGACGTTCTCACACGACGGCAAGTACCTGAAGCTGACCGATTCCCCGGCCCTCCCCAAGCCGCACACTCCCGACGGTCCGCCGGTACTGATCGGTGGCCTCGGGAAGAAGCGCACCCCAGCACTGGCCGCCCGGTTCGCCGACGAGTTCAACGTGCCCTTCGCGTCCATCGACGACACGAAGGCGACGTTCGAGCGCGTGGGTGAGGCCTGCACCGCGAAGGGACGAGACCCGAAGGAACTCGTCTACTCCAACGCACTCGTCCTGTGCTGTGGACGCACCGAGGACGAGATCGCGCGGCGTGCCGCCGCCATCGGACGCGAGGTGGACGAGCTTCGCGAGAACGGTCTCGCGGGCACCCCGGCCGAACTCGTCGACAAGATCGGCCGCTACGCCGAGGTGGGGTCCCAGCGCATCTACCTGCAGACTCTCGACCTCATCGATCTGGACCACCTCGAACTGGTCGCGAGCGAGGTCATGCCTCAACTGTGACCGGCGGATGGTCAGTACCGGGTGGTCGAGTCCAGGAACGCGCGTAGATCTCGGTCCCACTTCTGGTAGCGAATGCGATCCCAGCGCATTCGGCCGAACTGGTATCCGATCGTGGCCAGCACAACCACCGACAACCAGGTGAAGGTGGCCAGCGCGATGCCCCCGACGACAGCTGCAGAATGAGTTGTCGGGGGCGGCGACAACGCGCCGCCACGGTCGACCCAGACATCGATCTCGGTGCCCGATTCTGTGCTCGGCGGCACCATCGCGGTGCCGTGACGGATCTGGCCGTGCCAATTCCACTCGATGTCTGCCGTTTCGGGTCCACTGACGAACTCCGCCTGTGGCTGCTCCATTTCGGAGTCCACGACCGTCGCCGACACCGAGGTGAGCTCGGCTCGTCGATTCTCGATCAGGTCGAGTTGGGAGGTGGCGTTGCGAACGCCG
Organism: Rhodococcus sp. NPDC058521; assembly: GCF_042719695.1. NCBI lineage: Bacteria > Bacillati > Actinomycetota > Actinomycetes > Mycobacteriales > Nocardiaceae > Rhodococcus > Rhodococcus sp. NPDC058521. Next base: position 126,996 of record NZ_JBHXNL010000011.1, read on the forward strand.
AACAAGACGGCGACCGGGATCAACGCGATCGCGAGGACTACCAATGTCAGAAAGCAACGGCGCTGAATTCTGTCGACCGGTCGTACCAGCGGGCCCAATCTTGCTGACCTGCTCCACATGCTCTTCTGTTCACCTTTCGGGCTCTTCCTCGATTCGAGGGAGCGGACGTATCAGGTGGGCGGCAGCACGTCGGTCTGCGCGGGCACCTCGTCCTGCTTGAAGACACCCACCGGGCAGCTGACACCAGTGGCGTGTACGGGGCAGTACCCGCCGGGATTCTTCGCGAGGTACTGCTGGTGGTAGTCCTCCGCGTAATAGAACTGTGTGAGGGGTGCGATCTCGGTGGTCACCTTGCCGAAACCGGCTGTGGTGAGACGCTTCTCGAACAGTTCGCCCGTCGCTTCGGCGACCTCGACCTGATTCTCGTCGAAGGTGTAGATCGCCGAGCGGTACTGGGTTCCCATGTCATTGCCCTGCCGCATGCCCTGCGTGGGGTCGTGGTCCTCCCAGAAATGCTGGAGGATCTGCTCGTACGTGATCACCTCGGGATCGAACACGACCAGAACCGACTCTGTGTGACCGGTACGGCCGGAGCAGGTTTCCTCGTAGGTGGGGTTGGGCGTGTAGCCACCCGCATAGCCGGCAGCCGTCGAGTAGACGCCGTCGAGTTCCCAGTAGCCCTTCTCGGCACCCCAGAAACATCCCATCGCGACCACGGCGGTCTGCATCCCCGGCGGGAACGGCGGGGCGATCGGGTGACCGTTGACGTAGTGCTCGGCTGGCACGGGCATCGGCTGACTTCGGCCCGGTAGGGCCTTGTCGGCGGTGACCATCGGGCTATCGGCTGATGCGCGACCCAGAAGTTCGTCGTACCAAGACATGCCCCGATGCTACGCGCGGCGCAGGCGTGTCCGTCGCCACCCGATCTGGTGGTTTGGCGGCACGGGCCGCTCTTCGATCGGTCCACGCCGCGATTTTTCGTGCGGCAGGAACTTCCACCCACCGGTAGAGAGCTTCCGCCACCGCAGCCATGACGACGAGGAACGCTATGATCGCGCCGGTCTGACCGAAGTGGCCGACCGTGTTCTCGTACACCCGGTACAGGACGAGAGTGTGAACGAGGTAGATGGTGTAACTGCGCTGCGCCGTCCAACGCACCACCGCCCAGTTGTTCATCTGGCCGTCGTAGCGACCGATCAACACGACACAAGCCGTGACGACCGCGATCGTCCACAGGTAGCGATCCCCGGCCCAGTAGACGCGGAACTCGGTGGCGAATCGCACGACCTCGATCTGCGCGAATGCGGCGATCACGATCAGGCGCCAATCCGCGAGGCGCGCCCAGCCGAGGTAGATGATCTGACCCAGGAACACCGTCGGCAGCGTGGCCGCGATCTTGGACAGCATCGGCACCGAGTACGGCTGGGGAACGTACAGGTTGTAAAGCAGAATCAACGAACAGATCGCAGCGCCGGCCAGCGGCATGATGATCGGAGTGGCACGCAGGATCGGCCTCGCGAACACACACGCGAAATAGAACGTCACCTGCACGGTCAAGGTCCACGCGACACCGAGCACCGCGACTTCCGGCTTCAAGAAGAAATTGCCGAGGAAGAAACTGAGCACAGCTTCGGAGTTGGAGACTCCCACCTGGCCGCTGAACATCCCGTTGATTCCCAGCCGAACCAGAACGATCGCAGCCACGATCGCCACCCAAAATGCGGGTAGCAGTCGGCCGAGACGATTCAACAGAAACTTCTGCGGACTGTGCCGGATGGCCGAGCGAGTGATCAGCGCCCCGGTCAACGTCATGAACACGGCAACACCCAGGAACGACAGGTGCTGATTGAGCCCGCCGCGCGCGATGAACAGCTCGTACACCAGGTCCAGGCCCCACCAACCCGTCCCGAGATCGTCGATCAGGTAGAAGGAGATGTGCGAGTACAGGACGGTCAGAACCGCCAGAAATCGCAGCAGATTCGCGCCCTTCAAGTCGACACGCGGCGCGAGGTCGCGTGACGTCGACGAGGGGAGCAGGGTTGACACCCCGGAGAGTTTAGGTGCTGTTCACGTGGTTTCCGAATCGCGCAGCCGCACGACCACGCTGTTCGGCGCGCATTTCGGGCTCGAACATTTCCGCCCGGGAATGGCCTCCGGAGTCCAACTGTTGCGATGGGTGTACTAATGAGATTGGGTATAACCCGAGATCAGGATAGAACCCGAAATTGGGGTACACACCCGAGAACGTTCATCGAACAGATGGGCGCACAAGCCCACGAAGAAGGGATGCTCGTGTCTGTTTACACGCTGCCGGAACTCCCCTACGACTATGCAGCTCTCGAGCCGCACATCTCGGCCAAGATCATGGAGCTGCACCACGACAAGCACCATGCCGCCTACGTCACCGGCGCGAACACCGCTCTCGAGAAGCTGGCCGAGCTTCGTGAGTCCGACGCGCTGGCTCCCGTGGTCAACCTGCACGAGAAGAACCTCGCCTTCCACCTCGGTGGTCACACCAACCACTCGGTGTTCTGGAACAACCTGAGCCCGGACGGTGGCGACAAGCCCGAGGGTGAACTCGCAGCCGCGATCGACGATCAGTTCGGCAGCTTCGACGCATTCCGGAACCACTTCTCGGCCAACGCCAACGCCATCCAGGGCTCCGGCTGGTCCATCCTGGCCTGGGATTCCATCGGCCAGCGCCTGCTCATCGTCCAGCTGTACGACCAGCAGGGCAACATCCCGATCGGCCTCACGCCGCTGCTGCTCCTCGACATGTGGGAGCACGCGTTCTACCTCGACTACCAGAACGTCAAGGGCGACTACGTCAAGGCATTCTGGAACATCGTCAACTGGGCCGACGTCGCCGCTCGCTTCGAGAAGGCGCGCACCCAGACCTCGGGCCTGATCGTCTAGATCTTTCGCCCTCACGACAGGCGCGCAGCGGAATCTTCCGCTGCGCGCCTGTTTCGTGTCACGACCAACAACGCCACTGCCAAGACCACGGTGGTAACGGCGAATCCGATCGCCAAACGTTCGGCCGTGATCAGCTCGGTCGACGACGTGGACGTACTGACCGCGACGGGTGCCGCCAGCACGTCGCTCGAAATATTCTGTTGTGCGGTGCTTCTGGCCGGAATCGCCGCCGCACCCGATCCGAGGTCCGTGGACAGCTGCGAAGACAGATCCTTCAACTTCGTGAATCCGTCGATCATCTGCGTCGTGGCCTGATCCACCATCTCCGGCGCCTGATCTGCGATCGGACCGATACCTTCGTCCAGTTGCCGGGCTCCGTCCGACAGTTGTGCGCTCGCTGCCTGCACCTGTGCCATCGCCGAGCGAACGAGATCACCGAGGTTCGATTCGGGCCCGACGTCGTCACCCAGCAGATCGGGAACGGCGTCCAGGTTCTCGAAAAGCAGACCGAGATCGGCAGACACCTGTTCGAGGTTCCCGAGAATCTCCGGCGGCAACGGGGTACGGCGCAGCACGTTCAGAGTGTCGTCGAGGGCCTTCTTCGTCCGTTCTGTGTTGCCTGTCACGTCACCGAGCGTTGCACCCAGTTCGGTGAGCCGATTCGCCACATCGTCTGCGGTGCCGGCTGTTTCGTCCACCACTGCCGCGACCTTGTCGGAGACCTCGAGCAGTTCGACGGACCCCGCACGCGCGGTTGCGAGGTACGGCAACAAAGCGTCCGCGCCTTCCGCCAACTCCCGAGCGGCCGAGTCGGCAGCGCCCGTGCCGGCCGCCAGGAACCCGGCGAGCATCCCGGCCTGCTGAAACTTGGACCGGTTCGCGGCGATGTCCGTCAACAGGTTCGATATCCCCTCCGCACCGACCTCCTGTGCGACAGCAGCATTCACACTGTCGCCCACCGTCGAATCGTCGACGTTCATCTGCACGTCCAGAGATGCCTTGCGCGGCTTCGGACCCCACACCGACGAGACGGCATCACTGAAGTCCTCGGGGATCGTGACAACGGCGAGGTAGCCCCCTCCAGCGGCCTCTTCCGCACTGACGACGTGCCAGTCCAAAGACGACTGCTCCCCCAAACTCTCGGCGATGCGATCGCCCGCATGGACCTCCACCTCGTCCACGACAGCACCTGCATCGGCGTTGACCACGGCAACGCCCCTATCTCCGTCCCGAGCCTGGGCAACGACCGCAGCACCCCCACCCACGATCACCAGAACCAACACCATCGCCGCCGCAATGCGCACAGATTTCATGCGCCGAAACCTAGACGACCAATCGTTCGCCGATTCTGTGGGAATCATGAGGGACGTCTGAGGAAATCTGGCACTCGGGTGGACTTGTGTGCCAGGTGTGATCGGGAGCAAGCTGGAAGTACCCGGACAGGTGCGCGGAGCGGCACGCGCCCACCCCGAGGAGGCAGTGATGAACAGCAGCGGCCGATACGTCGGCATCTCACCTTTTCAGGCTGCAGGAATTCTGCAGGGATTCGTCATCTCGGGCCGCTGGCCCGACACCACCAAAGAATGGGCGCAGCTACTCGCGCTAGCCGTCCGCGTCACGACACTCCCCGGGATTCTGCGCACCTCGACAGTATTCGGGGTCCGCGAAGAACTGCCCGAAGAACCCGCCCCGGGAACCGTCGGCTTGGTGATCGCCGAAGGACCAGTTCTCGGCGAGTCGGCAGTGGCGCCCGGCCGGTTCGGGAAACATCGACCGCCCGCCATCCTCATGTTGCACCCGCCGTCCGAGACAGCCCCGACCCTCCCCGAGTGCGAGGGCGCCGCATCCGGATGCGTGCTACTCCCCGGCCTGCCCGACCTCGGCCTCGAACACCGGGCTGCCTGGGTGGAAGCCGAAGCAGACGGCACAGTCACATCCATGGTCAGCAGGGTCGGCATCGACCCCATCGGCGACCCCGACACTGCAGTCCTGGCGATGCTGTTGGCGTGACTTCGCCTGCCACGTTCGGCACCGTCAGGGCACCCGAAACTTCACCACCAATGTCGCCAAACTTATTGCGTGGTTTGGGTTTTCGGGATTTCTCGAGCTAACCTTGCGTCATGGCACCACCCCATCCTCCGACCTACGAGTTCGTCAGGAGGATGTTCTTTGCCAGCCGCCCTACTGCTCAGCTTCGGCGTGATCTTCGTCGCCGAACTCGGTGACAAATCCCAGCTCATGGCGATGACGTTCGCGTTGCGTTATCGCTGGTGGGTTGTCCTGTCCGGAATCACGATCGCGACCACGATCGTGCACCTCGTGTCCGTTGCGGTCGGTCATTCGCTCGGCGTCGTGCTGCCGACCACACTGATCGCCATCGTCGGCGGTATCGCCTTCCTGATCTTCGGAGGGTGGACCCTCCGCGGAGATTCCCTTTCCCACGAGGAGTCGGGCAAGGCGGGCCGAACTGCACGATCAGCCCTGCTCGCCGTCACGTCCGCGTTCTTCCTGGCCGAGCTCGGCGACAAGACGATGCTTGCCACCATCACATTGGCCACCGATCACGATGCGGTCGGTGTGTGGCTCGGGTCGACCATCGGCATGGTTGCCGCCGACGCTCTCGCCATCGTCGTCGGCGCCGTTCTCGGTAAGCATCTACCCGAGAACGTCATTCGGATTGCTGCTGCGGTCCTGTTCTTCGTCTTCGGCGCCTGGTTGCTCCTCGACAGCATCTTCCCCGGTACCGCGGCCGGTGCGATCGGCGGCGGCATCGTCGTGTTGCTTGCCTGCATCATCGGCGCGGTTCTGCGTTCTCGCCGCCGAATCTCCGAAACAGCCGCACGTGTCGGACCGCCGAGGTAGACTTCGAACACAAGTTCGAACTGGGGGGTCGGGGTGGAATTCGAAGCGAGCATGGAGGCGCTCGAAGGCGCCGCCGCCGTGCTCGTACACGACAGCCTCACTCATCTGTCCGATGACGAAGTCGTCGAATTCATCCGCCAACTGGAAACAACGGTGCGAACGCTGGGCGCGGTGTCCGACCGGCTGATCGTCGAGGCCATGGAGCGCTCGATTCCTGGGCGCCTGGGCTACAACAGCCCCAACAAGCTGCTGGTCGACATCATTCGAGTGTCGGCAACGGATGCTTCCGCGCGAGTGGGCCGGGCACGGGAAGTCGGTACCTGGCACACCATGGACGGCCAACCGGCTCCACCGGCGCTGCCCGAGACCGCCGCCGCTCGTGCCGACGGCGCGATAGGCAACGACCATGTTCGGGCGGTGAGCAAGACGCTACGAAAGGTTCCTCGCGTCGTCTCACCGTCCGATATCGCGGATGCCGAAAAGATCCTGGCCGATTGCGCCCGCCACGGCACGCCAGAGGACGTCGAGCAAGCCGGCCACAGATTGTTGGCCTACCTCGATCCGGACGGCAGCCTCACCGACGAACGCGACCGCGCGCGGCGGCGCGGCCTGCACGTGTCCAGGCAGGACACCGACTTGATGTCCAAGATCTCCGGCGAACTCGATCCCACCACACGCGCACTCCTCGACCCTGTGCTGGAGAAGTGGGCGCGCCCGGGGATGAACAACCCCTCCGACCCGGATTCGCCTACCGGAGACAGTGAAGACTCCGGCATCGACCGGGATCGACTGGCTGCCGCCGCTGCCCGCGACACGCGAACCACCGGCCAGCGCAACCACGACGCTCTCACCGCGATGCTGCGCACGGTGCTTTCCTCCGGTTCGTTGGGCAGTCATCGTGGGCTGCCCGCCACCGCGATCATCACGATGACGCTGGCGCAGCTCGAGAAGTCCGCCGGTGGTGTCGTCACCACCGCGTCCGGTGGACTGGTGCCCATCCCGGAGGCGTTGAAGCTCGCCGAGCAGTCACACCCCATTCTCGCCCTCTTCGACCACGATGGGCGCCCTCTACACCTCGGCAGAAGGCGCCGGCTCGCGTCCTCGGATCAACGGCTCGCGCTCATCGCGTCCGATGCAGGATGCACACGACCCGGGTGCTCGGCGCCGCCCACCAGATGCGCTGTGCATCATGTGCGCTCCTGGCAGCGCGGCGGCAACACCGACATCGACAACCTCACACTGGCGTGCGACGCATGCCATGCACTGGTCAACGATTCCGAAAATGGTTGGGCGACGGTGAAGTCACGACGTCGAACTGGTTGGGTTTCGCCTCGCCACATCGATCCGACGAGGCGCCCGCGGATCAACCGCCGCCATCACCCAAGAGAATTGATACGAGAAGCCGCGTCGGACAGCGACGTTCCGTAGATGCTTGCCGCCGCGGCCGAATCCTGCTCGTCATATGCGGCCAGCGTTCTTTCGAAGTCCGCGCGCATCTCGACGGCGCGATCTCGATTCGCTTCGATGATCACCATTGCGGCAGAGGCCTTTTCTCGTACCAAGTTCGTGAAGGCAGCTGCAGAGGGAAGATGCTCTTCTCCCAAACCCATGTTCGCAGGGGCCAATTCACTCCGGGCACGGACGAGTAGCGCATCCATGTCCTCGACGAGCTTGCTGCACGCGTCGATGCAGCGAGACAACGCTCCCCGATCGAGTTCGAGTTCAGCCATCACCCGATCCCCCTTCCGGCTCCGACTATTGCGTCCGCATTGGCGATGTCCTGACCGTCGTACGTCGCGGCGTTGGCGACCAGTGTGTCCGACAGCTTCGCCAGATCTGCAAGCAACGCGTCACGCCGGCCGTTCAAGTACGTTCCGAACGTCTCGAATGCTGCAGTGGCCGTGCCGGTCCACGCGCTCGACGAACCAGTGATTTCACGATCTGTCGCGGTCAGTGCGGTGTTCGCATCGGCGAACACCGAGTCCGTCAGATCGGCGGCCGCCCGTAGTTGTGCGGTGTCGACGTGGACTGCCCCACCATTTCCATTCGCCATCTCTTCGCCCTCCCCTGTCGGCTTCGGTGCGTCAGCTTACGTGCCCTGTGGATGAATTGGTGCACTCGAGTATGGACTTCGATAGATTGACGTCGCATCGAAGCCTTGGGGGGATCGTGGATCTGAGAATGATTCGTGAGTGGGACGTCGTCGTACTCGAACAATTGGAAGAGTCGCTGTCCGGTCGGCTGACGACGGTCACCGACGTGCAACAGCGCATCGTCGAGATCGGTCGGCTGCCGTCCTGGTCGGACACCGCAGCAGAGGCGGCGCGACGATCGTTCCAGCTGACGTCCGACAGGCTCACCGACGAGGCCGCGACAATCGGTGCGGTCCGTGAGTGTGCGCACGAATCTGCGGCGGCGCTCAGGCATGTGAAGGCCGAACTGAGCGAACTGACCAACTTCGCCTCCACCAACGGATTCGACGTCGCCGACTCGGGGCACGTCACCGATGTAACCGACCACCCGAGGCACCCGGCCGAGGAAGCTGCCGAGCGAGAGACCGCGAGGGCGGAACTCGAAGCCGGCGTACGCGCCCTTCTCCGCCAGGCCGCGGACATCGACGCCGATGCGGCAGCCATCCTGGCCAGGGCGGCGGCAGGCGAGATCGATGCCGGGAACGCGAAGACCACCGGCGAAGCAAACGCCAGGGGCGCAGAGCAGGGTGAACTCACCGCCCCGATGCCACCGAGGGACGCGTCGCACACCGAGAATCGTGAGTACTGGGAAGCCCTCCCGGAGGCCCAGCGTGCGGAGATACTGGCCGAACGTCCCGAATGGGTCGGCAATCGCGACGGCATTCCTGCGGGAGTTCGGCACGAAGCCAACGCCAATCGGATCGACGACGAGCGCTCGAGGTTGGAAGCCGAACGGGATCGGCTGAGGGCCGAGCTGGATGCCAATCTGTTCGGCGGCACGTTCAGCAACAAGGATGCCGAGCTCTGGTACACGGAACAGAAACTGAAGGACCTGGACACACTCGAGCAGATCGTCGAGAAGAATCCGGACGGCAAGCTGATGCTCCTCGATATGACGTCCGGGGAGAGGTCGATGGCGGCATTCGCTCTGGGCGACCCCGACACCGCCGATCACATCGCGGTCACCACGCCGGGGATCAACACCACCATCGAGTCGCTCGAAGGTATGACAAGTGAGGGCAAGGCACTGAAGACGGAAACCGAGCAGCAGCTGCACAACGCGGGCCGAGGGAACGAAACGGTGGCGACGGTCGCTTGGTTGGGCTACGAACCACCCACTACGACAGGGCCGGGAAACTTCAGGGTGCCGTTCACGGATCAGGCCATCGGGCGTGGCTGGCTCGTCGATTCTTGGCAGTCGGACCGGGCAGCGGCGGGTGCGCCGAAGCTCGCGTCCTTCTACGAGGGCCTCGACGTCGCCTCCCAGACGCCGGATCCACACCTGACTGCGCTGGGCCATTCGTATGGCTCGTACACGCAGGCCCTCGCACTGCAGGACCCTTCGCCGGGTCAGCCGGTCGACGACGCCGTTTTCTATGGATCGCCGGGCATCAACGCCAACGACGAGTCGGATCTCGGGTTGAAGGACGGCCACGGCTTCGTCATGCGGACTCCCGACGATCCCATCAGCTACGTCGACGGGTTCGGAAAGCTCGGCCCCGACCCGGTGCAGACCGATCTCGAACAGCTGTCCACGCGTGAGGCAACCACGAAAGATGGTGTGCTCCGCGAGGACTCCAACGGGCACAGCGAGTATCCGCGGTCGAGTGCAAACGGCGAGCTCCGCACGTCCGGCTACAACATGGCAGTGATCATCGCTGGTCTTCCGGATCTGGCGGTGCGGTGATGAATCGGTTCGGGCGAACAGGAACTTTGGTCGCGGTGGTGAGCACGGCGATCCTGATGGGCGGATGTGGTGACGTGAGCGAGAACCCTTACAACTTCGAAGACACCGAGGTGGCGGCTGCCGCCGAGCGAATGCACGGCTGGCCCACTCTCGCGGAGTCCGAACAGCTGGTCACGGACACGGTTGTCCGGATCGGTGACGCCGCGACTGCCATCGCGCCCGAGCTTCGATGGAACTGGAGCTACGACCGGAGCCAAGGCACCTGTTCCGGCCCGTATTCGAACACGGATGGCGTATCGGTCACCACGCAGTTGTTCGGGGCAGATCTGCCCATCCGTGACGAGGTCTGGGACGCCGTTCTGGACGCAGCGGCACGTGTCGCTGCAGAAGCCGGCATGGATCGACGCGACGTGCAGACGGATCAACCGGGCCACCACGACGTGACCTTCGAGAGTGAGGACGGCAACAAGATCACCCTCGGCACGTACAAGGCATCGTCGATCCGGGGAACGACGGGCTGCAGGTACGAGTAGTAGGGCCCGGTCAGGGGGCTACGAATCCGCCCGTTCCCGGCAGTGTGGGTTGGCCTTTGTTGAGGGCAAGGTTCGCGCTCGCTACGGACACCGAGAACACGACCGGCCCCGTTCCGGTTCGCACGGACGCATGGGCAGGCGCCGGGTCCGGGAAGTAGTTGCACGCTTTGAGAAGCATGCTGCCGTGGTCACCGGTTCCGAGGTTCTGGAAGTTGATCTGCAGCATCGCGCCACCGGCAGTCGTGCCACACACGTCCGGGCTGAAAGCCGTCGAGAAGCGGGTTTCCCCCGGAACGGCAGTGGTCTGTGCCAGTACCGAACCCGAGTAGGCGCCCGGAACGGGTAGCCCGTCGACCCACAGGCCGGTCGCCGGGATCTGATGGACGGGTATCGGCGCCGGGCCGATGACGGGGCCGATCGGATCTGCGGTAACCGGCGATGCGAGAGCTGTGGCCGCGCCGAGAGCCGAGAGGGCCCCAGCGTGGCAATGCGCAGTCGTGTCAGGGCAGGCATGCTCCGATTCAACATCATTCGTAGGTTCAGGGGGCGACAAACCCGCCGACGCCGAGTGTCGACGGCTGGCCTGCATCGGGCCGGTAGTGCGTGCCCTTCACTGCTACGGCGAAGGCGACGGGTCCCGATCCGGTACGGACGGTGACGTGAGTGGGAGCGGGCTCGAGGAAGTCCGGGCACGGCTTGACCACAGCAGTTCCGCGGTCACCGCTCGTCACGTTCAGGTAGTTGACGTGGATCACCACGCCGCCCGCGCTCGTCGCGCACAGCTCCGGACTGAACGGAACGGAGAACGTCGTCTCGCCCGGTACCGCAGCCGTCTCGGCTTGCACGGAGGCGGAGTAAGGGCCGGGGACGACCAGGCCACTCACTGCCAGTCCTACTGCGGGGATCTGGTAGACGGACACGGGCTCGGGGCCGATCGTGGGCCCTGCGGGGTCTGCGGATGCGGTGGGCGCCAATGCTGTCGCCACGCCCAGTGCAGCGATACCCCCGGCAATCCCGAACTTCGAACGTCGTGCGATGCGCATGTGCGTGCTCCCAGTTTCGTGTGCTGTGCGGATTCGTCCGTCAGGATCTGCCCGAAACATCGACCTACCGCGTGGTGTCGTTACCTCTTCGCGTTCCGGCAAAGCCACGAAAGCGCCGACTCGCAGCGCCACGAACGACTATCCTTCGAGGTCAGGCGGTTACACCGACTCGACGGGAAGGTGCACGATGCGCCAAGGTTTCCGCGTTCTGGTTTCGATGCTTTTCGTGGCTGCGGCCACGGCTCTCCAGGCCGGCGCCTTGCCTGCGGTCGGCACGGCCCAACCGCCCGGGTACACGGAACAACTTCTCTATTTCTCCGTTCACGTCGGCCCGGACGAGTCTCAGCCGTGCACGATCGTCGGCCAACTCGTCCTTCCGGACTCCGCGTCCGAATCCGCGCGCGTCCCCGCAATCCTCACCACCAACGGCTTCGGCGGTTCTTACAAGGGGCAGATTCCGCTCGCACGCACGTTCGCCATGAACGGCTATGCGGCACTGACCTATTCCGGACTCGGCTTCGGTGGCAGCTCCTGCAAGATCTCGCTAGACAGCCCCGAGTACGACGGCCGCGCGGCCGCGCAACTGGTGAGTTTCCTTGGTGGCGCGGAGGGAATCGCCTTCACCGACCCTGAACTCACGCAGCCGTTCGCTCCGTTGAGGGTGGTCGAGCGCGACAGCCGCGACAACCAGGGCAACTCCTCCGTCGACGACCCACGTGTGGGGATGGTGGGCGGATCGTACGGCGGAGGGGTTCAGTTCGCGGCCGCTGCCACCGATCCGCGGATCGACACCATCGTTCCGATGATCACGTGGAACGACCTGCCGTACTCGCTGACACCCAACGGGACTTCGGTCGTGTCCGGTGCGTCCACAGCGGTACCCGGCGCTGCCAAGATCATGTTCGCGTCCGCGCTCTTCATGAGCGGGGTGACCAATCCCCAGGTCGCCGGGTACGCGGCGGATCCGGCACGAGCCGCCGACTGCCCCAATTTTCAGCCGTTCATGTGCACTGCCATCACGGAGGCAGCGACGATCGGGAATCTCGATCCTGCGGTCACCGAACAGCTCCGCGCGGATTCCGTCGTCAGCTACATCGATCGAATCAACATCCCGGTTCTGCTCGCGCAAGGCCAAAAGGACACCCTCTTCGACCTCAACGAGGCCGTCGCCACGTACGACGAACTGCGGACACGCGGTGTCGAGACGAAGATGATCTGGCACTCCTGGGGTCACAGCAATCTCACCCCGGCGCCGGGCGAGTTCAGTTTCACCGCGCCGGATCCCGAAACCCAGTATGAGACAGGACGAATCTTCGATTGGTTCGATCACCATTTGAAGGGCACAGGCACCGACACCGGACCTCAGTTCTCGTACTTCCGTAACTGGGTGGAGTACGACGGCAATGCCGAACCTGCCTACGCCTCGAGCTCCTCGTATCCGGTGGGCGTCGACCGCGAGTTCCATCTCTCCGGCGACGGGCGGCTCGTCGATTCACCCGTCGGCGTCGTACCGGGCGCGACGACCATCACGACGGGGGTCGCCGGGCTGCCCACCGGGCTCGAAGCGCCCGACCCCAAACCGGCCGACCCGGTTCCGTCGCTCGCATTACCGGGATCCCAAACCGGCTGGACCACAAAACCTCTCCCCGATCCACTCGAAGTCGTCGGCATCTCCACCGTCACGTTGCGGGTTCGGTCTCCGGGCCAACCCGTGGTGTTCGTCAAGCTGTACGACGTGGCCGAGGACGGCACGGCCACCCTGATCAACGGCCTCGTCATGCCGGTACGGATCACCGATCCCTCGGCTCCTGTTCCCGTCACACTGCCTGCAATCGTGCACCGGTTCGATGCCGGGCACTCGATCAGGCTGGAGGTGGCGGGCGGGGACGTCAGTTTCCGCGGCGGGCTCGAGTCGACCGCCGTGACCCTGATCAGTGAGGGGTCCGGACCGCTTGTGCTTCCCGTCACCCGGTGACCGATCACAATCTCTTCGCGTTATGGTGCAAGTCACCAGAGACGACCCGTCCGAAGGTCGCCTGAGAACGAGGAGCGAACGTGGAAATTCAGGGAACCGCTGCACTGGTCACCGGGGGCGCGTCAGGCCTCGGTGCCGCGACTGCCAAGCGTCTTGCGGATGCAGGCGCCACCGTCTTCGGTCTGGATCTCGCGCAGTCCATCGAACGCGCCGGTGACACCGTCCCCGACGGCGTCACCCTCATTCCCGCCGACGTCACCAGCGAAGACGACGTGAAAGCCGCTCTCGAGAAGATCGGCGAGGCGGGTGTTCCGCTGCGCATCGTCGTCAACTGCGCCGGTGTCGGCTGGGCCGGCCGCATTCTGTCCAAGAAGGGCCCGCACGACCTCGAGCTCTTCCGCACGGTTCTGACCGTCAACCTGCTCGGCACGTTCAACGTGATGCGTCTCGCCGCGGATGTCATCTCCAAGACGGACACCGTCGACGAATCCGGCCAACGCGGTGTAGTCGTCAACACCGCGTCGGTGGCGGCGTTCGAGGGTCAGATCGGACAGATCGCGTACTCCGCATCGAAGGGCGGCGTGCACGGCATGACCGTTCCAGCAGCCCGTGATCTCGCGCAGTTCGGTATCCGCGTCAACACGATCGCACCCGGCATCATCGACACCCCGATGCTTGCGGGTGTCACCGACGAGTACCGCAAAGGCCTCGAGGCGGGAGTGCCGTTCCCGTCGCGACTCGGCAAGCCCACCGAATACGCACAGCTCGTGCAGATGATCGCGGAGCACGACTACCTCAACGGTGAGACCATACGTATGGATGGCGCTCTCCGTATGGCGCCGCGCTAAAGGCATTCGCCTGTGAGCGGTTAGCGAGTCCAGGGACTCTGTTCAGTCTGGGGACATGTGAGACACGAGATGTCTACCCAGATGTGCGACACGCTGCTGTGGAGGTGAGCGTGGGCACCTGAGACCGGCTATGGACGATCCATGGCCAGATCGGATGCCCGCATGAAGCTGCTCGATGCGTCGTTGAAGGTTGCCCACGAGCGAGATGCCGATATGTTCGACGGTAGCTTCAAAGCCTGGTGCGCGGAGAACGGTATCGCCCGCGCCACCGCGTATCGTCACCGCAAACGGATCCTCGAGGAGGGTCGGTGGACCGAGAGGTCCCGCCGCCCCTCCTCGAGTCCGCTCCGCACGC
>NZ_JBHXNL010000012.1:0-60125 GCF_042719695.1 Rhodococcus sp. NPDC058521
GCTACCAAGGACAACTCCGCCCCGCCGCCGCATAGAATCTGTCTCACATCTACGTAGACACCCGTGTCCCACGTCTACCTAGACAGCACAGAGTCTCTGGACTCCTCAACCACTCACAGGGGTTATTCGGGGCGATCCTGCAACGACGGTGCGGCTGCGGCCAGGAGTGCTTCGCGGTTGCGGTTCAGCGGGGGATAGATGCGCTGGGTGTTGATGTTGATCTTGGTGGCCTTGGCCTCTGCGCCGCGTGACACCACGTGACGGTCCCACCCCTCCGTATACACCGCTCCCGCGGCGCCGAGGTCGAGAACCGTGACATACCAAGGTATTCGGAGCGGCAGTATCGGCTGTCCGAGTAGGTCGCCGACGACGTTGTACCCCGCATACCGCCCCATCGGTCGCCCGTGCTGACACGACATCACCGACAGGTGCTCGTCGTCCATCCGTGCCGCTGCAACGTCGCCGGCCGCGAACACGTCGGGTACGCCGGCGACGCGCAGGTAATCGTCGACGGGCAAGCGCCCCAACCGGTCGTGTTCGTGACCGATCTGCGTAGTGAGTGGATTGGCGCGCATCCCGGCGCACCACACAACGGTGCTCGCGGCCAGCTCCTGGCCTGTGGACAGTGTCACGCTGCGCTCGCCCACGGATGAAACGCCGACACCCGTCATCGCCTCGATCCCGTTGTCGTTCAAGGCGTCTTCGATCACAGGCCGCGCAGAGTCGCCCATGTCGGAACCGACATGCGGGTTGTGGTCGACCAGTATCACTCGTGGCGTCACCGCTCGGTCGGCGAATGCTCTGGCCAACGCCCCGGTCAGTTCGGATGCCGTTTCGATGCCGGTGAGACCTGCGCCGACGACCACTGCCGTCGCAACCCCGGCATCTCCGTCACTGTCCGACAACCGGGCCAGGTGGCGCTGCAACTCGATGGCGCCGTCGTAGGTGTCGACGTCGAAGGTGTACTTCCGCACGCCCGGAAGATTCGGTTTCGCGACCTGGCTTCCGAGGGCCATGATCAACCTGTCGTAACCATGCTCGCTGTTGTCCGACGTCGTCACGGTACGGGCGGTGGTGTCGATCGACGTGACGTCGCCGGCGATATGGTCCACGCCCACAGGGTCGAGCAGGTCCCCGAGCGGGATGCGGCAAGAAGTCAGGTCGGCCTCGTAGTTCCGGACCCGAATGTCGTGGAAGGGCTTCTTGCTGATCACCGTGACATCGACAACGTCCGACGCATCGAGTTGGTCGAGTCTTCGGGCCGACCCGAGCGCGGCCCACAACCCGGCGAATCCCGAGCCGAGGACGAGGATGCGACGCGAATCGGTCACCACTCCATCGTGACAGGTTTGTGTCGACGACGGATCGCTACAGGCTCCGGAGTCTTCCGCCGCGGCGTCCGGCCTCCCGCATAGCCATCACCCAGCCGTCGTCGCCGGGGGCGATTCCCGAAATTTCCCAATCGTCGCGTTGTTCGTATCGAAGGCGGGCGGCATGCCCGGAATCGACCAGGTCCTCGGTGGATGAACGGTCGGCGAGTTCGGTGCGGGCTTTCGTCAGCAGTTCGAGCGCTTCGTCCAGGGCTGTGAGCAGGGCTTCCTGGTTGCCTTCGCACATCGCGCGAACCAGTCGGGGGGCAGAGCCCGCCACCCGCGTTCCATCCCGAAACGAGCCGGCGGCAAGCCCCAGCGCGAGCGGACCACCCGCGTCGCCGGTGATGGCAAGCGTCTCGGCAAGGATGTGCGGCAGGTGGGAGATGCGCGCGGCCGCCCGGTCGTGTTCTTTCGAATCGGCGGGAACCACCTCGGCCCCGCAGTCGAGCGCCAGCCGGGCGACTTCCGTCCACACAGCCGCGTCCGCGCCCTCGTCGGTCGCCACGACCCACACGGCGCCCCGGAAGAGATTCTCGTCGCCGGCCGCCCACCCAGACTCGGACGTGCCTGCCATCGGGTGCCCGCCGACGTACCGCTTCGCGAGACCGTGTCGGCCGACCGCCGCGGCGATCTCCGCCTTCACACTGACGACATCGGTGATCGGGCAGTCGGGTGCATGTTCGGCTATCGCGCCGAGAATGGTGTCGACCGCCGGGACGGGTACGGCGATCACGATAAGGGCGTTCTCGTCGGCAGCTCGCTTCGCGGTGGCAACGAGATCGGTGTCCGCCTCGAAACCGTCGGCTCGTGCGGCCTCGACCGAGGCGTTCGAACGGTTGTATCCCCAGGTGGAGCGCCCGGCCGCGGTGGCTGCGCGCAGTAGCGAACCGCCGATCAACCCGAGGCCGAGAACACAGACGGGGGTGGAGCTACTGGTGTCGGACACCCGAACAGGTTGGCACATTTGTTCACAGACTTCATTCAGTGGCGCATTGCGGGCTACCGTTGCCTCCATGGGTGCACAGCGCGCAGGAGAGAACAGCTCCTCCACGAGTCCGGTCGAGGACTTGGAGGGCTTCGGTGTCGCCGTCGTACACGAGGACGGTGCGTGGAAAGTGAAAGCGCTCGGCCAAACGTCGTTGACCAGCCTCAGCGCTGCCGAGCAAGAGCTCAAGGGACTACGTAGTCCCGGAGCGTTCTTCGGCCTCCTCGATGTGGACGACGAGTTCTTCGTCATCCTCCGTCCCTCACCTTCCGGCACGCGACTTCTCGTCTCCGACGCGACGATGGCAGTCGACTACGACATCGCCGCCGACGTCCTCGAGGCTCTCAACATCGACGTTCCGGACATCGACCCGGACGAGCTCGATGACATCGAACCATGGGCGGAAGGTGACTTGAGTGTGCTCTCGGACCTCGGGCTTCCCGAACCGATGATGGCGGTGATCACCGCCGAGACCGACCTGTATCCGGACGAGCAACTGGGCATGATTGCAGAACGGCTCGGATTCACGTCCGAGCTGTCCGCGGTCCTGGACAAGCTCCCGCGTTAGATGGGTCTGCCCGACGACGAGCAGATGATCAGGGCGGCGATCGATGCCGCTCGCGAGACGTATTCGGCCGATGTGCCGGTCGGAGCTGTCGTGTTCGACGCCCACGGAAACGAGTTGGCCCGTGCCGCCAATGCGCGCGAAGCCTCGGGGGACCCCACCGGTCACGCCGAGATCGTGGCGCTGCGTGCTGCCGCACTGGTGCACGGGGACGGCTGGCGGCTCGAAGGCGCCACCCTCGCCGTGACTCTCGAACCGTGCACGATGTGCGCCGGAGCCCTGGTGCTCGCGCGGGTCGGGCGGGTTGTGTTCGGAGCGTGGGAGCCCAAGACCGGTGCGGTCGGATCGTTGTGGGACGTGGTGCGAGATCGTCGACTCACGCATCGTCCGCAGGTGCGCGGCGGAGTGCTGGAAAATGACTGTGCAGCGTTGCTCGCCGAATTCTTCCGCGATCAGCGCGGTTGAATCCATCTTGTGAGACATTCCACCCAGCGGTGGCCATCACCCAGCAATCCGTGTTTGAGTGGACGACAGGTGCCCAGGCGGCACTACCGGGCCACCAACTTCGGTGGTTCGTTCGGATTCACGGAGGAGTTCTCATGGGAATCGCAGACAAGGCAGAAAACGCCAAGGACGACCTCACGGGCAAGGCGAAGGAAGCCGCAGGCAACGTCTCCGGCGACAACGACCTGGAGAACGAAGGCAAGGCCGATCAGTTCACCTCTGCCGTGAAGGACGCCGGCGAGAAGGC
The DNA here is from genome assembly GCF_042719695.1 of Rhodococcus sp. NPDC058521. Classification (NCBI taxonomy): domain Bacteria; kingdom Bacillati; phylum Actinomycetota; class Actinomycetes; order Mycobacteriales; family Nocardiaceae; genus Rhodococcus; species Rhodococcus sp. NPDC058521. The sequence goes on from NZ_JBHXNL010000012.1 coordinate 3,675, forward strand.
CAAGGATGCCGCCTCCAACATCAAGGACAAGCTGACCTAAGCCGCCTCACCAGCCGATTTCGGCTCAGACGCGCCCTCCGGTAATGTCTCTTCGCGGTGGCGTGTCCGAGCGGCCGAAGGTGCAGCACTCGAAATGCTGTGTACGGTAACCCCGTACCGAGGGTTCAAATCCCTCCGCCACCGCCAACGAAGTCCCCCACCTGCAGTGCAGGTGGGGGACTTTCGCATTGCAGGTACGTCAGTGCCCGGAGCTGTGGACGAACAGGTGCGAACGGTGCTGGTCGTGGTTGAGATGCGCGGTGACGGTGTCCATTGCACCTCTCGGTGGAAACTGAGTCGCGATTGTTCCGGGCGTGCATACGTAACCAAGTGAGCTCCAGTTGCCAGCCTTTGTCTCATCACACTCCGCTGGCGTCATTGCTGGGTAGGTCGGATTCGCCATGGAGACTGCTCGGCCGTCGCCAAGCTCGGAAGGTCCGTCGAACCGGGCCCACCGCGAGGGTTCACCCACGAACTCCGCGTACTGATACGCCTGCCCGAACTCGAAGCCGGACGGCACGTTGAAGCCCGCATCCTGCAAAGCCTCGATGATCCTGTCCTCGTCGAGAGTCTCGCGCTCACCGACTGTGGTTGATCCGCAGGATGCCAGCACGACGACCGAGACGGCCAGGGCGGAGACAGTCACCCAGCGATGCCTCGAGGTCACGATTGTTTCCGGATGAGCTGCCATCCGAACCGACTCAGGCCTGCAGCCAGCACCAGCCCGAGAAGTGCCCCGATCAGTGGGGCGGCCAGAAGCACTCCACTCGGGAATTCGAATGAGGTCCCGCTGTCGTCAGCACCCACGAAGGCATAGTTGACGCGTCTCGGAGTCGACGTGTCGCTGCTCCAGATCAACAGAGCGGCACTGACGAGCAGACCGAGTGCAAACCCGAATCCGGCCAGCAGGACGAAGAGAACTCGCATCTGTGTATGAGACCACGGTGAACCTTCAGATAGCGTCGTTCCACGTCGGTGGCCACGGCTAATGTCGGCTCATGGGTCATTACTTGCGAAAGGAACCGATTCCGTACGAGTCCGCGCCGACATCCCGCAAACGTTGGTATAGGCGATTTTCCCTGCGCGGACTGATGGGTGACCGAAAGGCAAGTAGATATTCGTCCTTGGCACCGAGGCACCCCGATGGTTCACGTACCGCCGTCATCTCGCCGAACAACGACGGGTCAGGCGGCGCGGGTTAGCCAACGAAATCCCCCATCTGCAATGCAGGTGGGGGATTCTCGCGTCGTACGGCTGATCACCAGGGGACGGCCCCGTCGCGATCGATGAACGTCCCGGATGCGGCGGTGTCGGGCAGCACGGCCGCATCCGTCACCACTCTGGCGGCGTCTTCGGCCGTCAGTGGGGCCTGTGCGCGGTTGGCCGGCGTCAGGTCCGTCTGCACGAAGCCCGGACACACGGCCGTCACCTTGATCGGTGTATCGGACAACTTCTTGGCCAGGCCGACGGTGATGCTGTTCACCGCCGCCTTCGAGGCCTGATACGCCGGCACGACCATCCTGAAGTACGGCGAACCGGGGTCCGACTGGTCGGTGAGCGAACCCATTCTGGTGGAGACGTTCACGACGCGGCCGGCGACGCTCTTCTTCAGGAGAGGAACGAAGGCCTCGGTCGTGGCGACTAGTCCGAACACGTTGGTCGCGAACGTCGAGCGGAAGAGATCAGTGCTCGCGAACTCGTGGGGCTCGGCATCCGTGGCCTCCGGGAGGACGCCGGCATTGTTGATCAGTATGTCGAGAGAGCCACGGCGCCTGCCTATCTCGTCGGCCGCGGCCGCTACGCTCGATTCGGAGGTGACATCCAGTTCCAGTGCTTCGACATCCATGCCTGGATTGGAGTTGCGGAGCTCGGTGGCGGCCGATTCGGCATCCGCCAGGCTCCTGCTCGTCAGTACGACGGAGATCCTCTTGCCTGCGAGTGCCTGCGCGGTGGCGTATCCAATGCCCCGGCTACTGCCGGTGACCAGTGCGAGTGTCATCGATTTTCCGATCTGTCGTCAGGGCCGGCGTCTGTGGAAGCGGTGCCGGTTGGGTGAGCTGCCCACACCGCGTAGACGCCAGGTGATCGGAAAATGTGAGATCGGTCAGTTCGGCACGGCGTGTATCCGGTCGTGGACATCTTGGCCGTGGGCCTGGGACAGCAGTCGGTCGAGTGCCGCGCCCACCGCAGTGGGGTTCTCGTCGATCACCATGTGGCCACACCCGGGTACGCGGACCAACTCTGCGCCTGGCACGTGGTCGGCGATCTCGAGGGAATGGTGGAAGGGGGTGACCTTGTCGTCTGCCCCGCACAGCACGACGGTGGGGATGGAGCCCAACAGCGGCAGCGCGGCCGTCTCGTCGTGATCGGCGAGGGCGCTCAGGAATCCGAGCATGGTGCGTGTCTTGGTGGAACGGATGGTCGCTGCCGTGCGCTTGGAGATGGCGTCGTCGGAGAAGTTCTTTCCGAATGCGTAGTACTTGACGGCGGTGTCGACCACGGGATTGACAGCCCCTCGGACAACGTCCGCGAAAGGGCCCACACACCACGCTGCTGCCTGCACGGTGGGGACCAACGGTCCCCCGAGCAGTCGGGCGATGCCGGACCGCTGCAACTTCGCGGCCGCTGTGGACAGTAACGCGGTGCCCACGACGGTGGTGCCGATCTGGTCCGGGTGGCGCCGGGCCCAGGCCAGGATGGTCATCGCGCCCATGGAGTGGCCCACGAGGACGACCTTCGACTGTGCGGGCAGGGTGCGGAGTACGGCTTCGAGGTCATCGCCGAGTTGGGATACCCGGAAGGTGTCGCGGTGGCCTTCGCCGGAGCAGCCGTGGCCGCGCTGGTCATAGGACACGAGCTGAATGTCCGAACCCCACACACGCTGCAGATACTGCTTCTGTGCATCCCAGCACTCCATGCGCATCGTGTAACCGTGAACGAAGACGACAACGACGGGGGCCTTGCGCGGACCACTGGTTTCGACAGCAAGGGGAACACCGTCGTCAGTGACGATCGTGGACCGTCTCGTGCGGGAGATAGTCGTCACGTTGGGCATTTCTGCCGATTTGTCGAAACCGTTCATGCCACCAATCAAACATGCCGATTGTGTGAGTCACGTCTCAGTTTGAGACACTTGTGACCCACCACGAGTTCCTTCACTAGGCGGACCAAAGAAAGGCGACGCGTGCCAGCAGATTTGCCAGTTGATGTGATCCGGGGCGCGCGCGAAGAATTTCTCGACGGGAGAGATGCGCTCCCGGACGTTGTTCGTGCGCCGGTTCTCGACTCCTGGAAGCGATCGAAGTCCTGGAACGTCGACAGCCAGAACCTCGAATTCCCGTTCGTGCGGGAGCCGAACCTCGAGACCGTGCTCGGCCGAGCCGCGGCACCGGTGACGCGTGAGCTGGCCGAGGACCTCTCGGGCGAGCCGGTGGCACTCGTTCTGTCTGCAGCGGATGGGGTGGTGCTCGACAGATCTTCCGCTGACAGCGCGTTGACGCAGGCATTCGACACTTACGGGATTCTGCGTGGGCACAGCTGCGCCGAGGAGCACGTCGGAACCAACGCGATCGGCACCGCGCTCGAAGCTCGCGCGACAGTGCTTGTCGACGGGCACGAACACTACGCTGACCCACTCGTCGCAATGTCGTGTGTGGGTGTGCCGATCGTTCACCCTATTTCCGGGACTTTGCTCGGAGCGCTCGACCTGACATGGTGGGCGGGCGGCACCCGATCACTGCTGGCCTCCTTGGCCAAGTCCACGGTTCGCCACATCGAGAGCCGGATACTCGACGGCTCGGGCGTGCGAGAGCGCCACCTGTTCGAGGCATATCGGCGCACTTGCCGGCGCACCACGAAGGGTGTGCTGGCTATCGGCGGAGACGTACTCCTTGTCAACGACTACGTGCGCAAGATTCTGGACAACGACGATCAGACGGTTCTGGTCGGGCACGCCGTAGATCTGCTGGTTGCGTCAATCGTGCAACCGCTGACCGTGAGTCTGCCCAGTGGGCGCAGTGTTCGAATCACACCGGTGGATGCAGGAACGGCGGGTCGCGGAACGGTGGTGTTCACCGTCGCAGCGTCCGAGTCGAAGCCAGTGCACGACCTCTCGGCTGCCCGCCCAAAGCTGCCCGGCGTGGTGGGAGCCAGTACCTCGTGGCAGCGGAGCTGCGCCGAAGTGGTGCGCCGCGTGCGTGCGAAGCGGTGGGTTCTGGTGGAGGGCGAAACCGGTGTCGGGCGCAGCCACCTTCTTCGCATCGCCGCTGCCGAGAACCTGCCGGGCGGCCGGCCGAAGGTGCTCGGCGTACTCGACTACACCGACCAGGAGAGCTTCCTCGGAGACGTCGCCTCCGAGCTCGAGGTGGACGATTTCAGGCTCGTGCTTCGCGATCTGGACGCTCTCGATCCGTCGGTGGCCTTGGATCTGCTCCGGCTCCTCGAGAAGCGCCGCCAGGACGGTTGGGTGGGAGCGTCGATGAACACCGCTCCGACCGGGGAGTCGTCGGCGCTGCGGGAGGCTTTCGACCGGGTGGTTCCCGTGACGCCATTGCGCCACCGTGTCGGGGACCTCGAGCAACTCGTTCCTCATTTGCTCGGACGAATGTCCACCGGGTCGGGTCCCATGTTGTCACCTGACGCCGCTGCGCAGCTCGCCAGGTATGCGTGGCCGGGCAACGTCGCCCAATTGCGCCGCATCCTCGCGGAAGTGGTGCAGAAGCAGCGGTCGGGTGTCGTGGCGGTCGACAAGTTGCCCGCCGAGTGCCGTGCCGTGACGAGACGTCGGCTGACGCAGATCGAGTCTTTGCAGCGTGACGCGATCGTGCAGAGTTTGCACGACAATTCCGGTGATAAGACCGCCGCCGCGGCGGCACTCGGGATCTCTCGGGCGACGATCTATCGCCGAATCCGAGAGTTCGGCATCACCTGAACGGATCCGCCCTGAACTCGGCGGGTTGCCGGATTTTCTACTGCGATGGTAGGAATTGCGCGTGCACATCACAGCAAGGGTCGACTACGCAGTTCGGACGCTGGTCGAACTCGCGGTTGCCGAGCCCTCGCTCCGCAAGTCGGAGTTCCTGTCGACCTCGCAGAACATTCCGCACAAGTTCCTCGAAGCCGTCCTCGCTGATCTGCGGAGGGGTGGCCTGGTCGAGAGCCGCCGAGGTCCCGAGGGCGGATACCGGCTGGCTCGTGCGGGCGCGGACATCTCGATCGCCGACATCATCAGGACGGTCGAAGGGCCGCTTGCGTCGGTGCGTGGTGAGCGGCCGGAGGACGTCGAGTACCAGGGGCACGCCGCGCCCTTGAAGGATGTGTGGATCGGCGTGCGGGTGAATCTGCGCGCCGTGCTCGAGAACGTCAGCGTTCAGGACGTTGCCGACGGCACGCTGCCGGCTTTCGTCGACGATCTCACCGCGGATCCGGGGGCCTGGAGTCGCCGGTAGTGCGGTGACTACCGCCACAGCGGGGTCGAATCTGTGGCGAAGAACATTCTTTTTGCACCCCTCTGCAAACTTGCAGAGCTCTGCAAGATCGGTACCGTCGATGAAGTGACCAACTGCCTCAGTCTCCGCGACCGCAAGAAGGCCGCCACCCGTGCGGCCCTCGCGGCAGCTGCTGCTCAATTGGCGCACCGCGTCGGAATCGAACACGTCACCGCAGATGTCATCGCTTCCGAAGCGGGAGTCTCGACCCGCACCTTCCACAACTACTTCGCCAACAAAGAAGAAGCTGTGCTCGCTCACTTCGAGGAGTTCGTGAAGGGATGGGTCGAGGTGCTGCGCGCTCGCCCGGCCGAGGAGCCCATCCTCGATTCGCTCGAGTACCTGACGACGAACATCGTGACCGATCCCAATCGAACGCTTGAAGAGACCTTCGAACTGATCGAGATCGTCGAGTCCAGTCCGGCGCTCATCGCAAAGAAGATGGAGATGCACACCCGCATCACCCGTCTGCTGGGCTCGGTCATCGCCGAACGAACGGGAACGGATCTCGATCGCGATCTGTATCCGAGCCTCGTGCACATGATGGTCGGCGCGGTGTGCAAATCCTCACTCGACCTGTGGTTGAGCGGGAAGTCGGATGCGTCCGGCCCGGACGAACTCGTCCAGGACGCGTTCCGGCAAATTCGCGCGGGGCTGCCACAGCCCCACTAGTTCGGGTCTCATCCGACCCGACGCCTGTACCTGAACCGACAATCGAGGAGCCTTTCGTGGCCACCTATCTCTATCGGATCGGCAGATTCGCCTACCGGCGAAAAGGTGCCGTCCTCTCCGTCTGGCTGGTGATCCTGGTCCTGATGGGCGTCGGGGCAGCAACGTTGTCCGGCCCCACCAAGGATTCGTTCTCCATTCCGGGCACCCCGGCGCAGAACGCCCAGGACCTGATGGCCGAGCGCTTCCCCGAGGCGGCCGGCCAGGACCCCATGAACGCTGTTGCCGCCCGTTACGTCTTCGCGGCGCCCGAGGGGCAGACCCTCGAGAGCGAACAGAGCCAGGCCGCCATGGATGCGGTCCTGACCAAGATTCGCGGCATCGACCAGGTGAAGGAGGAGGCGAAGGCAGACCCGAGCCAGTCCGAACAGGCACTGGTCAATCCCGTCGTCGCCGACGCCAAGCTCGCTGAGATGTCCAAGGCCGCCGCGTCCTCGCAAGGCATCCCCGAGGACACCGCACTCGCGAACGCGAAAGCACTCTCCCCGCTGAACGAAGACAAGACCGTCGGCTATGTCGAGGTTCCGTTCACCGGTGGAATGGGTGACGTGACTCAGGATCTGCGTGACGAGATCGCCGCAGCGTCCGACGCCGGTACGAACGCCGGCCTCACGGTCGAGATCAGTGGTACCGCCGTCAACGAGACCGAGCCCCCCGGTGGCACATCGGAACTCATGGGCATCGGTGTGGCTGCCGTGGTCCTCGCACTCACATTCGGCTCACTCGTGGCGGCAGGACTGCCGTTGATCACCGCGATCATCGGTATCGCCATCGGCAGCCTCGGTATCACCGTGGCATCCGGCTTCATGGACCTGAACTCGATGACGCCGACCCTGGCGATCATGATCGGTCTGGCCGTCGCGATCGACTACTCACTCTTCATCGTGTCTCGCTTCAAACACGAACTGAGCCTCACCGACGACAGATCCGAAGCCGCCGGGCGAGCAGTCGGCACTGCCGGCTCGGCAGTGGTGTTCGCCGGTCTCACCGTCATCATCGCGCTGATCGCCCTGCGCGTCGTGGGCATTCCGTTCCTGTCGGACATGGGTGCGGCTGCCGCGTTCACCGTGTTCATCGCGGTGCTCATCGCACTCACGCTGCTGCCCGCCGTGCTCGGGCTGTTCGGCCGCAAGGCGTTCGCCGGGAAGATCCCGTTCCTGTCCGGCAAGGAGCTCGAGCACGACGAGGGCAAGCCCAGCGCCGCACTGCGCTACATGTCCTTCGTGGTGCGTCGTCCTGCCGTCCCGCTGATCGCGGGTGTGGTTCTCCTCGGTGCGTTGGCCATCCCGGCCGCTGGACTGAGCTTGGCCCTCCCGAACGAGGGCACGGGCGATCCCGAAACCAGTGCGCGGCAGGCCTACGACCTGGTGTCCGAAGGATTCGGTCCCGGCCGCAACGGTCCGCTGCTGGTAGTTGCGGACGCCAAGGATGCAACCGTTCCGGCGGGTGAAGCCTTCGGCGAGGTCGTGAAGACCATCAGCGACCAGGACGATGTGTCCAACGCGCAGGTCGTCGGCACCAACAAGGCGGGCGATACCGCGCAGATCATGGTCACCCCGAACAGTGCCCCGAGTGATCCGGCGACGATGGATCTCGTCGACAACATCCGCAGTGCCGAGTCGGATCTGAACGAGTCGATCGGTGTCAACTACGGCGTGACCGGTCAGACCGCCATGGAGGGTGACGTCTCCGACACGCTTCAGGGTGCGTTGATTCCGTACCTATCGGTGGTCGTGGGCCTCGCATTCCTGCTCCTGCTGTTGGTCTTCCGATCGGTCCTGGTGCCGCTCACCGCGACACTCGGCTTTCTCCTCAGCGTCGCGGCGACCTTCGGTGCCACGGTCGCGATCTTCCAGGAGGGCTTCGGCGGACTGATCTCCAACCCGCAGCCGATCGTCAGCTTCATGCCGATCTTCCTGATCGGTGTGGTGTTCGGTCTCGCAATGGATTATCAGGTGTTCCTGGTGACACGTATGCGTGAGGAGTACGTGCATGGTGCGACGGCCAAGGAAGCCGTGACGGTCGGGTTCAACCACGGCGCCCGAGTGGTGAGCGCAGCGGCGATCATCATGATTTCCGTGTTCGCGGCGTTCATGGCCGAGCCGGACTCGCTCATCAAGTCGATGGGCTTCGCGTTGGCCGCCGCCGTCTTCTTCGACGCGTTCATCGTTCGCATGGTGATAATCCCGTCGGTGATGGCACTGCTCGGCGACAAGGCATGGTGGTTGCCGAAGTGGCTCGACAAGGTTCTCCCGAACGTCGACATCGAGGGGGAGAACTTGAAGAAGACTCTCCCGTCCGAGCCCGAGGAGAAGTCCGCGGTCCCGGCGTCCTAAAGCGGCTTCGCCTGTGAGTGGTTGACGAGTCTCTGGACTCGCTGACCACTCACAGGCGTTTATTCGCAGGAAGTCGTTCTTTTCGATTGGTAATCTCCTCGCATCATGCTGATCCAACTTCTCAGCACCTTCCTCCGTCCCTACAAGCGTGAGCTTGCGGGCGTCGTCGCCTTTCAATTGGTGGCAACCGCCGCGGCTCTCTACCTGCCCAGCCTCAACGCCGATCTCATCGACAACGGCGTCACGAAGGGCGACACGCAGTACATCCTCTTCAGCGGTGGCGTCATGCTCGCGGTGACCGTCGTGCAGATCGTGTGCTCCATCGGCTCCGTCTACTTCGGTGCCAAGGCCGCGATGGGATTCGGTCGCGATGTGCGTAGTGCCGTCATGAGTCGGGTGGGAACGTTCTCCTCGCGCGAAGTGGGACGCTTCGGTGCCCCGTCTCTAATCACCCGTAACACCAACGACGTGCAACAGGTCCAGATGGTTGTGGTGATGAGCTGCACCATCCTCGTGATGGCGCCGATCATGTGCGTGGGCGGTGTCGTGATGTCGGTGCGCGAGGACGCGGGAATGTCCTGGATCCTTGCGATCACCGTTCCGATCCTCGCGATCACGATGGCGTGGGTGATCTCGCGCATGGTGCCCGCCTTCCGCGAGATGCAGGCCAGGATCGACGGCGTCAACGGTGTGCTCCGCGAGCAGATCACCGGCATGCGCGTGGTGCGCGCCTTCGTGCGGGAACGCTCGGAGGAAGAACGCTTCGAGGTGGCGAACGAGAGGCTCACCGACACCGCGCTGCGAGTCGGCCGATTGACCGCCATGATGTTCCCGCTGGTCATGGTAATCGCCAACGTCACGAGCGTTGCGGTCATCTGGTTCGGTGGCCACGAGATCGACGCCGGGGGAATGGAAGTCGGATCGCTCACAGCGATGCTCAGCTACATAATGCAGATCCTGATGTCGGTGATGATGGCATCGTTCATCGCGATGATGGCTCCCCGCGCCTCGGTGTGCGCCGAGCGCATCAGCGAGGTTCTCGCGACCGAGTCGACGGTGGTGCCGCCGAAGAACCCGGTCACGGTCATGGAGAATCCCGGTCTGGTCGCACTGCGGGGCGCCGAGTTCAAGTTCCCCGGCGCGGATGCTCCCGTTCTGAGAGACATCACGTTCACGGCCGAGCCGGGCAAGACCACGGCGATCATCGGCGGCACCGGTTCCGGCAAGACCACGTTGCTGTCGCTGATTCCGCGACTCATCGACGCCACCGCGGGGGCGGTGACGGTGTCCGGCACCGACGTCCGTGAACTGGACACGGACCTGCTGCGGTCGGGAATCGGTCTGGTGCCGCAGCGCCCCTATCTCTTCTCCGGCACGGTCGCCACCAACCTGCGGTACGGCAAGACCGACGCCACCGAGGAAGAGTTGTGGCACGCACTCGAGATCTCGCAGGCCGCAGACTTCGTGCGCGCCATGCCGGACGGCCTCGACACACTGATAGCTCAGGGCGGCACCACCGTGTCCGGCGGTCAACGGCAGCGTCTCGCCATCGCGCGCGCTCTGGTGCGGCGACCGTCCGTGTACCTGTTCGACGATTCGTTCTCGGCGCTCGACCTCGCCACCGATGCCCGGTTGCGCGCCGCGCTGAAGCCGGAAACGTCCGAAGCCTGCATGATCATCGTCGCCCAGCGTGTGTCGACCATCGAGGGAGCCGATCAGATCGTGGTTCTCGAGGACGGCGCAATCGTCGGCATCGGTACTCATGACGACCTTCTGACGACGTGCCCGTGCTACGTGGAAATCGTCGAATCCCAACGATCCGTGCAGGAAGCGTGATGACGGAACGCAAAGAATCGGGTCCGCCGATCCCGACGCCGGGTGCGCCGGACGCCAAGGCGAACGCGCTGTGGCCGTCGATGAAGCGTCTGATCGGGCGGATGCGCCCACACCGGGTAGCCGTGATCGTCGTGCTCGTGCTGGCAGCCATCTCCGTGGTGTTCACGGCGGTGGCACCGAGGATGTTGGGCCAGGCGACCAACCTGATCTTCGACGGAATCATCGGAAAGCAGTTGCCCGCCGGCATTTCCAAGGAGCAGGCGATCGACGGTCTGCGCGCCCAGGGTCAGGACACGTTCGCGGACATGGTGTCCGGAATGGGTGTCGTGCCAGGCGTGGGTATCGACTTCGACGGCGTCGGCAAAGTCCTGGTGACGGTGCTGCTCCTCTACATCGGTTCGTCTTTGTTCATGTGGCTCGCCGGATACGTGCTCAACATCGTGGTGCAGTCTGTGGTCAAGCAGCTTCGTGCCGACGTGGAGCGCAAGTTGCATCGTCTTCCGTTGCGTTACTTCGATTCTCATGCGCGTGGCGACATCCTGAGTCGTGTCACCAACGACATCGACAACGTGTCGCAGGCGATGCAGCAGACCATCAGCCAGTTGATCGTGTCGGTGATGACGGTGATCGGCATTCTCGTGATGATGATCGTGATCTCGCCGTTGTTGGCGCTGATCGCGGTCCTGACGGTGCCGTTGTCCATCATCGTCACGACGATGATCGCGACGCGTTCCAAACCGCATTTCGTGTCGCAGTGGAAATCCACGGGCACTCTCAACGCGCACGTCGAGGAGGCTTACACCGGCCACGAACTGGTCACCGTCTTCGGTCGTAGCCGTGAGGTGCAGGCCCGCTTCGAGGAGCAGAACGAGGGGCTTTACCAGGCCAGTTATCGGGCTCAGTTCATTTCCGGCCTGGTCATGCCTGCCATCATGTTCCTGGGCAACCTCAATTACGTGGCGATCGCCGTGATCGGCGGCATGCGGGTCGCTTCGGGCACGATGAGTCTCGGTGATGTGCAGGCGTTCATCCAGTACTCGCGTCAGTTCACACAGCCGCTCACGCAGATCGGCGCGATGGTCAATCTGCTGCAGTCCGGTGTCGCGTCGGCCGAACGCGTTTTCGAGATCCTGGACGAGGACGAGGAAGAACCCGATCGGACGGATGCGCCGACTCCGGCAGACCCGAAGGGTCTTGTCGAGTTCGAGAACGTCACGTTCGGGTACTCGCCCGAGGTTCCGTTGATCGAGGATCTGTCCCTCGTGGCCCGGCCGGGGCAGATGGTTGCGATCGTGGGGCCCACCGGCGCCGGCAAGACGACACTGGTCAACCTCATTCTCCGGTTCTACGAATTGAACTCCGGGCGCATCCTTCTCGACGGAGTGGACGTCGCACAGATGACCCGTGACGACCTTCGTTCGAGAATCGGAATGGTGCTGCAGGACGCCTGGTTGTTCGGCGGCACCATTCGGGACAACATCGCCTACGGCCGTCCCGACGCCACCGAAGAGGATGTTCTGCAGGCCGCCAAGGCGAGCTACGTGGACCGGTTCGTGCATTCGCTGCCGGACGGTTACGACACGGTCGTCGACGAAGAGGGCAGCAACATCAGTGCGGGCGAGAAGCAGCTCGTCACCATTGCGCGCGCCTTCATCTCGCAGCCGTCGATCCTGATTCTCGACGAGGCAACCAGTTCCGTGGACACCCGCACCGAACTCCTGGTGCAACACGCGACCGCAGTGTTGCGCAGCGACCGCACCAGCTTCGTGATCGCACACCGTTTGTCGACGATCCGCGACGCCGATCTGATCGTCGTCATGGAGGAGGGCCGCATCGTGGAGCAGGGCAGTCACGAGGAACTCCTGCGCACGCGCGGTGCCTATTTCCGGCTGTACAACAGCCAGTTCGTCGGAGCGGACGTCTGATCGGCCTGTGATTGGATGGCCGATGTGAATGACGCCCAGCCCGTACCTGCTCCGCCCGACCCGTTCTTCACGGTCGGCACACGTATCGAGGATCGTTTGGGCCGTACCGGCACCATTCACACTCCGCACGGGGACATAGCGACCCCGTCGTTCGTGGCGGTGGGGACGAAAGCGACGGTGAAGGCCGTGCTGCCCGAGAGCATGAAAGAGCTCGGTACACAGTCGTTGCTGGCGAATGCGTATCACTTGTACCTGCAGCCGGGTTCGGACATCGTGGACGAGGCCGGCGGGCTCGGTAAGTTCATGAACTGGGACGGACCCACTTTCACCGACAGCGGTGGATTTCAGGTCATGTCCCTGGGCGTCGGCTTCAAGAAGGTCATCGCCATGGAACACATCGGTGTCCAGTCCGACGACGTGATCGCGCAGGGCAAGGAACGGCTCGCACACGTAGACGCGGACGGGGTGACGTTCAAGTCGCATCTCGACGGCTCGATGCACCGGTTCACGCCGGAGGTGTCCATGCAGATTCAGCATCGACTGGGTGCGGACATCATGTTCGCGTTCGACGAGCTGACGACTCTGATGAACACCCGCGGGTATCAGGAAGAGTCGGTGGAGCGGACTCAGGCGTGGGCGGTGCGGTGTATCGCCGAACACGAGAAGCTCACCGCCGAGCGTGCGCACCGCCCGTATCAGGCGCTCTTCGGGGTCGTGCAGGGAGCGCAGTACGAGGACCTGCGTCGGCAGGCATGCCGTGGCCTCGAATCGATCGTCGGTGAGAGCGGACACGGTTTCGACGGATACGGCATCGGCGGTGCCCTCGAGAAGCAGAACCTGGGCACCATCGTGCGCTGGTGCAACGAGGAGTTGCCCGAGCACAAGCCGCGCCACCTGCTGGGTATCAGCGAGCCGGACGACTTCTTCACCGGCATCGAGAACGGGGCGGACACGTTCGACTGCGTCAACCCGTCACGAGTGGCGCGCAACGCGGCGATCTACCACCCGGACGGCAGGTTCAACATCAACACCAGTCGATTCCGGCGGGACTTCACGCCGATCGACGAGAACTGCGACTGCTACACCTGTGCGAACTACACGCGCGCCTACATTCATCACCTGTTCAAGGCGAAGGAGATGCTCGCCTCGACGCTGTGCACCATCCACAACGAGCGGTTCACCGTGAAGCTCGTGGACGACATTCGTGCGAGCATCGAGGACGGCACCTTCCACGAGTTCAAGGCGCAGATGCTGGGGCGCTTCTACTCCTGAAGCACGTACGTCGGTTCACGCTTCTTGACGAAGGCGATCACCCGGTAAGTGGCGGGCATGACGAGTACCTCGACGAGGGTCTTCCACAGGAAGCCGACGATCACGTAGTTCACGAAATCCGTCCAGGTGTCGATGCCGATGGCGGTCGCCGCGATGGAACAGAAGATCAGTGTGTCCGCGAATTCGCCGACCACGGTGGAGCCGATGAGGCGGGCCCAGAGGTGCTTCTCCTTGGTGCGCTCCTTGATGAGGACGAGCGTCACCGAGTTGAGGAGCTGGCCCACGAGATAGCCGGCGAGACCGGCGAGCAGTAGCTGCGGGTAGACACCCACGACCGACTCGAGTGCCGGCTGGTTCTCGTAGAAGTCGGCGGACGGCAGGTGAAGGAGGATCCAGAAGCACGCCGACGCGAGAATCAGCGAGCCGAATCCCAGGTAGATCGCGCGTCGGGTCGATTTGAATCCGTAGACCTCGCTGAGCACGTCGCCGATGATGTAGGCGAGCGGGAAGAGGAAGAAGCCGCCGTCGGTGATGATCGGAAGAATCTGCAACGGTCCGATGGACAGTTCGGAATCTCCGAAGAATGCGACCCCTTTGGTCGCGCAGATATTCGAGATCAGCAGGGTGGCGGTGAAGAGCGCCACGAAGGTCGAATAGTAGCCACGACTCACGTGCGCGAACGATGCGCCCGAGGCCGACTTTTCTTGCTGATCCGAAGCTGTCACAGGCGCTATCCAAGCACTCCGAGTGGAACGGGCGCGAGTCCACCCCGATGGAGTGTGACTCGCGCCCGCCTGTACTCGGTTGTCAGAGCTGAACGACTCGGGTGCCTCCGGCGAGTTCGTCGTGCTTGCCCTGGCGCAGCGGGTTCTTGCTGATCGTGACGGCGATGAGGATGATGAAAGCCAGCCCGGCCAGGTTGAACAGAAGGCCGAGGAACGGGATCGATCCCAGCACGGTGATGCCGTAGAAGGCATTTCGGATAAGCGACTGCTTCGGCGTGGGCAGTCCACCGTCCGGGCCGACGACGCGGAGTCCCACGATCTTCTTGCCCAATGTCTGGCCACGAGTGGTCTCCAGGAACACGAAGTACCCGATGGTTGCCGCGGCGGTCAGTAGCGCGCCGATCACTCCGCCGATCAGACCCAGGGAATACGAGAGGAAGAAAGTGACGATCCCCGTGGGAATTCCAACGATGAGCCCGTCGATGATGCGGGCGCCGAGTCGAGGAGCGAGCTCGCCGGGCAGCGGCGCGTCCGGCGTCGGTCCGAACCCGGACCCCTGTGGCTGGTTGAAGTCTGGTGCAGCGAATTGTCGGGTCTCGGTCGGATCGAATCCACCAGTGCTCATGCGTTTCCCCCTGTTTGTGCGTCGGCGTACGACGTCGTAGTCGAATTGCCCGTGAAGATTACGCACTGGTGGGGCGAAAGTGACAAAACAAGAGACGCCTCCTCTCACAATGTGAGAGGAGGCGTCTGTGCCTGTGATCAGACGGCGGATACGTAGCGTCGCGTCAGTACGCGGTAGGCGTAGGTCGAGGCGATGATCGTCATCGGGACCGTGACGAGCAGCCCGAGGCCACACGGGATGGCACCGAGAATGTTGATACCGACCAGTGCGAGTGCCAGCAGGAGCAGGGACCCGACGTTCTTGGAGATCACGTCGAAGCTCGCCTTGATAGCTGGAATCGGCTGGAAGTTCTGGTCGACCACGAAGGGCAGGGTGAACCAGGTCAGGAAGATGATGATCAGGCCGGGAATGACGAGCAGCACCAAGCCGATCGTCGACGCGATACCCACGATCAGGCTGGCGACGATGACTGCCGCCACGTTGCTGAACTGGAAGAACGAGCCGATCGCCGGCTTGTTTCCGTCCACCTCGTGTAGGGCACCACGAATGAAGGCAGCCTGAATCAGGTAACCGACGATCGTGCTGACGAGTCCGCCGATAGCGCCGAGAACGGAGAACTCGAACGCACCGTCGTCCTCGGCAGTGAACCCGTTGCCGAAGATGAACTGGATGAGTCCGCTGATCAGGAACGCGATGATGACGATGGCGATCCAGGTGAGAGCGTTCTCACTGAACTTCTTCCACCCGAATGCGATCGCGTTGCCCACCGACAGTTCGCCGGAGCCGGGGCCGCCCTGCGCAGGCTGCTGGAACGGAGGCGGTGGCGGGTAGCTGCCGGGAGGTGGGGGATAACCACCGGGCGGGGGTGGGTAGCCACCGGGAGGCGGGGGATAACCAGCGGGGCCTTGGGGCGGGGGCGGCGGGTAACCACCCGGGGGCGGCAGGTAACCACCCGGGGGATTGTTGCCTTCCGGCGGGGGCCCGTACGGGTCTCCGGGCCGGCCACCTGCGGGGTCGTTCGGATCCGATCCACCGGTTGTCATGGGTTTCCCTTTCGGAAGGATGATTGCTCCGATATTCGAAAGAATACGCAAGCGCGTTGAATTGGAGAAGGAATGACGAATGCCCCGCCGTCGTGTGACGGGCGGGGCATTAGCGGTGTTCGGTTCGGTCGGATCAGCCCTTGACGACCTGGGTTCCGCCGGCAAGTTCGTCGTGCTTGCCCTGCTTGGTGGCGCTTCCGTTGATCGTCACCGCGATGATGATGTACGCGATGATCGCCAGGAAACCACCGATGATCGGAATGATCGAGAGCAGCGTGAAGGCGTTACGGATTGCGGACTGCTGCAGCGTCGGCTTCTCGGCTCCACCAGGTCCGTGGACGCTCAGTCCGAGGACCTTCTTCGCCGGCGTCCATCCCTGGGTCACCTCGAAGGCGACGAAGTAGATGAACGTCAGAAGGCCCGAGAACAGTCCGGTGACCAGGAAGTTGTCCGAGGCTCCGAACACCAGTGCCAACAGGAAAGCCACGATTCCGACGAGGAGTCCGTCGATAAGGCGGGCTCCGAAACGAATGCCGAGTCCACCGGGCTCACCGCCGCCGGGCAGGCGGTTCGACGCACCGTAGGCGGCCTGGTCGTCGAAGTTCGGCGGCGGCGGCGGGTAGTTGCCCGGAGGGGGCGGGTTGCCGCCCGGGTTCTGCGGCGGCGGGTTGTAGCCCTGCGGGGGCTGGCCGTAAGGATCGCCGGGCTGCCCGCCCGCCGGGTTGTTCGGGTCGAATCCACCGGTGGTCATATGTTCCCCTCGTCATGCTCGATTTCGATCTTGGGGTTACCAACCTACGGCCCGTCGGCGCCGATTGCTCACCTTTGCCCGGGTTCGGGCCACGTCGCAATCGGTCGGATCGATGCTTTGCCTCGATCTTCTGGAGGTCCCTGTCTCGGCCTGGGCGGTTTCGGATGGGGTGCTTCGAGCCGGCAGGTCGCACGACGCTAGGTCGAACGCGCCGTGACGCCCGCGATTTCGTCCTCACGGAACGCGTTCACGAACAGTTGATGATCTTGACGGCTCACTTCGGCGTATTCGATACCAAAGTCGATGATCTCGGCAACGAATTCGTCGACATGACCATCGATGATGCCGTGTATGGCGTCCTCGGTCTGGAAGGCGACCAGGGTCTGATCGCTGTCTTCATCGGAGACACAGTGCACCTTCGCGGTCGCCCGACCGAGATCCTCGAGCACGGGCGCAAGGTCGTCCGGCTCGGTGAGGTCGGACCAATCGAGATCCAACTCGTAGGGGGAGAGTTCGGAAACGACGAACCCGGTACCGCTGATCTCCGTGTACCCGAGTAACGGATCGGTGTGGACCTGCAGCGCACGCTGGCTCACGACGGTGCGGTGGCCCTCGTGCTGAAAGTAGTCGCGGACTGCTGTTTCCTCCACAACGCGGCTCGGGGCGGCAAAGTTGCCCTGTTTGAGGGAAAGAACGATGTCGTTCTCGAGCGCCTGCGAGGCACCCTCGACAAGTACATTGAAGGCAGGCAGGCCGGCGCTACCGATTCCGAAGCCTTTCCGCCCCACCACATCCTTGATCCGATAGAAGCCTGGACGCTCGGACTTCTTTCCCTTGGGAAGTCGCTCGACGTAGGTATCGAAAGCCTGACACACGCTCGCGTATTCCGTCTCCTCGAGATCGCGGACACCACGTCCGCGCTGGAAATGCCGGTCGTGGTCTTCGAGCACCGTGACGGACTCGAGAAGGCCGACCCGGGTGGAGTCCCGCGCACTGAGCAGCAGATCGTGAACAGCGCCACGCGAGTTGTCCAGACGCAGCGCATACTCGTCGTCCATGTCGCGTCGCACATAATGTCCGACCTGGTCGACGTAAGCACGCAGATAGGTCTCGGCGAGCGAGCGAACAGTGCTCTCGGGGAGCGCTTTCTGCCAACCCATCAAGGCGAGACTCGCAACGAATCGACGAAGATCCCAACTGAAATGGCCCACGTAGGCCTCGTCGAAATCATTGACGTCGAAGATCAGCGTGCCCTCCGAGTTCATGTACGTCCCGAAGTTTTCGAGGTGCAGATCGCCGTGGATCCACACTCGGCCGGTGCGCTCGTCCGCCCACGGATCGTCGAAATCCCGTAGATCGTTGTAGAAGAGGCAGGCGCTACCCCGATAGAAGGCGAACGGGTCGGCGGCCATCTTCCTGAACTTCGTGCGGAACGCGCTCGGATCCGCCTCCATCAGGTCGGCGAAAGCCTCCACCAGTACGTCTACGATCGTCCGGCGTCGGATTGGATCGACTTCTTTCACAGTTCCACCGTACGGATCGTGCGACTACTACCCGATCGACCGAACCCGTGACCCTCGTGTTGACAGCTGACCGGGAGAGGCCGATGCTCGGTATCAGCCCGGCGAATGGGTAGTGCTCAGGCGAGGAGAGACCCTGGAATGCAGCACATCACACTTCGCGGCCCGTTTCGACGTCGCCGCAGCGCACTGGTGACCGCATTGATCGCTGTTGTCGGCGTTGCCGCAGCCGGATGCGGCGCTGGGCAGGACACTCAGACCGGCAATCAACAAGCCGCGGTCGGCGGTAACAGCGCCCAGGTCGACGGGATCGAACTGCTCAACGTCTACTTCCGCGCCGACCCGACCGACACCGGTCAGGCCCGCTATGGGCAGGTAACACTGGCCTTCACGGTGATCAACACCTCGGACACCGCCGACCGGCTCGAATCCATCGACGCGACGGCAGATGCTTCGCTGACCCTCGAAGGGCCGGACGAAGCACGCGTGATACGGCCCGGCACTTCCATGTCCGCCGGACAGCCCATCGAGCAACTCGAGCCTGCCACGGCGCCCGATCAACCCATCACGGTGCGAGTCGACATGCCCGACGATGCAGTCCGCCCCGGGCTGACCCATCCCGTCACCTTCACGTTCGAACGAGCGGGGTCGGTCACGCTTCAAGTGCCGTTCGACGCCTGGACCCCGACGGAGTCCGTCCCCACGGCTCGACCGTTGCCGCCGCTACCTGCGCACCCCTGAATACCCCGTCCCCGCCGGTCATCACGACGGTTGCCATCGTATCCTCCGTCGACCAACACACTTTTCGATCCAGGACAGTGAATATCGAATCGGTGTACCACTGAATACTGAAACACTGAACGTATGGTTCTGAAGACCTCGCGCCAGACCGTGGGCCCGAAAGTGATCCGGCTCCTGGGGGAAGCTCGGGAGCACAGATGACGAGCGACGATCCGGTCGCGGAACTCATCGCAACCGGCGACGAGTGGTCTCGGGCCATCGTCTCCAACGATGCCGGCCAGATCGACAGCTTCATGACAGACGATTGGGTGATCGTTTCCGAGGACGGCGTCTCGCCGAGGGAGGAGTTCTTGAATCTCGTCAGCTCCGGAGCGCTGACCCACTCCGCCATGGACCGCATCGGTGAGGCCAGAGTTCGGATCTACGGTGATACGGCGGTCCTCACCGCCCGCACAACGAACACGGCTCATTACGCAGGGCAGCAGTTCGACGCCGACGAGTGGACCACCGACGTGTTCGTCCGGCGAGAGGGCCGCTGGTTGTGCGTGCTGAGCCACATCACCCCAGCAACGTGACAGGGGCGGACTTCGAACGGCTCGTGCGGCCGTATCGAGGCGAGTTGCGCGCACATTGCTATCGGATGCTCGGATCCGTGCACGATGCCGAAGACGCAGTGCAGGAGACCCTGGTTCGTGCGTGGCGGGCGATGCCGGCCTATACCGAGCGCGGCGCACGGCGGGCGTGGTTGTACCGGATTGCGACCAACCGGTGCCTGTCGATGATCGAGGCAAGGAAGCGTCGAGAGTTGCCGATGGATCTGACGCCGGGCGCACCCGTCGTCGAAACGGCTTGGCTCGAACCGTATCCCGCTTCTGGCCGGTACGCAGATGCCGAGCAGCGCTGCCTCGAACGCGAAGGAATCGAGCTCGCTTTTGTTGCTGCGCTACAGCATCTTCCGGGATCGCAGCGGGCAATTCTCGTGCTGCGTGATGTGCTCGGCTTCTCGGCCCGAGAAACGGCCGACGTTCTGGGGACCACGGTCGCGGCGGTCAACAGTTCTCTGCAGCGGGCGCGAACATCGATACCGGCCCCATCGCAACGAACGGAATTGCAGGCTCTCGGCGACGACGGGGTCCGGGCTTTGGCACAGCAGTACGCGGCTGCATGGGAGGCAGGTGACGTCGACGGGATCATCGCGTTGCTCAGCGCCGACGCGAAATACGCGATGCCGCCGTTGCCCGAATGGTACGAGGGCCATGCGGCGATCCGTTCGTTTCTGGTCAGCGGCCCGCTGCAGGAACGGTGGCGGTTCGTTCCCGTCAACGCAAACGGGCAACTCGCATTCGGTACGTACATGTGGGCTCCGCTTCGAGGCACGTTCGTGGCACTGGCACTCGATCTGCTTGCCGTTCGAGGCGGCCGGATCGCTGAAGTCGTCTCTTTCCTCACTCCCGAGATCTTCACGATGTTCGATCTGCCGGAGGAAATCGAGGCCGACCGATGAGTTCGCGGTCTTGGGCGGGTTGTACCTCTCGACAGGCAAGTCCTCAGCCGATCGTGGGGTCGGCGCCAGCGAAAGGAACGACGTCATGTCCGACGAACAGGAAATCCGGTCATTGATCGAGAGATGGGCGAACTGCGCGCATAACGGCGACTTGCCCGGTGTGGTTTCCGACCACACGGACGACATCGTGATGTTCGACGTCCCACCACCGGAGCGCGGTGCACGCGGCATCGACGCCTATCGCGACACCTGGCCGGGGTTCTTCGAATGGCAAGCACAGGGAGCCTCGTTCGACGTCGAAACTCTCGAGATCACAGCTGGGCAGGACGTCGCCTTCGCGTTCGCGTTGGTCCGATGCGGCACACCGGACGACTTCGCGAAGGCTCCCGATACGCGGCTTCGACTCACTCTAGGACTGCGCAAGGAGAACGCCAGATGGCTTGTCGCGCATGAGCACCACTCGTTTCCGGAGGTGTGAGCGGCCACCTGGCCCAGTCCTCTTGTCGGGCTGATCTGGGTATACAGTGAACAGGTGATTCCGTCAGCGCGTCGACCAACCCTGGAACCCAACCTGACCGAGCCGCTCGAGTGCGGCGTCCAGACAGTGCTTCCCGATGATTTCAAGTGAGGTAAGCAGGGTCATTGTTCTGGACGGTCTGTCAGAAGTGTTGCGAACGGGGTGCTCACCCCATCATCATGGCGCCGAGAGGCTCTGACTGTCTATTGACAGAGTCAGCCCCGCAACATCGACCGATCAGCCCTGGCGTGCCTTGAAGCGCGGGTTCTTCTTGTTGATGACGAAGACCCGCCCGCGCCGACGGACCACCTGTGACCCGGGCAGCTTCTTGATCGACTTGAGCGATGCACGAACCTTCACTGGAACTCCTCGATGACCCCACCACGCACTACCGACGCAGCTATTGGAAATGATTGTCGATATCGTATCGTAGTCATACAATCACCGAGCGGAAGGGGCGGCCTATGGTCGAATGCACTCCGCTGCATTTGGTGTTTGGAGTCAGCGGCCCCACGAGACGTCGGCTCGTCTCGGCGATCCGCCGAAGCGCCGACCGGCCTGTTCTGTCGACTCCAGGACGAGCGCACGACGCCGACGTCGCCCAGGCCGCCGCCTCCTTCGTCCGAACGCATGCTGCGCATCCGGGAGGGCTCGTCATCGAGTGCCCGGACTACTGCCTGCCGCCAGAGTTGATCAGTGAATTTGCCGCCTCCGAATACCTGCCCGGCGACGAGGTCGACGTGGCCACGGTAGTCACCGTGGTGGATGCGGTCAGTATTCGATCCGACCTCACAGATGCTGCGCCGGCCGGGTTCTCGTCGCGAGCCTTGGTGACGGTGGGGCAGATCGAGTATGCGTCCGTGCTGGCTGTGGTGAATTGGGAAGATCTTCCGAGACAGGAGCTCACTTCACTGCTGTCTATGCTGAGTCACTTGTCTCCGACGGCGACTATCCGGATCGACAGCTCCGGTACGAACCTGTTCGATGGGGATCGCCGAGTTTACCGTGAGGGCGTAACCGAGAATCCGGGGTGGGTGCGAATCCTCAACGGCGAGTTGGAGAGCAGTTGTCCGTTCGGCGCGTTCGCCTCGACCGAATCCACCCCGACCACGATTTCGTCACTCCGGTATGAACAGGTGCGGCCACTGCATCCACATCGCCTCGCTCGCGCTCTGCACGGTCTGTTCGAAGAACATCGGTGCGGGCGGGTGATCCGATCGGCAGGATTCTGCCACTTCGCCACCCGGCACGGCGTCACAGCACAATGGAGCCAAGTAGGCGGGGTGATTTCCTTCGAACCGCTTGCCAGAGACGGAGTCGACGAGGAACTCCTGGCGGTTGGGCAAGATATCGCGTTCATCGGAGTCCAGCTCGATCGATCGGGGTTGATCGACGTTCTCGATGCGTGCGCCTTGCGCGACGACGAACTGCGGGCCGGCCCCGCCTTCTGGGATCGCCTCACGGATCCGTTTCCTCGCTGGCACGAGTACGGCTGAGATGGGCCTGCAGAGCGAAACTGGTTCGAATCGACGGTGTGCAGGCTCCACGGTATGGTGTTGCTCCAAGACTGTCATCCAGCCGATTCGCGCCCGTTGTGGGCGCGACTTGTCGTGCGTTCAAGGGGAATTCATGTTTCGTGCGCGCGTCGTCGCCGCCACCGCCGGAGTTGCGATCGTGGCCGCATCACTGATATCGCCGTTCGCGGCTTCTGCTGTGCCGTCCACCGGCTCGACCGGCACCGGCTCGACCGACCCGGTGGGTAAGGCTCCGCATCCGGCAAACTTCGTAGCCGATTGCCCGGACCTGCTTGTCGTCGGCATCGCGGGAGGGGACGACTCCGGCGTCGATCGGGATCCGTTCGTCGAGAACAACACCGCGATCGTGGGCAACGCGCTCGGGCGGCTCACCGTGCCGACCGGATTGGCGTTGAAGAACGAGCCCGGAACGGTCGGTTGGGCATACGTCCCGTACCCCGCCACCTATGGCCTGGGACTGCTCACGCCGGTGCCTTCGTATCAGGATTCCGTGGCCTACGGCATCACCTCCATGAATCGCATCCTCGACGACACCAAGACGCGCTGTGGTGACAAGACCAAGTTCGCGTTGGTCGGCAACAGCATCGGCTCGGAGGTTGCGTCCCGGGTGACGCAGGACATCGGTTCCCGCGGCAAGTCCGCACTGGTATCGGCGGACGACGTCGTCGGCGTGGCGCTGGTAGGCAATCCCTACCGTCCGGCAGGCAGTGATTCGATGGGCAAGCCCGGGCCTGCCGGTGGCGGGTTCATGTCGTCCGAACCGATCGACTACGGCTTGCTGAAAGACAAAGTCACCCAGGCGTGCCGCCCACTGGACGTCGCTTGCGATTCACCCCGCGAGATTGCGCTGCTCGACCTGGCGTTGGGTGTGCTCGGACAGTCCCGGTACCACGTGCTCAACCCGGGAATGACGATCTCCGATACGGACCGCGCACTGACATCGATGGCGGCGCGCACCGTCGGGTACATCGTCAGTCACCCCGAGTGGATCGAGTCCGACGAGTCTCTGTTGGACGTGCTGCGCAAGGTGTCGGACCGAACCTACGAGGTCGACGAGGTGCACCTGACGCCGCAGCAACGGTCGGACGCGGTGACGTGGGCCCTCGGCCCGGGCGCCGAGGTAGTGCGCGCCAAGCTCGAGGAGGAGGGCGCGGGGTTCGTCGAAGACAATCGCGACATCTTCGACCTGGTGATCAAGCCGTACATCCTGTTCGGGTACGCCCAGCACACCCTGTACTGGGTTCAAAACCCATTCGCTCCCGGAACCCAAGAGGTCGATCAGCTGATGGCATGGCTGATCGACCTGGCCAGGGAACAGAAGTAGTCGCGGCTGAGATCAGCCTTCGGGGGTGAAGATCGCGAACGCTCCACCCTGCGGGTCGGTAAGGACGGCGAACCGACCCGTGCCGGGGATGTCGGTGCCGGGGACATGTACGGCACCGCCGAGTTCGGTGGCCTTCGCTGCGGAGGCATCCACGTCGTCTACACCGAAGTAGAGCGCCCAGTGCGGCGGGATCTCCTCCGGGAAGTCGGCGCCCATCGCCATCATTCCGGCGAAGTCCTGACCGTCGATGCCGAATTGGGTGTAGCCCTAGCCTGCGTTGACCGTCCACCCGAAAACGTCGGTGTAGAACGACTGTGCGGAGGCGGTGTCGCGGGTGCGCAGTTCGATCCAGCACAGCGCGCCGGTCTCGTTCAACCGGGCGGCACCGGCGAACTGCCTGGCCTGCCACAGGGATAAGACGGCACCGGTCGGGTCCGCAAGGACCGCGAACCGGCCGAGTTCGAATACATCCATCGGCTCGGCGAGCACCGACCCGCCGGCAGCTTTGGCCTTCGCGACCGTGGCATCGACGTCTGCGACGGCGATGGATGCGGTCCAGGCGACCGGTTGGCCCTCCTGGTAGAGCGGGGTGGCCGCGGCCACCGCGTCGTCGCCGAGACTCATCATCGTGTAGCCACCGGCCTCCGGGTCCGGCTCGCCCGGCGTCCAGCCGAGCAGTGCCCCGTAGAACGCCCCGGCAGCTGAGATGTCCGTGGTGCCGAGTTCAGCCCAGCAGGGGGCACCGAGCTGCGGTTCAGTGATCTTCATGGTTCCCTCGTTCCGGTTGGACGTTAAGGTCGTCGATCACCGTGGAGGGTAGTCCTGCCGTCCGACAGAGTGCTGGATGAATTCGCCGCCGCAAGTCGAACTATCCTGGTTCGGTAGCGTTCTTCGTTCGTGACATGCGATCCCGCTCGATCAGCGTGATGGCGCGACGATTAGGCTGGTAATCGTGACCAATACCGGGGGATTCGACGACAACAACCGTTACGAGGGGCAGGACGGCCCCACTTACGGTGAGATTCCGCCTCTCCCGCGTGACGGATACGGTGTTTCCGAAAGTGGCCAGGCGACGTACTCGGCGCCCACAGAGAGTGTTCCGAATCAACAGCCCCCATACGGATATCCGCCGGTTCCCCCGCAGATGCCCCCTACCGGGCAATATGGCCAGCCGGGTCAGTACGGTCAGCCGGGTCAGTACGGTCAGCCGGGTCAGTACGGTCAGCCCTACGGTGTCGGTCCGTACGGGCAGCCGAACCCGTACGGCTACCAGCAGAATCCCGGGACGAACGGGCTGGCGATCGCCGCATTGATCACCACCTTGGCCGGCGGCTTCTTTGCCTGCGGTATCGGGTTTCTCGTCGGACCGATTCTCGGTTTCGTGGCGCTCGGTCAGATCAAACAGTCCGGTGAGCAAGGTCGAGGAATGGCGCTCGCGAGTATCATCGTGGGCGGAATCGCACTTGTGCTGCTCATCGCATACGTCGTGTTCATCATCGTGCTCGCGGCATCGTCCTCGGTATGATCCCTAGCTGAACGTCCACGGCTGCCGGGGCAGTGTTCGTGGGTCGAATCTCTCGAGAAGCGTCAACAGGTCCACAGGTTCGTCGGCCCTGCACATGTTCAATGATTCGGCGAGCACAGCCAGGACCTGCATCGGCGTCCTGCCAAGCGATTTCTGGTCCGTGAGCGTGACTGCCCCGTCACGTTTCGCGAGGCGTTTGCCTTCTGCATTGAGCGCCAACGGGACGTGTGCGTATCGGGGGACCGGCAGATCGAGCAGAACCGACAGGTACGCCTGGCGCGGAGCGGACGTCAGCAGATCGTCGCCCCGCACGACCTGATCGATGCCCTGCGCGCCGTCATCGACCACGACCGCGAGGTTGTAGGCAGGAGTGCCATCACCCCGCCGAAGTACGAAATCGTCCACTGCGCCGGTGTACTCGCCGTGCAGAACGTCGGAGACGGTGAACATCGAGGTGTCCGACCGGAGCCGCAAAGCCGCAGGCCTGGTGCGGGCTTTCTCCCGGCGCTGCGATTCGGTCAGTGTGCGGCACGTCCCCGGGTAGGCGCCGTCGGGTGCGTGCGGTGCCGAGGGTGCGCTCAGTATTTCCCTACGCGTGCAGAAGCACTCGTATGTATGGCCGGATGCCCGCAGTCGAGTGATCGCATCCTCGTAGTACTCGAGCCGCGCGGATTGGTCGAGTACGTCGCCGTCCCAGTTCAAGCCCAGAGCGGCGAGATCGTCGAGCTGACGTTGCCGGGAACCTTCTCGCACCCGGTCGAGATCCTCGGCCCGCACCAGAAAGCGTCGATCGGTGGAACGGGCAAACAACCACGCGAGCAGGGCAGTTCGCAGATTTCCGAGGTGAAGGTCGCCGGAAGGGCTGGGCGCGAACCTGCCTGCACCTGTCACGGCCCTACCTCTCTGTCAGCTTGCGAGCTCGATCTCGGATCGGTGTGCATCCGTACCGGTTAGGGTAAGCCGAATCTGCGTCTCGAGGACATGCTGCAGGTACTCGGGTGGGTAGAGCGCGGGACTTCCGATCGCATCGAGTGCGAGACCGTCCACCGTCGCGAGAAGGAGGGCAGCGCGCGTCTCGGCTTCGGGGGTTCCGATTCCGATGAGAACCGCCGAGATGCCGGTGCGGATGGTGAACAGGGTTTTGCGCCGAATCTCCGCGAGCGTGGGCGATGTGGCGGCGCGCACCGCGAACGCCGTGATGACGTGTGCCTCACGGGAGCGTGCGTCGTCGAGAGGAAGTAACTGGGAGAGCGCTGCGAACAGAGCGCGGGACGGGGCTTCGTCCTCCTGGACCGCGGCCAGTCGTGACAACAGTTCGTCCACGAACTTGCGGAGGGCGAAGGCGAACATGTCGTCTTTGGTCGAAAAGTGGTGCTGTACAGCGCCGATCGACACTCCCGCACGCTTCGCGACCTCACGGACGCTGGCGTTCTCGAGCCCGGACTCGGCCGCCACGTCGAACAGTGCCGCGGCCAGTCGGTCGGGACTCGTGGAGGAGTATCGGCGCTCTCGCATTCGAGGCACAGTACATGCGTACGGAATGTGACGCAGTCGCGGGGCGTCGGCTACGACGTGTGGCTCGTGGCGTAGGTATCGACGTATTCCTGCCCGCTAAGCGTCAGCAAATTCTGCATCAGTTCGTCGGTTGCCGCGCGCACCACGTTCCGGTTCTCGGCGAGGGGTGCGAAACGGCTGAAATCGAGCGGTTCGCCGACTCGAATGAACACTTTGCCGAATCGCCACATCCTGCTTCCGATCGGATTGACCTTGCTGGTCCCGTGCATCGACACGGGGATCACCACGGCACCGGTGGCGAGGGCAACGCGCGCGATGCCGGTCTTGCCCTTGTGTAAACGGCCGTCCGGGGAGCGGGTTCCCTCCGGATAGATGCCCCACACCCTCCCTTTCTCGAGGATTGCGCGAGCGGTGGCTAGTGCGCCCGCCGCGGCGTCGCCTCCATTTCGGTCGATGGGGACCTGCCCCGCCGCTGTGAAGAACCACTTCTTCGCGCGGCCCAGTGCGCCCGGTTGCGTGAAGTATTCGCTCTTGGCGACGAAGGTGATCCGGCGGCGAACCATGAGGATCAGAAAGAACGAGTCGACCACCGTCAGATGGTTGCTCGCGAGTATGACGGGTCCCCTTCGTGGAATATGTTCGGCCCCAGTGATGCTCGGGCGTCCGAACAGTCGCAGGATCGGTCCGATCAGGACGTACTTGAAGATCCAGTACCACATCCACGTCCTCCCGTTCGTTCTCCCGGTGGAGTTCCGACACCACCATGGTAGACACTGTCTACCAGATGAAGGCATGGTGGTGAAGACATGGTGGTGAAGAGTGGGCTCCGCGAGCAGCTGGTGGTCTGTGCCATGGAACTGTTGATGGAAGGCGGCATCGAGGCGGTGGGTCTGCGCGCGGTCACCCGGCGTGCAGGCGTGTCACACGGTGCGCCGAGGCGATACTTTCCGACGCTCGAATCGCTGTTGTCCGAAGTGGCCGCACGCGGATTCGGAGAATTGGCGCAACAGATCGGGCAGGTGGACGACACACTGCCCGTCGATCGACAACTCGAACGAATCGCCCGGATCTACACGGACTTCGGCATTCGCCGACGGTCGTTGTTCGAGCTCATGTTTCGTCACGATCTGCTCGAAGGCTCGGGAAACGACTTGCGTGATCACTCCCGCCCGCTCTTCGCGCTGTTGGTGGGCATGCTCCGCGACGCCGAAGACCCGCAATCGGCAGCGATCGAACTATGGACCAACCTGCACGGGCTCGCCACGCTCGCCGGTACGAGGGCTCTGGACATCGTCGCGGAGGGGGTCGACACCGACCGCGTCGCGGCCAGGATCGTGGCCACTCACCTTGCCGGGATCACGGCGCGAGGCACGTCGGCGCGCAACTCGACATCGACGACGAAGTCACCGTCCTCGGGCCCGTAGCGGCGCTGCGGATCGAAATCCTCGACACGGAAACTGTCCAGTGCGGGCGAATGTGTCGTCACGGCAAGCGAACCGCCGTCGATGTCGAACTGCAGCAGCCGTTGGAACCCGGTCTCTCGGCGTCCGTCCACCCGAAAGTTCTGATAATCGGCGAGTAATTCGACCACCTGGCGGTCGGTGTTCCCGATCTGTCGGTCCGTGACTGTCACCTGCCCGTCCACGTGGCCCGACAGGACGAGAAACACCGACTCGAACGGCTCCACGAGCCGATTCCATATCTGCTGTCCGGAACTTCCCCCCAGGTCACCGAAACCGGACATGCGAAGTGCACCCGACTCGTCGAGGTAATAGTGACTGCCGATCATGACGTTGCGATCCGGATGCGCCGCGAGTACCTCCTCGGCCCACCGCATCACGTGTTCGGGTGGGTTGTACCCGATGTGGAGCATCAGGAATTTCGCACCGGCAGCGTCGATCAGGTCGTAGTGGGCAGAATTGTCGGAGTCGCTGACGGAATCGCCCCACCACGGACGGTCGCGGTAACGCTGGGGTCCGAAGAACTCGTTGAACAGCGCGTGATTCTCTTCGTGCGAGGCCGGGAACGAGCCGCCCTGCCGCGTTCCAGATGTTGTCGTGGTTTCCCGGGAGCACTCCATGCGGAACGCCGGCCCTTTCGAGGATCGCCATTGCTTCGTCCGCGGCCTCGAACTCGGTCCGTGCTTGCTGCGGGGGGCGTCCGGGACTTATCCAGCTCTGGATCACGTCGCCGGTGTGCATGGCGTAGGCGATCTTTCGCTGCGCGGCATTGACCGCCGTCCATTGCGTCATCGCATCGAACACCCCGGGATTGTCCCTCGAGAGACGTACTGAGTGTCGGTGAAGTGTTGCAACGCAAAGTCGTACGAGGGGTCGGCGAAACGCTGATCGGGCGCCGAGTTGTGCCGCCGGAACGTGTCGTCTCGGCGGGGACTGTCGACGACCAGCACGGACGCCGTCTCCACCGGCCCGTCCAATGTGGTCGACAGGGTGATCGGGCCGTTGGGTGTCGTCGGCAGCGCGACGCCGACCGGATGGCCCCACGACTGTGTCGTCTCGTCCCACACATGCATGGCGAGGTCGTTCAGGTTGACGGAGTTCCCCTGCCACGTCAGCGTCGGATCTGCTGTCCCCGAAGGGAATCGAACGTCGTAACGTAGGTAGGGAAACTTGTCGAACTCGGTGGTGACCGAGTCCTCGATGTCGGTCTCGCCGGTTCCTTCGCGCGCTGCAGGCACAGGATCCGAACTCGAACCGGAGAACATCGTTGCCGATTCGACCGGTGTGGACGCCGTCAATCCCAGCGCCGGAAGTCCGACGGCACCACCACCGGGCCGAGGCTGCGCTTGCACACCGGAGGAAGCGAACACGACGAGGCCTATCGCGAGCAGAACGATGTGCCTGGGCTGCGACATACTCAGAGGCTATTACGGATCAGACGGCACGGCCCAGGTGAGCGAGAAGTCGAGTCTGGGCGTCCGCGTTCTCGGGAGCGGAAACGGCCGGACCGCACACCCCGGACATTCGGAGGTTCTCGCCGAGCGAGGTTGCCACCGAGTCCACCCATTGCAGGTCGGCCGTCGGGATCGTCTCGTCGGTCCCGACGGCGCGGGCCAGGTCCCAGCCGTGCACCACGAGGTCGAAACAGTGAAAGCCGTCGACGGTCGCAGCAAGGGTGGTGCGCCCGAAGTGGCCGTCGTACTCGCGACCACCGAGATCAGGGGCGTCCAGGATCTTCTGCATCGACTCCCGCGTCGTGTTCCAAGCTCCCAGCGGATCGGTGTCGACGGACGGCCCTTCGTCGAGTACGAGGTCGACGACGCCGACGATGTCGCGTTGGGTGTCGATGACGTGACGGACGACGTCGCGCGCCGTCCACCCCTCACACGGTGACGGGTTCTCCCACTTGTCTGCAGGAACGGCCTCGATTCGGGAGGTGAACTTCCCGGCGAGGTCTCGGTAGTGATCGGCATGCGGTGTTGTCGTCATGCTGCTGATTCTTTCGCGAACGGGGAGTGTTCGGCTTGAACGTTTCCGACATCGACGACCGAGTAGCCGCCATGCCAGTCGGGGGCCTGCCCGGCCAGTAGGTCGCTGGGCGTGAGGGTGGCAATTCTTCGGCACTCGCGGGACAGATGGGCCTGATCGCTGAAACCTGCCGCGTGAGCCAGTTCTGCGAGGCCTGCGCCCGCGGTGCCACGCGCCAAGGACATGAAGCGTTGTAGTCGGAGGATGCTGCGCAGGGTCGCCGGGCTGTAACCGAACGCCTCGTTGCATCGGCGCTGCAGCGTGCGTTCGGTGACCGAGGTGGCATCGGCGAGGGCCGCGACGCCCCAGGGTCGCTGGGCAAGCGCTCCGCGAACATTGTCGACGAGGTGATCGGTGGCACCTGCTCGCGCACGCCAGCCACGCACGGCTCCCTCGAACGCAATGATTCGTTCGGCCGGATTGTGGGCATTCTCGATTCGGTCGGTCAATGCGCGATCGCAGCGGGAACCGAGAACGTCTCCGAGGTCGACCCGGATGTTGCGAACATCCGCGGCGGAGGTGCGGAGGAGGTGAGTGGCGGCGCCGGGGCGGAAGCGGATCCCGACGGACGCCGTGCCGGGCGGCAGAGTGAAGGACCACGCGGTGGTTTCGGGACCGCACACCCGGATGCCCACGCCGCGAATCCACAGCACATCCATACATCCGTCGGGCACCAAGAGGTGTTCCCCTTCGATCTCCGCGTTCCAGCCGCACACCAGCACGTCGGCGAGATCGGGGGCGGCGGCGGTCGGCGTGTACCAGGCCATACAGAAAGCCTAGTCACGGGCGCCGACATGAAAGTGAAACTGGAGCAGCCGGTCGTCCGGGGCCGCTGCGCTCGATCGATCGGACAGGAATGTCATGACCAGAAATTGGGCGTTGGCCGCAGTGGCGGCCACGACGTTGGCGATTTCCAGCTGCGCATACGACTCGGTGGACGAGGACTACCCGAGCAGTGACGGACCTTCGGAGACCACGGCCACGTCGATGCCCGCGCCCGCGGACGAAGCAGCCCTCGGACTGGGCGCCACCAGTCTCGGCGACATCGTCGTCGACGACAGCGGAATGACCGTCTACGTGTACGACAAGGACGAGGTCGATTCAGGTCTCAGCTCGTGCGAGGGCAGTTGCCTCGACTCCTGGGAACCGGTCACCACCGAGTCGCAATCTCCGCAGGTCGACGGTGTCGACGCGGCGATCGCAACGATTCCCGCCGCGGGCAACGCCTTCCAGGTGACCGTCAACGGCCGTCCCCTGTACCGGTTTGCGGACGACGAGAACCCAGGGGACGTCCAAGGCCAGGACCTGGACAGTGTGTGGTGGGTCCTCGATCCGGTGGGCAACCCGATCCTGGAACCCCCGGCCTGACCCCCCAACCCCGACGAATGTCACACACGTTCAGTTGGGGCGGGCCGGTGTGACATTGGGCTGGGCGGGTAGCACCTTCACTTCGACGCTCAGAGCCACAGCACACACAGCGAGTGCACCGATCGCCGCACCGGCAACGAGCCCGACGACGAGCGCAAAGTAGCGCAACCACGTCCACCTCGGTCCACCCTTGAACGCCCCCGCCAAGCGTTGCCCCATCTTCACCAGCGCCTTGTCATGTAGGTGAGGCCGATGGTGACTTCGCCGTCGCGCTGGAAGACCATTCTCCGCCCCCATCGCCGGGACCATGGCACCTACACCAATCGCTGTCATGCCGGTGCTCGCTGCGATCGAACCCACGTTCAGAAGGACGGAAACGGTCGTCAGCATCGCAAACTTGCGGCTGCGGCGGTCGTGATCGAAACGATGTCCGACGACCGCGCCGAGTACGACCCCGACGACGAAAGTGAGGATCACCCCGCCTGCCGTCGCAACATGCGCCCAGGCACCGTCAGCGAAGCCGACGCTGAACCGCGTCAGGTTTCCACTCATGAACGACACGAAGAAGCCGCCGAGGGTGATGAACCCCAGCGCATCGACGAACCCGGCCAGGCCGGACAGGGCAACCGCCAATGCCACGATGTCTGCTGTATCCGATCATCGCGACAGACGTTATCCAGCCCAGTCTCCCGACGAATGTCACACCGGTTCGGTTCAGGTGAACGGGTGTCACATTCGTCGGGAGGCGGGGGTGGAAGGACGAAAACAAAGGAACCCCCGATCGATTTCGATCGGGGGTTCCCTGTGGCGGAGGATAGGGGATTTGAACCCCTGAGGGCGTTAACCCAACCCGCGTTCCAGGCGAGCGCCATAGGCCACTAGGCGAATCCTCCGTGGGCGAGCATACCCAATAGCTCCGCCTGACCGTTAAACGGGCAGCTCGGCCGGGCTTTCAGGCCCAGGCGAGCTTTTTGGTTGCCTGCTCGGACAGTGGGGCCACCCGGTCGCAGGACATGTCGGGATTCAGTGCGGCGTCGAGTCCGAATTTCGCTTCCACGGAAAGCACGCCCGAGTCGGTTTCCAGTTCGAGAATGCACTGGTATTTGGTCTCGGCCAGCACGGTGCCCGTCATCTCGCCGACCTCGAGGGTGCGTAGGGGCTTGGTGGACTGGGGGAGAGCTGCGACGGTGACGGCCACGGTGTTCATCAGCTCGGGCTTGCCCCAGAGGCAGCTGCGCCGGTCTGTCGAATCGGTCGGTACGCCCTCGCCGGCGTCGGTGACGAGGCTCTCGATCGTGTCCGACGCCACGAGCGTGCAGGGATCGGTGGTGTCCCATGCTGCCGGTTGTGGCCCGTCTGCGTCGGCATCGCCGCCGCAGGCCGTGGCCGCAGCAACCAACCCGACCGATGCCGCTACCTGCAAAATCTTTCCAAAGTTCATGTGGATCCCCGTATCCTGAGCAGTGATGCGGGGCGACGTTAGCACTGCCCGGTCGCGTGCTCGGCCGAAGTGGCGCGGGTGATGCAGCGGCGGTGGGGTGCGTCGCAAGCTCGTCCCGGTTCCGTCTACACTCTGTGGTGGATCCCGCGCGGCGCGCATCCTGTGAACTCCCCCAGGGCCGGAAGGCAGCAAGGGTCAATGGGCTCTGCCGGGTGCGCGGGGTCCCCTTATTTTCTCGCATACCCGACTCCGTCAGGTCGGTGAAAGGCCGCTACGGAATGCCTAGCCAAACCCAGATCGGTTTGATGAGCCACGACGAACTGCTCTCCGAGCACGAGCACCAGACTGCGAACTTCACGCAACTGCTCGCCGAGAAGCTGACGTTGGATCTGACGCGAGGCAAGCCGTCGCCGGAACAGCTGGATCTGTCCGCCGACCTTCTGTCGCTGCCGGGTGACGGCGATTACCGCGACGGCAACGGAACCGACTGCCGCAACTACGGCGGATTGACCGGTCTTCCGGAATTGCGTGCGATCTTCGGTGAGATCCTCGGCATTCCGGTCGAGAACCTGCTGGCCGGCAACAACGCGAGCCTCGAGATCATGCACGATCTCGTCGTCTTCTCACTTCTGCACGGCAACCCGGACTCGTCGCAGCAGTGGTCCAAGGAAGAAAAGGTCAAGTTCCTGTGCCCGGCTCCGGGCTACGACCGGCACTTCGCGATCACGGAATCCTTCGGCATCGAGATGATCACCGTCCCGATGAACCCGGACGGGCCCGATGTGCACATGATCGAGGAACTCGTTGCCTCCGACCCGCAGATCAAGGGTCTGTGGGCAGTGCCGACGTACTCGAACCCGACCGGTGCAGTCTTCTCCGAAGAGGTCACCCGCGCGCTGGCGACCATGCCGACTGCGGCCCCCGATTTTCGTTTGTTCTGGGACAACGCCTACGCCGTACACCCTCTGGTCGGCGAGACCGCTCCCGCTCTGGATGTTCTCGGGATGGCTGCCGAAGCCGGTCACCCGAACCGTCCGTACGTGTTCGCGTCGACGTCCAAGGTCACGTTCGCGGGCGCGGGCGTCAGCTTCTTCGGTGCTTCCGAGTCCAACTTGGCGTGGTACCAAAGCCATCTCGGCAAGAAGAGCATCGGCCCCGACAAGCTCAACCAGCTGCGTCACCTGCGTTTCTTCAAGGATGCGGATGGTGTGCGTGCGCACATGGAGAAGCATCGCGAACTTCTGGCCCCCAAGTTCGCCTTGGTCCTGAGGATTCTCGAGGACCGGCTGGGTGCGTCGAAGGTCGCGTCGTGGACCGAGCCCAAAGGCGGCTACTTCATCAGCCTCGACGTCGTGGAAGGCACGGCCAAGCGAGTTATCGAGCTGGCCAAGGAAGCCGGAATTCTGCTCACCGGCGCCGGATCGGCCTTCCCGTACAAGACCGATCCGGACGACAGGAACATTCGCATCGCCCCGAGCTTCCCGACGGAGGAAGAACTCGAGAAGGCGATGAACGGTGTCGCTACCTGTGTTCTGCTGGCCGCGACGGAATCTGCGCTGCGTTCCTGACTTCCCAACCCCGACCAATGTCACACCGGTTCGCGTGAGCTGAACCGGTGTGACATTGGTCGGGCCCCAAAAGGGGTGAGCCGAGGCGACTACTGGTTGTCGAGTTCCTCGACGATGTTGTCCACCAAGAGCTTGGCGCTGTAGTAATCGAGCCGGAAGCTCTCCTCGCCCAGTGCGAAAACCTGATCCTGCTGCACCGAAGGGGTGTCCCTGAGCAGCGGGTCCGCGACGAAACGCTCGGCGTCGGGTTCGGTGGCGCTCACGATCATCGTGGTGTTTCCGGGGAGCGCCAACGGCAGATTCTCCTGTGTGGCGGGATAGACGTCCTTGCGTCCGGCGAAGTCGCCGGCATCGGCGTCGGTGATCACCGTGGGCAGTTCTGCGAGGGAAAAGCCCAACCTGGTCAGGAGCATTCCCTGGGCCGACACCGGTGTGAAGATCCGGGAATCCTCGGGAGAGTTGTAGGTCAGGACGTTGACCGGGTTGGCGGCGCTGATCTTGTCGCCCAGTTCGGTCTTGGCCTCGTCGATCCGGGTATCGAACTCGGAGATGATCTCCTGGGCCTGTTCTTCGGCGCCGATGATGCCGGCGATCTGGATGGAAAGGTCCTGCCAGGACTTGTCGTCGTAACGCAGCAGGACGACCGGGGCGATCTGCTTCAGGATGTCCACCTGCTCGCGGGCGGTGTCGGCGCCGCCGGCGGACACGAAGATGAGGTCCGGTTCTGCCGCAGTGATGCGTTCGACGTTCGGTGCCCCCTGGTACAGCGTCTCGACCCCCTTTTCGTCGGCGACGTCGGCCCATTGGCTGAATCGGCCGTCCTTGTCGGTGACGGAGGAGGGTGCCTGCGTGCCGGTGCCGATGATCGGAGCGTCGAGGGCGAGTAGAGACCCGGTGAGCGTGACACTCGTGGACACGATTCGTTCGGGCTTCTTGTCGATGGTGACGCTGCCGGTTTCATCGGTGATGGTGCGCGGCCAGTTTCCTTCGGAGGCCGAGTCGGCGCCAACCGTACTCGATGACTCGCTGAGCGATTCGGTATCCGACGAGCATGCAGCGCTCGCAATTCCGACTGCGAGTATTGCTGCCACCGCCATTGAACGACGAAGTTTCACGGTCTCTCTCTTTCGGCCGAGTAAAGGATCGTCTTAGGTTAGCGTTACCTGGTCATGAAGTGGAGTTGGAAGTTGCAGAGGATGCCTGGCCCGGAACGTCGGATCGTCGATTCCGAGGTGATCCGGAACCTGAAGCAGGACGACGTGCCCGCGTTCTGGAACCGTGTCGCCACTACCGGGACGCCACTGGTCATGGGCGACGGTGCGGGTACGGGTTCGGTCGTCGCCACCTTCTGTTGGCGCGACCCCGACGGTGACGAGAGTGCCTCGCCAACCCGGCACGTCTACCTCGACGCGAACGGAATCACGGACCGCGGCAACCTCGAACGCACAGCATTGACTCGGGTTTCGGGGACCGACCTGTGGCACGTGTCGATCGAAGTCCCCGACCGTTGGCGCGGCGCATATCGCTTCGTTCCCAGCGCAGAGCGCCTCGCACCACCCGACGGTCATCCAGGCTGGCAATGGTGGAGGCGGGTGTTGGCGGACGCCCGTTCCGACCCTTTCAATGCATTGCCCGAGCGAGTGGCGCAGTCAGGGACGAGTTCCGAAGCCGTGATGCCCGCAGCTCCACGGCAACGGTGGTGGACGGATACCCCTGGGCGCGGCCGACTTCACGAAGAGTCGTTCGACCTGGCGGGCACACCGCGATCGGTGTGGATCTACGAGCCGCCGGGGTTGGTCGCGGAAAGCAGGCCGGTCGTGGTGATGTTCGACGGCAGAACCTGGGTGGAGGAACACCCACTCGCCGCAGCGGTCGATTCGATAGGCGATGCCGGGGCACGTGTTCCGCTCGTAGTGATGGTCGACAGTGTGGGGATCGACCTGCGGTCGGAAGAGTTGGGATGCAGCCCGACTTTCGCGGCGGGACTGGTCGTCGAGTTGCTGCCATGGCTTCGTCGGAAGTGGGCCGCGACAGACGATCCTGCCTCGACCATCGTTGCGGGGTGCAGTCTCGGCGGCCTGACCGCCTGCCATCTGGCGCTGACGGAACCGGACACATTCGG
Source organism: Rhodococcus sp. NPDC058521 (assembly GCF_042719695.1). NCBI lineage: Bacteria > Bacillati > Actinomycetota > Actinomycetes > Mycobacteriales > Nocardiaceae > Rhodococcus > Rhodococcus sp. NPDC058521. Next base: position 40,610 of record NZ_JBHXNL010000012.1, read on the forward strand.
GTGCGCCGTGAGCCTGTCCGGATCGTTCTGGTGGCCGGGCGCAGCTCCGGGAATCTCGATTCAGGACCGAGTGAGCAGAACAGCGGTGTTCGGCAGCCGGTTCGTCCTGGAGGTGGGTTCACTCGAATGGATGCTCACCGAGAGCAACAGGGAGGTTCGGGACCTGCTGGTCGAAAAGGGATTCGACGTGCATTATCGCGAGTTCTGCGGTGGGCACGAAGTCCTGCAGTGGCGGGACCGACTGATCGCCGGTGTATTCGAGATGCTGCACCGACCCGGGTGGCAAGATGAGGCGTATGGCAGTCACGTTGAACTTGGTCGGTGACCCCGAAGCGGATGAGCTGTTGGCGAAGGATCCGCTGGCGCTCCTCGTTGGAATGCTTCTCGACCAGCAGGTCCCGATGGAAACCGCTTTCCTCGGGCCGAAGAAGCTCCATGATCGGCTCGGCGCACTCGACGTGAACGCGATTGCCACGATGGACCCCGAAGAGTTCGCGAGCCTGTGCGCACAGACTCCGGCGGTCCACCGATTCCCTGGTTCGATGGCCGGCCGAATCCAGGCCCTTTGTGCGTTTCTCGTCGACAACTACGACGGCAAACCCGAGGCCCTGTGGACGTCGGGCGATCCCGACGGCAATGCAGTTCTGAAGCGACTGAAGGCGCTGCCGGGTTACGGCGATCAGAAGGCGAGAATTTTCCTGGCCCTGCTGGGCAAGCAGATCGGCGTCGAGCCGGACGGATGGCGAGAGGCCGCGGGCGCATACGGGGACGAGGGTGCTCGTCGTTCGATCGCGGACGTAGTCGACGAGAAGAGTCTCCTCGAGGTGCGCGAGTTCAAGAAGGCCGCCAAGGCTGCGGCCAAGAAGAAGTAGTTACTCCCACACCCCACCTGGCTGTCGGAGCTCGCCGGTAGTCTTTCCGCGTGGCCCTGTACCGGAAGTATCGACCTGCGTCGTTTGCCGAGGTGGTGGGGCAGGAGCACGTCACCGAGCCTCTGTGCACTGCCCTTGACTCGAAACGCATCAATCACGCCTACCTGTTCTCGGGCCCTCGTGGCTGCGGCAAGACGTCCTCCGCCCGCATTCTCGCTCGCTCCCTCAACTGCGTCGAAGGCCCCACGTCCACGCCCTGCGGTGTGTGCACGTCGTGCGTTGCCCTCGGCCCCGGCGGGCCGGGAAATCTCGATGTCACCGAGCTCGACGCGGCCAGCCACGGTGGTGTCGAAGACACTCGTGAACTTCGAGATCGTGCGTTCTATGCGCCGGCGGAATCTCGATACCGCGTGTTTATCGTGGACGAGGCGCACATGGTCACCACGGCGGGCTTCAACGCGCTGCTGAAGATCGTGGAAGAGCCGCCGGAACACCTCATCTTCATCTTCGCCACCACCGAGCCGGAGAAGGTGCTCCCCACCATCCGCTCGCGTACTCACCACTACCCCTTCCGGTTGCTCGCCCCACCGGTCATGCGCGGACTCCTCGAGAAGATCTGTACGCAGGAGAGCGTTCCCGTCGAAGACCCGGTGTATCCGCTGGTCATTCGTGCAGGCGGTGGATCGCCGCGTGACTCGTTGAGCATCCTGGACCAACTGTTGGCCGGTGCATCGGACGAAGGCGTCACGTACGCGCGTGCGCTGGGACTGCTCGGCGTGACCGATGCCTCTCTCCTCGACGATGCGATAGATGCGCTGGCTCGAAACGACGGCGCAGCCCTGTTCGGCACCGTCGAGAACGTGATGGACGCGGGCCACGATCCGCGCCGATTCGCTTCGGATCTACTCGAACGGTTACGGGACCTCATCTTGATGCAGGCGGTTCCCGACGCGTCCGAGCGCGGCCTCGTGGACGCGCCGATGGACGTTCTGGAAAAGATGCGTGATCAGGTCGGCCGTATCGGTCCCGCGACTCTGACTCGCTACGCAGAAGTGGTGCACGCAGGACTCGGGGAGATGCGCGGGGCCACAGCCCCGCGCCTGCTGCTCGAGGTCGTCTGCGCGCGACTGCTTCTGCCTGCCGCATCCGATGCGGAATCGGCTGTGCTGCAACGCCTGGAGCGGGTCGAACGCGGCCTCCCGGCGGCCGGGGCCGAGGCGAGTGCGCCTGCCGCGGCCGCAACTCCGGCTCCGGCGACCGCTGCATCCGATGTTCCGATCAAGTTCCAGCGTCCGTCGCAGCGCAAAGCTGCGGAGGAAGCCGCGGCTCCAGTCCCCGAAGCAAAGCCTGCACCCGAGCCGACCTCGGAGCCTGCGCCGACCCCGGAGCCTGCGCCGCAGCCCGCTCCCGAGCCGGAGCCTGCGCCGCAGCCCGCTCCCGAGCCGGAGCCTGCGCCGCCGCCCCCACCCCAGCCCGCTCCCGAGCCGGCTCCCGAGATCTCCGAACAGCCGACGGCAGACGTCCCGGAACCCGAGCCCGTGCCGGAGTCGACCCCGGAACCGGAACGGGAGACCGTCGAGGAGCCGGAGCCGGCGGTTGCTGCCGCCTCTGCCGGACCGGACGTCGCCGCTGTCCGCGACGTCTGGAATCAATTGCGCGAGAAGGTTGGCGAGCGTAACAAGATCCTGCCCGCCATGTTGTCCGCTGCAACGGTGTACGACGTGCAGGGCAACAAACTCGTTCTCGCACACCCCACGCCAGGACTCGGCGCACGTATCGTGCAGCCACACAATGCCCGGGTGCTCTGCGAGGTGCTTGCGGAGCGGTTCGGTGGCGCATGGGAAGTCGAATACCTCCCAGGTGTGGAAGCGCCCGCTGCGCCGAAAGCCGCGCCCAAGGCGGCTCCCGCCAACACCCGCCCTGCGGGCGCACCCCGATTCTCGCGCCCCAGTCAGGAACGCGCCGCCGAAGCTCGCGCGACTCCTGAGAGCCCGTCGCCCGGTGACGGGGGAGCGCAGAACCCACCGCCGTCCGTCGACGACATTCCGCCGCCCGAAGCGCCCGACTACCCCGAAGATCCGGGTCCGCCCCCCGTGGACTACGAGTCGACTCCGCCGGCGTCGACTCCGGAGGACGAGGACGAGATGTTCGCGGAGGCCGCCGAACCGGCCGATCCCGCGACGAGGCGTGACCCGGAGGACGTGGCTCTAGAACTGCTTCACGACGTGCTCGGGGCGAAGAAACTCGAGGGCTGAGCGCCAGGCGAAGATCGCCTTGGTCACGATCTTCGCTCGGTTGGGTCCTTCCCCTATTTCTGCAACACGTTCTAGAGTGGTGTAGCCGGGGTCAATCCCCTGTGCAGCGCGCCGTGTCCATGGTCGGCGTCGACGCAACTTAGGAAGGAACACCTCAAGTGACCACAGAGGCATTCATTTATGAAGCCATCCGTACGCCGCGTGGCCGCGGCAAGAAGACCGGCTCCCTGCACTCGGTCAAGCCGATCTCACTGGTCACGGGCTTGATCGACGAACTTCGCAGCCGCTTTCCGGATCTCGACGAAGACCGGATCTCCGATCTCGTCCTCGGTGTCGTCACCCCCGTGGGCGACCAGGGCATGGACATCGCGCGCGTCGCGGTCAACGACGCGGGGCTGCCCGACACCGTCGGCGGCGTCCAGCTCAACCGTTTCTGCGCATCCGGCCTCGAGGCCGTGAACGTCGCAGCACAGAAGGTTCGCTCCGGCTGGGACGAACTGGTCATCGCCGGCGGTGTCGAGTCGATGTCTCGCGTCCCGATGGGCTCGGATGGCGGGCCGTGGGCACTGGACCCGGCCACCAACTTCGACAACTACTTCGTTCCGCAGGGCGTCGGCGCGGACTTGATCGCAACGATCGAGGGCTTCACCCGCGACATCGTCGATGCCTACGCCGTGCGTTCGCAGGATCTCGCCGCCAAGGCCTGGTCCGGCGGATACTTCTCCAAGTCCGTGGTGCCGGTCAAGGACATCAACGGCATCACCGTCCTCGACCAGGACGAGCACATGCGTCCCGGCACCACCGCCGAGAACCTCGCGGGTCTCACTCCGTCCTTCGCCATGATCGGCGAAGCCGGCGGGTTCGACGCCGTGGCTCTGCAGAAGTACCACCAGGTCGAGAAGATCAACCACGTGCACCACGGCGGCAACAGCTCCGGAATCGTCGACGGCGCAGCGCTCGTGCTCGTCGGATCCGAGCAGGCCGGCAAGGATATGGGACTCGAGGCCAAGGCGCGCGTCGTCGCGACCGCCACCTCTGGCGCGGATTCCACCATCATGCTCACCGGCCCCACGCCGGCTGCGAAGAAGGCGCTGGCCGCGGCCAGCCTCACCATCGACGACATGGATCTGGTCGAGATCAACGAGGCGTTCGCGTCCGTCGTGCTCAAGTTCCAGAGGGACATGAACGTCCCCGACGAGAAGCTCAACGTAAACGGGGGCGCGATCGCAATGGGCCACCCGCTCGGCGCCACCGGCGCAATGATCACCGGAACGATGGTCGACGAGCTCGAGCGTCGCGGCGGCCGGTACGCCCTCATCACGTTGTGCATCGGCGGCGGAATGGGTGTCGCCACCATCATCGAGCGCGTCTGACGCTCACACGAACAGGAGACGAGAAACAGTGAGCGAGCAGAACATCATCAACTGGGAGCGCGACGCCGACGGCATCGTCGTCCTCACCATCGACGACCCCAACCAGGGCGCGAACACGATGAACGACGCGTACATCGACTCGATGAAGGCAACGGTCGATCGCCTGGAGTCCGAGAAGGACAACATCGCCGGCGTCGTCATCACCTCCGGCAAGAAGACCTTCTTCGCCGGCGGCGACCTCAAGGGCATGATCAAGCTCGGCCCCGAGAACGCCGAGGACATCTACAACCGCAGCATCGGGATCAAGAAGGATCTGCGTCGCCTCGAGACGCTCGGCAAGCCGGTCGTCACCGCGATCAACGGTGCCGCGTTGGGCGGAGGCCTCGAGATTGCTCTCGCCACGCACCACCGCGTCGCAGCGGACGTGAAAGGCGTCAAGATCGGCCTTCCCGAGGTGACCCTGGGCCTCCTTCCCGGTGGCGGTGGCGTCGTCCGCACCGTGCGCATGCTCGGCCTGCAGAACGCTTTGATGGGTGTGCTGCTTCAGGGACAGCAGCGTGGCCCGGTCGCCGCGAAGGAGACCGGACTGATCGACGAGGTCGTCGGCACCGTCGAGGAACTCGTTCCCGCAGCCAAGGCATGGATCAAGGCCAACCCCGAAGGCGGCGTTCAGCCGTGGGACAAGAAGGGCTACAAGATCCCGGGCGGCACCCCGTCGACCCCGGCCTTCGCGGCGAACCTTCCGGCATTCCCAGCGAACCTGCGTAAGCAGATCAAGGGTGCCCCGATGCCCGCACCGCGCGCCATCATGGCTGCCGCAGTGGAGGGTTCGCAGGTCGACATCGACAACGCTCTCGTCATCGAGGCGCGCTACTTCACGTCCCTCGTGACCGGACAGGTCGCGAAGAACATGATTCAGGCGTTCTTCTTCGACCTCCAGGCCATCAACGGCGGCAAGTCTCGCCCGGACGGCATCGAGAAGACCGCGATCAAGAAGGTCGGTGTGCTCGGTGCCGGCATGATGGGCGCCGGTATCGCCTACGTGTCCGCCAAGGCAGGCTTCGAGGTCGTCCTCAAGGACGTCAGCATCGAAGCAGCCGAGAAGGGCAAGAACTACTCGGAGAAGATCGAGGCCAAGGCACTCTCGCGCGGCAAGACCACGGAGGAGAAGTCGAAGGCACTCCTCGATCGGATCACTCCGACTGCCGATCCCGCAGACTTCGCGGGCGTCGACTTCGTCGTGGAGGCCGTCTTCGAGAGCCAGGAACTCAAGCACAAGGTGTTCCAGGAGATCGAGGACATCGTCGATCCCAAGGCGCTGTTGGGCTCGAACACCTCGACGCTTCCCATCACGGGTCTCGCCACGGGTGTGAAGCGTCAGGAAGACTTCATCGGCATCCACTTCTTCTCGCCGGTCGACAAGATGCCGCTGGTGGAGATCATCCGCGGTGAGAAGACGTCCGACGAGACGCTGGCGCGCGTGTTCGACTACGTGCAGGCCATCCGCAAGACGCCGATCGTCGTCAATGACTCGCGCGGTTTCTTCACCTCGCGTGTCATCGGCACGTTCATCAACGAGGCCATCGGCATGCTCAAGGAAGGTGTCGAGCCCGCAACCATCGAGCAGGCGGGCCTGCAGGCCGGCTACCCGGCGGCACCGCTGCAGCTCTCGGACGAACTGAATCTGACGCTCATGCAGAAGATTCGCAAGGAATCCAAGGAAGCCGCAGAGGCCGAGGGCAAGGAACTTCCCGCCGACCCGGCCGGCGACGTCATCAACACGCTCGTCGAGAAGCACGACCGCAAGGGCAAGCTCGGCGGTGCCGGCTTCTACGACTACGAGGACGGCAAGCGCACCGGTCTGTGGGCGGGCCTTCGTGAGGAATTCGGTAGTGCCGAACTCGATGAGGTCCCGTTCGAGGACCTCATCGAGCGCATGCTGTTCATCGAAGCCATCGAGACGCAGAAGTGCTTCGACGAGGGCGTCCTGATGACCAGTGCCGACGCCAACATCGGTTCGATCATGGGAATCGGCTACCCGGCGTGGACCGGTGGTGTGCACCAGTACATCGTGGGCTACGAGGGCGGCCAGGCCGGCTTCGTGAAGCGGGCGGAAGAACTCGCTGCCAAGTACGGCGAGCGCTTCACGCCTCCGGCGTCGCTGAAGTAGGCGGCTCCGCCGCCCGTGAGTGGTTAGCGAGTGCAGAGAGTCGCTAACCACTCACGGAGGAAGTTGTCCCCAGTCCTGGGTATTACTCACAGGACTGGGGGATTTCTCTGTTTCGAGGATTTCCGGGTCGGTCGCCGCGGTCACCGTGGCAGCATGACCAATGCACTGAAGGAATTGGCCGTCTCCCAGTTCGGTCTCGTCACTCATTCACAACTTCACGCCCTCGGCTACCCGCGAAGTCGGGTTCGTCATCGGGTGGAATCCGGTCGATGGCAGGCGGTCCTGCACGGCGTCTACGCCGTGAGCACCGGGCCGATCTCGAGGGCCGCCACCCTGGAGGCTGCACTTCTGTTCGGGGGCAACGGTGCTCTGCTCAGTCACTACACGGCGGCCGAGGAGTGGGGAATGATTCGCGCGGAGGACGCCAGGCCGGTCCACATCACGGTTCCGTACGGACGATCTGCGATCTGTCAGGGGCAGACAGTGGTGGGGTCCGAACTTGCCGCAAGCAGTCTGTGCCATCAAGAAGGCGCGGCGGTACATCCTGGTGTGGCCGTTCATCGTTCGCGGGCCCAGAACTTCATCGGAGTCGAGATGGATCAGCCGAGAACGACGAGGGCAGATACGGCTGTCGACCTTGCAGTGGAACAAGACACTGCGGAAGAGGCGTATGCGTCATTGGTGCGCACGGTCGGCAATTCCCGAATACCGCTCGTCGACATTCGTCGAAGACTGGACGAGCGACGGCCACGCAGGTATCGAAAGGTACTGGCCGATGCAGTGCGTCTACTGGCAGAAGGTGTTCAATCGCTGCTCGAGTACCGCTACGCAGTCGACGTCGAGAGTGCACATGGGATTCCTCCTGCGCTGCGTCAGTCACCTGTGGTGGTGGACGGCCGGACCTTGTTCGAGGATTGCGACTACAGCCCGTACGGAGTTCCGCTGATCGTCCGGTTGGACGGGCGCGGTACACATTCGATGGCCGAGGTGGCATTCCGGGATCGCCGGCGTGACAACGCGGCGGAGCTGGCTCGACGTCCCAGGCTGGTCTATGGATACGACGAGGTGACGAAGAACGCGTGTGAAGTAGCGAGGGAAGTGGAGACGGTCCTGACGCGTGAAGGATGGGTCAGAACGCACCCGAGTCCCTGTCGGGCCTGTGAGTGGTCAGCGAGGGCAGAGACTCGCTAACCACTCACAGGGGTCAGGCTTTCCACCACGGGCGCAGGGGAACCTGTGCATCTCCCTTGGGTGTCAGCTTGACGGCAACGACCTGGTGGAGCTGAACCACGTTGCGCTCGAAGCCGAGTCGAGAGCCGGCCATGTACAGACCCCACACGCGTGCCGTGCCTTCGCCGACCTCTTCGACGCACGCATCCCAGTTGTCGACGAGGTTCTTGCACCACCCGGCGAGTGTCAGCGCGTAGTGCTCGCGCAGATTTTCCTCGTGACGCACTTCGAGGCCGACGTTCTGGATCTCGGAGATGATGCGTCCCGACCCGGTGAGCTCGCCGTCCGGGAATACGTAGCGATCGATGAATCCGCCGGCCTTCGTTTGGCTACGGTTGTCCGGCCGCGTGATGCAGTGGTTGAGGAGCTTCCCGCCCTCACGCAGCTTGTCACGCAGAAACGAGAAGTAGGCAGGGTAGTTTCCGACACCGATGTGTTCGGTGAGACCGATGGAAGAGATCGCGTCGAATCCCGTTTCGGGAACGTCTCGGTAGTCGGAGAATCGAACCTCGGCGAGTTCGGCAAGTCCTTCGTCGGCAATCGCTTTGCGCGCCCAGTCGGCTTGTTCCTGGGACAGTGTCACGCCGATCGCCTTCACTCCGCGTCGCGCCGCGTAGCGGACCATCCCGCCCCAACCACATCCGATGTCGAGCAGTCGGTCTCCGGCTTGGAGCCCGAGCTTTTCGAACACCAAGCGGTACTTGTTTTCCTGTGCCTCTTCGAGCGTGTTGTCTGCGTTCTCGTAACAGGCACACGTGTAGGTCATGGACGGACCGAGGACGCGCTCGTAGAAGGCGTTCGATACGTCGTAGTGGTGGTGAATCGCTTCGGCGTCGCGGGTGCGGGAGTGCCGCAGCCCCTCGGCGACTCGCCGCCAACGGGGGAGATGTTCCTGCGGGGGAGGCGCGATTGGCCGCAACACGTCCCATCCCAGCGACCTTGTGATGGTCGCGAGAGTGAGGGCGGACGGACGGCGGAAATGCAGTTCGTCGCCCATGATGCGCAGGATCTCGTAGGGGTCGCCCGGGTGGACGCCGACCGCTTCCAGATCACCCGCGACGTATGCCCGTGCCATTCCGAGGTCGCCGGGCGCCGTTGCCAGGTAGGTGGTACCGCGGGTGGTCTTCAGATGCAGTCCGTACGGCGCGTTCTCGGGGCCCGCGGAGCTGCCGTCGTAGGCGGTGAAACGGAGCGGAAGCATTCCGTCGGAGAGCGTCTCGAGGATTTCCGCGATGGAGAGTCTGTGGTCTGTGCCCTGCGTGGCAGGGCCTTTCAGAGTAGTCATCGTCTTTGTACCGCCTTCGAAAAGAGATCCAACAAACGGGATTCGGAATCGTATTTTTGTTTCAAAGCCGCGTAATGCTCGCCGCCGTAGTAGAGGCGTTCGAAGTCCTCACGCGAATAGAAGGAGTCGGAGTACAGCGACTTGTGTCCGTCGAAATCACTGACCTTCTCCTCGATGAGTCGGTTGGCCGCGCCCTCGGGTTCACCGGCGACGACGGGCACCGAAGACCAGAAACCGATGTTCACGTAGGTGCGTTTCGGCTCGAGCGGGTACAGCGGCCACGGCCGCTGTGCGGAGGCGCCGGCGGGCGCGGGCTCACGCAATCGCAGCGGGCACAGCCACAGCGGTTCGATCGGGACTTCTTCGAGGAACCAGTGAACGAAATCTGCGGTTCGTTCGATCGGCACCTCGACGTCTTGGACGACGCGCTCGCGGGGCGGGTTGCCTTTGCGGTGCTCGATACGGTCGCCGATGTCCCATCGGTGATCGAGGGCGATGATCTTCCAGTAGAAGCTGCTGCGTAGCAGGCTTTTCGGCCAGAACCTGCGAATCTTCGGGTTCTGCGCACCGAACGCACGAGAGCACCAGAACCAGTCGGTGTCCCACCGCCACAGGTAGTCACGGATGGTGAGCCGGTCGGTTTTCGGGTGATTGATCGACGAGTGCTGAATCGAGCGGTAGAAGATGTCGTTGCCGGTGTAGTCGCTGACCGGACCGCCTTCGTCGGTTTGTCGTCCGAGAATCAGGTAGCTCTCGTGCGCTGTGAACACGACGCCGTCGAGGTAGTCGACGGTTTCGCCGTCGTATTCGCGGTCGTTCACGATGCGGTCCATCGTGGTCTGCAGCTCCTCCAGGGAGTCGAATCGCAGATGGCGCAGGGCGACATACGGTTTCACGGGTTCGAGCTGGATGCGAAGGCGGATGGAGTACCCGAGTGTTCCGTAGGAGTTGGGGAAGCCCCAGAAGAGGTCCGCGTACTCGCCTTCGGGCCGCGCAGTGACGATTTCTCCCGAGCCGGTCAGTACGTCGATCTCGAGTACCGACTCGTGAGGAAGTCCGTTGCGAAACGATGTGGATTCGATCCCGAGTCCGGTGACCGCGCCGCCGAGCGTGATGGTCTTGAGTTGCGGTACGACCATCGGCGCGAGCCCGTAGGGCAGCGTCGCGTCCACGAGGTCCTCGTATGTGCACATACCCGATACGTCGGCGGTGCGGGCATCGGTGTCCACCGAGATGACGCCGTCGAGGCCGGAGACGTCGAGGCCGGGCGCGGAGTTCTTCGCTCGCGCACGAAACAAGTTGGACGTTTTCTTCGCGAGGCGAATGTTGGCGTCCCGTGGAATTGCGCGATACGAGGTGAGGAGTCGCTCGACCCCGGCACGATGGGCCTCGGGGCCACGCAGGGTGGGGGTCCCGCGGGAATCGGATGGACGACGACCCGCCCGCAGGCTTTTCATGAGTTCGACCGAAGAGACAGCCACAAGGTCGACGCTAGCGCTGAATCGTTGTTCCGGCTATGTAAATTTCGACTACTTGCGAACACTTCGCGCAACCGACATCGAAAAGTGAGCTACCTCACATTGGAAAGTCGCGTCTTCGCCCGCCGCCTGCATCTGCAGGCAGGATGGAGGCGTCCGATTTCATGTGCAGGTTTCGTCACGCAATTTCGTCGTCAAAGGGAGTGCCATCGTGGGCCAGGTCAGTGCCAGCAGTTCGATCACCGTTTCGTCGTCGCCCGAGAAGACGCTCGCAGCGCTTTCCGACTACGACACGGTACGCCCGCGGATTCTCTCGGAGCAGTACCTCGACTACCGCGTGATCGAGGGCGGTCAGGGCAACGGCACCGTGGCCCACTGGATCCTGAAGGCGACGGAGAAGCGCTCCCGCGACATCGAGGCGACGGTCACGGTTGCCGGCAACACCATCACCGAGACGGACGCGAACTCCTCGCTCGTCACCACCTGGGTGGTCGAGCCCAGCGGTGCAGGTTCGACCGTCACCACCAAGACGGAATGGAAGGGCGCGGGTGGAATCGGTGGGTTCTTCGAGAAGACCTTCGCCCCGCTCGGCCTGAAGAAGATCCAGGCCCAGGTTCTGGAGAACTTGAAGGCAGAGTTGGCCTGACCGGTCACGGACTACGCTGACACACACACGCAGAGAGGACCACGTTCAGTGCAACCAGGTGGACAGCCCGACATGTCGCAACTTCTCCAGCAGGCGCAGCAGATGCAGGAGCAGTTGATGGCGGCTCAGCAGGAAATGGCAGAGGCGGAGGTCACCGGCCAGGCCGGAGGCGGTCTCGTGACGGCAACCGTCAAAGGCACCGGCGAGGTCGTCGGACTGAAGATCGACCCCAAGGTGGTCGACCCCGAGGACGTCGAGACTCTGCAGGATCTGATCATCGGCGCGATCGAGGATGCCTCGGGCAAGGCGCAGGAGTTCGCCGCCGAGAAGCTCGGACCGCTCGCCGGCGGCATCGGTGGCGGAGGCGGATTCCCCGGCCTCCCCGGCATCTAGAGGACGCACGTGTACGAAGGTCCAGTTCAGGACTTGATCGACGAGCTCGGAAAGCTTCCCGGCGTCGGACCGAAGAGTGCGCAACGTATCGCGTTCCATCTACTCGGGGTCGAGCCGCCGGAAATCGACCGTTTGCAGAAGGCCCTGCAGAGGGTGCGGGACGGCGTGCAGTTCTGCATCGTGTGCGGCACGGTCTCAGACAAGGAGAAGTGCCGGATCTGTGCAGATGCGCGCCGTGACCGGACCCTGATCTGCGTGGTGGAAGAGCCGAAGGACGTTCAGGCTGTCGAACGGACCAGGGAGTTTCGCGGCCTCTATCACGTCCTCGGCGGAGCTCTGGATCCGTTGTCCGGTGTTGGGCCCGATCAGCTTCGTATCCGGGAGCTGCTGGGGCGTATCGGTAATCAGGTCGACGGCGTCGACGTGTCCGAGGTCATCATCGCGACGGACCCCAACACCGAGGGCGAGGCCACCGCGACGTACCTGGTGCGGATGCTTCGGGATTTCCCTGGGTTGAAGGTGTCGCGTTTGGCTTCCGGATTGCCGATGGGCGGCGATCTCGAGTTCGCGGACGAGCTGACGCTCGGACGCGCGTTGTCGGGGCGTCGGGAGCTGTGACGGCGCCCAAGCGCACAGCCGACGAGACGCGCACGCTCATCGTCGAATCGGCGGGCAAGGCGTTCGCCACCCGCCCGTACCGGGAGATCACGCTCAAAGACATCGCCGAGGACGCCGGCGTGAGTGCACCGCTGATCATCAAGTACTTCGGTTCCAAGGAGCAGCTCTTCGACGAGCTCGTGGATTTCACGTCGGCGGCGGAGATGATGTTCGATGCTCCGCTGCCGAAACTCGGGGAACGGTTGGTGACACTGTTCACGCGACCTCTCGAGGAATATCGGCCGCTCTCGATGAACATCCTGTCCATGAGCGGTGCCGGTGAGGAGAGCAGTGCCAAGCTGCGGGACAACTACTCACGTCAGGTGATCGACGGATTGGCTGACCGCCTCACCGGTCCCGACGTGCGGTTACGCGCCGAGCTGGTCCTGTCGATGCTGATGGGACTCGCCCTCATGCGGCGCCGGATGATGCAGAACCAGGCGGCGGGATCGTCGGCGGAAGTGGTGGCGACGTACGCACCGTTGGTGCAACGACTGTTGGACGGTGCGACGGTCTGACCGTTTGCGAGGTAAACGACGATTCACCTAGCCTGGTGAACATCCATTTACCTCGCAGGACAGGCGGTGCCGCGTGACGACCTCGATCGAGTCTCCCGGTGCGCCCAGTCTCGAGATCGAGAGCGGCGGGTCCCGGTTCCTGTTCCCGATTCTGTGCGGGGCAGCGATCTTCTATGCGGTGATGCAGACGGTCATCATTCCGCTTCTGCCGGTTCTCCCCGGGCTCACCAACTCGAGCCAGGTCGCGGTGTCGTGGATGGTGACGATCACCCTGCTGGTCGGCGCGGTGATCACTCCCATCTTCGGACGGCTCGCCGACATGTTCGGCAAGAAGCGGCTTCTGCTCACCGCGTTCGTGATGATGACGTTCGGATCGCTGCTGTGCGCTGTGTCCTCCGACATCGCCGTCCTCATCGGTGCCCGCGCACTGCAAGGGGCGGGCGCGGCAGTGATCCCGATCGGGGTGTCCCTGCTGCGTGACGAACTTCCGCCGCACAGGGTGAACAGCGCGATCGCGATGATGAGTTCCACGCTCGGATTCGGTACGGCGCTGGGTTTGCCGTTCTCCGCTGCGATCGCCGAGTTCTACAACTGGCACATGCTCTTCATCGTGACGACGCTCATCGGTGTCGTTCTGACGATCGCCACGGTGGTGTTCGTGCGCGAATCACCGATCGGCGCCTCCGGTCGATTCGACGGAGCCGGTTCGGTCGGGCTCGCCGCCGCATTGGTGTGCCTGCTCGTTCCGATCACCCAGGGCGGCACCTGGGGCTGGACGAGTTCGGCGGTTCTCTCGACGTTCGCGGCTTCGGCAGTGTTGTTCGCGCTGTGGGGTGTTCACCAGTGGCGACGCGAGAGCCCGCTGGTCGATCTCCGGGTGTCCATGCGTCGCGCGGTGTTGATCCCGAACGTGGTGGCGCTGCTCGTCGGGTTCGCTTTCTTCGGCAACACCCTCATCACCACCCAGCTGTTGCAAACTCCTTCGGACGGCGCCGGCTACGGTCTCACCATCGTGCAGGCCGCGCTGTGCCAGCTGCCGACGAGTGCCGCGATGATCATCTTCGCTCAGGTGGGTGTGCGCATCACCGAACGCTTCGGGTCGAAGGTCACCATGATGTGTGGTGCCGTCGTGTTGACCGGCGGCTACATCGTGCATGCCATGGGCGGCAAGGATCTGTGGCTGGTGATCACCACGCTCGGAGTCACCGCCATCGGTACCGCCCTGGTCTACAGCACGCTGTCGATTCTGATAGTGCGCGCCGTGCCTGTCGAGATGATGGCAGCGGCCAACGGCGTCAACGTGCTGCTGCGGACGGTCGGCAGCACGGTGTGCAGTGCCGTGGTGGCGACGATCCTGGCCGCCCACCTGGTGGCCGGCACCCACTTCAGTACCGAATCCGGATTCACCGGCGCCTACCTGGTGTGCGCGTTGTTGTCGGTCATCGTGTTGATCGCCTGCGTCGCGCTGCCGGGGAGGAATACGCAGATGAAGAAAGTCTGTGCCTGACTCGTATATCGGCGCGGGCCGCGACTACGGCGACGTAGGATTGTTTCGGCTGTGGCCGAGGAGATCGCATGAGTCAGATGATCGGCAGGTTGTTCTCCGTCTTCTTCGTTCTGTTCTTCATCGGATGGCTAGCCTTCGACATGCCAGTCGCGCTGGGCATCGTTTACGAGGGGAACAGTTTGTATGCGCGCGAGATCGACCCGATTTTTCGGGATCCGCCATCGTGGCTCCAGACCATCAGTTGGTTCGCGTTTGCGTATGGTCCCTTCTACGCGGCGGCCGCATACGGGTTCGTTCGTCATACGTCGTGGTTGCCGTACGTGGTGTTGCCGCTTGCCGGGATGATGGTCGCGACCACCGCGATCTACATGATCGAAGACGCGACCGGCGACGTGCAGCCATTGGATTGGGCAGCGTTCTACTTGCTGAACGGGCCGTATATCGTCGTGCCCGTACTGGCTGCGTCCTGGCTGATCGTGGCCGGACAACAGCGGGTCGATCGGAGTCCGACGGCGAGTCCCTGACACCGCGCGTCGCCACGATTCGTACGTGATCCCGAAGGACGCAAGCACACCCCTGCGCGGGTGGTTCTACGTACGGCACGAGCGGTGTTTCGCCGCCGTTTCTCATGAGTCTCGTCGAGGTGTTGTGACATGACTCACATTGCTGTATGGTCGATAGTGCGGAACGAGGAAATGTACCTGTGAGCAGAGAAAACTCGTGAAGCAGAGATCCGGCCGAGAATGCGAAAGCGTTCCCGGCCGAACCCCTGTAAGGGGTGCTCTATGCGAGGCGCTCGCGCCTGAGCTGGCTCACTTCGGGGAGATCGAGGGGTGTCAGCTCGGACACTCCGAGCGCTCGCATCAGCAGTAGATCCGCCAACTCCGGGTTTCGGGCGAGAACCGGACCGTGCATGTACGTGCCGATCGCCGAACCCTGGACGACGCCCTCGTTGCCGTCACCCACGCCATTGCCCACGCCCCGGGAAACCCTGCCGAGAGGCTCGGCATCCGCACCCAGCGAGGTACCGCCGCGGTGGTTCTCGAAACCGGTGAGCTGTGCAGTCAGGCCGTCGAGTCGAGGCGCGGTGACCACCTCCCCGATGGACCGATTCTCCTGCGGCGAGGTGGTGGCATCGAACATCGAGATGCCTTCCACGCGTTCACCTGCCGACGTCTCGTACCACCTGCCGAGTACCTGGATGGCGGCGCAGATGGCGAGGACCGGTGCACCACGTTCGGCGGCCTGCTGGAGGCCCGGGTACCGCGTGAGGTGACGGGTCGCCAGACGTTGGGCGGAGTCTTCGGCGCCGCCCAACGTGTACACGTCGAGAGACTCGGGAACCGGATCGCTGAGCGTGATCTCCACGATCTCCGCGTCCAGACCGCGCATCCGCGCCCGCTGACGAAGGATCAGGGCGTTGCCACCGTCGCCGTATGTGCCCATGACATCGGGCAGTACGAGACCGATACGGAGGGTCGACTCAGCCATTGTGGGCCTCCTTGGCGATCGCCGTGTTGAGGTCGCGGAACGCCGTGTAATTGGCCAGCACCTCGACACGGCCGGGTGGGCAGGAGGCTATGGCGCGCAGCGGATTCCGTTCGAGAGTGTGATCCACGCCCGCATAGGTGAGTCGCACCGCGAGATCGGTACCGCGTTCACCGGCGGCGATCACTTTCACTCCCTCGAAGTGCTCGAAACGGACGTCCCACAGCCACGACAGATCCTCCCCATCGGGGACCTGCCCGTTCACGGCGATGACCAGACCGTCGACGGTCGGATCGATCATGGACAGTGCTTCCTGCCAACCGGCGGGATTCTTCGCGAGCAGCATGTGGACGGAGTGGGGGCCGACCTGGACCGTGCTGTAGCGGCCCGCGACGTCACGAACCGTCGAGGCTGCGGCGACAGCGTCCTCGGCTCGCGCTCCCATCACCACAGCAGCGGCCACGGCCTGAGCAGCGTTGCCGCGGTTTGCCGTTCCAGGCAGCGCGAGCGACATGGGGGTGACCTGGCCGTCGGGCCCGTACAGATTGTCGTCGTCCAGCCACCAATCAGGTTCGGGACGTGCGAAATCGGATCCCGTACTGCGCCAGTGCGTTCCCTCCCACACGATGGGTTCTCCCGTGCGCGGGCAGCTGGTGGCGTCGCCGACCCAACCGCTTCCGGCCGCGACCCATACGACGTTCTTCGCGTCGTAGGCGACGGAGGTGACGAGCACGTCGTCGCAGTTGGCGATGATCACGGCGTCGGGATGTGCGGCCACACACGCGCGTAGCTTCCGCTCGATCATGTTGATCTCACCGACCCGGTCGAGCTGATCTCGCGTCAAGTTCAGCAGCACGATCGCCTCGGGGTTCACGGCGTCCGACACGTGCGGCACGTGCAGTTCGTCGACCTCCAGGGCGGCGACGGGTGCCTCGATGTGAGAGCTGAGGGCGGCGACGATTCCCGCGTCCATGTTGGCGCCGTCGGCCTGCGTTGCGACGTCGCCGAGTGTGGCGAGGGCCGCGGCCGTCATGCGGGTGGTCGTGGACTTGCCGTTGGTGCCGGTGACGACGACGGTGCGGCGATCACGTCCGAGCTGTGTCATCAATGAGGGGTCGATCTTCAGGGCGATCAGCCCGCCGATCATCGACCCCTTGCCGCGTCCCGCCTTCTGCGACGCCCACGAGGCGGCTGCGGCTGCGCGAAGGGCCAGTTTGCCCCGTGTCGTGATCCCGGTGCTTCTGCTCACCGAGCGAGTTTGGCACAGGCGTCCGCGCTTTGCCGATTCGCGCCTGCGTGGCGGCGGCGCCCGTGATGACCACCACCCCGCCGATCAGCGTCGCGGCGCTCGGACGCTCGCCGAGGACAACCCAGGATGCGGCGATTCCGACGATCGGAACAAGCAGTGAGAACGGGGCGACCGCACTGGCGGGGTTACGCGTGTGGAGCACGGTCCACAGGCCGGAGCCGACGATCGTTCCGAATACCACGATGTACGCCAGTCCGAGGACTGCCGGAATGCCGTCGGCGTCGAACGATCCGGCGAGGATCGTCCATCCGGTTGTCGGCCCTTCGAGCGTGGCGGACAGCGCCAGCATCGGTATCGGGGGAACGACGCACATCCACAGCATCAGGCGCATCGGCTCGGTGGTTGCGGCCTTACGGTTGCCGATGTTTCCGAATGCCCAGGAAAGCCCCGCGAGCAGGGTGAGCAGCACCGGGATCAGGGCGGCATGTCCCGCTCGGTCCCAGCCGATGATGCTCATTCCGGCAACGGCGACGGTGAGTCCGGCGATCTGGATCGGGCGGAGCTTTTCCCTCAGGAGAAGGGCGCCGAGCAGAACGGTGAACGGCGCGGACGACTGCAGGACGAGTGATGCCAGACCGGTGGGCATTCCGGTGTCCATTGCCCAGAACAGGAACGCGAACTGGCCGAATCCGAAGCCGGCGCCGTAGAGCAGGAGCCACTTCAGCGGCACCTGTGGTCTCGGGACGAAGAGCACGACCGGCACTGCGATCACGAGGAAGCGCAGTCCCGCGAAGAAGTAGGGCGGGAAGTGGTCGAGGCCTACCCGGATCGCAAGGAAGTTCAGACCCCACAGCAGTACCGAGGTGAGGGCGATCATGCGGTCACGGGGATTCATGGGATTAATCGTGAGTCATGCAAAGGTTCAGGACAAGCGACTATCCGTACACTATCGATGTAGGTTTACTACATGGATGCGCATCGCCTCCTGGTCCTCCGGGAGTTGGCCGACCGTGGAACGGTCGCCGCCGCCGCGCAGGCCCTGTCCATGACGCCGTCAGCGGTCTCGCAGCAACTCAAGATCCTGTCGAGGGAAGCCGGTGTGGGACTGCTCGAGCTGGACGGCCGACGTCTGCGACTCACCGACGCGGGCCGCGCCCTCGTGGTTAGAGCAGACGACGTGCTCGCCGCGCTCGACCGCGCCACCGCAGAGATGGAGTCCTACCGCGGGTCCCCGCGTGGACTGGTCCGAGCCGCACTCTTCCCTTCGGGCGCCGGACTCCTGCTGCCCAGGATCATCACGGCACTTCAGGATTCGGGCGTGGACCTCGAAGCGCGGGACGAGGACCTACCTGCCTCGGCGGTTCCGGCCCTGCTCGCGGACTACGACGTCGTCCTCACTCACCGGGACGAGCGCGCCGTGGACAGCTCCTCCTCGAGAGTTCTGGCCGAACCGCTCATGCGTGAACCGATCGACCTGATTCTCCCGCCCGATCATCCACTGGCATATGAGGATTCGGTCCGGCTCGAGCAGTTGTCGGACGAGGCGTGGATCAGTGTGTGCGGCGGATTTCCCGTCGACGACGTGCTGCTTTCGATCGCAGCGGCCACGGGAGTTCAGCCTCGAGTCGTCCAGCGAATCAACGATTTTCGGGTCATCGAGGAACTGGTGGCGGGAGGTCACGGGGTTGCGCTGCTCGCCCGGCACTCGGTTTCCCATCCGGGAGTGGCGCAGGTGCGCCTCGCGGGTGTGCGTGCAGCCCGCATCTACGAACTCGCTCGTCGACCGTCGGCGGACGAGCGTCCCGCCGTTCGGACCGTGCTCGACGCGTTTCGAACGGTGGTCGCCGACGTCCTCGCAGCAGACGACGACGTCAGCCGAGTGCCTTCGCCTTGAGGGTCTGGTACTCCTCCTCGGTGATGGTCCCGGAATCGAGGAGAGCCTTCGCGTCCGCGATGTGCTCGGCGGGTGACTTGCCGACCACCTCGCGGATGTAGGTCTCTTGCGCCTCCTGCGCGTTTCGCACCGCTGCCGAAGAGCGTTGCGCCATCCCGTCGCCTTTCACGATCAGATAGACGAGGGAAGTGAGCAGGGGGACGAGGAACAGGAAGAGCACCCAGACCGCCTTGGCCCATCCGGATGTCTTGTGGTCACGGAAGAGGTCCGTGATGATCGTGAACAGCAGGATCAGGTACGCCACGAAGGCGAAGCTGACGATGATGACCCAAAGGAAGTCCCAAAAAGAGTCCATATCTCACTATCGCACCTGAGGCTGCGCCTGTGAGTGGTGTGGGAGTCTGTGGAGGACCAAAACAAACACAGGGGCGGCGGGGGGAAAGTGGGCGGGTGAACCCGGGCCCCCCCGCGCGCCCGGGAGCGGTGGGGGTCGAGGTGGCG
>NZ_JBHXNL010000012.1:60135-129751 GCF_042719695.1 Rhodococcus sp. NPDC058521
CGGACGCCCCACCCGGCCGCCCTAGCGCACATGCCCCCGGCCGGCGGCGCGTGGGTGTGGTTTGCGCGTCTCGGCCCTCCCACACCACTCACAGGGCCTGCGGCGCTAATGTGCGCGGTTGACCGCGGACACCACGGCGCGCAGTGACGCGGTGGTGATCGAGGTGGCGATTCCCACGCCCCACACGACCTTGGTTTCGCCCTCGGGCATCGTGACCGCGCATTCCACGTAGGCCGCGGCCTGCGCGTCGTCACCGGCGGACATCGCGTGCTCGGAGTAGTCCAGTACACGGACATCGAGGTCGATGGCGGACAACGCGTCGACGAACGCTGCGAGTGGGCCGTTCCCGGCGCCCGATATCTCGTGCTCCTTGCCGTCGAGCTTGACCGTGGCCACGATCGAGTCGGTGCCACCGTCCTCCTCGGCAGCGGTGACCGTCTGCTTCATCCGCTCGAGCGGGCGGATCGGCGCCAGGTACTCCTCGTGGAAGACGTCCCACATCTCCTTGGGCGACACTTCGCCGCCCTCGCCGTCCGTGATCTTCTGAACGGCCTGCGAGAACTCGATCTGCAAGCGACGCGGCAGCGCGAGCCCGTGATCGGCCTTCATGATGTATGCGACGCCGCCCTTACCGGACTGCGAGTTGACGCGGATGACAGCCTCGTACGTACGGCCGACATCCTTGGGGTCGATCGGCAGATACGGGACCGCCCACGCAATGTCGTCGACGTCCGAGTCCTGCGAGTCGGCGTCCACCTTCATGGCGTCGAGGCCCTTGTTGATGGCGTCCTGGTGGCTTCCGGAAAACGCGGTGTAGACCAGGTCGCCGCCGTACGGGTGGCGCTCGTGGACGGGCAACTGGTTGCAGTACTCGACGGTGCGGCGGATCTCGTCGATGTTCGAGAAATCGATCTGCGGGTCGACGCCGCGGGTGAACATGTTGAGTCCCAGCGTCACCAGGCACACGTTGCCGGTGCGCTCACCGTTACCGAACAGGCAGCCCTCGATGCGGTCCGCGCCCGCCTGGTACCCCAGTTCGGCGGCGGCGACGCCGGTGCCACGGTCGTTGTGCGGGTGCAGGGACAAAATCACGCCCTCGCGGCGAGCCAGGTTGCGGTGCATCCACTCGATGGAGTCGGCGTAGACGTTGGGGGTGGCCATCTCGACGGTGGCCGGCAGGTTGAGGATCACCGGCTGGTCGGGGGTAGCGCCCAGGATCTCGGTGACCGCGTCGCACACCTCCTTGGCGTATTCGAGTTCGGTGCCCGTGTAGGACTCGGGGGAGTACTCCCAACGCCATTCGGTGTCGGGGTACTTCTTCGATTCGGCCAGTGCGTACGACGCGGCGTCGGTGGCGATCTTCTTGATCGCATCACGATCGGCTTTGAACACGACGCGGCGCTGCAGGATCGACGTGGAGTTGTAGAAGTGGACGATGACCTTGTTGGCGCCCTCGCAGGCCTGGAAGGTGCGCTCGATCAGTTCCTGACGAGACTGGGTGAGCACCTGGATCGTGACGTCGTCCGGGATGGCGCCGTCCTCGATGATCTCGCGAACGAAATCGAAATCGGTCTGGCTGGCGGACGGGAAGCCGACCTCGATTTCCTTGTAGCCCATACGAACCAGCAGTTCGAACATGCGGCGCTTGCGCGCCGGGCTCATCGGGTCGATCAGTGCCTGATTGCCGTCTCGGAGATCGACGGCACACCACTGCGGTGCACGGTCGATGGTCTTGTCCGGCCAGGTGCGCTCCGGCAGCGACACCGGTTCGACCTCTTCGGAGAACGGGCGGTAGCGGAACGAGGGCATCGACGAGTTCTTCTGCGTGTTCCAGGCCGGTTGGTCGGCGGGCGCAGGCTTCGTCGGCGGCGTGATTGTGCGCGTTCCGGATGTGTAAGCGTCGGCGGGGGACATGGGATTGATCTCCAGGTTCGGTTTGGACTTCGTGAGTCCTGCGGCTGATTCGACCGGCGCACGAAAAACCCCGCGACGGGAAGCCAGTCTGGATCAGACCCCGTCGCGGCAACCAAGGAGGAGTGCGCGCTGCATGAAATGCACTCTACTCCTGATGACGATCTTTGCGTGTCGGGGTCGATTTCCGTGACATCATGCGTCGACGGATCGGGGAGTGATGACACATCGAAGAACGGCCGCCGGCTGTGCTCTTGCGGTCTTCGCTGCCCTGGTCAGCGGGTGTGCGTCGGTTATCGACGGATCTCCACGAGTGGTGGGCGAGGGCCCTCCGATTCACGGTGAGCCGGTCAGTTCCCTCGACCGCGCGGAGTGGGAGTCGGCGGACGCCACGCGGATGATCGACCCCTGTCTCGCGTTGGACCCGGTACCGCTCGACGGATTCGGTGACGTGATCGCTCACGGCCCCGTCGGCGACCTCTCCACCTGCCGTGCGGAGATCGTGCCGCCCGGCGGATCGTCGGAGACGCCTGCCTGGGTGGAGGTGAACATCGGCGTTCTCGAGCCCTCGGCCGAGTTGGGGGCGGCGGAGGAGATCGCAGGAAAGCAGGTGCGGGGTTCGGCGGTGACGCTGCCGGGCAGTTGCGCGCTGTACTTCCCGCTCGCCCCGTATCTGGCTCTCGGGCAGCAACTTCCGGATACCTCGGAGCGGTGGGGGTATGTGTCCTACCTGGACAGCGGCGCTTCCGACTGCGTGGCGGCCCGCAGGGTCACCGCGTCGGTTCTGGGCAAACTCGAGCGGGGTGAAACTGTGGCCGGGGCCAGGGGTATTCCACTGGCGCAGCAGGATCCGTGCCGGGTTGTGGAGGAGTTGCACGGTCGAGTGGAGACGTTCGGCCCTGGTAGCCGACCGTTCGAGTGCCGGATCGGACTGAAAGGTGCCGTATCCGCATCGGTGGCCTTCTCGTTGACCCCGCCGCCCGAGACTCGGGACAACGGGCTGGACGAAGTCGTGCTCGGAGACCGCCGCTTCATGCACTTTCAGGACGCCATGGCGTGCAACTACTACTTCTATCCGGGTGAGGTGGTCGAGACCGGGCGGCCGGACGAGGATGTGCTGCCTCTGACTGCAGCTGTCACCGCTTCCGCTGCGAACTGCGAGGATGCGGAAGTTGTGGCCAGTGTCGCCGCTGCCATGTTCGACTATTGAGATGAATCCCCGAGTCGATGTCGCACAGGCCTATCTGGACGCACTGCTGAGCCATGATGGCAACACGGTGCCGATCGCGCCGGGGGCGGTGAGGTACGAGGTCGGCCTCAAGACGGCACTCTCCGGGAATCACCTTCGGCGCAGTCTTTCCGGCGGCCCGCAGTACCACCTGGTTCGCGCGATCCGTGACGTCACCTGGACCGAGGACGGTGACCACGTCACTGCCGAGTATCTGCTGGACGCGGGCCTCTTCGGGCGGACGTTGACGACAGTTCGAGTCACCGAGACATTCCACATTCCGGCGGACGATCTGCGTATCCACCGGATCGACGCCTCGATCCGGCCGGGTGGTAAGCGGCCGTCGGTCGAGTAGCTGTGTACTTCGAACTTACTCGAGAGTAAGTTGCCGGTATGAATGCTGAACAGCCGGTACCCAAGACACTTGAGCTGTGGCGAAAGCTGTCCGGCAACCCCGTCGGTCGACTCGCCTTCTCGGTTGGCCTGTGGGCACGGGCTCCGTATTTCGCCACGGTGCTGCCGACGGTCCAGAGCGCAGAACCCGGCAAGGCCGTGGTCGCCGCCCCAAAGTGGTTCGGGGTGCACAACCACATCGGCACGTTCCACGCGATCGCCGCGTGCAACCTGGCGGAGACCGCAATGGGGATGGTGATGGAGGCGTCGACGCCGCACACCCATCAGTGGATCCCCAAGGGTATGGACGTCCAGTACCTCGGTAAGGCCGTCTCGAGTCTCCGTGCCGTGGCCACTCTCGATCTCGACATCGCGTCGATCATCGCAGGCCGCGACGTGCCCGTCGACATCGCGATCTACGACACCGACGGCAAAGAAGTGGTGCACGCGCAGATCGTCACCTGGGTGCGGCCGAAACAGGATGTCCACTCAGGATCGACACGCGGTTGAACGCATTGATCGTGATCGCCGCCCAGATCAGCACCGAGATCTGATCGTCGGACAGCGCGGAACGCGCAGCGCCGTAGGTGTCGTCGTCGATGTGTTCGGTGGCGACTTTCGTGACCGCTTCCGCGATCTCGAGCGCGGCGCGTTCCTGTTCGCTGAAAAGCGTGGATTCCCGCCAGGCCGGCAGGACGGCGATCCGTTGGTTGGATTCGCCAGCCTCCACTGCGCGGCGTGAGTGCAGGTCGAGGCAGAACAGGCACTGGTTGATCTGGGAGACCCGAACGTTGACCAATTCCATGATCACCCGGCCCAGCTCGACGTCGGTTGCGCGTGCGGCGATTTCGAGGGCGACGCCGTTCATCGCCTTGAACACCGACGGGGTGCCCTTGTCGACGTAGACCCGCTTCGTCACGACCGTTCCTTCACAGCCTGTTCTGTCTCGGGAGTGACGGCATCGACGCTGTCGGCGAAATCGTCGTGCTTGCCGACGTAGCGTGCGACGAAGGAGCAGATCGGAACGATACGGAGCCCGGCAGAGACCGCGTCCGTCAGCGCCTCCCGGATGAGAGTGCTGGCCAGGCCGCGCCCGCCGAACTCCTCACCGATCTCCGTGTGGAAGAAGATTCGTTGCCCGCCCTTGTCGACGTACTCGGTGAAGCCGGCGAGCGTGCCGTCCTCTTCGATCTCGTAGCGATGCAGGTCGGTGGCATTACGCACGGAAGTCATACGACCACCATATGTGCGAAATCAGGAGCTCACCTTGGGAGTGGCGCGATCGATGATCGCGGCCGTGTCGATGCCGGTCGGAAGGGTTCCGAACACGCTTCCCCAGTTGCCCGCCAAGCGGGTGGACGTGAAGGCGTCGGCGACGGCGG
Organism: Rhodococcus sp. NPDC058521; assembly: GCF_042719695.1. NCBI lineage: Bacteria > Bacillati > Actinomycetota > Actinomycetes > Mycobacteriales > Nocardiaceae > Rhodococcus > Rhodococcus sp. NPDC058521. The sequence goes on from NZ_JBHXNL010000012.1 coordinate 65,050, forward strand.
GGTGTCCGAAGCGAACCAGCAGTGATCCCTGTAGGGCCAGCGCCATGTCTCCGACGATGGTGCGGGCTCGGTGTTCGAGGGAATCCATGTCCGCGAAGTGCGCCTTCACGCGAGCTACCGCGGTGTCGAGTTCGGCGTCTGCGCCGGCGCTGCGATCGAGTTCTTCGAAGAACACCTGCAACGACTCCGGTTGCTTCGCTATCGCACGCAGGGTGTCCAGCGCCGCCACGTTTCCGGAGCCTTCCCACACGGACAGCAGGGGTGCCTCCCGGTACAGCCGGGGCATCCGAGATTCTTCTACGTACCCGTTGCCGCCCAGGCATTCCAATGCTTCGGCGGCGTGGATCGGTCCGCGTTTGCACACGAAGTACTTGCTCACCGCGAGGGAGATTCGGCGAAGGGCGATTGCCTGCTCGTCGCCGGACGTTGCCCGGTCCGTGAGTGCGGCCAGCCACATCGCCACCGTGGTGGACGCCTCCGACTCCACCGCCAGATCGGCGAGGACGTTGCGCATCAACGGTTGATCGACGAGATGCTTGCCGAACGCGCTGCGATGAACGGCGTGGTGGGTGGCCTGCGCGGTTCCGGCGCGCATCCCGATGCTCGTGCCGATCGTGCAGTCGAGCCGCGTCATGTTGACCATTTCGATGATGGTGGGAACACCTCGCCCTTCTTCGCCGACCATCCAAGCGACTGCCTCGTCGTATTCGACTTCGCTGCTCGCGTTGGAGTGATTTCCGAGCTTGTCCTTGAGCCGCTGCAGGTGCATGCGGTTGAGGGTGTCGTCGGGCAGAACCCTGGGGAGGAAGAAGCAGGAAAGCCCGGATTCGGTCTGCGCGAGTACGAGAAAGATGTCCGACATCGGCGCCGAGGTGAACCACTTGTGGCCGGTGAGGACGTAGCTGCCGTCGGCCTGCGGGACGGCGCGGGTGGTGCCGGCCCGAACGTCCGAGCCGCCCTGCTTCTCCGTCATGGACATTCCGGCGATCAGTCCGGGCTTGGTCAACGGTGCGCGGAGTTTCGGGTCGTAGGTGCGTGTGGCGAGTAGGGGCTCGTACTGCGCGGACAGTTCGGGGTTGTGGCGTAGGGCCGGGACGACGGCGTAGGTCATCGAGATGGGGCACTGGTGACCCGCATCGACCTGGCCCCACACGGCGAGCTTCGCGGCGCGAATCAGGTGCGAGTGCGGGTTCGGGTCCGTCCACGGTGCGCCGTGCAGGCCGAGTTCGACGGCGGTCGACATCAGCTGGTGGTAGGCGGGGTCGTAGTCCACCTCGTCGATGCGGTGCCCGTACCGATCATGGGTGCGCAGCACCGGCGGATGCTCCTCGGCGAGGTCGCCCCACTTCTGAGCTTCTTCGCTTCCGGCCATCCGGCCGACGCGGTGCACCTCTTCCAGTGCGTCGTGCGCGCCCTCGCGTTGCAGTGCCTCGAGGATGGGAGCGAACTCCGCGGCGTCGTAATCCACCAGTGGTGGAACCTGATTGAAGACTTCGTGGGTTGCGCTCATGACGGACTTCCTAGCGATCGGAGGGTGAACGTGCGAAGTGCGGGAAGAATTCTCGGGTCTGCCGTTCCTCGAGCGAGTGGACGCACGAGTGCTTCGGCGATGGCGCCGACGAGGCAGGCTGCCGTCACTTCGGAGTCCTGTTCGGGGATCTCGCCGGCGGCAACGGCTGCGGAGACGGCGACTGCGAGTGCGTCGCGAAACGACTCGCGGAAGAGCAGCCTCTCGGTGTCGACTGCGGGATCGACCGGTTCCGCGAGAAGCGCGTAGGCCATGGTCGGGGCCCGCAGGGCGCGCTCAGCGAAGGTGATGACGAGGGCTGAGACAGCCTCGACGTTGTTGCCGCCCGCGTCCTTGGCGCGGTTGCCGGCATCGACGGCTGCATTCACCTCACGACTGCAACTGATGCGAAAGACCTCTGCGAACAGCTCGCCCTTGTTCGCGAAGTGGCGGTAGACGGTGCCCGTGCCGACGTCGGCATCCGCGGCGACTGCCGCAATGGAGCAGCCTGCATAACCGTGCCGACCGACCAGGTCCGTTGCGGAGGCGATCAGCCGCGCACGCAATGCGTCGAGGCGATCTTGGACGGCCGGAGTTCTCCGATAGGCCACACCAAGAACTGAACACCGATTCCGTTCTTGTGTCAACGGCACCTACTCGACGTGGATACTGGGTGCGGACAGCCATCACCGTTCTCAGGAGTGTTCACCGTGTCGGATCGAAAGAACTTCGATGTCTCATCCATTCCGGATCAATCGGGGAAGTCGATTCTGATCACGGGAGCGAACAACGGTCTGGGACTGCGATCGGCCACCGAACTGGCTCGCGCCGGTGCGCGAATTCTGCTGGCTTGCCGCAACCAGGACAAAGCGGCAACCGCGCTCGAGAAGGTCGTCGCAGTGTCACCCGGAAACGCGGACCACCGCGTCATCGCGCTCGACCTTTCGGATCTGTCCTCGGTGCGAGACGCCGCCGAGCGTGCCCGCGACACCGCACCCGTTCTCGACGTGCTCGTCAACAACGCCGGTCTGATGGCCATACCTTTCGCCCGCACGGTGGATGGCTTCGAGATGCAACTCGGCACCAACCACTTCGGGCACTTCGCGTTGACGGACGCGCTTCTTCCCTCCCTCATGGCGGCACCTGCACCGCGGGTCGTGAGCCTGGCGAGCGTCGCGCACCGCCGCGGCAGCGTGGACCTGGACGACCTGAACTACGAACACCGCGAGTACGACCGCATGGGCGCATACGCTCAGTCGAAGCTCGCAAACCTACTGTTCAGTGGCGAGCTCGCGCGACGTAGCGAACGAGCAGGCGGGCATCTGACGGCTGTCGCCGCGCACCCCGGAATTGCGGCAACGAACCTGTTCGACTCGATGGTCCCGCCGATTCCAGGTGCGCTCGCACTCACACACCTCGGCTTGAAGATCTTCGGCAACGACGAACTCGGCGGCGCGCTCAGTCAGCTCTACGCCGCCACGATGCCCGACGTTCGTAACGACGACTACCTGGGGCCCAACGAGTTCGGCGGCGCGCGCGGTCCGGTGCGCAGGTCCCCGAGAACCAAGGCGGCGGCCGACACGGAGCTGGCTGCCGGCCTGTGGGAGAAATCGGTGGCGGCGACGGGCGCGACGTATGAAGGACTCTCGTCGCTGTAGGGTCGCGCGGAACGTCGGGGGGAGGAATCCGTGATTCGGTTCGGTGGTGGGGTGCGAGCGGCCGCCCTGTGCGTGTCGGTGGCGGCCTTGGCTGCGTGTGGCGGAGTGGACGGCGCGCCGGCGGCGCAGCCCGACAAACCACTGAGCCCCGCCCAGTCGCTGCACGTCGAAGTGGAGGACGCACTTCGCGCAGCGGACCCGTGCGGTCTTCTCGACGAAGCATCCCTGCCAGGTGCTGTGCTGCAGTACGGATCCGCTGTGCAGGCGTCCGTGTGCTCGGCCCTCATACGTGGAGACGACAACGAACTCACTTCGGTGGACGTGTCGTTGTTGCCGTCGATGCTGTCCGATTCCGCGAAGACGAATCGCACCGAGGTCGGTGGCGTCACGGTGTTTCGGGGCACGGGCCCGGATCTGGGGCGTGGAACCTGCGAGCGGGTGTTCGCATTGAATCTGGGTGGTCTCGACGCACTGCAGTACGCGACCGTTCGGACGGGTGCGAACGCCGGTCAGGATTCGTGCCCGCTCGCGGACGATGTCGTCGCCGCCGCGATCGAACGGATGAGGCCCGGTCTTCCGCTGCGGGTCGACGCCTCGCCGTGGGCGGTCGACCTCGTCGGCGCAAACGCCTGCGATGTTCTGACCGCGATTCCGGAAGGCGTCCGCGTCGTCGACCCGAAACAGCCGCCGACCCCGTTCGACTGCACCTTCCACCCGGACGGGGTCGAGACACGGGGAAACGAGGTCTCCGTGACCCTCTCGGTGAAGGCATCCGGAGGCCCGGACCAGAACGCCGAGAACGGGCCGAAACAGGTCGGCGATCGATGCCGATGGGAAGCTCGAACCGGCGAAGAGATCGACGTCACACGTCCAGGAGCGGAGGTCGACGAGTACGCCCGAACACTCGGACGCGCTCGCGGTGTCGTCACTGTTCACGGTCCGGACTGCGACTCCGTGCGGAAAGTCGCGGACACGGCCCGCCTGGTGTTCGGCTGACGGCCTCCAGCCCCCGGTGGCTGGGGTTTCGGACACCTCCTCGGTAGGCTCGTCACCTGGATAAGTTCATTTTTGTCGACCTGGAGGTAGAAACGCGTGGCTCTCGTCGTCCAGAAGTACGGCGGATCCTCGGTGTCATCAGCCGAGCGGATCCGACGAGTCGCGGAACGAATCGTAGAGACCAAGAAGGCCGGCAACGATGTCGTCGTCGTGGTATCGGCGATGGGCGACACCACCGATGAGTTGCTCGATCTCGCGCAACAGGTGTGTCCGTCCCCGCCCGCCCGTGAAATGGACATGCTCCTCACTTCCGGTGAGCGCATCTCCAACTCTTTGGTAGCTATGGCCATCCACTCCCTCGGAGCGGAGGCCCGTTCCTTCACTGGTTCGCAGGCAGGTGTCATCACCACCGGCAGCCACGGTAAGGCCAAGATCATCGACGTCACCCCCGGTCGTGTGCAGGATGCACTCGACGAGGGTTCGATCGTTCTCGTTGCAGGATTTCAGGGTGTCAGTCAGGACAGCAAAGACATCACCACCCTCGGTCGTGGCGGCTCCGACACGACCGCCGTGGCGTTGGCCGCTGCACTGAACGCCGACGTCTGCGAGATCTACACGGACGTGGACGGCATCTACAGTGCCGACCCACGCATCGTGAAGGATGCTCAGCGTCTGGAGAAGGTGTCCTTCGAGGAAATGCTCGAACTGGCCGCCTGCGGCGCGAAGGTTCTCATGCTGCGGTGCGTCGAATACGCCCGCCGCTACAACGTGCCCGTGCACGTTCGCTCGTCGTACACCGCCAAGCCCGGCACGATCGTGTCCGGATCGATGGAGGATATTCCCGTGGAAGAGGCCCTGATCACCGGTGTCGCGCACGATCGCGGCGAGTCCAAGGTCACCGTTGTCGGCATACCCGACACTCCTGGCTACGCAGCGCGGATCTTCCGTGCCGTTGCGGACTCCGAGATCAACATCGACATGGTGCTGCAGAACATCTCGAAGATCGACACCGGCCGCACGGACATCACGTTCACCCTGCCGACCTCGGACGGCCCGCGTGCCGTCGAGATGCTGACCAAGCTGCAGGAGGACATCGGGTTCACGCAGGTCCTCTTCGACGACCACATCGGCAAGGTGTCGCTCGTCGGTGCCGGCATGCGCAGCCACCCGGGTGTCACGGCCACGTTCTGCGAGGCGCTGTCCGAGGCAGGCATCAACATCGACCTGATCTCGACGTCGGAGATCCGCATCTCGGTTCTCGTCGACGACGACGAACTCGACGACGCAGTTCGGGCGATCCACAACGCATTCGATCTCGGCGGCGATCAGGAAGCTGTCGTGCATGCGGGAACAGGGCGGTAGATTCTCATGACCACCATTGCTGTAGTAGGTGCCACCGGTCAGGTGGGCATCGTGATGCGCACCCTGCTCGAGGAGCGCAATTTCCCCGCCGACAAGGTCCGGTTCTTCGCCTCCGCGCGTTCGGCGGGCAAGAAGCTGTCGTTCCGCGGTGAGGAGATCGTCGTCGAGGACGCGGAAGCGACGTCCGACGAGGATCTGAAGGGCATCGACATCGCCCTGTTCTCCGCCGGTGCCACGCTGTCCCGTGCGCAGGCTCCGCGTTTCGCGGCCGCCGGTGCGACGGTTGTCGACAACTCTTCGGCATGGCGCAAGGACCCCGAGGTTCCCCTCGTGGTCAGCGAGGTCAACCCGGAAGCCACCAAGAACCTGGTGAAGGGGATCATCGCGAACCCCAACTGCACCACGATGGCCGCGATGCCGGTGCTCAAGGCGCTGCACGACGAAGCCGAGCTGAAGCGTCTCGTGGTGTCGAGCTACCAGGCCGTGTCCGGCAGTGGTGTGGCCGGTGTCGAGGAACTCCTCGGCCAGGTCAGGGCGGTCGTCGACGACGCCGAGAAGCTGGTGCACGACGGTAGTGCCGTCGATTTCCCGGCTCCGAACAAGTACGTCGCGCCCATCGCGTTCAACGTGCTCCCGATGGCCGGTGCGATCGTCGACGACGGCAGCGGCGAGACCGACGAGGACCAGAAGCTGCGTAACGAGAGCCGCAAGATTCTCGGGCTTCCCGAACTCTTGGTCTCCGGCACGTGTGTGCGCGTTCCGGTCGTCACCGGACACTCGCTGTCGATCAACGCGGAGTTCGCGAACCCGCTGTCGGTGGAGCGTGCCCAGGAAATCCTGAAGGGCGCACCCGGCGTGAAGCTCGCGGACGTCCCGACTCCGCTGGGCGCAGCGGGCGGCGACGAGTCGCTGGTCGGCCGCATCCGTCAGGATCCGGGTGCACCGGAGGGGCGTGGACTCGCGCTCTTCGTGACGGGTGACAACCTGCGCAAGGGTGCAGCACTCAACACCATTCAGATCGCGGAATTGCTCGTCTAGCAGTCGGCTTCGCCGCCCGTGAGTGGTTGACGAGTCCAGGGACTCCTTAACCACTCACGGGCCTTGGCGTCTCGGAGTAGGGTCCCGAACGGACGACACACTCCGGGGCAGGGGAGCCGATGAGCGGACGCGTATCGCGGCGGACCATGATGCGGGGGCTGGCGATCGGGGCCGGCCTCGGCGCGGTGGGTGTGGGTGCAGCGCGCGCCTTTCCGTTCGACGTCGATCCGGCCAATCCTCTGGTCTTTTCGTCGCCGCACCTCGAGCCGTTCCGGCAGTCGTTGCCGATTCTGCCGGTGCTCGGCGGCTCGTCGATCGAGTTGCAGGCCCGCAGCACGATGCACAGTTTTCATCCGGATCTGCCGTCGTCGCCGGCGTTGGCGTACGGCGGCGAAGACTATCTGGGGCCGACTGTCGAGGCGGAGGTGGGCACGGCGACCACGGTCGCGTACCGCAACGACATCGCGGACAACCCTTTTGCCGATGATGTCGACACCAGTTTGCACGGGTTGTCGGATCATGACCGGACGGACGTGCCCACCTCGTTGCATCTTCATGGCGGTTCCACACCACCCGAGTCCGACGGGCACCCCGAGCTCACGCAACGACGGGGTCAGGAACTGGCGCACCGGTTTCCGAACGGGCAGGAGGCGTCCGCGCTCTGGTACCACGATCACGCGATGGGCGTGACGCGTCTCAATCTGTATGCCGGTCTGGCGGGCATGTTTCTGTTGCGCGACCAGTACGACACCGGCGCCGTCGGCAATCCGCTCGGGTTGCCGGCTGGAGAGTTCGAGATCCCACTCGTGTTGCAGGACAAGATATTCACCGAGTCGGGTAGGCAGAGCGTCCGGTCGTACGTGCTTGCGCCGCAGGGGACGTGGGATGTCGCGACGCCAGGCGACGTCGGTGTCGTGAACGGGAAGGTGTGGCCGGAACTCGAGGTCGCCCGTGGCCTGTACCGTTTCCGGGTTCTGAACGCGGCTTCTTTCAGTGTGTGGAACCTGCATTTCGGTAACCGCATGCGGTTCTGGGTGATCGGAATGGAGGGTGGTCTACTCGACTCGCCGGTGCCCACCGACCATGTCCGTCTCGGACCCGGAGAGCGCGCGGACCTCGTCGTGGACTTCGGAGGGCTGGCGGCGGGGGACACGGTGGAGTTGTGCAATGACGAACCGGTCCCCTTGGGGGTGGCGCAACGGGGCGTCCGGGTGATGCCGAGGTTCTGTCGCTTCCTGGTAAGTGGTGCAAGGGGATTCACCGCGCCGGTGCCGGAGACGCTACGTGGACGGTCCGGCGCGCCGTCGCGTCTGGCGGAGATCGCGCGGCCGCAGCGCGTGCGCAACGTGTCGGTGATGCAGTTGTCCGATCTGCTTGCGTCCCCGTCGATCACGATGTCGCTCAACAACTTGCACTACACGACCGAGGACATCGAAATGCCTCGGCAGGGCACGGTCGAACAGTGGAACATCGTCAACATCACGGCGGAGCCGCATCCGATTCACCTGCACCTGGTCATGTTTCGGGTGCTGGGCCGTCAGACGATCGATACGACAGGGCTAATGGAAGCGCACCCGATTCCGGCCGTGGGTACCCGTTGGACGCCCGACCCGGACCCTTTCGTCATCGGGCCGCAGTCCGCGCCAATGCCGTGGGAGACCGGATCGAAGGACACCGTGATCGCGGACCCGAACTCGGTGACGCGCATCGTGGTTCGATTCCCCACGGCAGACGAACTCGGATTCGACCCCGATGCGGTGTTCGGTGCGGGAACACACCATCACGGGGGCCATGCGGCGCCACTGCAGGGCTATGTGTGGCACTGCCACATGCTCGACCACGAGGATCACGACATGATGCTCAGATACCGACTCGTGCAATGATTCGCAGCAGTGTTCGTTGGTACGGGGTGCGGCGATACGGTGTGCGAACCTCCCCGGTGATCGCCATTTCTGCCTTGTCGAGGCATTCCTCGAGCAGGGCGTCCTGCAGGGTGCGGAAGAAGAGTGGCCAGGTGAGGTGTGCGCGGCCGCGTGCCTCCATGGCGAGGAGATGGTTCAGTTCGGTTATCCCGGAAGGGCATTCGTCGACCCGAAACTCGTGGTAACCGTCGAACCCTTTCGGGGCGTCGAACCGAAATCTCACTCGGCGGCCCGGCTCGTACTCGGCGACGGTGTACCGGATCGGACCGTGCCCGCCACGGGCGCCGATCGAGAGCGTCCGGTCGAATCGCATGGGCGGCCAGGATGCCCACGGCCACAGCCGATCGTCCTCGCTCGAGAGCGAGTCGAGCAGCGCGGCGACGTCAGCGGTGTCAGCGGCAAGTCTCCGGGTGTGCAGATTGCGTACCAGCATGATTCCTCCAGTCGATAATAGAGTACGATCTCTAATATAAATCAGAGACTACTCTCTTGTTCGTGGGTAGGAAACCGTTGTATGACGAGAACACGCTGCTGGACGCTGCCGTCCAATTGGTACGAGAAGGCGGGCCCGCAGCGGTCACGATGTCCGCAGTGGCACGCGGGGCAGGTGCCCCGAGCGGGTCGGTGTACCACCGGTTCGCCGAGCGCCCGCAGCTTCTGGGCGCGCTCTGGCTGCGGAGCCTCACCCGGTTCCACGAGGTCTTTCTCGGTGCGATCGAGGGTGGTGACGCCAGAGAAGGGCTCGTTCGAGGCGCCCGGGCCGTCGTGGCGTGGTGCGGTGATCACCGCGGCGACGCCGAGATTCTGTCGTTCGGACCCGAGAGCTTCGGCTACTCGGACTGGGATCGGCAGGCCCGCGCTGCGCTCGACGAGGCGAACGAGAGATTGGTCGAGGGACTGCGGCGGGCAGGTGAACGGATGGGTGCGGTCACCAAGCGGGACTTCGAAGGTATAACGATCGCGGTGGTGGATGTTCCATACGCGTCCGTGCGGCGATACTTGCGTGGAGACGCACCGATGCCCGACTACGTCGCAGATCTGGTCGCGGTTGCCGCTTCCGCGATGCTGGGCGAAGTGGCGGGCGAGAATTCTCGCGCGTCGACCGGCGAATCCGAGGAGGAACTGTCGTGACCGAACCGGTGGCGGGCCCGCTGGACGGCTACCGCGTGATCGAGCTGGGCACGCTGATCGCCGGACCGTTCGCCGGCAAACTCCTCGGTGACATGGGCGCGGACGTCATCAAGATCGAGTCCCCGGACCGGCCGGATCCGTTGCGAACATGGGGTCAGGCCGAACAAGACGGTCACCGATTCTTCTGGACCGTCCACGCCCGCAACAAACGCTGTGTCACTCTCGATCTGCGGGTGCCGGAGGGGCGAGAAATGTTCCTCGACCTCGTGGAACAGGCCGACGTCGTGGTCGAGAACTTCCGGCCGGGCACGCTCGAGAAATGGGGACTCGGATTCGACGAGTTGTCGGCGCGAAATCCGGGCCTCGTGCTTGCTCGGGTGTCGGGCTACGGCCAGACCGGCCCCAAGGCGAGCAGCGCCGGCTACGCGTCGGTGGCCGAGGCGGTCAGTGGGTTTCGGCACCTCAACGGCTATCCGGGCCAGGCGCCGCCGCGTATCGCCCTGTCGCTCGGCGACTCCCTCGCCGGAATGTTCGCCGTGCAGGGGATTCTGGCTGCGCTTATCTCGCGGGAGGAGACGGGACGTGGTCAGGTCGTCGACGTCGCACTCACGGAGTCGTGCCTGGCCGTGCAGGAGTCCACGGTCCCGGACTACGACCGCGGCGGCATCGTGCGCCAACCGTCGGGAACACGACTGGACGGCATCGCCCCGTCGAACATCTACGCCACCGCGGACGGCAGCTGGGTGGTGATCGCGGCCAACCAGGACACGCTGTTCGCCCGATTGTGCGAGGTGATGGGGGTGCCCGAGCTCGCCGAGGATCCGCGGTTTCGCACCCACGTCGATCGCGGCCGCAACCAGGACGTACTCGACGAGATGATCGGAGCTTGGGCCGCGAGTCAGGACCCCGCGGCGATCGTCGACACGCTGACGGCGGCGGGTGTCGTCTCCGGGCCGATCAACACGGTCGAGGAGGTCGTCCAGGATCCGCAACTGCTGGAGCGGGGGATGCTGGTTCCGCATCACGACGACCGCATCGGCGAGGACGTTCTCGGGTTCGGAATCGTGCCCACGTTCAGCGACACTCCTGGTTCGGTGCGGCGGGCCGGTGCGCCGAGACCCGGAACGGACAACGACGACGTGTGGGGCGAACTCCTCGGTAGGTCGCCGGAGGAACGAAAGGCGTTGCACGAGAAGGGTGTGATCTGAATGATTCCCGAGGCGGTCAGCATCAGGGAGGTCGGGCCTCGCGACGGCCTGCAGATCGAGGATCCGGTGCCGCTGGACGCGAAGATCCGGTTGCTCGACGCGCTCGCCGCGACGGGTGTGCCGCGCATCGAGGCGACGTCGTTCGTCTCGCCGCGGGCGGTTCCGGCGTTGGCCGATGCTGCCGACCTTGCCGCCGAGTTGTACCGGTGGCCGAACATCGAGTTCTCCGCACTGGTGGCCGGAGTCGGCGGCACGAGGCGGGCCCTGGAGGCGGGGATCCGCACGGTCGAATACGTGGTGTCCGCCGCGGACGGTCACAGCCAGGCGAACACCAAGTCCTCGACCTCGGAAGCTGTCGCGCGGATCGAAGAGATAGTCGGACTCGTTCACGACGCGGGCGGAAAGGTCGAGGTGATCATCGCGACCGCGTGGGACTGTCCATTCGACGGCCCCACCGATCAGGAGCGCCCGCTGTGGATCGCAGAGCACGCGGTGAAGTGCGGCGCCGATCAGATCTCGTTAGCCGACACCATCGGGACCGCGACGCCCGGTCGTGTTGCGCGTCTTGTGGATTCGGTGCACTCGCGCCTCGGTGAGGTGAATCTGGGCGCGCACTTCCACAACACGCGAGGTGTCGGACTTGCCTGTGCACTCACGGCCGTGGAGCACGGTGTGCGGTACCTCGATGCCTCGGTCGGTGGGCTCGGCGGCTGCCCGTTCGCCCCCGGTGCCAGCGGAAACATCGCCACCGAGGAGTTGGCATTCATGCTGGCGGACCTCGGCGTGGACACCGGGGTCGACGTCGCCGAAGCGATAAGGGCTGCCGGAGTGGCCGAGGACGTCGTCGGGCACGCGGTGCCGAGCAACCTCCTGCGCGCCGGCCTGCCGAGGCCCGCCGCGGAGTGAACCAAACGTAAAATCAGTCTGGACTGTTTTCATTTTGGCGCCTACAGTGCCGAGTGTGACACCAGACACACACCCGTCGACCCAGTCCAGGCAGACGCGAACCCAGGCAGAGCGCACCGCCACCATGCGGAACACCCTCCTCGACGCGACTGTCGACAGCTTGGTCGAGCTGGGGTACGCGCGTACCACCACGCAGGGGATTGCACGTAGAGCCGGCGTCTCTCGCGGGGCTCAACTTCACCACTTTCCGACCAAGGAATCACTCGTGGTGGCGGCAGTCGAGCACCTCGTCGAAAAGCGTATGGGCGAGATTCTTTCCGTCGACAAGTCGAGGCAGCGCGGTATCGAGATTCTCGCCGACGCGTTCTCCGGGCCGCTCTTCCTTGCTGCCCTCGAACTGTGGGTCGCCGCGCGCACCGATCCTGCGCTGCACGAAGCGATGGTCCCGTTGGAACGCAAGATCACCGAGACGCTCCACAGTGGGTGTTCGGACGTGTTCGGAGACGGATACACGTCGGAGTCGATCGAGCTCAGCATCGAACTGGTGCGCGGATTCGCGGTATCCGCACTGTTCCGGTCGCCGGATGCGGATCGTGCCTTTCGCGACAGACTTCTGCCGGTATGGGAATCGAAGATGGAGCACTCGTGACACTTCCCGAGCACGTACGGACACTCGTCGTCGGTGCAGGATTCGCCGGAATCGGCCTCACCTCCCGGCTTCTTCGAGACGATCCCACCGCAGACGTGGTGATCGTCGAACGAGGTTCCGACGTGGGCGGAACCTGGCGTGACAACACCTACCCGGGGTGTGCGTGTGACGTACCCACCTCGCTCTACTCGTTCTCGTTCGCTCCGAGTGCGGGTTGGAGTCACACCTTCGCCCGACAGCAGGAGATCTACGCCTACCTTCGGAAAGTTGTGCACGACAGCGGAATTGCCGACCGGGTAATCACCGACTGCGAACTGCTCGAGGCGGGCTGGGACGATGTCGAAGCAACCTGGCGGGTGCGAACGAGCCGGGGGCTTCTCACCGCAGACATCCTGGTGGCTGCCACCGGAGCACTGTCGACCCCGAGTATTCCGGACATCCCTGGTTTGGACGGGTTCGAAGGGACGATCTTCCACTCGGCCACTTGGAATCACGATCACGACCTGTCCGGCGAGCGCGTCGCCGTGGTGGGAACCGGCGCCTCGGCAGTCCAGTTCGTGCCCGAGATCGTCGACACCACCGCACACCTCACCGTATTTCAGCGCACTCCCGCGTGGGTCGTTCCGCGGCTCGACCGATCGCTACCCAAGCTCGAGAAGGCGCTCTACCGGGAGTTTCCCTTCACACAGAAGATGGTGCGAGGGTCGGTGTACACCCTGCGTGAGGCTTTGGGGGGAGTGCTCGCCCATGCGACCGGCCTGCTCCCGCTGTTCGAACTGGCGGCGAAGGCGCACCTGTTCGCTCAGGTTCGTGACCCGGCTCTGCGAGCGAAGCTCACCCCCGGGTTCACCATCGGGTGCAAGCGAATGCTGTTGTCCAACGACTGGTTACGGACTCTCGATCGGCAGGATGTCACGCTGGTCGATTCACGACTGGCGTCGATCGAGGGAAACACCGTCGTCGACGGATACGGCACCGCCCGTGAAGTGGACACCATCATCTTCGCGACCGGCTTCACGCCGACCGAACCTCCCGTCTCGCACGCGATCCGAGGAACGGACGGTCGGACGCTTGCAGAACACTGGGACGGCAGCCCGTCCGCGTACAAGGGAACATCCGTCAGCGGTTTCCCCAACCTTTTCCTCATGTACGGGCCCAACACCAATCTCGGACACAGTTCGATCGTCTACATGCTCGAATCGCAGGCCGAGTACATCGCCGACGCGGTGAATCTGATGAGGCAGCGAGAATTCGAATCCATCGAGGTCACCGGAAAAGCTCAGGCAAAGTACAACGAGGAGATCCAGGACGCACTGCGAAGCACCGTCTGGAACAAGGGCGGCTGTTCGAGCTGGTACCACGACGCGCGTGGTCGCAATTCGGTTCAGTGGCCAACGTTCACCTTCGAATATCGTTCACAGCTGGCACGTTTCGATGCCGACCACTACATCACCAGAAGCCGGCCGAAGCGGGCGGTGACGGCATGAGCCGACAAGATCGGCGGTGATCCGGGCGGATCGCTCGCGGACGTGGTGAACATCCCCATGACAGCCCACTTTCTCGGCGGGTGTGTGATCGGTGAATCCGCCGAGACCGGAGTTGTCGATCCTTATCTGAGGGTGTTCGGACACGAAGGACTTCATGTCGTGGACGGGTCGGTGGTGAGCGCCAATCTCGGCGTCAACCCGTCCCTGACCATCACCGCGCAGGCGGAATGGGCGTTCGCGCTGTGGCCCAACAAGGGTGACGCGGACGGCCGACCGAAAACGGGCGAGCCGTACGTACGTATTCGACCCGTGGAGCCGGTTTCGCCGGTAGTGCCCGAGGGTGCACCAGGTGCGCTGCGCCTGCCGACCACCGTTTCGACCAGCGAGGAGCCTGTCCGTGTGGAGCGTCCCTGAATCGACCACGGATCGCGTGAAATGGCCGGAAAGCTCGGCACCGCCTTGGCCTGCAGGAGTTCGTGCCACGTTGTGGTGGCACCGAAGCACTCCGGGGGCGCGCCGGATCGGTGCGGGAACTGTCGGCGCGACCTTGCCGCTGACCCTCGCGATGATGGTGGAGTACCTGGATTCGCCGGTGGGGCCGTACCGCGAGATCCTCGCAAGCCCGGTGCTCCGTGCGCCCGGCAGAGGAATCGGTGTGCTGCCACGGATGTCGGTCCCGTTCATCGCCGTGGACTCCGAGGCGTCGGTGCACGGCGGTCGGGTGCATTGGCAGTTGCCCAAGGTGCTTGCGGTCTTCGTGGGGGAGGTGAACGGTGCCTTCACCGCAGTCTCGGACAGTTGGCGCGTATCGACGTCCGCCCGCCCGATCGGACCGCGACTGCCGATCACAGGGGCACTCGGATTCGCTCAGCCCGACGCCGGTGGTGCAGGGTTGCGCTGCGCGTCCGCTCGGCTGCGAGGGCACTTCCGCTTCGCGCGCGTATCGGTCCAGGCGGCGGGGCCGTCGATCGGGGAGTGGCTCGTGTCCGGTGATCACCTGGGCTTCGTGATCACCGATGGCCGCATGATCACAGGCCGTGCCGTCCTCCACTCACAGGGTCTGGGGTCGACGTCCGTCAAGCGCCTCTCGGCGAGTGGTCGCTCGTAGCGACGAATGGGGTGAGGCCCGGGGCATGTCCGGACGTCGACAGGGGTTTCAACGACGTGGTCGAAGGATTTGTTCCGTGTATCTGTCACCCCAGGTGTTCAGCTCCGTTACGAAGCCGCGGAGATCGGATCCCGTCGACGTGAGTGAGTACTCGACACGGGGCGGAACCTCCGGGTAGGCGGTCCGAATGACGATCCCGTCCTGCTCCAGCTCGCGCAGCTGCCTGGTGAGTACTCGCGGTGTCACGTCACCCACCCGTCGGCGGAGTTCTCCGTACCGAAGTGGGCCTTCGAGCAGGTGTTTCACAACGGTCATCTTCCAGGATCCGCCCAGCACGGCGACCGCGACCTCGACCGGGCACACTTCCATTGCACGCTGGACGGTACTGCGAATCTCGCTCTCGGCAACGGTCACGGCGGGCTCCCAACTGTGGATGGATTTGTCCAATGGTAGCCACATGGTCCATATGGACGAAAATGTACATACTTACGTCAATGGACATTGGGTGTTAGAACGAATCCATGAAGAATTCGAGCGTCGCCCTGGGGTCACCGCCTTCCCGTGCAACCGCCGACTCGTCGCGCAGGCGACGCTTTCATCCGGCGTGGGCGATGGTCGCGGTTGCCTCGGCGGCTCTGGTGGCCGCCGGATCGTTCACCACGCTCGCCGGACTTGTCACGGAGCCGCTCGTCGATTCCAAAGGGTGGAGCCGGTCGGGAATCGGCCTGGGAGTCGCAGTCAACATGGTTCTGTACGGCGCGGTCGCGCCCTTCGCGGTGGCCTTGACGGAGCGCTATGGATTGCGGAGAGTCACCGCGTCGGCGCTTGCAATCCTCGTTTCGAGTTCGATCCTGATGACACAGTTCGCTCCGAGTGTTGTGTGGTTCGTCCTGTGGTGGGGCCTGATGGTCGGAGTGGGCACCGGCTCGATCACGATGGTCTTCGGTGCCACGGTTGCGAACCGCTGGTTCCACGAGAAGATCGGATTCGCGACTGGATTGCTCACCGCGGCAAGTGTCGTCGGTCAGTTCGCCATGCTGCCTCTACTCTCGGTGGTCCTCACACTCACCGACTGGCGTGGTCCGATCCTTGCCGGAGGTGCGCTGGCCGCAGCGGCGCTCGTCGGCGTGGTCGTGTTCTTGCGGGACAGTCCGCAGGCGGTGGGGGTCGTCCCGTACGGCGGCGCGGGCCGTGAGGCGAAGTGCTCGCCTCGGGGACGCAATCCGGTTTCCCGCACGATCGAATCATTGGTGACCTGCACGAAAGATGGGCGATTCTGGCTCCTCGCGATCATGTTCGCGCTGTGCGGCGCCACGACGAACGGCCTCCTGTGGAGTCATTTCACGCCGGCTGCCCACGACCACGGCATGGCGGCGACGGCAGCCTCGAGCCTTCTTGCGGTCGTCGGGTTCGCGAACATCGCGGGCACCGTGACGGCCGGCTGGCTCTCGGACCGGATCGAACCCAGGATGCTGCTCGCGGTGTTCTTCGTCGGCAGGGGTATTTCGCTTGCGGCACTTCCGCTGCTGTTCGCCGCCGACCTCGGTCCGAATCTGGTCGCGTTCGCGGTGGTGTTCGGCATCCTCGACGTGGCGACCGTGCCTCCGACCTTGGCCCTGTTGCGTAGCTTTTTCGGAGCCGACAGCGCCCTGGCGTTCGGTTGGGTCAACGTCTTTCATCAGATCGGAGCGGGCTCGATGGCTCTGTTCGGAGGTCTCGTTCGTGACCTGAACGGCTCGTACACGCCGGTATGGCTGGTATCGGCGGGAGTGTGCCTCGTCGCGGCATTTCTGGGAACCACCACTGCCAAGGTCCACGACAACTCCTTTTCTTGACTAATTCCAAAAAAGGTCCATACTGGTTCACATGAGACACGAAACGGATCCCAAGGCGCTGTTGCGCGGCGTGGGCCTACGTGTCACTGCACCACGGGTCGCGGTGTTGAATGCGGTGACAGCCCAACCGCATTCGGATGTCGAGGACATCGCGACCTGGGTGCGCAGTGAACTCGGGTCGGTGTCGACCCAGGCCGTGTACGACGTCCTCAAGGCGTGTACGGCGGCCGGACTACTACGCCGAATAGAACCGGCGGGGTCCCCGACACGTTTCGAGGCCCGAACCGGCGACAATCACCATCACCTCGTGTGTCGCTCCTGCGCCGCCGTCGTGGATGTGGACTGTGCGGTCGGCCACGCGCCGTGCCTCGAACCGTCGAACAATCACGGCTTCGCGGTCGACGAAGCAGAGGTCGTGTTCTGGGGGCTCTGCGAGAAGTGCACGCCGGCACCGGCCACTGCCCCCTGACCCACACCAAGGTTCTTCGCTCACCCCTCTACGAGGAGGATTTGTCATGCCCAAGACACCCGCAACCACCACGAATTCCGGTATTCCCGTTGCCAGCGACAACGATTCGCTCACCGCAGGCAAACAGGGTCCGATCCTGCTTCACGACCACTACCTGATCGAGAAGTTGGCCCAGTTCAACCGTGAACGCGTCCCCGAGCGCGTTGTCCACGCCAAGGGTGGCGGAGCGTTCGGCGAACTGGTCGTCACCGGCGACGTCAGCAAGTACACGAAGGCGAAGCTGTTTCAGCCCGGCGCCAAGACCGAATCGCTGGTGCGGTTCTCGACGGTAGCCGGTGAGCAGGGAAGCCCCGACACCTGGCGCGATCCGCGCGGATTCGCGATCAAGTTCTACACCGACGACGGCAACTACGACCTGGTCGGCAACAACACTCCGGTCTTCTTCATCAAGGACCCGAGCAAGTTTCCGGACTTCATCCGTTCGCAGAAGCGACTTGCGGGTTCCGGACTGCGTGATCACGACATGCAGTGGGACTTCTGGACGTTGCGTCCGGAGTCGGCGCACCAGGTGACGTGGTTGATGGGCGATCGCGGCATCCCGAAGACGTGGCGTCACATGGACGGCTTCGGCTCGCACACCTACCAGTGGGTGAATGCCGAGGGTGAACGCTTCTGGGTGAAGTACCACTTCAAGACAGATCAGGGCATCGAGTCCCTCACCCAGAGCGAGGCCGACGAATTGGCCGGCAGCGATCCGGATCACCACCGCGCCGACCTGTATCAGGCGATCGAACGCGGTGAGTTCCCGAGCTGGACGCTGAAGGTGCAGATCATGCCCGTCGACGAAGCCGAGGGGTATCGATTCAACCCGTTCGATCTGACCAAGGTGTGGTCCCAGAAGGACTACCCGCTGATCGAGGTCGGCAAGTGGACGTTGAACCGCAACCCGGACAACTTCTTCGCTCAGATCGAGCAGTCCTCGTTCGAGCCGTCCAACATCGTGCCGGGAATCGGTTTCTCCCCGGACAAGATGCTTCTCGGTCGCGTTTTCTCCTACGCGGACGCCCATCGCTACCGGATCGGCGCCAACTACGCGCAGCTTCCGGTGAACGCCCCGAAGGCTCAGGTGAACTCGTACTCGAAGGACGGTGCGATGCGGTACTCCACCGCCTCACCGGAGACGCCCGTGTATGCGCCGAACTCCTACGGTGGACCGCACGCGGATCCGGCCCAGGCAGGTGACGAGGGTCTGTGGGACTACGACGGGCAATCAGAGCGCACCGGATACGTCGAGCATCCCGAGGACGGCGATTTCACCCAGGCCGGAACGCTGGTCCGTGAGGTGCTCGGCGACGAGGAACGCGACCGGCTCGTGAACAACATCGTCGGACATGCCCTCAGCGGCGTCAGCGAGCCGGTTCTGCAACGCGTCTTCGAGTACTGGAAGAACGTCGACGCGGACCTCGGCAAGCGAGTCGAGGAAGGGGTACGTGCCGGTCAGGAGAGCTGACCGGACGACCTCACATCAAGCCGAACCAGTAAATGGCACAGGCGAGAACGAATACGACCACCGTCTCCATGACGACCCTCCTCCAATCGTGAAACGAACACCTCCATCATCCATCGGGGTGGCCGAATTGCCCAATCCGGGCGGAGGATTTTGCCAAGTTGTGGCCGAAGTGACGGCCCGAACGGCCGATCACCCGTCGAACACGAAAGTGAGGCACTCACATGAGTAACCCCATCAGCAGCACACTTGCTCCCGAACAGCAGAAGATCACCGGCGCGGCCCTGCAGGCCACCGTCGTGGACCTCATCGACCTGTCGCTGATCGCCAAGCAGGCGCACTGGAACGTCATCGGACAGAACTTCCGTTCGGTGCATCTTGCGCTCGACGAACTCGTCACCGCGGCGCGTGACTTCACCGACGAGGCCGCGGAGCGGGCGACCGCGATCGGTGTGAGCCCGGACGGGCGAGCCGGCACCGTGGCGACGGATTCCGGAGCCAAGGGATTCGGCGAAGGCTGGACCAAGGACACCGAGGTCATCGCCTCCGTCGTCGGTAATCTTGCGGCTGTGATCGAGCGGCTACGCGAGCGAGTCACCGCAACCGAATCGGCCGACCCGGTCACTCAGGATCTGCTGATTGCCATCACGGCGCGACTCGAGCAGTTGCACTGGATGTGGCAGGCGCAGGTCGTCTGACTCCCTTCCTGTGAACCACCCCCGCACGGCGCTCGCTGTGCGGGGGTCGTCTTGTTTGGCCGTCGGCTTCTGGAGGTAAGCGGTAGGGGGCCAGAAGTGGCCCACACCGTATCGACCACCGCACAGAGGAGTGGTTCCCCTATGACGCGTTTCGGGTACACGCTGATGACCGAACAGAGCGGTCCCAAGCAGCTCGTCGAATACGCCGCGCGCGCCGAGTCGGCCGGTTTCGATTTCGAGGTGTGCAGCGATCACTATTCGCCTTGGTTGGCATCCCAGGGACACGCTCCATACGCGTGGTCCGTCCTCGGCGCCGTGGCGCATGCAACGTCGACCGTCGATCTGGTCACCTACGTCACTTGCCCCACGATTCGTTATCACCCCGCAGTGGTCGCGCAGAAGGCGGCGACGATGCAGATCTTGGCCGATGGTCGATTCACTCTGGGGCTCGGTACCGGCGAGAATCTGAACGAGCACGTCGTCGGGGAAGGCTGGCCGTCCGTGGATGCTCGCCAGGATATGTTCGTGGAAGCTGTGCAGATCATTCGGGAACTGCACACGGGCGAACTGGTCACGTGGAAAGGCGAATACTTCGACGTCGAGTCTGCGCGGGTGTGGGATCTGCCCGACACGCCGATTCCCATCGGGATTGCGATGTCGGGTTCGAAATCCGTCGAGAAGTTCGGCCCGCTCGCGGACAGCTTGATCGCTGTTTCGCCGGATGCCGACCTGTTGACCCAATGGTCTCACGTTCACAGCGGTGCATACGGTTTCGAAGCCGGTGGTCGTTCGATCGGGCAGATCCCGATCTGCTGGGATCGTGACACCGGGGCGGCGACGGCGCGAGCGCGAGACCAATTCCGTTGGTTCGCCGGTGGTTGGGCAGTCAATGCGGAGTTGCCGACACCGGCAAGCTTCGACGCAGCGACGCAGTTCGTTCGCGAAAGCGATGTGGCGGAGAATATTCCGTGTGGACCCGACCTGGACCGGATAGTCGAGGCGGTGCGTCCGTATCACGAAGCGGGATTCGACGACGTCGCGTTGATTCAGATCGGTGGTGACTCGCAGGAAGCCTTCCTGGCGGAGGCCGCCGTGCCGCTGCTCGCGGCGCTCCGGTCTGCCTTCGGCTGACGCATTCCGGCCACGGGCAATTGGTGAAGTGTCGGACCGCATTGCTAGGTTGTCCGCACTGCTGAACGGACGGATGCGCGTGGACGGCTACGCCTCGAACTGCGAGTGAAAGGTGTTGTCCTCCATGGTGATGGGCCCTACCCATGCGATGTCAGGTGCGGCGGTGGGGCTGGTGGTCGCCGATGTTCTCCCCGCTGATTGGGGCGGGCCCACGTCCACGGCAGAGACGTTCACGTTCGCGGCGGTGTGTGCGGGCGCCACTCTCCTGCCGGATCTCGATAGCACACAGTCCACTGTCGCCCGGTCGTTCGGCCCGCTGAGCAAAGCGCTTGCCAGAGTGATCGACTCGATTTCGCTCGGCTATTACACGATCACGAAAGGGAGTAAGGACGGCAAACGCCGTGGCGGCCACCGGACGCTGACTCACACGGCGCTGTTCGCGGCAGGCCTCGGCGCCGGTGTCACGGCGCTGGTGGTGCACTTCGGTAAGCCGGCGATCATCGGCGTCCTGTTCTTCGCGATAGGGCTTGCGCTGCGCGGCCTGGCGGGGGAGTTCGCCAAGGAGAAGGGCTGGCTCGTGGTCTCCCTGCTCGCTGCCGTCTTCTCGGCACTGACCTGGCAGTGGTACCCCACCGAGGCCGGCTCGTTGGGGCTGGGTGTGGCGGTAGCGCTCGGCTGCGCCACCCATTGTCTCGGTGACGCGATCACCAAAGAAGGTGTGCCGTTCCTCGCACCGTTCGTGCCGTGGGCGCGAGAACACTGGTGGGAGTTCCGATTGCCGGCATTCCTGTCGATCCGGGCAGGTGGGCCGTTCGAGAAGATCGTGCTGGGTCCGGCACTCACCATCGCGGTGTTCGCGTTGGGTGTGTGGGCGATAGACGGCGCCCCCGAGGCGATCTACGACGCGTTCGTTCCGTCTCCGTCCTGACCGGTCGGGACGCGAGCATCTTCTCCAGGTCGTCCAGCACGAGCATGGCGCCGGCCGGACCGAGGGCCAGGAACCAGGTCTCGTCACTCACCGCGGTTGCGTGCCCGGACTCGACGGCGTCAAGGGTGCTCCACAACGGTCCGCCGACCACAGACTGTTCGTCGGTCGCCTCGGCGCCGCCGTAACTGGAGTAGAACAGTCGATCCCCGTCGGCCTCGTTGATCGTCTCCGGCGAGACCTCGACGGCGAGTTCGTCGATGTTCTGGATGTCCGGGCGGCGAAGTCCCACGTCGTTCAGGACTTCCTCGGCCCGGGTCTCCTCTCCGAGCGCATCCGCGGCCAGCAGGAAGTCCTCCTTCCACGGGCACCCGGGGCGGATGCCGAAGACGGTGGGTGCGATCTCGGACAGCTGCGGATACAGCTTGTCCGCACGCAGCTTGCTGCCGAGGATCAGATCGGGCTCGAGTGCCTTGATTGCTTCGAGGTTCAGGTTGTTGGTGGTGCCCACCTTCGGGACGCCCTCGAGTTTGTCCTCGAGGTAGGACGGCTGACCGGCGGCACTCTCCGGGCTTGCGATGCCGACCGGGGTGATGCCGAGGGACAGGACATCGTCTAGTTTTCCGCCGTCGACCACGATGACGCGTTCGGGTTTCTCGTCGAGAGTCGCCTCACCATTGGCGTGGACGACGGTCCGAGGAAATGCACCGGGCTCCGCATCGCTGCCGAGCCGTGCTGTCTCCTCGTCCGCAGTGGAGAACAGTTTCCCACCGGTGGTCACATCGCTGTTCCCCGAGCTCTGGCCTGCATCGTTGGTGCCGCACGCGGCGAGAAAAGTGACGGCCAGGGCGATGGCTGCGGCGCGGGTGAACGCTCAGCACCCCAATCGATCGGCGAGGTCGTCCAGTCCGGTGGCGTGAAAATCGTCCAGGTCGGATGCGCCGTTCGGTTTATCGCCGGTGCCGAACTCGTCGGGGCGGTCGATGTACGCGGTCCGCAGGCCGTTCGATCGGGCGGCTTCCAAGTCGGTTGCGTGCGTTGCCACCATCATCACCTCCCTCGGGTCGACCTGCATGAGGTCGGCGAGCCCCAGATACGTGGCGGGGGAGGGCTTGTAATGGCCCCACAGGTCGGAACCTCCGACGAAATCCCATTCGAGGCCGGCGTTCTTCGCCATCTCGGTCAGCAGAGCAACGTTTCCGTTGCTGAGTGCGCATACGACGAACTTCGTCTTCAGGCGACGAATACCGTCCGCTGCGTCCGGCCATCCCGGAATGAGATGCCACGAATGCACGGCCCGGTCGAGCTGATCACTGCTCGCTGTGACGCCGAATTCGTTGCGCAGCAGCTTGTTCAAGGTCTCACGCTGCAGATCGTCCAGGAGGGTCCAGGGCCGTTCTCCGCTCTCGACTTCCGCCATGATCGGCGCGTAGGTGCCTCGCCACCGCCGAGCGAGGTCGGCGCCGTCGAGATCGGAGAAGAGATCGTTCAGGGTTCCACTGACGCCGGAATGCCAGTCGGTGACCGTTCCGAAAGTGTCGAACGCCAATACTTTCACCGACATGATCGCCCCCTGCTCACCAACGTGAAGAGACCCCGTCCGGACTGATTTCTCAGCCGGAGGGGGTCTCCTGTGCTTCAACTCGCTGTCGGGGTGGCGGGATTTGAACCCACGACCTCTTCGTCCCGAACGAAGCGCGCTACCAAGCTGCGCCACACCCCGTGTTGAACCTCGGCCAGCTTACAGTATCGAAGGAGCGGGCATTAAATCCGCAGGTCATCCTCGAAGTGCGGTGGATTCGGACGGGGTGTTCCGGACCCGATCCGAACCTGCCTCCGGCCCGCGATTCTTCGAAGCCACAAGGGTCAGAAGCGTGGCCTCCGGTCGGCAGCAGAAGCGCAGCGGAACCCACGGCGACGTGCCTACGCCGGCGGAGACGTGGAGTTGGGTGTGTGCACCCCACTTCGACGGACCCTTCACCCGCGAACGGTCGAGTTCACAGTTGGTGACGAGGGCCCCGTAGAACGGCAGGCACAACTGACCGCCGTGCGTGTGGCCGGCGAGGACCAGGTCGTAACCATCGTCCGCGAAGCGGTCGAGCACGCGTGGCTCAGGGGAGTGGGTGATACCCAGACGGAGATCGGCCAACGGGTTCGGCGGGCCCGCAATGGTGTCGTAACGGTCGCGCTTCAAGTGCGGATCGTCGACGCCCGCCGAAGCGATGCGAACGCCCGCGACCTCGAGGTCGCGGCGCACGTGCGTGACGTCGAACCAACCACGCTCGGCGAAGGCTGCCCGGAGATCACCCCAGGGCAATGGGTCCCCGAGGACGCGCTTGTTGGCCTTCGTCAGATAGTGAACCGGATTCTTCGGCCTCGGCGCAAAGTAGTCGTTGCTGCCGAACACGAACAACCCCGGCCGAGCCAGTAGATTGCCCATGGCCTGCACGACGGAGGGAACCGCGCGTGCGTGCGACAGATTGTCGCCGGTATTGACCACCAGGTCGGGGTCCAGGCGGTCCAGTTCACGCAGCCAGTTCTGTTTGAGCCGCTGCCCCGGCATCATGTGGAGATCGCTGATGTGCAGCACACGCAGCGAGGATGCGCCTGGTTCGAGGACTGGCATCGTCACCTCGCGCAGCGCAAACGCGTTGCGTTCCACGAGGGCGGAGTAGCCGATCCCGAGTGCGGCAGCGCTCGCCGATGCGACGGCAGCGCGGGTCAGATTGTTTCGGAGCTGGTCGGACACCACTCCAGGATACTGATGGACGCAATCGAGATGCCGATTGTGACCAAGGGCGCGTAGCGTTCCGCTCATGCCGGACTCACTCAAAGATCGCCTTCGCGCTGATATGACCGCTGCGATGAAGGCCAAGGATGCGTTGCGCACCTCGACCATTCGGATGCTCATGGCCGCCGTACAGAAAGAAGAGGTTTCCGGAAAGGAGGCTCGGGAGCTCACCGACGACGACGTCTTGAAGATTCTGTCCAAGGAATCGAAGAAGCGCGGTGAGGCCGCCGAGATCTACACCGAGAATGGGCGCGGTGAGCTCGCGGCCAAGGAGCACGCCGAGGCTCAGATCATCGACGAGTACCTGCCGACCCCACTCGACAACGCCGAACTTGCCGAGGTCGTCGACACCGCGATCGCGCAGGTTGCCGAGGAACTCGGACACCGCCCAGGCATGAAGCAGATGGGGCAGGTCATGAAGGTGGCCACCGGCCTGGCCGGAGGCAAGGCCGACGGCTCCCGAATCTCGGCAGCCGTCAAAGCCCGCCTCTGACCTGTTCGATCAACCGCCCAGGCCCGCTATCGAGGGATAGGGGGCAGTTGGATCGGTGGGAGCCCCGGAATCTGAATCGGTGGCGGGGCCTCACCGCCTCCTTGGCGCGGCGCCGGGTTCTGTGACGGTGCCCGAACCGATCCGTCGCTGATGTAGATCGTGATGGTCGACCCCGGAATCGCCGAACCCGAAGGCGACGCTCCCGTGACGGTGCCCTTCTTCGCGTCGCTCTCGGTGGTCACCGCGTTCACCTGGAATCCACTCTCCTGCAGACGCGAAGTCGCGGTGGCCTGGGTCAGACCCGACACATCGGGTACCTGTCCGTTCTGGGACCCGCGGACGTACTTGTCGGAAACGGGAGGCAAGTTCGTCGGGCCGAAGTTGTTCACGATCGGGTTCATGGCCGAATACCAGGTCTGGGCGGGTTCGGTGCCACCGTAGAGATTGCCGTCCCCGCATGGACGCAGCGGCGCCGTGCAGATCTCACCGGGTGTCGGTGAGTCGCCGAAGATGTAGACCGCCGCGGCGAGGTTGTTGGTGAAACCGAGGAATCCCGAAGACATGTGGGACTCGGTGGTACCGGTCTTTCCCGACATCGGGAGGGTCCAGCCGGCCGCATTGGCGGCTCCTGCCGAAGTACCGCCCGGTTGATCGTCCTTGCTCATCGCGTTTGCGAGAGTGTCTGCCAAACCGGGATCGACCACCTGCTCACAGGCCTGCTGGGTGAGCGATACGGGCTTGCCCTCACGGTCGAAGATCGAATCGATCGGCGTAGGTGGGCACCACTTTCCGTGCGAAGCGAGGGTGGCGGCCACATTCGACAGCTCCAACGGATTCACCCAGGTGGGACCTAGGGTGAACGAACCGAGGTTCTGGTCCTTCTGGAAGTCGGCCATGCTGCGATCGTCGAAGCCGGACGTGCCCGGGTTCGCGTACGAGCGCAGCCCGAGCCGGACGGCCATGTCCACGGTCGGCTCGACACCGGTTGCTTCGATCAACTTCACGAACGCCGTGTTCGGGGATTGGGCCAGCGCCTGGGTGACCGACATGGACGCCGGGTAGTTACCCACGTTCTCCACGCAGTACGTGGCCACAGGACACCCTTCGGCGCCACCGCTACCCATGCCTCGCGCGTCGTACCGCCTGGGCACGTCGAGAGTGGCACTGGTGCCCAGCCCCTTCTCCATCGCCGCCGCAGTCGTGAAGATCTTGAAGATCGATCCGGCACCCGCGCCCGCCATCGAGAACGGCTGCGGCTGTACGGTCTCGTCGGCGTTGGCGTCGAGACCGTAGGTGCGGCTACTGCCCATCGACAGCACGCGGTGCTGATCCTGGCCCGGTTGCACCACGTTCATCACGTTGGCGACACCGTCGAGATGTGGCGACGCCTTCTCCACGAGGGCCCGCTTGGTCGAGTCCTGCACAGCGGGATCGAGGGTGGTCTTGATCAGATACCCACCACGTTCGATCTGCTCGCGGCTGATACCCGCGCTGGCGAGGTACTGGAGTGCGTAGTCACAGAAGAACCCTCGGTCACCTGCAGCGATGCAGCCTCGCGGCAGGCGGTTCGGCTCCGGGAGAACACCCAGAGGCTCTTCCTTCATCGCGCGGAACTCGTCGGCGCGATCAGGGATGTTCGAGATCATCGTGTCCAGGACCACGTTGCGTCGATCGACGACGCCGTCCGGGTTCGTGTACGGATTCAGTGCCGAACTCGACTGCACCATGCCGGCGAGCATGGCCGACTGCTTCGCATCGAGCTCGGACGCGTCGATCCCGAAGTAGGTGCGTGCAGCGTCCTGGACACCGAACGAGCCGTTACCGAACGGAACCAGGTTGAGATACCGAGTGAGGATCTGCTCCTTGCTCAGCTCCTTGTCCAGCGTCAACGCCATCCGGATCTCACGGATCTTGCGGGCGGGTGTCGTTTCGATCGCAGCGCGGCGCTCGGCGTCGGTCTTGGCCACGACGAGCAGCTGGTAGTTCTTCACGTACTGCTGGTCGAGGGTCGACGCGCCCTGCTGGACCTCACCACTGCTGGTGTTGGTGAGGAACGCGCGGAGCGTGCCCTGCCAGTCCACGCCCTGGTGCTCGGCGAAACGGCGATCCTCGATCGACACGATCGCCAGCTTCATCTGGTCCGAGATCTGCTCACTCGGTACCTCGAATCTGCGTTGGTCGTACAACCACGCAATCGGGTTGCCGGCGACGTCCGTCATCGTGGAGACGGCGGGGACCGTACCTTCGACCAGCTCTGCCGAAACGTTGTCGACGGTGTCCGCCGCACGATTCGAGGCATAGCCGAACCCACCGGCCAGCGGAAACATCACTCCTGCGAGCAGTACACCTGCCAGGGCGGAGCAGCCTGCGAGCTTCGCCACCGTTTTTGCGATCGACACGCGCTACAGAGTACGTGCAGTTGCTGCGAGTGAGCCGGGCGGATGCCCCCAGCAAACCCCTTTTTTTCCTCGAAAACCGCCCTGAACACGTCTGATGCACGGTCGTACCAAAAACAGCGATCGTCCGTCTTGCGCGTTGCGGCTTCTTTACCTAAATTATGTGAACAGTGTGATGGAGATAACACTTCATTGCCGATGTGGTGCAGGTTGCTCGTGTTACGAGCGGAATGCCTGCGCGGATACTCCGTGCGCCGGACACGCGCACGGACTCGGAGAGGGGAAAGAATGCATATGACCACCCCAACCAGTCGTCTCGACGTCGAGCAGGCCGAAGCTCGAATTGCCTGGGTCACTCAGGCTCGGTGCCGAGAAGTAGATCCGGATCAGCTGTTCGTGCGGGGGGCAGCACAACGCAAGGCAGCAACCATCTGCCGACACTGCCCGGTACTGATGCAGTGCGGCGCGGACGCGCTCGACAATCGTGTCGAGTTCGGCGTCTGGGGTGGAATGACGGAGCGTCAGCGCCGTGCGCTCCTCAAGCAACATCCGGAGGTCGTGTCGTGGTCCGACTTCTTCGAAGCTCAGCGCCAGCACAAGTCTGCGGTGTGATCGTGCGGGTCGGGATCAGTTGGTTCGAGTGAGCTGATCCCCGACCGCCCTCAGTGCCTCGAGGTCGGAGACCTCGAACGGCAACGACGGAACTCCCACGATCGGAACTCTCGGGTGCGCCGCGGTGAAGCGGGTCAACAATTGCACCTCGCGTTTCGCGATCACCGCGCGGTGAGCATGGACCCGAAGAACTGCCGCAGTTAGTGCGTCATCGGCTTCGTCTCGCTGCTCGGCCACTGTGAGCGCATGGTCCGCCGACAGTGCGCACAGCGTCGGATGGGTCCGATTGAGTACCAAACCGGCAAGCGGCATGTCCTCCGAAGAGAGCCGGTCGACGAAGAAGGCAGCCTCACGCAACGCGTCCGGTTCTGCCGCGGCAATCACGAGGAACTCGGTACCCGGCTGCCGAAGCAATTCGTACGTACGGGTGGCGCGTTCGCGGAAGCCGCCGAACATCGAGTCCAGGGACTGAACGAAACTGGACGCATCTGCGAGCATGCTGCTCCCGACGATCGTCGACACTCCCTTGAGTGCCAACCCCATGGCCCCGGTGACCAACCGGGTGATACCCCGACCGGGAGCGGTCAGGAGGCGAATCATCCTGCCGTCCAGGAATGCCCCGAGTCGTTGCGGAGCGTCGAGGAAGTCGAGAGCATTGCGCGACGGCGGCGTGTCCACCACCACGAGGTCCCATTCGGCGCTCGTGGCGAGCTGACCCAGCTTCTCCATCGCCATGTACTCCTGCGTTCCCGAGAACGAGGTGGCCACGGTTTGGTAGAAGGGGTTGGCCAGAATCTGCTCCGCCTTCTCCGGCGGCGAATGCTCGATGACCATTTCGTCGAACGTACGACGCATGTTGAGCATCATCGCGTGCAGTTCGCCCTTCGCGTCCGGACCCAACGGAACCGGCTGCGGGGAGTTGTCCAGGTCTTGTACACCGAGAGCCTGCGCCAGACGCCGTGCCGGATCGATCGTCAACACCACGACTCGGCGGCCCTGCTCGGCTGCGCGCAAGGCCAACGACGCGGCCGTCGTCGTCTTGCCCACGCCTCCGGCACCGCAGCACACCACGACGCGAGTCCTGGTGTCGGAGAGGATGCCCGCCACGTCGAGTGCGGGTGCGGTTCGGCGGTGGCTGTCACCGGATTTGGTCATCGGACACCCTGTTCCTTCAGGTATTCGGCCAGCTCGTACAGACCGCCCAGGTCCACTCCGTCGGCGAGAGCCGGCAGTTCGAGTCGCGCGCCGTCCACCTCACCCAGCTGGCCCGCACTCTCTTCCTGTGCCCGCAACACGGCGGCATGCTCGATGTTCTCGGTGAGCAGCCCGGCGAACTCGTCGTCCGGGAGCTCGACCCCGCTGCCCTTCAGTCCGTTGCGAATGGCCTCCGCGTCCACGTCGCCGGCGGCGATCGCGTCGATGGCGTCCTCGGGCAGGAACTGAGGGCTGGTGCGGTTGACGACGATCGAACCGAGGCGCAGATCCGATGCAACGAGCTGGGCTGCCGCATCAGCCGTTTCCTGGACCGGCAACGCCTCGAGCAGCGTCACGAGATGGACCGCCGTCTCGTCCGAATGAAGGAGTCGAACCACGCCCTCGCTCTGCGCTCGCACGGGGCCGCCCTTCGCGAGATCAGCCATCGCCTTCGTCACGTCGAGGAAGTTGTTGATTCGTCCTGTGGGAGGGGCATCGACGACCACCGCGTCGTACACCCGATTTCCCGAGGTGTCCGAACGGACCACGCACTCCTTGATCTTGCCGGTCAGAAGGACGTCCCGGAGGCCCGGTGCGATCGTGGTGGCAAACTCGATGGCCCCGAATCGGCGCATCGCACGACCCGCGAAGCCGAGGTTGTAGAACATGTCGAGATATTCGAGGAATGCCGTCTCGATGTCGACGGCAAGAGCATTCACCTCGCCGCCGCCGTCGACGGATGCGACCTTCGTCTCCTGAGGGGGGAGAGGTGGAACGTCGAACAGTTGCGCGATGCCCTGCCGGCCTTCGACTTCGACGAGCAAGACCCGTCGTCCGCCCTCGGCGAGCGACAGCGCCAAGGCGGCTGCAACCGTGGACTTCCCGGTGCCGCCCTTGCCCGAAACGAAATGCAGACGGGCCCGTGCGGTCTTGTCCGGCCATGCCGAGCTCTGCTGCTCCGATGTTGCAACCACGCGACGAGCCTATAAGTCCGGAGACACCGATGTGCGCGGGATAGGGTCAGCAGCATGAGTGAAATGATTTCCTGGGAGTACGCAACCGTTCCGCTGCTCACCCACGCGACCAAGCAGATTCTCGATCAGTGGGGCGGCGATGGATGGGAACTCGTGTCCGTTCTCCCCGGCCCCACCGGAGAGCAGCACGTGGCCTACCTGAAACGTCCGAAGAGCTGAACGGCGTGGCAGACAACCCGCAGAGCTGGTCCGCTCGACTCACCGAACTCGGCATCACGCTGCCGCCCGTCGTTCCTCCGGTCGCGGCTTACGTCCCGGCCGTGCGGACGGGAAACCACGTCCACACGTCCGGTCAGTTGCCCATTGCCGACGGAAACCTTGCCGTCACAGGCAAGGTCGGCGCCGGTGTGTCGGAAGACGCGGCGAAGGCTGCCGCTCGTACCTGTGCGCTCAACGCTCTTGCCGCCGTCCACGATCTCGTCGGGATCGACTCGGTCGTTCGGATCGTCAAGGTGGTGGGATTCGTTGCCTCCGCCGAAGGATTCACCGGGCAGCCGGGCATCGTCAACGGTGCCTCCGAATTTCTCGGTGAGGTGTTCGGTGACGCAGGCGTGCACGCCCGATCCGCCGTCGGCGTCGCCGAGCTCCCGCTCGGTGCGCCCGTCGAGGTCGAACTGATCGCGGAAGTGCGCTGACATGACTCCGACCCACCCCGCCTACGCGCAGCTCCGGCAGGCGACACCGCTTGCCGCAGTGATGTTGGAGAACAACCCGGGCATGATGACCCTGGACGGCACCAACACGTGGATTCTTCGGGCGCCGGGAAGCGACCGCATCGTCGTGGTCGACCCCGGCGACGAGGACGACGAAGAACACCTGCAGCGCGTAGCGGGCGTGGGCTCGGTGGAATTGACGTTGATCACCCACCGTCATCACGACCACACCGGCGCCGTGGACCGATTTGCCGAGATCACGGGTGCGCCTACCCGTTCGGTAGACCCCGCGTTTCTCCGTGGCGGTGCGGCCCTCGAGGCGGGCGAGACCATCGAGGCCGCCGGCACGAGACTGCACATTCTGCCGACTCCTGGGCACACCGCGGATTCGGTGTCCATTCACGTCGAGGCGGACGGGCAGCCCTCCGCAGTCGTCACCGGCGACACGATTCTCGGCCGGGGGACGACGGTTCTCGACGACTCCGACGGAGACCTGGGCGACTATCTCGACTCTCTTCGTCGCCTCGTCGCGCTCGGTGACGGCCTGACGGTTCTGCCCGGTCACGGTCCGGATCTGCCTGACCTCGCCGCCGTCGCGCAGTACTATCTCGATCACCGCGAGGAGCGCCTCGCGCAGGTGCGAGCAGCGCTGGACACGCTCGGCGCGGACGCGTCCGCCCGGGCAGTGGTCGAACACGTGTACTCGGATGTCGATCCGAGCCTGTGGCCGGTTGCGGAGAGGTCGGTCAACGTCCAGCTCGGATACCTGCGCTCGCGCGGCTGAGGTCAGCTCGCCAGGAGGAAGGGCGCAGAACCCGGTACGAGTACCGGCTCACCGATCAGGGACGCGACCTCTACCCGATCCAGATCGCGTTGCTGCAATGGGGCGATCGATACCGTACGGACGACGAGGGTCCGGCGTTGAAGGTGACGCATCGCGACTGCGGTGCGCCGGTGGAGGCCGTCGTTCGATGCGCGAGCGGGCACGAACCCTTGCGGCAGGCGGACGTCGAGGCGGAACCGGGGCCCGCAGCGACCCTCCTCCCCCTGTGAGTGGTTAGCGAGTCCCTGGACTCGCTAACCACTCACAGTGGGAGGAGCCGCATGTCATCGAGCGCGGCGTGCGAGACGCTCGGAATCGGAGATGAGGACGCTCTTGCCCTCGAGTCGCAGCCATCCCCGGTGTGCGAAGTCGGCGAGTGCCTTGTTGACCGTCTCGCGGGAGGCGCCGACGAGCTGGGCGATCTCTTCCTGGGTCAGGTCGTGGGTGACCCGGAGCGAGCCTGCCTCCTGGGTGCCGAAGCGCTGCGCGAGCTGCAGAAGCGCCTTTGCGACACGGCCGGGGACGTCCGTGAAGATGAGGTCGGCGAGGTTGTTGTTGGTACGACGCAGACGGCGTGCCAGCACGCGCAGCAGCTGCTCGGCGATCTCGGGGCGGTGGTCGATCCACTGCTTGAGCGCTTCGCGATCCATGCACACCGCACGAACCTCGGTGACCGTCGTCGCCGTGGACGTACGGGGGCCGGGGTCGAAGATCGACAGTTCACCGAACATGTCGGACGGGCCCATGATGGTCAGCAGGTTTTCGCGACCGTCGGGGGACCGGCGTCCGATCTTCACCTTTCCGGAGGCGATGATGTAGAGGCGGTCTCCGGGTTCACCTTCGTTGAAGATGACGTGACCGCGGGGGAAGTCGACAGGCTGCAGCTGCTTGGTCAGCGCTGCGACTGCTGAGGGCTCGACTCCTTGGAAGATGCCGGCTCTTGCCAGGACGTCGTCCACGTGCGCTCCTTGGGAATTGTTCGTCTGTGTCACTCGACACCCGCCGGTGGGTACACCGGCAGTTGTGCGGTGAAATGGCCGTGCTTGTGCCATGCGTAACTGGTACGGCACAGAAGTCTACGTCGATACACCCACCGGTGAGTGACCGATACCACCGGAAGTTCCGAAAGTCGGCCCCGGAACACCGACGATCAGACGGTCAACTGGCGCGCCTCGAGTCGGCGCTCTCGAGCTCGGTCGCGGCCACAGCGGGGCTCGAACCGCCCTTTTTGCGCAGGTGGAGGCGTTCTTGGGCATGTGGGAACCCCTTGTCGGCCAGGGTGGCCACGTCGTCGTGGCCGGCCTGGTCGAGGAATTCTTCCACTTCCTGTTCGCGCACGGTGAGTCGGCGAAGCCGGTATTCCACGCGCTCCATCGCCAGCGCGAAGAGCATCAGCAGCACTGGGAAGAGGATCACAGCGAGACCTTGCATACCGGGAAGTAAACACGGCGAAGGTCTCAGATGCGACACAGGTGTAAATCGGATCGTGCCGGTATCCGTATTGTCGATGGGGTGAATCCGACGCGATCCGAGGGACAGGCAGGGCGTCGGCGGCGCCGCTCCGGGGCCGCCGACGAGCCCGAATCTCGCCTCGCTCTGGTGCGGAGGGCCCGGCGGATGAACCGGAACCTCGCCGTGGCGTTCCCGGACGTGTATTGCGAGCTCGACTTCACCACTCCACTCGAATTGGCGGTCGCGACGATCCTGTCCGCGCAATGCACGGATGTCCGGGTCAACCAGGTCACGCCCGCACTTTTCGCCCGCTACCCGGATGCGAAGTCCTACGCCGAAGCGGATCGCGTCGAACTCGAGGAGTACATCAGAAGCACCGGGTTCTATCGGAACAAGGCGAACTCGTTGATCGGTCTGGGACAAGCGTTGCTCGAGCGATTCGACGGCGAGGTTCCCGCGAAACTGAAGGATCTCGTCACGTTGCCGGGAATTGGTCGAAAGACAGCCAACGTCGTTCTCGGCAACGCGTTCGATGTGCCGGGAATCACGGTCGACACGCATTTCGGTCGACTGGTCCGGCGCTGGAAGTGGACGGCAGAAGAAGATCCGGTGAAGGTCGAGCACGCTGTCGGAGAGTTGATCGAACGCAGGGAATGGACGCTACTGTCCCACCGCGTCATCTTTCACGGCCGCCGAGTGTGCCACTCTAGGAAGCCGGCCTGCGGTGTGTGCGTACTCGCGAAGGACTGCCCCTCCTACGGGCTCGGCCCGACCGATGCCGTGGAGGCCGCGAAGCTCGTGAAAGGGCCCGAGACGGACCACCTGCTCCAGTTGGCGGGGCTGTGAGGGTGGTCGAGCGTGTCTAGTTCTGCGCGATGGAGCCTTGCCGCCCTGCTCGTGGTGATCGGGCTCGTGGTGGCCATCTGGCCGAGGGGCGACGACGGTGTCTCGGATTCCGGGCCGCGTAGCGGCGCCGATTCGTCCTTACAGGCGCCTTCGGTGGACACCGGTGATCTGGCTGCTCTACGGGCCGATGCTGCACTCGCCGCCTGTCCGCAGCCGTCGGATTCGACGGGTCCCGAGGCGGCACTCGCAGGTCTCGTGCTCACGTGTTTGGCGGACGGTGCACCCGTCGACGTTGCCGCGGCCGTCGCCGGCACCCCCACGATCGTGAATCTGTGGGCCTACTGGTGCGCGCCGTGCGCCGAAGAACTGCCGTACCTCCAGCAATTTTCGGATCGCGCAGGCGATGCGGTTAACGTGCTTACAGTGCACACCGACCCGAACGAATCCGCTGCGCTCTCGAGGCTCGCCGACTACGACGTGACGTTGCCCGGAGTGCAGGACGCCCGTGCCCAGATTCGTTCGGCGCTCGGCGCGCCGGCGGTGCTGCCGGTGTCGGTGTTGATTCGGGCCGACGGCACGGTGGCGCGCATTCTGCCGCAGCCGTTCCACAGCGTGGACGAGATCGCCGACGCCGTCGAGCGGGACCTCGGGGTGGCCGTATGACCGGCAGGCTCGACGCCGCAGCCCCCGCATGGTTGCGCGCGGTCGTGGACCAAGTTCCCGCTGATCCGCTGAAGATCAATCCGGTGATCGAGCGTCGTGCCCCCGAAGGTGCCGCGACGCGCCCGGCAGCCGTTCTCGTGCTGTTCGGTGGGTCGGACTCGCCGGAACCCGATGCTCCTGCCGGTCTGCCGTCCGACGCCGACATCCTGCTCACCCAGCGTGCCTCCACGATGCGGCAGCACCGGGGACAAGTGGCCTTTCCCGGTGGCGCCTCCGACCCCGGTGACGACGGCCCGGTGGGTACGGCGCTTCGCGAGGCGCGCGAGGAAACCGGTCTCGACCCGGAGGGCGTTCGTCCTCTCACGTTGCTGCCGGAGATCTTCATTCCGCCGTCGGGCTTCGACGTCACGCCGGTGATCGCCTACTGGGAACGTCCGAGCCCGGTCGGCGTCGTGGATCCGGCCGAGGCCGAGCGGGTCGCACGAGTGCCACTGAGCGCATTGATCGACCCGGTCAACAGGTTCCAGGTACGGCACCCCGCGGGCTACCAGGGCCCTGCCTTCTCGGTCGACGGCATGTTGGTGTGGGGTTTCACCGCCGGCATCCTTGCTGCACTGCTCGCCGTGTCCGGCTGGGAACAGGCCTGGGATGTCGACGACGTACGTGACCTCGACAGGGTGCTCGCACGGTTCGGGCAAGACCTCGACGCGCCGGCGGTCGAACGATGACCGGCTCGACGTGGATCGACATCGCGATCTGTCTGATCGCCGTGGTTGCCATGACGTCGGGGTGGCGCCAGGGCGCCGTCGCGTCCATTCTCGCGTTCGTCGGCGTCGTGCTCGGTGCCCTTGCCGGCATCTTGCTGGCACCGCACCTGCTCGTTCACATCGAGGAGGGGAGGGGCCGGATTCTCGCCGGAGTCACCCTCATCGTCGTGCTGGTCGTCATCGGTGAAGTGGCAGGCATGGTTCTCGGCCGGGCGGTGCGCGGCAGCATGCACAGTCCCACGACCAGGTCGGTGGACAGCGTCACTGGCGCCGCAGTTCAAGCTGTTGCGGTGTTCATCGCGGCCTGGCTGCTCGCGGTGCCACTCACCACGTCCTCGCAACCGCAGGTGGCGGCAGCGGTGCGCGGGTCGACGGTCCTCGAGAAAGTGGACGGACTCGCACCGGACTGGGTGCGGCGGTTGCCGACCGAGTTCTCCGCACTGTTGGACACCTCGGGACTGCCGGATGTGATCGGACCGTTCGGCCGCACCCCCATCACCACGGTCGACCCCCCGGACGACAGCGTGCTGCAAAGCCCCGTCGCCTCCTCGTTGCAGGAGAGCGTGCTCCGGGTGCGCGGTGTCGCGCCGAGCTGTCAGCGCGCCCTGGAAGGGTCGGGGTTCGTCATCGCACCCCAGCGGGTCATGACGAACGCGCACGTCGTGGCCGGCACGGAAGGACTCGTCGTCGATACCGCTGCCGGACCGCTCGAGTCGACCGTGGTCGTCTTCGATCCGTCCGCGGACGTTGCCGTTCTCGACGTCCCGGGACTCGATGCCCCCGTCGTGCCGTTCGCGCCCGAGCCCGCCGAAACCGGCGACGATGCACTCGTGCTCGGATACCCGGGCGGCGGGCCCTACACGGCCAGCGCGGCCAGAGTCCGCGAGACCCTGAACCTCAGCGGCCCTGATATCTACCGGTCGGGCACGGTCGAGCGTGAGGTCTACACCGTCCGTGGCTCGATCCGGCAGGGCAACTCCGGCGGGCCCCTGGTGGACAGCTCCGGTCGTGCGGTCGGCGTCGTGTTCGGTGCGGCGGTGGACAACAGCGACACCGGGTTCGCGCTCACGGCGAGCGAGGTGTCACGGCAATTGGAAGCCGCGTCACGGGCCACGGCCCCAGTCCAGACCGGGGCCTGTATCTCCTGAGTCTCGGCGCCTAGTGCGCCGCGAGGAATTCGGTCAGCGCCGCGTTCACGAATTCCGGGGATTCCCAATGCGCGTAGTGTCCCGCGCCGCCCACCGAGACGAGCTTCTGTCGCGGTGCATACCGATGACCCCGACGGATCGTGCCGGACAGCACGAACGGGTCGAGTGCCCCGTGCAGTTGCATGACCGGCAGGGTCAGAACCTTGTCCATCGCGTTCAGGAACCTGCGGCCGTCGGGCCGGAACTGACTGCGGAACGCCCAACGCTGATATTCGAGGGTGCAGTGAGCTGTTCCCGGAATGCGGATCGCTGTTCGCATCTTGGCGATCACGTCGTCGTATTCGAAACTGCGCTGCCAGTCGGGACCCGAACGTGTGCGGACGATGCGTTCGACCTCGGCGCCGCCATCGCGGGTGAGGCGCCGCTCGGGGCGGAACGGAAGCTGGCACGCCACGAACGACGGCATCAACGCACTTCGCTGCCGCCGATCCCGCAGCACACCCTGGCGCAGTGCGATCGGGTGCGGAGAACCGATCGGCACGATCGAATGGACGAGGTGCGGGTGCAGGACCGCCGTCGCCCAGCAGACGAGTCCGCCGTCGGCGTGCCCGACGAGGGTCGCCTTCGGGTATCCCATCGCCCGGATCAGGCCGGCGACGTCACCGGCCAGAGTCCAGCCGTCGTATCCGCGCGGGGGCTTGTCGGTGTCACCGTACCCACGCAGATCCACGGCCACCGCGCGGTAGCCAGCCTCGGACAGGGCGGCGAGCTGGTGCCTCCAGGACCACCAGAAGTCGGCGAAGCCGTGGAGGAGCACCACCAGCGGTGCACCGTGTGCGGCGCCCCCGACCTCCACGGTGTGGAACCGAATGCCGTTGGCATGGATGTCGCGGTGAGTCCACGTCCCGGCGAAGCGAACGGTGGACGGATCGGGTGGCGCCATGAAACGAGGGGGAGTGTCAGCGAGCGTGGCGGCCACTGGGTGCTTCCACCCTCGGTGCGGCCTGCCCTGCTGGGTGCGATCCCTGGTGCGACGTCGGGAGCACGGTCTTCGCCTGCTTCAGTGAATCGATGGTGCGCTCCGGCGCGCGCAGCTTGCGCACTCGCAGATAGCCCACGAGAGCCAGGATCGCAGTCGCCAGGATCATGATGCCGAAAACGATCAGGAACGCGGCCCAGCGAGCGAGCCACACGGAGAGCAACTCGCCGAGGAAGAAAAAGAAGAAGAACGAACTGAACAACAGCACGGTCAACGCGAGAATGAAGAAGAGGCTGCCCTGCAGGCCCTTCTTGACCTCGCCGGTGACCTCGGCCTTGGCCAGCTCGACCTCGGCACGCACGAGCGTCGAAACCTGGGCGGTGGCGTCCTTCACCAGGTTGCCGATGCTCGCATCGGCAGGTGTTCGCGCATCCACATCCGTCAGCGGAATCGACGAGACCGTGTTCGGAACGCCGTCTCCGGTGAACCGGGCACCGTCTCCCGTGCCGCGGATGTTGCTGCCGTGGGTGTTGCTCACTTGTCGACCCCTCCAGGTAGCTCTTGCATGTCCGAGTCCTCACTGGCCGGGCCGCATGCACCCGGCAGTATCACAACCGGGCTGCATGCACCCGGCAGTATCACAACCGGGCCGCATGCACCCGGCCGCGACGTAACAGTAGCGCTGATCCGATCAGCGACGCCGCCAAGGAGGTGACGAGCACCGCGGCTTTCGCTGTTTCGGCTTCGCTTCCGTCGCCGATCCCGGCCAACGCGAGATCTGCTACGAGAAGGCTAACGGTGAATCCGATGCCGCCGAGCACCGACAGGGCAAAGAGGTCACGGATTTCCAACGATCCGGGTTTCGTGGCGATACCGAGGCGGATCGACAGCCACGAAATCCCGAAGATGCCGACGGTCTTGCCGATCAGAAGTCCCGCCATCACCGATTGCGCGATCGGGTCTGTGAGCAGGCCGCCGAGCACGTCCGCACCCAGTGGCACACCGGAGGCGAACAGCGCGAAGAGCGGGACGCACAGTCCGGCGGACAACGGCTGGATTCGGTGTTCGAGCCGAGCCGCAGGTGCGGTGTCCTCGCCCGGGTCTGCTCGGACTCTGGTCAACAGGCCGAGTGCCACCCCCGCGATCGTGGCGTGAATGCCGGCCTCGTGAACGCAGTACCACGTGAGAAGGGCGAGAGGGACGTACAGGAACGGCGTGGTGATTCGTCGGCACTGACCCACGGCATAGACCACAAGGCACGCGGCCGCGCCCACCAACCAGGCCATCGCGATCGAGGCCGTGAACAGAACGGCGATCAGGCCGATGGCGAGCAGATCGTCGACGACGGCCAAACTCAGCAGGAAGACTCTGGCACCCGCCGGGATCCGGGAACCCGTGAGGGCCAGGACGCCGAGGGCGAAGGCGATGTCGGTAGCGACCGGTATGGCCCATCCCCGATCCATTCCGGGTGTTCCCCAGCCGATCGAGGCGGCGATGATCGCGGGAAGGATGACGCCGCCGCACGCCGCGAGGATCGGCAGCAGCGCCTTCTTTCGGTCGGCGAGTTCGCCGATCACGAGCTCGCGCTTGAGCTCGAGACCGGCCACGAAGAAGAAGACGGCGAGAAGGCCGTCCTGCGCCCACGTCCCGATCGAGAGGTTCAAATGGAGGGCCGTCGGACCGATCTGGAAGTCACGAATGTTCGTGTACACGTCCGACAGTGGGGAGTTCGCCCAGATCAGAGCGAGTGCGGCGGCGGCGAGTAGGAGTGTCCCGCCGACTGTTTCGGTGCGCAGATACCGCGCGAACTCGGAGCGGAGCGGTGTTGTCACGATCTCGCTTTCGTCGTGATTCGGGTACGACAGTCGTATTCGCCGACCAGACTTCCCGGCACACCGCCCGTTAGCCTATCGAACTTGCTTGTCGAAAGTCGCGAGGTGTTCAATTCCTGATAAATGGGCAGTCGTCCCACCTTGTGGAATTGGTTTCGTAAGCCGTAGGAGCAGTGCACGTGAGTACCGTTGACACAACCAGGCCCGACGACGGGGACACCGTCGACGGCGTCCCCCGCAGTCGGATCGTCGTGGCCAGCATGGTCGGCACGTCGATCGAGTTCTACGATTTCTACATCTATGCGACTGCGGCCGTGTCGGTGTTCCCCCACTTGTTCTTCCCGAAAGGGAACGGGACCACTGCGTTGCTCGCCTCGCTGGCCACCTTCGGTCTCGCCTTCGTCGCACGTCCCCTCGGGTCGATCCTGTTCGGTCACTTCGGTGACCGGATCGGCCGCAAGGCGACTCTGGTGGGCTCGCTGCTCACGATGGGTATCGCGACGTTCGTCATCGGACTGCTTCCGACGTATCACCAGATCGGTATCGCCGCGCCGGCCTTGCTCGCTTTGATGCGGTTCTGTCAGGGCCTCGGTCTGGGTGGCGAGTGGAGCGGTGCCGCGCTTCTGGCCACCGAGACCGCTCAGAAAGGCAAGCGAGCCTGGGCCGCTATGTGGCCGCAGCTCGGCGCACCCATCGGATTCTTCCTGGCCAACGGGCTGTTCCTGATCATCACGCTGTTCATGAATCACGACAACGGCAGCCCGGACTTCGACGGGGCGTTCCTGTCGTGGGGATGGCGAATCCCGTTCCTTCTCAGCGCGATCATGGTCATGATCGGCCTGTACGTGCGGCTCAAGCTCGAAGAGACCCCGGTATTCGCGCGTGCGGTCGAGCGAGGCGAGAAGGTGAAGACTCCGCTCGCCGAAGTGTTCAAGACGAGTTGGCGTCAGCTGGTCATCGGCACGTTCGTGATGCTGGCGACCTACACGCTCTTCTACATCATGACCACATGGGTGCTCAGCTACGGCACGGCCAAAACTCCCGCGGAAGGCGGTACCGGCGCCGGATTCGAGTACACCGACTTCCTGGTGCTGCAGCTGATTGCCGTCCTGTTCTTCGCAGCGGCGGTCCCGGTGTCCGGGCACCTGGCGGACCGCTACGGCCGACGCGTCACCTTGCTGATCATCACCGGCGCCATCATGGTGTTCGGACTGACCTTCTCGGTGATGCTGGACGCCGAGGGTATGGGCAATGTCCGCATGGTGGTGTTCCTGGCCATCGGAATGCTGCTGATGGGCATGACATTCGGCCCGATGAGTGCCGTACTGCCCGAGCTGTTTCCGACCAACGTGCGATACACCGGTTCGGGGATCGCCTATAACACCGCGAGCATTCTCGGTGCGGCCGTGGCACCGTTCATCGCGACGTGGCTCGCCACCACCTATGGCGTCGGCTGGGTGGGCGTCTATTTGCTCGTTGCGGCAGCGCTGACCTTCGTTGCGCTGCTGGCGATGCGGGAAACTCGAGACGATTCGCTGGACGAAGTGGGGGCTCCGCCCCTGTGAGTGGTTGACGAGTCTCTGGACTCGTCAACCACTCACAGGCCGAAGGCCTACTTGCCTCGGATTGCGTCGAAGACCTTCGGGTCGACGAGGGTGCTGGTGTCGCCGAGATCACGGCCCTCTGCGATGTCCCGCAGGAGTCTGCGCATGATCTTGCCCGAGCGGGTCTTGGGCAGCTCGGGCACGACGGTGATCTGTCGCGGTTTGGCGATCGGGCTGATGTCCGTCGCGACCTGTGCTTTGAGTTCGGCGATCAATTTATCGCCGGTGTTCTCGATGCCTTCGCGCAGAATGACGAACGCGACGATGCCTTGGCCGGTCGTTTCGTCCGAGGCGCCGACGACTGCCGCTTCGGCGACGCCGTGGTGCCCCACGAGCGCCGATTCGACCTCGGAGGTCGAAATGCGGTGGCCGGAGACGTTCATGACGTCGTCGACGCGTCCGAGGACCCAGAGGGCGCCGTCCTCGTCGTACTTGGCGCCGTCGCCGGCGAAGTACCAGCCTTCTTCCGCGTAGCGGGACCAGTAGGTGTCGCGGTAGCGGTCCATGTCACCCCAGATGCCGCGAAGCATTGCGGGCCAGGGCTTGTCGAGGACGAGGAATCCGCTGTCGCCCTCGGCGACCGGCTTGGCTTCGTCGTCGACGATGTTGGCCGAGATGCCGGGCAGTGGTGCCATGGCCGAACCTGGCTTGGTGGCGGTGATACCGGGCAACGGAGACACCATGATGGCTCCGGTCTCGGTCTGCCACCAGGTATCGACGATGGGGGCGGAATCGCCTCCGATGACTTCCCGGTACCAACGCCAGGCCTCCGGGTTGATCGGCTCACCGACGGATCCGAGGACACGGATCGAGGACAGGTCGTGGGCATCGGGGATCTCGCGACCCCACTTCATGAACGTGCGGAT
Source organism: Rhodococcus sp. NPDC058521 (assembly GCF_042719695.1). Taxonomy (NCBI): domain Bacteria; kingdom Bacillati; phylum Actinomycetota; class Actinomycetes; order Mycobacteriales; family Nocardiaceae; genus Rhodococcus; species Rhodococcus sp. NPDC058521. The sequence goes on from NZ_JBHXNL010000012.1 coordinate 106,740, forward strand.
CAGCGTGGGTGCGGTGTAGTAGATGCTGACGCCGCGACGTTCGATGATCTCGAAGTGGCGATGTTCGTTGGGGGAGTTGGGCGTTCCCTCGTAGACGACCTGGGTGGCACCGTTCGCCAGCGGTCCGTAGACGATGTACGAGTGGCCGGTGACCCAGCCGATGTCGGCGGTGCACCAGTAGACGTCTTCGCCGGCCTTGTGGTCGAACACGTTGTGGTGGGTGTACGAGGTCTGGGTTAGGTAACCGCCCGAGGTGTGAATGATGCCCTTCGGCTTTCCGGTGGTTCCGGAGGTGTAGAGCACGAAGAGTGGGTGCTCGGAGTCGAAGGGTTGCGCTTCGTGTTCCGGCGATGCCTTGTCGACGGTCTCTTCCCACCAGAGGTCGCGGCCCTCGGTCCACTCGACGTCGATGCCGGTCCTCTTGACGACGAGTACGTGCTCGACCGACTCGGCACCGTCCACTGCCTCGTCCACGGACGCCTTCAACGGTGCCGCCTGGCCGCGGCGCCACTGGCCGTCGACGGTTACGACCAGTTTGGCCTGCGCGTCGTCGATGCGAGAGCGCAGGGCGGCGGCCGAGAATCCTGCGAAGACCACCGAATGGGTCAGACCGAGGCGGGCGCACGCGAGCATCGTGACGATGGCCTCGGGGATCATCGGCATGTACACGGCAACTCGGTCTCCGGCGACGAGGCCGAGCTCGGTGAACGCGTTGGCGGCCTTGGACACCTCGGCGAGCAGGTCGTTGTAGGTCAGGTCGCGGGTGTCGCCCGGTTCGCCTTCGAACGCGATGGCCACACGGTCGCCGTTGCCGGCGAGGACGTGGCGGTCGACGCAGTTGTAGGCGACGTTGAGTTTGCCGCCGACGAACCACTTGGCGACCGGCGCATCCGTCCAGTCGAGGACTTCGGTGAAGGGCTCGTGCCAGTGCAGGCGAGCGGCTTGGTCGGCCCAGAACTGCAAGCGGTCCTCGTCGGCGGCTGCCTGTAGCTCGGGTCCGGCGTTCGCGGTCGCCGTGAATTCGGCGGTGGGCGGGTACGTCTGAGGAACGGAGTCGACGTCGGATGCGCTGGTCATGTGGCCGGCCTTCTTTCGAATCGAATCGGCGGTACTGCTTTCACTCCAGTGTGAGGGTAGTCACAAGCGCGTGGGTGTGCAGGAAGCGGTCCGCCCGGCAGCAGGGTGCCTGCGCCGATCGGTCGTGATCGCGCGACGGGCGGTAGACGGTGTCGGCGAGCGGGTGATCGCGTTGCGCCGAGGTTTCGATCTTGTGCCGATTCGAATCGGTTTGATCTTTCCTCCCGACAGAAGTTGGACGTATGTCTATTGTCAACTCATTATTCGATCGCGCCTCGGTCGTCAGTCGTCTCGGGGTGAACGATCGCCCACATCGTCGTGCGGCCATTCGGTCGTACGGCCGGTTTCGGGTGCGCCCGACTCCGAACCTTCTGGGAGGACTGCTTTGCGCATCACACGTGTGGCAACAGCGGCGTTCGCGGTGGCGTTGGCCGCCGGGCTCGTCACGGCCTGCTCGTCCGGTGATTCTTCGTCGGGTGGCGGCGACGGGATCGTCAACGCCTGGGCGGGCGAACCACAGAATCCGTTGATCCCGACGAACACCAGTGAGAACATGGGCGGTCGTATGGTCGACGCGCTGTTCGCCGGTCTCGTCTCGTACGACGCCGAAGGCAACATCGAGAACGAGGTCGCCGAATCGATCGACACCTCCGACGGCAAGTTCTTCACCGTGACGTTGAAGGACGGCTGGACGTTCACCGACGGCTCGCCGGTCACGTCGAAGTCGTTCGTGGACGCCTGGAACTACGGAGCGCTGTCCACCAACGCTCAGTTGCAGGGTTCGTTCTTCGACCCGATCCAGGGCTACGACGAGGTTTCCTCCGAGGTTCCGACCGCCGAGACGATGTCGGGCCTGAAGGTCGTGGACGACAAGACGTTCACGATCGAGCTCAAGCAGCCGGAGGCCGCTTTCCCCGATCGTCTGGGCTTCTCGGCGTATTCGCCGTTGCCCGAGGTCGCCTTCCAGGACATGGCGGCGTTCGGTGAGAACCCGATCGGTAACGGTCCGTACAAGATGGCCGGACCGGGCGCCTGGCAGCACAACGTGCGCATCGACATGGTGACCAACGAGGATTACCAGGGCAACAGTGTCCCGAAGAACGCCGGCGTCTCGTTCATCTTGTACAACAACCTGGACACGGCGTACACGGATCTGCTGTCCAACAACCTCGATGTGCTCGACCAGGTGCCGCCGAGCGCTGTCACCACCTTCGAGTCGGACCTGCCGGGACGCACCGTCAACCAGCCTTCGGCGACCATCGAGACGTTCACGATCCCGGGTCGTCTCGCGCACTTCTCCGGTGAGGAAGGCGAACTTCGTCGTCGAGCGATCTCGATGTCGATCGACCGTGGACAGATCACCGAGCAGATCTTCAACAACACCCGCACTCCGGCCAAGGAGTTCACCAGCCCGGCACTCCCCGGTTACTCGGATTCGTTGGAGGGCAACGAGAACCTGAGCTACAACCCCGACGAGGCCAAGAAGCTGTGGGCGGAGGCCGACGCGATCGCTCCGTGGTCCGGTAGTTTCGAGATCGCGTACAACAGCGACGGCGGACACAAGGACTGGGTCGACGCGACTTCCAACAGCATTCGCAACACCCTGGGAATCGACGCGAAGGGTAAGGAATACGCGACGTTCGCGCAGATCCGTACCGAGGTCACCGAACGCACCATTGCTTCGGCCTTCCGTTCGGGCTGGCAGGGCGACTACCCGCAGCAGTACGGCTTCCTCGCACAGAACTACCAGACGGGGGGTAGCTCCAACGACGGTGACTACTCGAACCCCGAGTTCGATCGTCTGCTGCGCGAGTCGGCCGCGGAGACCGATTCGGCGAAGGCTCGGGAACTGACCGATCAGGCTCAGGAAGTGCTGTTGAAGGACCTTCCGGCTGTTCCGACGTGGTACCGCAACGCTGCGGGCGCGTGGTCCGAGAACGTCTCCAACGTGGCGATCGACTGGAAGGGCATTCCGGTCTACACGGACATGGAGAAGTAGTTCTCGAACGCCGCAGGTCGTAGCCGCCTGTACATCACTTTCGACGACAGGGTGGGGAGCGCGGGCGTCCGTCCGCCTCCCCGCCCTGTTCCACCTGAAACGGAACAGGAGGTGACTCGATGCTCTGGTACATCGGTCGCCGTTTGCTCCAGATGATCCCGGTGTTCATCGGAGCCACTTTCTTGATCTATGCGATGGTGTTCCTCCTGCCTGGAGATCCCATCGCCGCGCTCGCGGGCGACCGGGCCGTGAGCCCCGGTGTCGCTGCGCAATTGCGTGAGCGTTACAACCTCGACGAGCCCTTCATCGTGCAGTACCTGCTGTATCTGAAGGGGATATTCACACTCGACTTCGGAATGTCCTTCTCCGGGCGGCCGGTCAGTGAAGTGCTGGCGCAGGCCTTTCCCATCACGATCAAGCTTTCGCTGATGGCGCTGGCGATCGAAGGAATCTTCGGTGTCGGCTTCGGCCTCTGGGCAGGACTGAAGAAGGGGGGCTTGTTCGACGGCACCGTGTTGGTCGTCAGCCTCTTCATCATCGCGGTCCCCATCTTCGTGATCGGCTTCGTCGCGCAGTTCTTCATCGGTGTGAAATGGGGGATCGTGCCCCCGACAGTGGGTGGCAACACGAGTTTCGTGAATCTGCTGCTTCCGGCCTTCGTTCTCGGCGCGGTGTCCTTCGCGTACGTGCTGAGGCTGACTCGAACGTCGGTGGCGGAGAATCTGACGGCCGACTACGTACGCACTGCCACGGCCAAGGGGCTGTCCAGGCGACGGGTGGTCGGGGTGCACGTTCTGCGCAATTCGCTCATCCCCGTCGTCACCTTCCTCGGTGCGGATCTCGCGGCTCTCATGGGCGGAGCGATCGTCACCGAGGGCATCTTCAACATCAACGGTGTGGGCGGAACGATCTATCAGGCGGTCACGCGAGGTGAGGCGCCGACGGTCGTCTCGTGCGTCACCGTACTGATCGTCATCTTCCTGTTGGCGAACCTTCTCGTCGACCTGCTGTACGCCGCGCTCGATCCGAGGATTCGATATGTCTGACAATGAAATCGCCGTGAAGGTCGGCCAGGCCCGTTACGTCGCTCCCGCCGAGGTAGCGGCCCCAAGTGAGATCGATGCGGTCAAGGTCGATTCCGCTCCTGCGGGAATGTGGACGGATGCGTGGCACAACCTGCGCAAGCGGCCGCTGTTCATAGTTGCCTCGATCATCATCCTGGTGGTCGTGGCGGTGGCGGCGTTCCCCGGTTGGTTTACCAGTACGGATCCGCGCTTCTGTGACTTGGGTATGAGCATGAAACCGCCGTCGTCGGGTCACCTGTTCGGATTCGACAGGCAGGGCTGCGACATCTACGCGCGGACGATCTACGGCGCGCGGGCGTCCGTGCTCGTCGGAATCGGTGTCACCACAGCAGTTCTGATCGTCGGAGTTCTGGTCGGATCGATCGCAGGCTTCTACGGCGGCTGGGCGGACTCGCTGCTCTCCCGGGTCGCCGACATCTTCTTCGGGATCCCGCTGATCCTCGCTGCCATCGTCCTGATGCAGCTGTTCACCGACCGGACCATCTGGACGGTCGTCGCGGTTCTCGCCCTGTTCGGCTGGCCGCAGATGGCCCGAATTGCCAGGGGCGCAGTGCTTTCTGCGAAGAACAACGACTACGTGATGGCTTCGCGGGCGCTGGGTATGTCGAGATTCAAGACCCTGACCAGGCATGTCCTGCCGAATTCGTTGGCTCCGATCATCGTCATCGCCACGATCTCGTTGGGCATCTACATCGTCGCGGAGGCCACGCTGTCGTTCCTCGGTATCGGTTTGCCGTCCTCGGAAATCTCGTGGGGCGGTGACATCAGTTCGGCGCAGTCGACCTTGCGCCAGGGCTCGGCGATTCTGTTCTACCCGGCTGCGGCGCTGGCGCTGACGGTCCTGGGTTTCATCATGATGGGCGACGCTCTGCGTGACGCTCTCGATCCCAAAGCCCGGAAGAGGTGAACGCGATGTCCGACACACCACTTCTCGAGATTCGCGATCTCGACGTGTCGTTTCGATCCGGCAAGGAACTCGTACCCGCCGTTAGTGGGGTGAATCTTTCCGTGTATCCGGGCCAGACCGTAGCCATCGTCGGTGAGTCCGGTTCCGGAAAGTCGACAACCGCACATTCGATCATCAATCTGCTGCCCGGAACAGGCACGGTGACGGGCGGCCAGATCCTTTTCGAGGGAACAGATCTCGCGAAGGCGCCGGAACGTGAGTTCGTCCGGGTTCGCGGCAGTGAGATCGGACTGGTGCCGCAGGACCCGATGTCGAACCTCAACCCGGTGTGGAAGGTCGGCTTTCAGATCGAGGAGACCCTGGCTGCCAACGCTGTCGCCAAGGGGAAGGAAGCGAAGGCTCGCGCAGTCGAACTGCTGAAGGAAGCGGGTCTGTCCGATGCCGAAGACAGAACCGGTCAGTATCCACACGAGTACTCCGGCGGCATGCGCCAGCGCGCACTCATTGCAATCGGTCTCGCGGCGCGACCGAAGTTGCTGATCGCGGACGAGCCCACGTCTGCGCTGGACGTCACTGTGCAGCGTCAGATTCTCGATCATCTCGACGGTCTCACGAGCCGGCTCGGCACCGCAGTGCTGCTCATCACGCACGATCTGGGTCTGGCCGCCGAACGTGCGCAGCACCTCGTGGTGATGAGCAAGGGGCGGGTCGTGGAGTCCGGGCCCGCCCTCGAGATTCTGAAACAGCCACAACACCCGTACACGCGAAAGTTGGTTGCGGCCGCCCCGTCGCTCGCGTCGAAGCGGATCAGTTCCTCGGTGGCGCGGGCCGAGGTGCGCGAGCACGCGATCGAAGCGGTGGACGAAGCGAAGGCCGGAAACGAACTGGACGGGTTCGGCAAGGTCACCGACAACATCCTCAGCGTCGACGGGCTCGGCAAGGTCTTCTCGTTGCGCAAGGGGTTCCGAAAGAAGACGGATTTCGCGGCGGTGAAGGACGTGTCGTTCGGCGTGCGTCGTGGGACGACGACCGCCATCGTCGGCGAGTCGGGATCGGGCAAGTCGACCGTGGCCCAGATGGTGCTGGGCCTGTTGCCACCGACATCCGGGGCGGTGCACTTCGACGGCAAGGATGTCGCGAACCTGACCAAGCCCGAGATGCTGGCATTCCGGCGCAGAGTCCAGCCGATCTTCCAGAACCCGTACGGCACTCTCGATCCGATGTACTCCATCTACCGCACCGTCGAGGAGCCGTTGCGGGTCCACCAGGTCGGTACCAAGCAGGAGCGGGAAGCGCGAGTGCGTGACCTGTTGGACAAGGTGTCCTTGCCGACCTCGGTGATGCGGCGATTCCCCAACGAACTGTCGGGCGGTCAGCGCCAGCGCGTGGCAATTGCTCGTGCATTGGCGTTGGAACCACAGATGGTGGTGTGCGACGAGGCAGTGTCGGCGCTCGACGTACTCGTGCAGGACCAGATTCTGACTCTGCTCAACGATCTGCAGGCGCAACTCGGTCTGACCTACCTGTTCATCACCCACGACCTCGCGGTGGTGCGGCAGATCGCCGACGACGTGTTGGTGATGCGTTCGGGCGAAATCGTGGAGAAGGCGACGACGGACGAAGTGTTCCAGGGACCGAAGGAGGAGTACACGCGCAAGCTGCTCGAGGCGATTCCCGGTGGGGCCATCTCGTTGGGTGCGGGCTGAACGGAACCGAGTGGGCTAGCGGCCTGGGGTGGGGTGGTTCGGGGTACGGTCGTGGCCGTGAACGACCCACTCGCACCCTTGGCCGACCTCCCCGGAGTCCGTGAAGCGGCGGACCGAGCGCGCGAAGCACTCGGAGCCGTCCACCGTCATCGGACCAACCGCAGGGGGTGGCCGACGACCGCGGCCGAGGCGTCGGTCCGGGCGGCACGGGCTTCCGCATCCCTGGCAGGGGGCTCGACCGAACTGCCGGCAGAGGGGGAGGCCGCCGACCCGATCTTGACGGGTGCCCTCAGGGTGGGGCAGGCTCTCGACGGAGAATCGCTGACCATCGTCGAGTCGACCTGGACACGGGCGCCTCTGCAGGCGTTGGCCCGGCTGCACCTGTTGGCAGCAGCGGGACTCACCGAGGACTCGGAGCAGTTGGGACGTCCGCGAACCGATCCGGGAGTGGGAGAGCGACTCGATGCGTTGTCTCAACTCGTCACGGGTGGAACCGAGGTCCCTGCACCGGTTCTCGCGGCGGTCGTGCACGGCGAACTCGCCACCCTCCGGCCGTTCGGTGTGGCAGACGGCGTCGTCGCACGGGCGGCGTCGCGGCTGGTCGCGGTATCGACGGGACTGGACCCGCACAATCTGGGCATGCCCGAAGTGAGCTGGCTGCGCAGGCCCCAGGCCTACGTCGACGGGCTGGCAGCATTCACGTCCGGCACCGCGCAGGGAGTTGGAAGTTGGGTCGTGCTGTGTTGTGGCGCGATGGAAGCCGGCGCGCGCGAGGCAACGTCGATCGCGGACGCTGCTGCGGAGAACTGACCTGGACGATGTGCCCGGCCGACAGGTCCGGACACGAAAACGGGCGGCGCTGCCGACTGCTGTCGACTTCGCCGCCCGTCAGCACGGACATCGGTTACCAAGCGTGCTCGGTGGGTTGTGTGGGTGGCCTCGGCGAGAGTTCGTGTGTCGCCGGTTCGTCTCTGCAACCCGTGCAGAGTCCTCGCCGACGAGTACGCGAGTCTCGCAGGCCCACAACGCTTCTGCCCTTATAGTGGCTTGTGCTCCGCGTGGGTGCCTCGTGCCCGTGCTGGGAATCCGGGTCGGGAGATCGATCCTTCTCTTCCGGGTCGACCTTGGCCTTCCGTTCTTCCGTAACTCCTTTGTACTCTGTGACTCCCGTCACATCAAGTATCAACTTGGCTTTGTGACCGAGCGTGTCGAGGCCTTTCTGTCACCGTTTGCGGCGTAGCACTCCGTACGTGATGGCGCCGGCCATCGCGGCACCCACGCTGACGGCCGCCGTTGTTGCCACGGTGCGCGTCGCGGCTGCGGGCAGCCGTGCTCGGAGTGAAACCGGGTTGGAGAAAGTCAGTATGGCCCAACCATTTTCGGATGCCGCCTTGCGTAGAGCCCGGTCGGGGTTCACGGCGGTGGGATGCCCGACCGCCTCGAGCATCGGGGCGTCGGTGAACGAGTCCGAGTACGCGTAACTCGAGGCGAGGTCGTAGCCGTATCGCTCGGCCAGAGTCTCGATCGCGGTGACTTTGCCGGGCCCGTAGCAGTAGAACTCGACCTCTCCCGTGTATCGGCCGTCGGCCACCGACATTCGGGTTGCGGTGCTGTGGGTCGCACCGAGTAGTTCCGCAATCGGTGCGACGACCTCTTCGCCCGAAGCGGACACGACGACGATGTCGTGACCGCGGAGCTTGTGATCCGCGATCAGATCCGCAGCCTCGGCGAACACGAGTGGGTCGACGATGTCGTGGAGAGTCTCGGCCACGATTGCCTTCACCTGTTCGACGTTCCAGCCGGCGCACATGCTGGTGATGTAGGCCCGCATGCGTTCCATCTGATCGTGGTCGGCCCCGGAGAGCAGGAAGAGGAACTGGGCGTAGCTGCTCTTGAGGACCGATCGTCGGTTGATGAGGCCCTGGTCGAAGAAAGGCTTGCTGAAGGCCAGCGTGCTCGATTTGGCGATGATGGTCTTGTCCAGGTCGAAGAACGCGGCCACTCGGCCTGACTGAGCGGCGGCCGGAGCATTCACGGCGTTTTGGAAGTTCGCGGTCACGTGCCCAAGGATAGGTCGCGCCGGTCACTTCGGCTCGATGACCGAGGTGAGAACGCTGCCGCGTAACATTTGTCCGACTTTGTAAGAAAGTTGGACAAACTTCGACAGTTGAACTTGCAAACATCATCTTGCAGAGGTGTAGTATTGCAATGTCCGGTTGTTACCGGATGTGTTCAGCCCGACCCCCCGGGGCTGAACATCTGACGACCCCCGCCTCCTCCCCCCCTGGCGGGGGTCGTCCTTTGTCTGGACACGGTGTGTTCGGTTCTTCCACAACCTGGATGTTTGTCCACAATTCTCGGATCGACACTTCCGCCGGCTGATCCGGCCGAGCACGCTGTCGGGCATGGACAACGAATCCAATTCGGCCGCCCCCGCTCGACCGGTGGTGTTGTCGTTGGTGGCGGAAGCGGCAATGGTCGCGAGCGTGCGCCGCGTCGCCGCTGCGGCAGACCGCGTGTTGCACGAAGCTCACGCCACCGAGGCCTGGCAGTCCTGGGATACGGCGTGCGCGGTGGTGTTGGATGCCCGTGCCGTGACCGCGATTCAGGGGCAGCTTCGTCGACGAGCAGGAGTGATACTTCTGTGCGACGGACCTCCGGATCTGGTGGACTGGAAGGCTGCGGCCACCGTCGGAGCCGAGCACGTTCTCTGCCTACCGAAAGACGAGGGCAGTCTGGTCACCATTTTCGGTGAACGAGATCTGCGTCCGGATGCAGACGGTCTCTTGGTTGCGGTGGTCGGCGCCTCCGGTGGTGCGGGCGCGTCCACCATGGCTTCCGCCCTCGCGTTCGAGTCCTCACGTGCCGCCGGTTCGCCGACGACTCTTCTCGTCGATGCAGACGAATTCGGGTCCGGTATCGACGTCTTGCTCGGAATCGAGAACAACCCTGGACTTCGCTGGCCTGGGCTCACGGTGGAGGGTGGGCGGATAGCCGCCGATGCACTTCGGGATGCCCTACCCGAATGCGGGCCGGCGCTGCGGGTGCTCTCGTGCGGCGGCGTACGACGTACCTCGGTTGGTCCGGTCGCCGGGGATACGGCGAACGGACCCACGCCGGCCGCGATGCGTGCGGTGATCGAATCAGCAGGGCGCGCGGGATACACCGTCGTCTGCGACGTGCCCCGATCGCCCTCCGCAGTAACCGATCTGGTGCTGACGGCCGCAGATCTGGTCGTGCTGGTCGTGCCGGCAACCATACGGTCTTGCCTGGCGGCCCAACGCGTGGCGGCGTGGGTGGCCGCGCACAATCCCAATGTCGGTCTGGTCGTGCGTGGCCCGGCTCCCGGCAACCTGACCGCCTCCGATGTCGTCGATGCTCTCCGGCTCCCGCTACTGGCAGCAGTGCGAGCGGACCGGACGCTCGACCGCGCGATAGAGCTGCGCGGTTTCACACCGAAACGCCGATCACCGCTGCTCGCCTGTGCCAGAGCGATTCTGGCCGTCCTCGAGAATCGTCCTCGTAGAGGCGACCGAGTCGCATGAGCGCACTGGTAGGCCCTGGCATGCTGGATCGCGTACGGGAACGGCTCGCACAGACACCCGGCGAACCCACTGCCGCCACGGTTGCTGCAGCCATCCGAGCGGAGTCCGGAGGCGTCCTGGGCGACACCGATCTCCTGAGTGTTCTTCGGGAACTCCAGACGGAGCTCACCGGCGCGGGCCCACTCGAGGTCCTCTTGACGGACCCGAGTGTGTCGGATGTTCTCGTCACCGCGCCCGACGAGGTCTGGGTGGATCGGGGCGTCGGTCTCGAGAGAGCCGGTATCGCATTCTCCGACGAAGGTGCGGTACGCCGCCTCGCCCAGCGTCTGGCGTTGTCGGCGGGAAGGCGACTGGACGACGCGCAACCATGGGTGGACGGAAGGCTGCGAGGGGTCGGGAACGGTACTTTCGGGGTCAGACTGCATGCTGTTCTTCCGCCGGTCGCACAAGCCGGGACCTGCGTGTCACTCCGCGTCCTGAGGCCCGCAACCCAAGGCATCGAATCGCTCTGTGCGCGGGGTGCATTCGAGGAGCGCGAACGCGAGACCCTGCTGCGGATAGTAGGTTCGCGTCTCGCGTTTCTCGTGGTCGGCGGCACCGGTGCGGGGAAAACCACGTTACTTGCGGCCTTGCTCGGCGCCGTGGATCCAGCCGAGCGGATCGTATGTGTCGAGGACGCAGCCGAACTCGCACCTCGCCATCCGCACGTCGTGCGGCTGGTGGCCCGCGCTCCCAATATCGAGGGCGTGGGGGAAGTCACCGTGCGTGACCTCGTTCGCCAGGCGCTGCGCATGCGGCCGGATCGCATCGTCGTGGGGGAAGTGCGGGGACCCGAGGTAGTCGACTTGTTGACTGCGCTCAACACGGGGCACGACGGCGGCGCGGGCACGGTGCACGCCAACTCTCCGGAGGAAGTCCCGGCGCGCCTGGAAGCACTTGCAGCACTGGGAGGGATGGACCGAGGTGCTTTGCACAGCCAGCTTTCCGCCGCTGTCCAGGTAGTCCTGCACGTGGAGCGTGATCGGGCGGGTGTGCGACGGCTGGCGCACATCGGGGTCGTCGACCGAGACCGAGGCGGAGAAGTCGTGGTCACGAGGGCATGGTCGCGGTCCACAGGCCGCACCGCTGCCTACTCCGCTCTCGAAAGGATGCTCGAGTCCGGAGGGGCCAGATGACTGCGCCCGCACTCTTACTCGGTGCGGCCGCCGTCGTGGTCGCGCCGCAGCACATGTCCCGCCGTCGACTCGGCGACCTGGTCTCCGTGTCTGAAACCCCTCGTTTCCTGGTCAAGCCGTACGTCCCGATTCTCGTGATCTTCGCGGTTGCCGTCTGGTGGTTCGGTGGACTGCCGGCATTGATGGCCGGCGCTGTCGTTGCCGCGACGGCGTACAAACGGCATTCGGCTCGTCGCGCGGATGCAATTCGAGAAGCTGAACTGGGAGTGGTTCTGTGTGGACTCGAGGTCCTGATCGCCGAACTCGAAGTCGGTGCTCACCCGGCGGACGCGTGCGCAATGGCTGCAGAAGACTGCGACGGACCGGTCGCGGGAGCGTTTCGAGTGGCCTCGGCGAGGGCCCAGCTCGGTGGTTCCGCGGCGGAGGGCTTCGTGGATCGCGGGTCTTCGGTGGATGCCGAACTGACACGAATCGGAAGCGTGTGGAGCATTGCGGAGACGCGAGGACTTGCTCTCGCCGAACTGCTCGGCGCCGTACGTACAGACCTTTTGGGACGTAGCCGCTTTCGGAAGCGGACGGAGTCGAGTCTGGCGGGCGCGCGGGCCACGGCTTCCGTCCTCGCGGGCCTCCCGCTACTCGGCGTAGGTCTCGGCCACCTGATGGGCGCATCACCCCTGCGAATACTTCTGGGCGGGGGTATCGGCGGCGTCATGCTCGTCGTCGGGGCGACGCTACTGTGTGTGGGCCTGTTATGGACAGATCGCATCACCGCGGCGGCCACCCGATGACGTGGCACGCACTCGCTTTGCTGGCCGTGGCGATCACGCTGCTGCCCGCCGATACGTCGACCCGGCGACGGATACGCACCACGGGCGAAGTCGATGAAGACACTCCTTCCACAGTCCATGGGAACAATGGAAAGACGGTGCTCGACCAGCATGCCGTTCCGGCAGTCTTCGATCTGCTCGCGGCCTGCTTGCGAGCCGGATTGCCGGTGGCAACCGCGGCCGCAGTCGTTGCACCGACAGCGCCCGACACCATGAGACGTTCATTGGGCCAGGCAGCAGACCTGCTCTCGTTGGGAGCAGATTCCGGAGCCGCGTGGGAGGCGGCAGCCACGGACCCGGCCACGGAAGCGTTGGCGCGAATGGCACGCAGGTCGGCACGCTCGGGCTCTTCGCTGGCGGCAGGCATCACTGAACTGGCGGAGAGTTACAGGGGCCGGATAGAGGACGAGTCGGCCGCCGCCGCAGAGCGTGCCGGTGTGCTGATCAGCGGTCCGCTCGGACTGTGCTTTCTGCCCGCATTCATCTGTTTGGGGATCGTTCCCGTCGTGGCCGGACTCGCGTCGAAAGTGCTCGGTGGCGGGATTCTCTGACAGGAGATCGACCGGTGCGGTAACCGCCGTGCCGGCTCTACAGATAACGGAAATCAGGGGGAGAGAACATGGAGATCTTCGATATTCGTACGGTGGGGGCCAGGTTGGCATTGCTGATAGCCGACGACGAAGGCATGTCCACGGCAGAGTATGCAATCGGAACCATTGCTGCGGCCGCGTTCGGAGCGGTTCTGTATGCAGTCGTCACCGGCGACAGCATCGTGACCGCACTGACGGACATCATCGACCGCGCGTTGAATACCGCGGTGTGAGGGCAGCGATCGAGCAGTGCCGCGACGAGCGGGGAGCGGTCACGGTCGAGGCAGCAATCGCCATTGCCTCGATCGTCACTGTGGTGGTGCTGTGTATCGGCGCAATCGTTGCGGCCACGTTGCACATTCGCTGTGTGGACGCGGCGCGCGAAGCCGCCAGGCTTGCGGCCAGAGGTGACGACGCGGTCGCGGTGTCCACTGCTGCGAAGGTCGCTCCGGACGGCGCGAAGATCACACTTCGGATGGAAGGTGACCTCGTGGTCGCGACCGTGGAAGCGCGCAGTTCCCTGCTTCCGCTCGTCGACATCACCGCGGGGGCGGTCGCGGCCGTCGAGCCGTACTCCGACTCGAGTCCACGGACGGACCGATGAAAGCAGTGTCGGGTGACGAGGGTTCCGCGACCCTGACCGGATGCTGTGCGGTCGGAGTTCTGGTGTTGGTCACGGTTGCGTTGTTGCACATCGGTTCTGCGGTGGCAGTGAGGCATCGTGCGCAATCGTCCGCAGACCTCGCCGCGCTCGCGGCGGCGACGACGGTCGATTACGGCGACGAGGCAGCTTGTGCCGCGGCAAAGGGAATCGCGAGTCGAATGGATACGACGGTCGACTCGTGTCACGTGAAGGGATGGGACGTGGTCGTTACCGTCCGGGCTCCGGTGGTGTTGTCGTCTTTGGGTATTCGTGATGCGGTTGCGATTGCCCGGGCTGGTCCGGACGAGTGATGGCGTCGATCACCGTGGCCAGTACGGCGATCGCCCCCTTCTTGTCGAGAGGGTCGTTTCCGTTTCCGCATTTGGGGGAGTACACACACGACGGGCACCCGAACTCGCACACGCAGAACATGATCGCGTCGCGCGTGGCCGTCAGCCACTGCCGAAGTCGCGCGTACCCGCGATCGGCGAAACCCGCCCCGCCCGGGTGGCCGTCGTAGACGAACACGGTCGGGAGGAGGGTGTTCGGATGGAGGGCCGTGGAGACACCGCCGATGTCTCCACGGTCGCACATCGCCACCAGTGGGAGAAGTCCTATCGCAGCGTGTTCCGCGGCATGCAGGGCCCCGGGCACTCGTGAGTACTCGACACCTGCGCGGTCGAGAAGTTCGGGGGTGATCGTGTACATGACCGCCCGGGTCGGCAAGGTGTGCCTCGGCATGTCGAGTTCGGTGTAGTCGAGCACCTCGCCCGAGGTTCCACGTCGGAGATACCCGACAACCTGATGCGTCACCTCGACGTGCGCCAGTGCAACCTCAACCTCGTCGAACAGTTCACGTTCGATCGTGTCGTGGACAGCGATTTCGGTTGTCTCTCGCGCCGATGTGGTCCATTCCGGATTGTCGGCGTGCACGAGCGCGAGGCCTTGTTCGAGGTCGAGTTCGTCGACGACGAAGGTGTCACCCTGATGGATGTGAACGGCCCCCGGATGCACCGTGGCCGGTGCCTTTCCGGCATCCACGGTTCCGAGCATTCGCCCCGATTCGGTCTCGACGATCGCAACCTGCATTCCGATCCCGCCCCGGATGTCCACCGCGCTGTGCGGATGCGTCCCGGCGGTCACGAACCATCCGTGTGCGCGATGGCGGACGAGGCCGTCGGCAGCGAGTTCGGTGAGTACCTGTTGCGCACCGAGTTCGGCGACCTCGGAGTCCGAGAGGGGGAGCTCCATCGCAGCGCACAGCAGCTGAGGTCCGAGAACATAGGGGTTGCTCGGGTCGGTGACGGTCGCCTCGACGGGCTTGTCCAACAACGCTTCGGGGTTGTGGACGAGATACGTGTCGAGCGGGTCGTCTCGTGCCACGAGAACCACGAGCGAGCCCTCGCCGCGACGTCCGGAACGGCCGCCCTGTTGCCAGAACGACGCGACCGTTCCCGGGAATCCGGCCACCACGACAGCATCCAGGCCGGCGATGTCCACACCGAGTTCGAGTGCGTTCGTCGTCGCGACTCCCAGCAGCCGCCCGTCGGCAAGGGCCGCTTCGAGTTCGCGGCGATCCTCGGCCAGATAACCCGCCCGGTACGGCGAGACGCGTTCGGCGAGGGCAGGATCCACGTCGGTCAGATGGCGCTTCGTGGCGAGTGCGGCCAATTCTGCGCCGCGCCGTGAGCGGACGAAGGTCAGCGTTCGCGCGCCCTCGACGACCAGTTCGGACATGATGCGGGCAGCGTCGGTGCCTGCGGGGCGTCGAACCGGACTGCCGTTCTCGCCGGTGACGTCTTCCATCAGCGGGGGCTCCCACAGCGCTACCGTCCGCGGTCCGTGGGGTGACCCGTCGGTCGTCACTTCGGAGCACGGTGCCCCGATCAGGCGGGAAGCGGCCTCGGCCGGCCCGGAAGTGGTCGCGCTGGCAAGGACGAATACCGGTTCGGCGCCGTATCGTGCGGCGAGCCGTCGGAGCCTGCGCAGCACCAGCGCCACGTTCGAGCCGAACACACCCCGATACGAGTGGCATTCGTCCACAACCACGTATTTCAGGTGGCGGAGGAAGTGCGCCCACCGTCCGTGCGTGCGCAACATCGAAATGTGCAGCATGTCGGGGTTGGTGAAGATCCATCGAGAGTTCTCTCGTGCCCAGTGACGTATTTCGGTCGAGGTGTCTCCGTCGAAGGCGCACGGGTGGATGTCGGTCAGGGTCGGCTGCGTATCGGTCAGTGTGGTGACGGCCCGAAGTTGGTCCGCACCCAGTGCCTTCGTGGGGGACAGGTACAGGGTGGTGGCCGTCGAGTCCGCCTCGAGTGCGGTCAGAACGGGAAGTTGATAGGCGAGAGACTTTCCCGATGCGGTCCCTGTGGAAACGACCACGTGTGTACCGGAGTGGGCGAGATCCGCCGCCTGTGCTTGATGAATCCAGGGTTTGGCAATGCCTTGCTCCTGCAATGCGCGGACGACATTGCCGGATACCCATTGCGGCCATTCGGTCGTATGGGCTTGTTGTGCGGGCCGGTCCACTGCGAATGTCACCGGGTCTTCGGGCGACACGCCGGACAACACGGAGTTCAAAAGGATACGACCGTATGTACTCGAATCAGGGTTTCCTGCCCTTGGTGAAATCGGTGGCGTCACTGCAGGTCTCCGCGGCGGTTGTCGAATCGGTCGAACGTATCGCGACCAGCGGTTTTCATGGTAGCGACGGGCCGAAACCAGAAGGCGATCGGGGTCTGACGGCGAAGTCGAGACTTCCTTGTTCGCGGCAGTCGAGCAGCAAGATCAACTTTTTGGACGAATTGTGGGGATTTCGACTGTTGCGTTCCGAGAGAACATGGTTGACTACAACTGGTCGCAGCTTCTGTGTTCGTAGACTTGAGAAAGTGCACGCTCGCAGGATCGATGTTGCGGGCGCGGTGCTCTGCTTTTCCTGTGGGGGAAATCAAGAGGTACAGCGGTCGGAACCGGCCCGGTGAACTGTATGTGCTGTTCGCCGAATCCGGTGTTAGAAAGAGAAGGAAAAGCATGGCACAGGGCACTGTGAAGTGGTTCAACGCGGAGAAGGGCTTCGGCTTCATCGCTCCCGAGGACGGCTCCGCTGACGTATTCGTTCACTACTCCGAGATCCAGGGCAGCGGCTTCCGCACCCTCGAGGAGAACCAGCGCGTCGAGTTCGAGGTCGGCCAGGGCACCAAGGGGCCCCAGGCGACCGGCGTTCGCGCGGTCTGATTCCAACAGATTTCGTCCCCCGCAATCCGTGTGATTGCGGGGGACGAACTGTATTCCGGGCAAATGTAGCGGCACTACCGGCTGGTAAGTCACCAGTCCGGGTTCCGTGGCTTACGGTTCACCTGTGAGCCAACTGTCCTTCTTTTCCGCGGAATCGACTCCGCCGTCGGTGGTGGACGTCGGGGGATTGCTCGCGGGAACCGGGCAGGCGGTCACCGCCGAGGCCGGCGCACGCATTTCCGTCGTCGTGGACGACATGTGGCGAGCGGAGGCCGTGGCCGAGATGATCGACGAAGCCGGAGTCGTCGTGGAGGTTGCGCGCAGCGAAGAGGGGCGCCCATTGGTGCGAACCGGTTCTGCAGTGGAACTGCGACCGGTGGTGGCGCTGTGGACCAGAGGCGCGGTGAAGGCGGTACCCGCCGGTTGGGTGCCCGGTTCCCGCCAGCTCAGGATGTGGACGATCGCCTGCGGCCGATCCGAGGCGGACGGCACCCGCTTCGTGCTCGGACTGGATCCACACGCGCCCGAAACTCACGGTCCGCTCGCCCGTTGTCTCATGCATGCGGGGATCGCGCCCACCCTGATCGGCACGAGAGGTGCTGGTCCGGGGCTGAGAATATCGGGTCGGCGGAGACTCGCGAGACTCGCCGAAAGCGTCGGCGAACCCCCTCGTCACGCTGTGTCGGGCGTCTCCTGGCCTTGTGTGTGACGCGGGGTCCTGTGCATTGATCTGCAAGGATGGACTTCGGGTATGCCACTCTAGGAACAGGCGAACCCGGTATACAGAGTTTGTCGGCACAACTGTCGGGTGACAGATATCGACTCCAGGAAGGCTCGGGCTGCAGGTGGCTAAAGGGGACAACGGAAGTACGCAGGGTGCGGCGGGAGCGTCCGGCCGAACCCGTCGTCTCGTGATCGTCGAGTCACCGACCAAAGCCCGCAAGATCGCCCCGTACCTGGGCAAGGACTATGTCGTAGAGGCATCCGTCGGCCATATCCGTGACCTTCCGCGTGGTGCCGCAGACGTCCCGGCGAAGTACAAGGGACAGCCCTGGGCGCGTCTCGGCGTCGATGTCGATCACGATTTCGAACCCCTGTACATCGTCAGCCCGGAGAAGAAGTCCAAGGTCACCGAACTCAAGGGTCTCCTCGAGGACGCAGACGAACTTTTTCTCGCCACCGACCCCGACCGTGAGGGCGAGGCGATCGCGTGGCACCTGCTCGAAACTCTCAAGCCCAAGATCCCGGTCCGGCGAATGGTGTTCCACGAGATCACCGAGCCGGCGATCCAGGCGGCAGCCGACGACACTCGTGACCTCGACACCGACCTCGTCGATGCCCAGGAGACACGCCGCATTCTCGACCGGCTCTACGGGTACGAGGTCAGCCCGGTGCTGTGGAAGAAGGTCATGCCGCGGCTGTCGGCGGGCCGTGTCCAGTCGGTGGCCACGAGAGTCATCGTGCAGCGTGAACGCGAGCGCATGGCGTTCACTTCGGCCGAGTACTGGGACATTTCCGCGAAGCTCGACGCCGGTGAGTCGGCCAGTCCCCGTAACTTCGGGGCGCGTCTGGTCAACGTGGACGGCGCGCGTGTAGCGACCGGTCGTGATTTCGGTGCGGACGGGAACCTCAAGTCGGATGCCGTCACGGTTCTCGACGAGCAGCGTGCGCGGCGCTTGGCGGAGTCCCTTCACGGCGTGGATCTCACGGTGTCCTCGGCGGAGGACAAGCCGTACACCCGCAAGCCCTACGCGCCGTTCATGACGTCCACCCTGCAGCAGGAGGCGGGTCGGAAGCTCCGTTTCGGCTCGGAGCGCACCATGCGTATCGCGCAGCGGCTGTACGAGAACGGTTACATCACCTACATGCGAACCGACTCGACGACGCTGTCGTCCTCGGCCATCGCGGCTGCCAGGGCGCAGGCCACTGAGCTCTACGGCGCCGAGTACGTGCACCCGTCGCCGCGTCAGTACACCCGCAAGGTCAAGAACGCACAGGAAGCGCACGAGGCGATTCGTCCAGCGGGCGACGTCTTCCAGACGCCGGGCCAGTTGCATTCACGTCTCGACAACGACGAGTTCCGGCTCTACGAGCTGATCTGGCAGCGCACGGTCGCCTCCCAGATGGCGGACGTGAAGGGCACCACTCTCACTTTGCGGATCACGGGAACCGCAGGCACCGGCGAGGAGTGCACCTTCTCGGCTTCGGGTCGCACCATCACCTTCGCCGGCTTCCTCAAGGCGTACGTCGAGAGCGTCGACGAGGAAGAAGGCGGTCAGTCCGACGACGCCGAGTCCCGGCTTCCGGCACTGGTGAAGGGGCAGGAGGTCAAGGCGACCGAACTGGACCCGGACGGACACACCACCAACCCGCCTGCGCGTTTCACCGAGGCGAGCCTGATCAAGACTCTCGAAGAGTTGGGTATCGGACGCCCATCGACGTACGCGTCGATCATCAAGACCATCCTCGACCGCGGTTACGTCTACAAGCGTGGCAGCGCTCTGGTGCCCGCATGGGTGGCCTTCGCGGTCGTCGGACTTCTCGAGGCGCATTTCGGTCGACTCGTGGACTTCGACTTCACCGCGGGCATGGAAGACGATCTGGACGAGATCGCTGCCGGCCGTGAACAACGTGGAAACTGGCTGACGTCCTTCTACTTCGGTGGTGAGCACGGCGTCGAGGGTTCGGTGGCCAGGTCCGGTGGGCTGAAGAAGATGGTGGGCGTCAACCTCGAGGAGATCGACGCCCGCGAGATCAATTCGATTCGACTGTTCGACGACGAGCAGGGCCGTGAGGTCCACGTTCGCGTCGGTCGCTTCGGCCCGTACCTCGAGCGGATGGTCGTCAACCCGGACGACCCCGAAGGTGACCTGACGTCGCAGCGCGCCAACCTGCCCGACGATCTGCCTCCGGACGAGCTCACTCCGGAGTACGCCGAGAAGTTGTTCTCGACTCCGCAAGAGGGGCGCAAGCTCGGCGTCGACCCGTTGACGGGGCACGAGATCGTGGCGAAGGACGGACGATTCGGGCCGTACGTCACGGAGATCCTGCCCGAGCCGGAACCGACCCCGGAGCCGGACATCGTTCCGGTGGCGCAGACGGAGGCTGCGTCCGGGACCACCAAGACGAAGGCCCCTGCGAAGAAGGCGCCCGCCAAGAAGGCCGCGAAGAAGGCCGCCGGCCCCAAGCCGCGCACCGGCTCGCTGCTGAAGACGATGGACTTGGCGACGATCACGCTCGACGATGCACTGAAGCTGTTGTCGCTGCCTCGGGTGGTGGGCGTCGATCCGGAGTCCAAAGAGGAGATCACGGCTCAGAACGGCCGCTACGGCCCGTATCTCAAGAAGGGGTCGGATTCGCGTTCGCTGGCCACCGAGGATCAGATGTTCACGATCACGCTCGACGAGGCATTGAAGATCTATGCCGAGCCGAAGCGTCGCGGGCGACAGGCCGCTGCGGTTCCGCCGCTGCGTGAACTCGGCGTCGATCCGGTGAGTGAGAAGCCGATGGTCATCAAGGACGGACGATTCGGGCCGTACGTCACGGACGGTGAAACCAACGCCAGCCTTCGCAAGGGTGACGAGGTGGAGGCGGTCACGGACGAGCGAGCGTCCGAGTTGTTGGCGGACCGGCGCGCGCGCGGCCCCGTGAAGAAGAAGGCCACCAAGAAGGCGCCGGCCAAGAAGGCCGCTGCGAAGAAGACTGCTGCGAAGAAGACTGCTGCGAAGAAGGCGCCCGCCAAGAAGGCCGCTGCGAAGAAGAAGTGAGGGGCCTGCACGTGACCGCCCTGTCAGTCCCGGTCGATATGGTCGTGTCGTGACCGTCTTCGACCGCCTGGTGGGCCAGCACGAGGTCGAGCGAGACCTGAAGTCGGCTGCGATCGCCGCCCGCCACCGCGAGGGTGGGGCGATGGGCTCGGCGATGACCCACTCGTGGTTGTTCACTGGTCCACCCGGGTCGGGTCGCTCTGTCGCGGCACTGTGTTTCGCTGCGGCGTTGCAGTGCACGAACGAGGGCGATCCGGGGTGCGGCGAGTGCCATCCGTGCACCACCACGATGGCCGGAACCCACGGTGATGTGCGCCGCGTCGTACCCGAGGGTCTCAGCATCAGCGTCAAGGAAATGCGCGCGATCGTGCAGACCGCCTCACGTCGACCCAGCACCGGCAGGTGGCAGATCGTTGTCATCGAGGATGCGGACCGGCTCACCGAGGGTGCCGCCAACGCCTTGCTCAAGGTGGTGGAGGAGCCGCCGGATCTCACCGTCTTTCTGTTGTGCGCGCCGTCGATCGACCCGCAGGACATTTCGGTCACTCTCCGATCGCGTTGTCGGCATGTCCAGTTGGTCACGCCGTCCAACGCCTCCATCGCGGAGGTGCTGCGGACACGAGACGGTATGACCGAATCCGATGCCGAGCTCGCAGCGTCGATCAGTGGTGGCCATGTAGGGCGGGCCCGACATCTGGCACGTGACGCAGACGCCCGTACCCGTCGGCGCAAGGCGCTCAACCTTGCGGTCGCCGCGTTGCGGCCGGCCACCGCGTACGCCGCTGCAGAGGAGTTGGTGCGTGGTGCGGACGCGGAAGCCAAGGAGATGAGCGCCGCCCGGGACGAGGCCGAAACCGAGGAATTGCGTACTGCACTCGGCGCAGGCGGTACGGGTAAGGGTGCGGCGGGGGCTCTGCGGGGCTCGGCCGGTGTGCTCAGGGATCTCGAACGCCGCCAGAAGTCGAGGGCGACCCGAACCGGTCGTGACTCGATGGATCGGGCACTGGTCGACCTGGCCGGTCTCTACCGGGATGCGTTGGCGCATCACTGGGGATCGCAGACCGCCTCGAACCATCCGGATATGGCGGACGAAGCTGCCGAACTGGCTTCACGGACTACTCCAGAAGGCTTGCTGAGCTGCATCGAAGCGGTCCTGCAGTGTCGTGAAGTGATCATCCTGAACGTGAAACCGCAATGGGCTGTGGATGCGATGGTGGCGAGCCTCTCGGATGCGTTCCGGGAGCCGTTTTCGCATCCGCGGGGTTGACGCGTTAGACTCGCCTCCGCCGAAAGGCACCGCTGCCTTAGCTCAGTCGGTAGAGCATTTCACTCGTAATGAAAAGGTCGAGAGTTCGATTCTCTCAGGCAGCTCCACAGAAGAGGCCTCGCACGCACCGTGCGGGGCCTCTTCTGCATCTGCTTGCTGGTTCGGGAAGACTGGACGTATGGACCTCGGGAATCAGCAGGTGCGGAGCACCCCGCACCGGTTCCGGTCCCTGGCCGGCCCGGCCGGCGCCGCAGCGGGTGCCGTTGTCGCAGCGGCGATACTTCATGTCCGCGACCCGCACGTGGAGGGGGCGTACGGCTTCTGTCCCATGTACGCCCTGACCGGAATGTGGTGTCCGGCGTGTGGAGGCCTACGGGCGGTGCACGACCTCACGAACTTCGACGTGGGTGCCGCGGTCGGGAGTAATGCGCTCCTCGTTCCCTTCCTGCTCGTCGCTGTCCTGGCCTGGACGAGGTGGGTGGTTTTGCGGTGGCGGGGGTCGTCGGAGCGCGTACTGGTGATCGGGCGGTCCTCGACGATAGTTGTGTCCGTCGTCCTCCTTGCCTTTACGGTCACCAGGAACACTCCGTGGGGTAGCTGGCTCGCGCCGGCATGACAGAAAGTCGGTTGTCTGATGGCCATGCAGATCTTTTCCCTCATCGCGATACTCGGTGCGCTCGTCATCCTGATCCCGACCGCGTTGCGTGTGTTCGGGAAGCAGGACGAGTCGAGGGACGATCACCACGATGACTCGGATCGGTGACAGCTTTCGTTCTCGACAAGAGCGAGGGCGACGACCATGCTTTCCACCATGAGCGATTCGCTGAAGGCCCGAGTACGCGAGAAGCTGCTCCGCCAGATCACCGAGGACGGCAAGCGTCCGGTGGCGCGGGCTGAGCAAGACGACCAGAGACTGGTTTCTCTCCACGACGACCTGGAGTCTCTCGACCAGGCTGCCGAAGGTGACAGCGTGATCGAGGAGCTGGCGGCGAAGTACTGGGTCCCCTGAAGGCAGTCCTCTGAACGCGCAACGCGAGCGTGAACTCCGAGTGAAATGTGTCCTGACCAGTCGATTTGGTAATTCGCACGATGGTCGCGTACCTTATTCCAGGTCAGAGCGACACGGACGCCAACCCCGACCGAGAGGCCGGGGACACGCGGTTGGACGGCGGCGCCTGATCTTTCCG
>NZ_JBHXNL010000013.1:0-125693 GCF_042719695.1 Rhodococcus sp. NPDC058521
TCGAGCGGGAAACCGCGTCCTGGGTGCATTGGTACAACACCAGCCGGTTGCACTCGGCGATCGGATACCTTCCGCCCGTCGATTACGAGAACGAGTACCGTCAGCAGTGCTCGAACGCCACCTCCGACTGCGAGGTGGCCTGAACCAGGTCTCCATCACATCCAGGACGGTTCAACTTCCGTCTTCAAACGTCTACCACTCTGAACACCGTTCGGTGCCCCTGACCTCAACCAGTCGCGCACAGTCGAGACGACATCTGGGCGCGTTGCTGCCAACAGATCAGCTATCTCGAATGACGTTGGTTCCATCTGACCAGCGTCGCATGGGCGAGATGCAAGCTATCCAGTTTCGACCAACCCTGCTGTCGTTGCACACCACTGGGTAAACGGTGCCTCCGCTAGCACTCTCGACAGGAATACGGTAGGGGGGTACCGTAGTTCTCACACGAACCCGAGATCGAGGAGATGAACATGGCCACCACCACTGTCACCGTCACCGGCATGACCTGCCAGCACTGCGTTTCCTCGGTGAAGGAGGAGGTCGGCGAGATTGCGGGCGTGACCTCGGTGAACGTAGACCTCGAGTCGGGCCGAGTGGACATCGAGTCCGAGGCGCCGCTCGAAAAGTCCGCTGTCTCGGAAGCCGTGCAGGAAGCCGGCTACCAGCTCACTGACGCCTGACGCCATGAACGAATCCCGCAAATTCCTGTTCTTCATCGGGGGACTGGCCGCGCTTTTCGTGGTCACCCTCGTGATCGGCCGAACCATCGGACCGGACCAGTCGGAACCCGACGACTCGATGAGCCACACGAGTCACGGCAACTACACCCTCGAGCCCGTCACCGCCGAGTTCCCGCTCGGCACCGACACTCCGCTGCAGTTCCGCGTTCTCGATTCCGACGGCAATCCGGTCACCGAATACACCGAGCAGCACGAGAAGTTGCTGCACCTCATCGTCGTCCGTGACGACACGAGCGGCTACCAGCACCTGCATCCCACCATGTCAGATGACGGAACCTGGACCGTCACGACAAGCTTCACCGATCCGGGGCAATACGGCCTCTATGCGGACTTCGTCCCCGCCGGTGGCGAGAACGCCGTTGCCACCGCCGACGTGACCGTTCACGGCCAGGGCGCGCCCAAGCCCCTGCCTCCGGTCTCGAACACCGCCACCGTCGACGGCTACACGGTCACCCTCGACGGCACGATCGCCGCTGGATCACCGTCCACCGTCACCATGTCGGTGACGCGCGGGGGTGCACCTGTCACCGACCTGCAGCCCTACCTCGGCGCCTACGGTCATCTCGTCGCGATCGATGGCGACAACCTCGATTACCTACACGTTCACCCCACCGGCCACCCAGGAGACGGTGTGACCACCGCGGGGCCGGGCATCCAGTTCGAATTGACTGCGCCCGAACCGGGTGACTACCGCCTGTTCCTGGACTTCCAACACGGCGACAACGTCCGAACAGCGGAGTTCAGCGTCACGGCACAACCGGGCGGATCGACGAACACCCCACCGAGCGAGCACGGTCATGGCCACTGACGTTTCGAAAACAGACATCACCACTGACAACCGCATCGAGTTGGCGATCGGCGGCATGACGTGCGCGTCCTGCGCCAATCGCATCGAGCGCAAACTCAACAAGCTCGACGGAGTGACGGCCAGCGTCAACTACGCAACGGAAAAGGCCGCCGTCTCGTACCCCCAGACCGTCTCCACCGACGAACTGGTCGGGACTGTCGAAGCGGCCGGCTACACCGCTGCGCTTCCACACGAACCGGGCGAAGAAGTACCCGAGCCCGCCGACCCGACACAGCAACTGCGTCAACGCCTTCTCGTATCGCTGGTGTTGAGCGTTCCGGTGATCGCGATGGCGATGATCCCGGCACTGCAGTTCACCAACTGGCAGTGGCTGTCGCTCACGCTTGCAGCACCGGTCGTCGTGTGGGGCGCGCTGCCGTTCCACAAGGCCGCGTGGACCAATCTGCGGCATGCCACCGCCACCATGGACACCCTGGTGTCGATGGGAACGCTTGCCGCCCTTGGTTGGTCGCTGTACGCCCTGTTCTGGGGAACCGCTGGCACCCCCGGGATGGTTCACCCGTTCGAATTCACCATTTCGCGCAGCGACGGCGCGGGCAACATCTACCTCGAAGCAGCCGCCGGCGTCACGACATTCATCCTTGCGGGCCGCTATTTCGAGGCTCGCTCCAAGCGTCAGGCAGGTGCCGCCCTGCGCGCGCTGCTCGAACTGGGCGCCAAAGATGTTGCAGTACTGCGTAATGGAACCGAACAGCGCATACCCATCGACCAACTGGTCGTGGGTGACGAATTCGTCGTGCGTCCGGGCGAGAAGATCGCAACCGACGGCATCGTTGTCGAGGGAACCTCCGCCGTGGACGCCTCGATGCTCACCGGGGAATCGGTGCCGGTCGAGGTGAGCACGGGCAGCGAGGTCGCCGGTGCCACGACCAACGTGGGTGGCCGACTGGCGGTGCGCGCCAAGCATGTCGGTGCCGACACTCAGTTGGCCCAAATGGCGCGCATGGTCGAGGAGGCGCAGACCGGCAAAGCAGATGTGCAACGCCTCGCCGACCGCATCTCCGGCATATTCGTCCCGATCGTGATCGCAATTGCCGTCGGCACATTGGGGTTCTGGATCGGCACCGGCGGGTCGATTGCGGCAGCATTCACAGCAGCAGTGGCCGTCCTGATCATCGCCTGCCCGTGTGCACTCGGACTGGCAACCCCCACCGCGCTGATGGTGGGCACCGGACGTGGCGCGCAGATGGGCATCCTGATCAAGGGTCCGGAAGTACTCGAATCCACCCGACGCGTCGACACCATCGTTCTCGACAAGACCGGCACCATCACCACGGGCACGATGTCGCTCGTCAAGGTGACGCCCGCCGAAGGAGAAGACCCCGAGCTGGTGCTCCACTATGCGGCTGCCGTCGAGAACTCCTCGGAACACCCCATCGCCCAGGCGATCGCCAATGCGGCGCTCGACGGCGGTGAGCTGCCATCCGTCGAGCAGTTCGCCAACACCGAAGGACTCGGGGTTCAAGGCATGGTCGACCACCACGCTGTGGTGGTCGGACGTCGAAAACTGCTGCAGGACTGGTCACTCCACCTGTCGACCGAACTCGATGCCACGATGCGCGAGGCCGAGCGCTCCGGCGGAACCGCCGTCGCCATTGGCTGGGACGGCAAGGCGCGAGGGGTGCTCGTCGTCGCCGACACGGTGAAGCCGACATCGGCCGAAGCCGTGACGCAGCTACGCTCACTCGGCCTGACCCCGATCATGCTGACCGGTGACAACGCCGAATCAGCCCGCACGGTGGCAAACCAGGTGGGCATCACCGAGGTGATTGCCGAGGTCATGCCCAAGGACAAGGTCGCAACCGTGCAGCGTCTGCAGTCCGAGGGCAAGGTAGTCGCCATGGTCGGTGACGGTGTGAACGACGCAGCCGCACTTGCCCAGTCGGATCTCGGCATTGCAATGGGGACCGGTACCGACGTCGCCATCGAAGCAGGCGACGTCACGTTGGTGCGCGGCGACTTGCGGGTGGCATCCGACGCAATCCGTCTTTCCCGCAGGACGCTGACGACGATCAAGGGCAATCTGTTCTGGGCGTTCGGATACAACGTCGCTGCCATCCCGCTTGCGGCCGCGGGCCTGCTCAACCCGATGATCGCCGGTGCCGCCATGGCATTCTCTTCGGTGTTCGTCGTGAGCAACAGTCTACGACTGCGCGGCTTCCGCCCGCTTCGAGCCGACTCCCGAGGGGAATGAACATGGAACACGCGCACGCAGGTCACGGCTACATCAGTGGCAAAGAGGACTATCTCAAGCGATTACGCCGCATCGAGGGCCAGTCTCGCGGCCTCCAGAAAATGGTCGAGGACGAGAAGTACTGCATCGACATCCTCACGCAGGTGTCGGCGATGACGAAGGCACTCCAGGCCGTTGCTCTGGGTCTGCTCGAAGACCACCTGAGCCACTGCGTAGTCAATGCTGCCGTGGCAGGTGGTCCCGAGGCGGACGAGAAGATCAAGGAAGCCACCGACGCCATCGCGCGCCTCGTCCGGTCATAACCGTCCGGACCCGCTAGCGTGATCCCATGAAGGTCCATCACCTCAATTGCGGCACGTTCGACAGTCCGCTCGCCGGCACCATCGTGTGTCACGCGTTGGCGTGCGAGACGGACAACGGAATTGTTCTGGTCGACACCGGGTTCGGGCTGGCAGATCTGGCCGACCGCAGTCGTCGCCTCGGTCCGTTGCCCCGGTTGATGGGTGCCAAGTTTTTCGAGTCGGAGACGGCCGTACGCCGTCTCGAGGGCCTAGGGTTCGCCACGTCGGACGTGACCCACATCGTCGCAACCCACCTGGATTTCGACCACATCGGTGGTGCCGGAGATTTCCCCAACGCAACGATCCACACCACGGCGGTCGAGGACGCGGCGGCACGGGCGAGGGCGTCGGCTTCCGACAAGGTCCGTTACCGTCCGGCTCAGCAGCCTCCGGATTCGGAGATGCGGACCTACTCCGGGCCGGGTGAACCACTTCTCGGTTTTCCCGATGCGCACCGCCTGGACACCATCGGTGATGGATTCTTCCTGCTCCCGCTGCCGGGGCACACGAAAGGCCATGCCGCGGTGGCAGTCGACACCGGAAACGGTTGGCTCGTTCATGCGGGTGACGCCTTCTACCACCACAGTGTTGTGGCGCCTCCCGGTGTGGACAGCCCCGGATTCCAGGGACGATTCATGCGGGTTGTCGAGAAGGTACTTGCCGATGATCGTTCCCGGATCAGCGAGAATCACCGCCGGTTGCGGGAGCTGAACACGCAACAGTCCTCGCACGTCACCGTGTTCTGCGCCCACGACCGGAAGCAGTTGGAGGAACTTCAGCAGCGCGGGTGACCGCACGGCACACGCGGTCGTGGTCGTTACACTGACGACCGATACTTCTGTGAGAGGGGGCACCGATGGCTGGGCAAGACGCTGAACAGCTGAAGGCTGCAAATGATGCTCTGGGTGAGCGGGTCGAATCGATGCTGTCGGCGTTCGAACAGCAGACCCAGCAGCTCGCCGGGCTGCGGGATTCACTCGAGTCGATCAAGGCCGAGGGGTGGTCGGCGGACAAGCTGGTTCGCGTGACCGCAAACGCCGGCGGAATCCCGATCGACGTGTGGATCGCTCCGGAAGCATTCAAGAGGTCCACACCGGACCGGCTGTCCCAGTCGGTGGCCGAGGCATCACAGCACGCCGCGCGAGCTGCTCAAGACGAAGCTGCGGCTGCGGTCGCTCCGATCACCGATGTCGCAGATTCCATGCCCGACATCACCGACCTGACTCCTGGTGCGCCGAGCGTGCGGGGCATCTTCGACTCGTTCATCCCGAAGCCTGCCGACCGGGTGCCCAGCAACGACGTGACGCCAGAACCGGTGGACACCGAGGACATGGGCTCGGTCAATTGGCTTAAGGACGAGAGATGAACGCATGAGCGACCAACTACGCGTAGACCTCGAACAGTTTCGCAGTTTCGTTCCCAGGTTCGAGCAGCTCGAGGCGCAAACCGTGGTGGACAAGTGGCACCTGACCCGCGGCCTCGACGAGGAGGGCGAGTGCTGGGGCGCAGACGAGGTGGGGGCCAGTTTCGCGTCGAAGTATGTGCCGGCATCGCGTGACACCATCGAGGCCATCGACGCGCTCGGGCAGCTGTTCGACCTCATCGGTGACAAGGTGGGCCGCACCGCGGACGGGTTCGAGCAGACCGAAACTGCATTTACGGGCCAGATCGGCTCGATCGACCCCACGAGCGGAGGCTGACCGTGGGCATCGAGATTCCTGGATCACTGCGCTGGGTCGCCGAAAAGGTTTGTGGCACAGATTGGCCCGACGCCGACGAAAGCGCCATGCAGCGCTGCGCCGACCATTGGGGAAACGCTTCGACCGCGATCGGGGCACTCAACGAGCTCAGCGACGACACTGTCAAGCAGCTACTCGACTCCATCGAGGGTGACGTCAACGACGCGATCACCGACGTCTGGCAGAAGATCGGCGGCGACGCCGGCGCCATGCGCGAGTTGCTCGAAACCTGCGACCAACTCGCCGAAATGCTCGATGGCGCAGCACAAGACGTTCGACGAGCGAAACTGGCGATCATCGCCAACCTCGTCACTCTCGCAGCGTCCCTCGTAGCGGCAGCGGCAACGGTGTGGGCATTCGGCGCAGGCGCGGCCGCCGGTGCAGCGGCCACCCTCGCCACCAGAGCATCGATCCAACTGATCATCAGGCAACTGATCACCCAGATGTTGCAGCGCCTGAGTGTCGAAGTCGCGAAGAAAGTTGCCTTGAACGTCATAACCAGTGCTGCGGTGGGCGCGGGTATCGAAGGTGGCATGGAAGCGGGTCTTCAGACCTTCGAAAGGACTCGGGGACTTCGAGACAGCTACGACTTCGGGGACGTAGCTCAGGCAGGTGGACACGGGCAATCAAGGGTGGCGTTCAGGGTGCGTACAAGATCGCAGCGCGTGGTGGCGAGGTCCGCGATATCCCGAGCTTCTTCAGCAAACAGGCCTACACGCCCGACGGGGTCAAGACGAGGGCCGCTGATATGACGGCTGTTGAAAGCATCCTCGGAGGCGAACTCGGTAAAGACGTTGCAGGAATGTCCGTCGGCAAGCCCGACGCCAGCATCGGTACACGCATCAAGGATGCGTTCGAGGGTTCGAGTCTGGACATGCCGCCCGACACCCACACCACACCATCGTCCTCTTCGGAGAGTGGTGACCATGACGGATAGTCCACAGTGGAGCGCGGGGCTACTCGGCACTTCCCCGATCACAATCGAACGACCGAGCAGCAATGCCGGTTCCCTTGCGATCAACGATCGGAAGGGAACCCGACTCGGCTCTATCCGTAAGGGCGGAAACAAGTTCCTGCGGCTTCTGAATGAGTTGACCGATCTTTTTCCGCACAGGCCGATAGAGATACGGGACTCCAAAGGACAACCCGCGCTGCGGATCGAGCAGCGCGGACTCCTGCGACGCCACATCGTCACCGTTCACCAACACGGCAGCCCCTCGGTCTGCAGACTTGTTGGCAAGTCATTGCCGGGCCTTCGCGACTGCGGATACTGGGTCGAAGTCGACGGCGAAAGAGTCGGCGAAGTAGTCGCCGACAAGGGCAGCGACAGAATCGTGGATGCCGTCGGCATCGAGATCGCGCAGATCGCGAAGCAAGGAGGAGAGAGGCATGGTTGGGCAGTTCCCCACTACACGCCACTCCGCACGACACTGAAACACCGGCGGCGCCTATCCGATTCGCTTGCGGGTCTCGCCCTCGCCGCGACATTGATCAGGCACGGAGTGTTGTGAACCCTGTTCGAACCTCTCGGCGCCGTGATCCTGATCGGCAACGATGTGGCCCCTCGAACCTTGACCTTCCGGATACGACCCCGCGATCGGAGCCCTCCACCAATGGCAAGTAACACTCCGGAACCGCCCCTTCTGGCCCTCTCGGAACTCGTCATTCAAAAGAGCACTCGCGGCCGTTTCTTCACCGAGATTGCCATCACGACAGACACGGACGCGCCGCTCGCCTTCGCGAAGGTCGCCGGAAACAAGGCGCTGCTGATTGCGTACGAACTCTCGGATGGCTGGTTCTTTCCCTCGCGTCCAATGGACTTGGAGGACGAGAACGGACAGTGCGTGCTTCGTATAGAACTCAGTGGAGTAGTGCGGCGACTGGTTGTCACAGTCAGACGACCCGATGGCAGCGTGCTTGGCAAACTGGTCGGCAAGACCTGGGCCACCACCTTTCGAAACACCGGCCTCTGGGTCGAGGTCAACGGGGAACGGGTGGGTGAGATCAACGTCGGAAGACACACATTCCAGATTGTCGACTCGGTCGGCACTGTTCTTGCGGAGGTCGAACGGACCCCGGCGCAGAGGCGTACGAGACTCGATTCGCGAAACAGGCTGAGCGAACCATTGTCTGCACTGGTACTCGCCGCCACGGTCATCCGGCACCGTTGGTGATTACGATGCCCCTTTCTGCAACCGAGCTCGTGGTCAAGAAAAGTCCCCGGCACAGCATCTACATTGAGTACGCCATCGTAGGCCGGAAGGATGAACCACTCGGAATCACGCGAGAGGGCGGCAACAAAACGCTGCTACTGCTGAACACATTCTCACGAGGGCGCCTGACTGCTCTGTTGTCGATGCGAGCCGACAACGCTAAGCGTGAACCGATGCACTGGCAGACATACCACCTGTGAGTGGTCCGCGAGTCTCTGGACTCGCTAACCACTCACGGGTGGTGGTTCGAGGCGGCGACAGTGATGGAAGGATGTCGGCCATGCGAATCAGGCGGGGAGCGGTCGGTGCGGCAGTGTTGTTGGTGGTAATGGGTATCGCCGCAACGGGGTGCTCGGGCAGCGAAGACGGGGGAGTCGAACCGACGACCGCCGCCGAACCGTGGGATCCGTGTTCACTCTCGGACGCGGCACTACAGCAGGCCGGCCTCGATCCTGCGACCGAAGGGCCGGGCGTGACGACGTCGTTTCCCGGATGGAAAGACTGCGCATGGGACGGCGACGCCTACGGCGTGACCGTCAGCGCCTCTGCAACCGAAACAGTCGATCACTTTCGCAACTTTCCCGGCACGATCGATTTCCAGGAGGTGCGCGTCGCCGGCCGACAGGCATTCACACACCGTGAAGAACGGGACGAGCCTGGGACATTCTGCTGGCTCGTCGTTCCGTTCCAAGATGGCGGCGTGATGTCGATGCAGGTCGACCGATCCCCGTTCACCAAGGACACCACGCCAATGTGTGAGTGGGCGGTACGTGTCGGCGAGGCCCTCGTACCCGATATGCCCGCTTGATGAACTAAAGTTCGTTCTGTTCTATGACTCACAGGGGAGGGGTAGGGAATGTCTGGCACGGCACCTGGGGTGGACGCCCTGTTATCGCTCGCAGGTCAAGCGAAAGCCGGGGAATTTGTGTTGGACCCCAGCGTGGCTCAGGACTGCGTGGACGCCTGCACGGAAGCAATCGACTCCTTGAGGGAAGCCCGCCGAAGGATGAGTGGTCAGACCAACAAGTTGCCGTTGGGCAACTTCGATTGCGGCGATGACCTCGCGGTGATTCTGTCCGACACCACCCAGCAGTTCATCGACCGCATCGACGAGCACATCACCTGCCTGAAGGCGATCCACGACATGGTGGGCGCTCAGGTGACGGAGACTCTCACCACGGATGACGAAACCTCGCAGGCAATCGCCCGCATCAACGGACAGGTGGCGAGCTGACCATGACACCTCCACCCGCACCGCAGACACCCACTATCGACGAGGTCCACGCCAATCTCCAAAACATATCGACGGTGACCGGCAAGGCAGAGCAGTTCATTGGCCCCGCAAACTCCGGACCACCGTCGATCGCGAACAATCCTGAGTACGCAGGGCTCGATATGCAAGACAAGTCCGTGCAATGCACCATCTTCGAATCGTTCGACCACAGTGCACTCGTTGCCAACGTCGATCCCATTCAATCCGAATCGGTCGACGCCTACCGCCAAGAATGGGCAACAGCGTCCAACACTGTCACCGACACCTTCGAGACGTTCTCGTCCAAGATCGGACGGGCCATTTCCGACAAGTGGACCGGCCCTGCCGGTGAATCCGCGTCCGCCGCGATTCTCGGGTACGCAAATGACTCGTACGGCATGGCTACGGCTTCGAATCTTGTTGCTCGCCAGGTAGGTTTGCTCACCGATTCGCTCAGCAACACGAAGACGAACCTTCCAAAGGAGCCAGCAGAAACCGCTCCCGGAAAGGTCATGAGCTTCTTCGGGAGAGAAAGCTGGGACGACGAACGTCGCGAGGAAGCAAAGCGGCAAGCAGTGGAGCTTCTGAACAACGTCTACTACGGCAGCGGAATCTCGCCAACCGCCAGTGCAATGCCGAAGTTCCCCGAAGTACATCCACCGGGCGCGGATTCGCCTGTTGGACCGGGCGGACCCACCGGTACCCTATCCACCGGCTCGCCCTCCAGCGGCGACGGCGGTGGCGCACCCGGCAACGGTGGTGGCACGCCCGGCAGCCCCACGGCCGATCAGGTTGGACCGGCGGAACAGCCCGGATCACCCACCGGCGATCGAACTTCCGAGACACCCACCGGTCCTTCTTCGTCACCAGAGTCCCTGGGATCCGACGGAACCCCCGGTGGGGGGTCTGTGGGATCACCGACCAACCCATCGGCCGCCGGGACTTCGGCAGCGGGCATGCCCGGCATGGGTGCCGGTGGCGGACTCGGGTCAGGTGGCGGAGCAGGCGGACTCGGCTCCGGCGGACTAGGCGCGGGCGGCGGCGCAGCAGGTGCGGGTCCCGGCACGCTGGGCGCACCGAATCCTGGCGGCGGCGCAGCGGCTGGTGCCGCACCTGCCGCTGCGGGCGGTGTGGCCGGCCGCGCAGGCATGCCGGGTATGGGGATGGGAGCCATGGGCGGTGCCCGCGGCGCCGGCCAAGGTGGCGACAAGGACGAAGAACACAAGACGCCGGACTACCTGCGCAACGACGAACTCAGCCAGTGGGTGGACGCACAGGGTGACCGTGCCTACGCGCCCGTCATCGGCGCCCAACGCCCCCGGCCCGCCTCCGACAACGAATCGAAGTGACGATGAGCACCTGGCAGTTCGATCCGCTCACGTATCAGGTCGGATGGCGTTCCTTCGGCGTAGATCGGCCGCACTATCCGTTCCAATTCCGTCCTTCGTCGGCAACCGCTGACGAGTACGACAACGAATGCCTCGCTGCGGCAATGCGATTCCGAAACATGTTGGACGACGACCTCTACTGGGCGTTCGTGACGATGCTCAGCCCCGAGGGCCGCGTCTACGCATGCGGTTTCGCCGGCGAAGGCGACGCGACGAAAGTTCGGATCTACGCGGCCGTTCGTGGCGCTCACGCCGTGGTCGTGAGCCAAGAACCAGGCCCCGACCACCGCTGCGGCGGCACCGTGCAAGTCACTCGGCTTCCACACCGAAACTGCGGGCAAGCGGTCCTGCAGGCGCTCCCTGCCGTCGGTGCTGGGAGCCGCTCCCGCATCGACGTCGACCGCCTCAGCCTCGAGACCGAGCCGGAAGACGACTTCGACACTCCCGCTTCGTGGTTGCGCTCGTCGGCTCCGAGCACAACGCCGAGACAAGACTTCGAAAGCCTGTTGAGTCGGCCCCGTGTGGGTGTCGGACGAGTCGAGGTCTACGCCGGGCCCACCATCGCCCAGCGCGACACCGGCGGAGCACGCGACGTGCGATGGGTCGACATCGCAGACGACGGCCGGTATCTGGTCGCGCAGGGCCCCCGAACTGTGTCCGTCCTCCCCGGCACAGCGGACGTGTTCGCGGCGCAGATCCAGAAGCTCGTCACCGCCGCGGTCGAGGATAATCGCAGCGAGCTGGCGGTCTGATTCTCAGGCCACCCAGTTCACCAGGTCGTCCACCGACCACGTGTTGATCACCTGATTCGGGTCGACACCGCACCGCATCGCACGCTCACAGCCGTATCCCTGCCATGCGAGTTGGCCCGGCGCGTGGGCGTCGGTGTCGATCGCGAAGAAGCACCCGAGGTCCACCGCAAGATCGATCAGCCCGCTCGGCGGATCACGACGCTCCGGCCTGCTGTTGATCTCGACCGCCGTTCCGGCGTCGCGGCAGGCTGTGAACACCTTCTCGGCATCGAACTTCGACTCCGGTCGCGTCCCTCGCCCGCCTTCCACAAGACGCCCGGTGCAGTGTCCCAGCACGTCCACGTGCGGGTTCTCGACGGCGCGAACCATGCGACGAGTCATCGCACCGTGCTCCGCC
Organism: Rhodococcus sp. NPDC058521; assembly: GCF_042719695.1. Taxonomy (NCBI): domain Bacteria; kingdom Bacillati; phylum Actinomycetota; class Actinomycetes; order Mycobacteriales; family Nocardiaceae; genus Rhodococcus; species Rhodococcus sp. NPDC058521. Next base: position 11,885 of record NZ_JBHXNL010000013.1, read on the forward strand.
CTCAGCTTCGAATGAACGCTGGCAACGACGATGTCCAACTCGGCGAGCAAGTCCTCGTCCTGGTCGAGCGAACCATCGTCGAGGATGTCGACCTCGATCCCGGTGAGAATCCGAAAAGGCGCAAGCTCCTCGTTCAATCCGCGAATCACGTCCAGCTGAGTACGCAACCGATCGTACGAAAGCCCGTTGGCCACCGTCAGTCGCGGGGAATGATCTGTGAGAGCACAGTATTCGTGACCGATCGCTGCCGCGATCCGCATCATCTCCGCGATCGGACTACCGCCGTCCGACCAGTCCGAGTGAGTGTGCAGATCGCCCTTCAATGCGCCGCGCATCTCCCCACCACCGAGGGGCTTCGCCGAGTCCCGCAACTCCGCCAAGTGCTTGGGCACCCCGTCGAACGACGCTGCGATCACGCCTGCAGTCTTGGGGCCGATGCCCGGCAGGTCCGTCCAGGTGCCCGTGCGCTGCCGCTTCTCGCGCTGCTCCTGAGACAGCTCGGCAACGACCTCGGCGGCACGGCGATAGGCCTTCACTCGGTGCGATTCGGCTCGGTCACGCTCCATCCAGAACGCCACTTCGCGTAGTGCATCGACAGGGTCCATCTGTCCAGGCTCGCCTACCGTCCACGCCACGGCAAGGGGTCGACAGGGACCCGCTGCGGTGGCACGGTCGAGGAGTGGACGGTGAAAAACTCTTCGGAGTCGCGCGAGTGGCGCGGATGGCGACGACGAACTCGGACGCGCAACCGCATCTCGTGCCCGTGGTGTTCGTGCTCGTGGACGGTGTCGTGTACACGAGCGTGGACCACAAGCCCAAGCGCAGCAAGCACTTACGGCGTCTGGCGAACATCGCTGCCGACGCACGGGTCAGTGTCCTGGTCGACCACTACGAGGAGGACTGGAACAACCTGTGGTGGGTACGTGTGGACGGCATCGCCGAGATACTCGAGGGTGGGGAGATCGAGGCCCAACGGGCGATCGACGCACTGACCGAGAAGTATCCGCAGTACGCCCTGATCCGGCCGGACGGGCCGGTGATCGCGGTGCGCAACCTCGTGTGGCGTACCTGGTCAGGTGAAGGAACGGCGAGCATGAACGAGGAACTCTCGTAGCGCAGGGCTCTTCCCGCTGGACCACACCAGCGACAGGACTGCCGGGATGTCCACGTCGTCTATGACCACCGGATGCAACTGCGGATAGGCCCCTGCCATCGACCGACTGAGCACGACAACGCCGAGTCCGCGTGTTGCCAAGTCCGCCATCGCATCCGGAGCGCTCGCAACCAGTGCAATGTCGGCGTGAATACCGAGCGCGGAGCACCCGCGATCGAAGACCGTCCGAATCCCCGTACCGTCCGGCATACACACAACCGGGAACTCGACGATCTCCGAGAGAGTCGCCGTGCCGCGACCGGCCAGGGCGTGACCGGCTGGAACCAGAGCCGTCAGCGGCTCACTGATGATCGGTAAGGACTCGAGGTCGCTGGGAGGGGCCGCCGCAGTACCCACCAACGCCAGATCCAACTCTCCGGCGCGGACCTGCTCGATCAACCGATCCGAATTGTTCTCGGTGAGCGCGATCTCGACGCCGGGGTGGGCCGTGTGGAACGCGGACAGCGAGTCGAACAACCCCGGAACGGTGCAGGCGGTGACCATGCCGACGTGAAACCGACCGCGAATCAAGGTGGTGACCTCGTCGACCGCTTGACGCAGCGATGCTGCAGCCGCCAAAGCATCGCGGGCATGCACGAGCGCCGCCTTCCCGGCCACCGTCAGCGCCGCCTTACGGTTCGAGCGGTCGATGAGCGCAGCACCCAGCTCGTTTTCCAACTGTCTGACCTGGGCACTTATGCCCGATTGGCTGATGTGCACCCGCTCGGCCGCGCGCGTGAAGTTGGCCTCCTCGGCGACCGCGACGAAGTACTCGAGCTGCCTCAGTTCCATAAGCTCTGATTCTAGTTTGCAGAAGAACCATCTGTTGGACTTCACACTCGGGCGCTCGGAGACTGGAAGCATGCCGAACAACGAGAAAGCCATGCAGCCCGAAGACCTCACCCGCCTGTTCGTCGAGCGGTCGAATGCAGGCGATGCCGCGGGCGTCGCCGCTCTCTACGCGGAGGACGCCGTGATGGCCTACCCGCCCGGACAGCAGATCGTGGGTCGAGCCGCGATCCAGGCGTTGTGGGAGTCCGTACTCGCCCACGCCCCCAAGTTCCAGCCCGAACCGCCGCTACCAACCCTGATCAGCCGCGACCTCGCGCTCACCGCCACCCCTCCCCGCGACGGTGCGGGCGCACGCGCCCAGGTCGCACAGCGGCAGGCAGACGGATCGTGGTTGCGCCTTCTCGACCAGCCCGAATTCATCACGCTCCAATAGCCCGCAACGCATCTCGGGCGCCGGCCAGAACCGCCTCGGTCACCGTTCCCAGTGCAGGCGACTCCAGCTTCCATCTCTGCCAATGCAGCGGTACGTCGATCGGGCCGGCGGACTCCAGCTGGACGAAGTCGCCCGACGCGAGCGGACCCGCGACCTGAATCTCGGGCAACATTCCCCACCCCAGCCCGTACCGAACTGCCTCGGCAAAGGCAGTCGACCCCGGAATGTAATGGCGCGGCGGATCCATTCTCCGTCGCGTCACCTTCCGGAGGTACCGCGTTTGGAGGTCGTCCTTCCTGTCGAACACCAACATCGGCGCCCTCGCGAAAGCATCGACGGACTCGCCGTCGGGAAACCAACGCCGCGCGTAGTCGGGGCTGCACAGCGGCAGGTAGCGCATGGACCCCAGCTTCGTGACGCTACATCCCTGAACCGCAACGGGTTCCGATGTCACTGCCGCCATGACGGTCCCCGCTCGCAGCATCTCGGTGGAGTGATACTCGTCTGCTCGATGCAGTTCGACGAGTATCGTGCGCTCGGCAGCCAAGACGCCGAGCGCGGGAATCATCCACGTGGACAACGAATCTGCATTGACGACGACGGGCACCGTGAGCACCCGGGAGGCGCTGGGTTCGAGCGCGAACGCCGTGTCTTCTTCGAGGCGTGCGACCTGCCGCGCCAATTGCATGACGACACGCCCCGGTGCGGTGAGGGTGACAGGCTTCGACCGCTGCACCAGAACGCTGCCCACCTGCAGTTCGAGAGTCTTGATGCGCTGACTCACCGCCGAAGGGGTCACGTGCAGGATCTTCGCAGCCGCCTCGAACGTGCCCTCGTCGACGACGGCCGCGAATGTGCGCAACTGCGAGAACTCGATGTCCATAAAGCAACTCTAATGAACCATGAATATCTTTAGCTGGACTGATCAGGTTCGGATTCGTAGCGTCGTTCCCGTGATCGGCACTCTCGCGACCGGCTTCGGCACCGGGCTCTCCCTCATCGTCGCCATCGGCGCCCAGAACGCATTCGTCCTACGTCAGGGGATTGCACGACGCCACGTGTTCGCAGTCGTCTTCGTGTGCGCGCTGTCCGACATGGTGCTCATCGTGGTCGGAATCAGCGGAATCGCGGTGATTCTCGAACAAGCACCCGGTGTGATCCCCGTGGTTCGGTGGGCGGGTGCGGCGTTCCTGGTCGTCTACGGAATTCTGGCCGCACGACGGGCCCTACGACCGAACGCGATGGACGCACAGTCGTCCACAGCCGGCCCGTCCCTCGGCGCCGCCGTCCTGACCTGCCTCGCCTTGACCTGGCTCAACCCGCACGTGTACCTGGACACCGTCCTGATGCTGGGCTCCGTTGCCAATCAACACGGCGACAATGGGCGATGGTTGTTCGGCGTCGGGGCGATCCTGGCCAGCCTCGTATGGTTCGGTGCCCTCGGATACGGGGCGCGGTCGTTGCACGGGCTCTTCACCAAACCGCGCGCCTGGCAGGTCCTCGACGGTCTGATTGCCGCGGTCATGATCACTCTGGGCGCACTCCTGGTCCGCGGCGGCTGACACCGGCGCTAACCTCGGAGCATGCCTACCGCCCTCGTCACCGGCGCCTCGCGTGGACTCGGCGCTGCCATTGCCCGTGAACTCGCCCCCAGCCACCACGTGTTGCTGGGGGCGCGTTCTGCCGAATCCCTCGCCGACATCTCCGCCGAACTTCCCGACTCGACACCGTGGCCAGTCGATCTCACCGATTACCCGGCCGTTGCCGAGGCCTGCGCTCGAATCGAGAGTCTCGACGTACTCGTGCACAACGCAGGTATCGCGGACCTGGGCACCATTGCCGATTCTTCGGTCGATCAGTGGCGCCGCACCTTGGAATCGAACGTGATCGCGGTAGCCGAGAGCACCCGACTTCTCCTGCCCGCCTTGCGTGCTGCCGGTGGCCATGTGGTGCTGATCAATTCAGGTGCCGGGATTCGGGCCAACGCCGGCTGGGCCTCGTACGCCGCCAGCAAGTTCGCGCTGCGTGCATTCGGCGACGCATTACGGCTGGAAGAGAAGGATATTCGGGTCACCTCGATCCACCCCGGCCGTATCGACACCGACATGCAGCGGGAGATCGTGGCACACGAAGGGGGAACGTACGAACCCGAGAACTTCCTGAAACCGACAACGGTGGCTCGCGCCGTACGCAACGCCGTCGACACTCCTGCGGACGCACATCCGACGGAAGTCGTTCTGCGAGTGCGCTGATCGTCTACAGGTCGCGTAGGAAATCGAGGAGAAGTCGGTTCACGTCCTCGGGACGCTCCTGCTGAACGAAGTGGCCCGTGTGCGCGATCAAGTGCACACCGCGCAAGTCCGGAACACCGGTCCGCATCTTCTCGAGTGACTGCGGCCCGCTCATCGCGATGACCGGGTCGGCCTCACCGGCAATGTAGAGAGTCGGCGCCGCAATCTCGTGGTGGCGGTCGGCATGGTGTTCCCAGTTCTGGTCGTATGCCCGGTACCAGTTCAATCCACCGGTGAAGCCGGTATCGGTGAAGACCGAGACATAGTGATCGAACTCCTCCTGCGACAACCAAGACCACGGCAAGCACGGGGCATGGGGAAGTACATCCAGATAGCCGTTCCCGTCGGTCGGGTGCTGCCAGATGTGGAGGTAGTCGTATGCGCCGGACAGGGCGAAGAAGAGACGACGCAGGAACCGGCGCGGATCCGAGTCCAGTTCTGCATCTGCAACGCCGGGCTCCTGAAAATAGTGCAGGTGCAGGAAATGCTTCTTCGACATCTTCGTGAAGAGTTCCGACGGCCGGATCGGCATCGCGTCGGGGGAGTAGGGAACGGCAAGAAGTACCAGGCCACCGACCCGATCCGGATGCTTCTCGGCGACCGTCCACACCGCAGGTGCGCCGAAATCGTGACCGACCAGAACCGCCTGCTCGATGTCGAGGGCGTCGAGAAGCGCAACCAGCCGATCTGCAATCCGGTCGTTGGCGTACTCCGCGACATCCGAAGGCACATCCGACCCGCCGTATCCCGGCATGTCCGGTGCCACCGCACGGAATCCGGCCTCGGCCAGCGCGTCGATCTGATGCCGATAGCTGTAGCCGAGCCCAGGAAAGCCGTGACACATGACGACGGCCGGACCAGCACCGGCTTCTGTGATCTGCCAGGTGAATCCGTCTCCGTCGGTCAGTTCCCGCATAGTTGCCGACATGTCAGCGAGTGACCATGTCGTCCTGACTCCAATACGCGCGCATCGTCAGGATCTTGCCGTCGTCGTCGAAGGTCATCACGTCGATGGGAGCGATCTCCATCGAATTGTCACCGAGAGTCGTCACGAGCGAGAAGTGGAAGGCAGCCTCGTTGTCGGCGATCCGGAGGGTCCGCAGTTCGCCTTCCTGCTGCAAGGGCTCGATGACTCCGTAGAACTCGCGGATCGATTCGGTCGTGGTTCGAGGTTCGGTACCGACCGGATCCTCCACCACCGCACCGTCGGCGTAGAGGGCGAGAACATCGTCGACCGTGCCCTTCGCTACTGCCTCGATGTACTTGCTGACGGTCTTGCGGATGTCGTCGGGCGACGGCGCCATGCGAACTCTCCCATTCGATAGAACGTGTTCCAGCTTCAAACGTATCCCGCGAGAGTACGGCCGTGGCGCGGCCAGGGGAAGACCTCAGCCGACCGGAATCACGATGGGCGGCAGTCCCGGAATCTGCACCTGAACCTGAGGGGGAGGAGGCGGGGGAGCCGGCGCCGGTGCAGGCGGAATCACCGGCTCGGGCGCAGGCGCGGGTGGCGGCGGAGGAGGAGGCTCGGGCGCTGGAGGCGGTGGCGGTGGCGGCGGTGGCGGTGGCGGTGGCGGTGGTTCCGGCGACGGCGCGCGAACCGGCGCGGGGCGAGGAGCGGGAGCGGCCTGTTCCTCGGTCTCGGGTGGTTGCGCAGCGACCGGCTCCACCGGCGCAGGAGCAGGACGCTCGATCGCCTGCTGTGGACCGGCGCCGACAGGTATCGGAATGACATCGCCGGTCATCAGATCCACGACCTGGAATCCCGGAAGCCGTGCGGCCGCAGGCTCCACCACGACGACGGAATCCGCGGAGAAGCCGGGCCACGGCTCACCGGACGGTTCCGATTGCTGACCCAACTCCGGTGCCGTGAGCGGGCTGCCGTCCATGCAACGCACCGTCGGCACACCGAACGGGTCGACGAGAACCACGGTGCCCGACTCCAGCACCGATTGCGCTCCCACCGCGTGTCCATCTTCGAACCCGTGGCTGGTCACGCGGGTGTCCGCCCGCAGCAGCATCGGGGTGAGTGATCTGACGTACGACCGAATGTCCTCGACGTCCAGAGCGTTGGCCCACGAGAACGATTTCGCCTCGTCGCTCTCCAGGCTCCCGACGAGCCGCTCGCGATCGCACAGTGGACGGCCGGGACTGCTTCCGTACAGGCCGACGCGGTCACCGGCAAGGAAGATGCCGGTCGGATCGGCGCCACCCGAAGGCAACCCGTCACCCGCGACACCCTCCGGAATTGCGGTGTCGGCAGGTCCGGCGGGCACCGAAGTGGGCACCTGTTGGGGAAGGAGCACGTCCGTCCAGGGCAGATCGGTCTGCTCGACCGCGAGATCGAGCTGGACGCGGTCCACCGTGGGACCGCCCCCACCCGAACACGCCGTCACGAAAGCGGTAACCATGGCGCACACAGCCAGCAACCGTGTGCGAGGAACGTTGCGTCGGGTACGGGGCGCAGCAACGCCTGACGCTGCCGACCCGACAAGCTCGGTGGCCACGACCCCATCGTAAACACGATTCCTCCCCCTGTGAGTGGTTTGCGAGCCCCTGGACTCGCTAACCACTCACAGGGGGTTACGCCTTAGCGAACGATGTTGATCATCTTTCCGGGGACGACGATCACCTTGCGCGGCGTGCCGCCGTCCAGCAACGCGACGATCTTCTCGTCCGCCAAGGCGATCTTCTCGACGTCCTCCCGCGACGCGTCCGCAGGCGCGGTGACCCGGCTACGAACCTTGCCGTTGACCTGAATCGGATACTGGACCGTGTCCTCCACCAACCACTTCTCGTCGGCAGTGGGGAAGGGCCCGTGCGCCAGCGATGTCTCGTGACCGAGCCGGGACCACAGCTCCTCGGCCAGGTGCGGCGCGAGCGGCGCAACCATCAGCACGAGCGGCTCGACCGTCGAACGCGGAGCACCACCGGGGTACGCCTTGGTCAGGTGGTTCGTGTACTCGATCAACTTCGCGGCAGCCGTGTTGTCACGCAGGCCCTTGTAATCGTCCGACACTCCGGCGATCGCCTTGTTGAGAGCACGCAGCGTGTCCTCGGTCGGCTTCTCGTCGGTGACACGTAGCGCACCGGATTCCTCGTCGATCACGACGCGCCACAACCGCTGGAGGAACCGCTGCGCGCCCACGACATCCTTGGTCGCCCACGGGCGAGAAGTGTCCAACGGACCCATCGACATCTCGTACACACGCAGGGTGTCGGCGCCGTACTCGTCGCAGATGGTGTCGGGGGCGACGGAGTTCTTGAGCGACTTGCCCATTTTTCCGTACTCGCGGGCGACCTCGGCGCCGTTGTGGAAGAACTTGCCGTCGCGTTCTTCCACTTCGTCGGCGGGAACGTAGACGCCGCGCGCATCGGTGTAGGCGTACGCCTGGATGTAGCCCTGGTTGTAGAGGCGTCGGTACGGTTCGCTCGAACTGACGTAGCCGAGGTCGAACAACACCTTGTGCCAGAAGCGTGAGTACAGCAGGTGCAGCACGGCGTGCTCGACACCACCGACGTACAGGTCGACGCCACCCGGATCGTTCGCGCCGTGCAACTCGGGGCGCGGACCGACCCAGTACGCTTCGTTCTCCTTGTCGCAGAACACGTCCTGATTGGTGGGATCGATGTAGCGCAGCTGGTACCACGAACTACCGGCCCACTGCGGCATGACGTTGGTGTCGCGGCGGTACGTCTGGAGGCCGTCGCCGAGATCGAGTTCGACGTTCACCCAGTCGGTTGCCTTCGCGAGCGGCGGTGAGGGCTCGGAGTTCTCGTCGTCGGGATCGAAGGACACCGGCGCATAGTCCTCGACCTCGGGAAGCTCCACCGGGAGCTGCGATTCGGGCAACGCCCGAGCAGTTCCGTCGGCCGAGTACACGATGGGGAACGGTTCGCCCCAGTACCGCTGACGCGCGAACAGCCAGTCACGCAGTTTGTACTGGATAGTGCCGCGGCCCGTGCCCTTCTGCTCGAGGTACTCCGTGATCGTGGACTTCGCGTCCGCAACGGACAGACCGTCCAGCAGACCGGAATTCACGAGCGGTCCGTCGCCGGTGAACGCGGCTTCGGTGACGTCGCCACCGGAGATGACCTCGACGATGTCGAGACCGAAGGTGGTGGCGAACTCCCAGTCGCGCTGGTCGTGGGCCGGCACAGCCATGATCGCGCCGGTGCCGTAACCGGTGAGCACGTAGTCGGCGGTGAAGACGGGCACACGGTGTCCGTTGACCGGGTTGACGGCGTACGCGCCGAGGAAGACACCGGTCTTCTCCTTGTTCTCCTGGCGCTCGAGATCGGTCTTCGCCGCAATCGACTTGCGGTAGGCAGCAACGGCTTCCGCGGGCGTTGCCGCACCGCCGGTCCACCGCTCGTCGACCCCTTCCGGCCACTCCTGAGCGACCAGCACGTCGACCAGCGGGTGCTCGGGTGCCAACGTCACGTAGGTGGCGCCGTACAGCGTGTCCGGACGGGTGGTGAAAACCTCGATATCGTGCTCACCGGAGGTGAACGCGACCTGCGCGCCGTGCGAGCGACCGATCCAGTTGCGCTGCATGGTCTTGACCTTGTCCGGCCAGTCCAGGTAGTCGAGGTCGTCGACGAGGCGGTCCGAGTAGGCGGTGATGCGCATCATCCACTGCTGCAGATGCTTACGGAACACCGGGAAGTTTCCGCGGTCGCTGCGACCGTCGGCGGTGACTTCTTCGTTGGCGAGCACAGTGCCCAGCCCGGGGCACCAGTTGACCATCGAATCCGACCGATACACCAGGCGGTAGGTGTCGATCGCAGCCGACTTCTCGGCCGCCGACAGGCTGTTCCAGTCGCTGCCGTCGTCGAGCGTCCGCTCACCGGAATCGAGTTCGGCCTCGAGCTCCGAGATGCGGCGGGCCTTGCCGGCATCCTTGTCGTACCAGGCGCCGTGGATCTGCAGGAAGATCCACTGCGTCCAGTGGTAGAAGTCGACGTCGGTGGTCGCGAGGCTGCGTCGCTCGTCGTGCCCCAGGCCCAGACGCCGAAGCTGACGCTTCATGTTCGCGATGTTCGACTCGGTGGTGGTGCGCGGGTGCGTGCCGGTCTGCACAGCGTACTGCTCGGCGGGCAGGCCGAATGCGTCGTAGCCGAGGGTGTGCAGGACGTTGTGGCCCTGCATGCGGTGGAAGCGGGCGAACACGTCCGTGGCGATGTAGCCGAGCGGGTGACCCACGTGCAGACCCGACCCGGACGGGTACGGGAACATGTCCTGAACGAACAGCTTGTCCGCAGGGACGACCCCGTCGCCCTCGGGCGCGAGCGGCCCGACGGGGTTGGGGGCGTCGAACGTTCCCTCCTCGCTCCAGCGGTCCTGCCAGCGCTGCTCGATCTGGCCGGCGAGTTCCGCGGTGTAGCGGTGCTGCGGGGTCGCTTCGGACGGTTGGGTGGGCTGAACAGAGTCGGTCACTGTGGTCACTATCTACTGGGCTGACGTGAAATACCGTCAACCAGCGTAGAGCGTCCGGCCACCCGGTTTCACCTGCCACCGGCCCGGCGCCGTATCCTGGGCGGGTGTTGATTGTCTCCGTGGTGCTTCTCGTGCTGGCCGTCGTGCTCGGCGGCGTCGCCGTCGCCGGCCTCACCGAACGCTTGCCGCGCAACCGCTGGGCCGGCGTCCGAACCCCGGAGACTCTGCGTGACGACGAGACGTTTGCACTGGCCAACAAGGTTGCCGCCCCCACGATGCTGGCCTCGGGCGCACTCCTGATCATCGGTAGCGCGGCCGGCGCCCTTCTCGACGGCGCACTGGCGTTCGTGGCGGTCGGATTCTCGGTCGTCGCCGCGATCGTGACGGTCTCGCTCGGCGGCGTCCTCGGTGCCCGCACCGCAGCAGCCCTGCCTGCCCCCGAGCCCGGCGGCTGTGGCAGCTCATGTGGCGCCTGCAGTTTGAAGGATGCGTGCCAGCCGTCCTGATCGGCTGACACGAACGTCCGAGGTGAGTTCGCGCCGCATAGTCGACCCTGGGGGCGCGCTGTTCGGCCTGCTCCTCCCGGCGCTCGCCGCCGTCGGCGGCACCCTCCTGACCAAGATTTGGGAACCTCGACTCCCTGCGGAGATCGCCACTCACTGGACCACCACTTCACCCGATGGTTTCGCTCCACCGATGTCGAGCGCATGGGCGTTCGCGATCGTGATTCTGCTGATCGGCGGTGGGTGCTGCAGTTTCGCGTCCCTGGCGGGTGGCCAACTGTTGATCCGACGGATCATGTTGCTGATCGGCCTCACAGTCGTCGGCCTGACGGTCACGGTCCAGGTCACCCTCCTCACGGTGCAACTCGACGAGACATCTGGCGCCGACACAGAGCTACCCACCTCCGCGATGGGACTGGGAATGCTGATCGGCACGGCCCTCGGCCTCGTAGGAGCGGCTGCTCTCCGCGATTATCGAGTCCGCGTTCCCGCGACGAAGCGGCCCGACCCCGACCTCCCGCGACGCCCTACAAGCGAGCTACCGGTCACCGACGACGTGGGCTTCGGCGCGGTCGGAAGCGGGGTGCTGATCCTGCTCGTCGTCGCGCCTGCGCTGTGGCTGTCGACCGTCGTCGGAACCTGGTGGATCCTGGCCGTCTTCGTCCCGATTCTGCTGCTGATTCTCGCCGTTCTCCGTTTCCGGGTGATCGTGGACGGCTCGGGCATTCGGGTCGTCAACATGGGTATGACGTCGATCGCCTACGGAATCGACGAGGTCGAAGGGGTCCGGGTCGACGAAATCAAGCCGTTCGACGACTTCGGCGGCTGGGGCCTCAAGACCAAGGGGCCACGCAACTACGGTGTGGTCACACGCTCCGGCCCCGCCCTGATCCTCACCACCGCGTGCGGCGACCGACTGACTGTCACGAGCCCGAAAGCCGAGGAGATGGCCGGGGTGCTCAATTCGCTCGCCGACCAGCGTGCGACCTACCCTTAGCCACGTGAAGTTTCTCAACCGGTTCTATATCGACGGCTTCATTCTGGGGATCGTCGTCGCCGCTGTACTCGGTGGGCTGTTTCCCGCCACCGGTACGTGGGAGACGGCCCTCGACTGGGCAACGAAGATCGCGATCGGTTTCCTGTTCCTGCTCTACGGCGCCCGACTTTCGCCACGCGAGGCACTCGACGGCATCAAACACTGGCGACTTCACATGGTGGTGTTCGCCGCGACGTTCGTGCTGTTCCCGCTGATCGGTCTCGCACTGCGGTTCCTTGCGCCGAGCATCGTCAGCGACGATCTCTACACCGGCATCCTCTACATGTGCCTCGTGCCGTCGACTGTCCAGTCGTCGATCGCGTTCACGTCGATCGCCCGCGGCAATGTCGCCGGCGCGATCGTGAGCGCGTCGTTCTCGAATCTCGTCGGAGTGTTCGTGACTCCGCTCCTCGTCATCCTGCTGATGAACACAACCGGTGAAGCCGTCGTGGACGCGTCGTCGATCGTCGACATCGTCCTTCAGCTGTTGGTCCCGTTCCTGGTCGGTCAGTTGATTCGGCCGTTCGTGATCGACTGGCTCGGGCGCCACGCGGAGCCGACCAAGCTCGTCGATCGCGGCTCGATCCTGCTCGTGGTGTTCTCTGCGTTCAGTGAGAGTTCGAAGGAGCACATCTGGTCGGCAGTATCTGCCTCGCAGATCGTGGCGACGACCGTCGTGTGTTGCGTCGTGCTCGCATTCGTCCTTGCCGTCACGACGTTCGCCGGCCGGAAACTCGGATTTCCGCTCGCGGACCGCATAGTGATCACGTTCTGCGGTTCGAAGAAGAGCCTGGCCACCGGCCTGCCGATGGCAGCCGTACTGTTCGCCGGACAACCGGTCGGGCTGATCGTGTTGCCGCTGATGATCTTCCATCAGATCCAGCTCATCGTGTGCGCCGCCCTCGCGCAGCGGTTTGCCAAGCAGCATCCCGTCGGCGCACCGAGCTGACCTTCGCGGGTCAGGATTCCAGCATCCGCCACGCTGCGAGGCCCAGCTGAGCTCTCACGAGTCCCGCCGGATCGGTGAGATCGAATCCGAGGCTGCGCCCCAGCTGCTCGACTCGGCGCGCAACGCTGCTGTGGTGCAGGTGCAGAATTTCCGCGGACCGACGCAGTGAGCCGGTGGCGCAGTAGGCGTCGAGAGTTTCCAGATCCTCGCGGCGACCGACGAGTCCGGCCATCGCCGTGACGTCGGCATTCGCGCCCACCACCTCGGACGGAACGTGGGCCAGCAACGCCACCGCGCCCAGGTCTTCGTAACGAACAACCGGCTCACGTGTACTGGTGAACCGTAGGGCTGTCCGCGCCTGTGCCCACGCGCAGTCGATTCCGTCGGCGGCACCGATACCGGCACACACGCCCGCCGGGAAGCTGTCCGCTCGAAGAGCGGAGACCAGCACGACCCCCACACCCGCGACCGACGACGCCTTCGCATGCCGACCGGCACAGACGGCCGCACTCACTCGATCGAGCGGAATCTCCGAGCGGACCGCAGCAACTCGAATCGGGGCGCCGGGAGCGAACCCGAGGAGCCGCAAGGCGCGATCCCTCGCCGCGTCGTCGGTATCGGGGCTGATTGCCAGTTCGACGAGGGCCGGGTCGGCCATCGTCGTGTGAGCGGGCCCGTACCGTTCGACAACTGCAGCACATGCGATCGCCAACCGGTCGAGCAACACTTCGTCGAGGGCGACGGTCTCACCTGCACGTTCGAGCCACACGGACCCGATCTCCTCGTCGTCGAGGACGACCGGCGCCCGCAAGGATGCCGTCACCTCGGAGTCGGCGGCTTCGATTCCGTCCGGCGAAAAGCGCACCACCTTGCCCGTCGAGTGCAACGCGATTCCGACTACACAGTCCGCCAGACCCGCCGACGCTCGCGACAAAGCCGGCAGGTCCACCCGCCGACGCATCAGGGTGTCGTAGAACATCACGACGCGGAGAGTCCCCTCGGCCTCCGGATCGAGCCGAGAGAGCCGCACCACCAGTGCCTCCATGTTTCGAGGGTATGCGGCGATCGTCGCGTCCCGCAGCTGGAACGACCGACGAATGGCGGATGACCCAGATCACACGGGCCGCGAAGATGGTGGACATGAACCCCGAACTCGAAGCATTCCTGCCCCTGTTTCCGAATGCCGACCTCTCCGACCCACTCACCGCACGCAAGAACCTTGCGGAGTTCGCCGCCGGTGCGCCCGCAGTGGACACCACTGGTATGGACATCGAGGACCGCACCGTCCCTGGCAACCCGGACGTCCCGGTGCGCATCTATCGACCGCAGGCCGCACACGGCGCGATCGTGTGGCTCCACGGCGGCGGTTGGGTGATGGGTGGCCTCGACAGCGAGCACCCGTGGGCGAGCCGCATTGCGGCGAGCTCCGGCGCGACAGTCGTGTGTGTCGACTACCGGCTGGCACCCGAGAACCCCTTCCCCGCAGCCATCGACGACGCGTACACGGTATTGAAGTGGACTGCCGACAATGCCGAGGAACTCGGCGTCGATCCCGAATGCATCGCGGTAGGCGGCCACAGTGCGGGGGGTGGGCTCGCTGCCGGCGTCGCCCTCCGCAGTCGTGACGAGCAGGGACCACCCATCCGATTTCAGCTACTCAACCAGCCCGGACTCGACGACCGACAGGAAACCTGGTCGGCCCGCAATTTCACCGACGCACCCTGGATGAATCGAGACAAGGTCACCGCGGCGTGGAGTCACTACCTCGGCGGCGCACCCGCATCGCAGTACGCAGCCCCCGCACGCGCGGCCGACCTGTCCGGGTTGCCCCCTGCCTACATCGCGACGGCGGAGTTCTGCCCCAACCGGGACGAGGACATCGACTATGCGGTCCGCCTCCTCGCGGCAGGCGTATCGGTGGAACTGCATCAGTGGCCCGGCACCTTCCACGGTTCACAGGCCATCGTCTCGGCAGAGATCTCGGGCCGGCAGAACGCCGAACTGGGCGGCGCGCTGCAACGCGGTCTGGCGGGCTGATCCATGTCTGCCGACTCACCGAACAACGATGCATTCCGGCGTACCGCCGTCACCACGCTGGCTCGACCCTTCGTCCCCGGATTTGCCATGGTGATCGTGTTCCAGATCGTCGCTGCGCTGGCCGGTATCGCGCCGCTGCTCGCCGTTGTCGAGGTCGGACGGATTCTTCTCTCGGCCGAGCCGTACGACTCTTCTCGTGCGTGGACGGTAGTGACTCTCGGCGCACTCGGCCTGGTGGTGCGCTTGGTGTTCACCGCGGCGTCCTCGGGTGCAGGACATCTGCTGGACGACCGTGTGCAATTGTCGTTGCGCCGCCGATTGGCTCGTCACCTCGGCCGCGCTCCCATCGGTTGGCTCTCCGAAAAGCGTACGGGCGACCTTGCGAAAGTGGTGGGCGAAGACGTCGGGGCCGTCCACCCGTTCATCGCCCATGCTCCGAGCGAACTGGTGTCCGCGTTCGTGGTGCCCGCTGTCTCGTTGGTCTACCTGTTCACCGTGGATTGGCGCCTGACCCTCGTCACGCTGATCCCGGTAGTACTCGCCATGTCGTTGGTTCCCCTGTTGATGATGGCAGAAAAGCAGCGGGCGCAGACTGCATTCGACAGCGCGATGGGCCGGATCGCGAACTCGGTGGTCGAGTTCGTGGAAGGCATTGCCGTCGTGAAGGCCTTTGGAGGCTCGCAGCGCGCGCACAGCCGATTCATCGCTGCTGTAGACGATTTCGTCGACATCTTCACAAAGTGGGTGCGTGGTGTTTCAGGCGTCGCGGCAGGCATGTCGCTGGCGTTGTCACCACCGTTCGTCCTCTTGACGATCCTCACGGGCGGCGCAGTCCTCGTCACCAACGGCAGCCTGGACCCAGCAGATCTGCTTCCGTTTCTGCTCCTCGGACTCGGTCTCACAGCCCCGGTAGCGGCGCTCGGTCACGGTTTCGACGACCTGCAAGCGGCCGGTCGTGCTCTCGGGAGGATCCGAGACGTGTTGTCCGTCCAGGCGCTGCCCGATCCCGCGGACCCCCTCGTCCCCAATGGGCATCGTGTGGAGTTCCGCAATGTCACGTTCGGGTACACGGACGACCACGAGGTTCTCCGTGACATCGACCTGGTACTCGAGCCGGGAACCCTCACCGCGATAGTCGGTCCGTCCGGAAGCGGAAAGTCCACGCTGGCGGCCCTTCTCCCACGCTTCCACGACACCACTGGGGGCTCGATTCTTCTCGGCGGAGTCGATCTGAGAGAGATCGCTCCGCACGACCTCTACCGGAGCATCGCGTTCGTGTTCCAGGACGTTCGATTGCTGCGGACATCGGTGGCCGAGAACATCGCGCTGGCAGTGCCCCGGGCCGACATGACGGACATCGTTCAGGCCGCCCGCAGAGCCAATATCCATCAGAGAATTCTGGAACTGCCACGAGGTTACGACACGATCGTCGGCGACGAGGTTCGGCTGTCCGGCGGTGAGTCACAGCGTCTGTCGCTCGCACGGGCATTCCTCGCCGATACCCCTGTTCTCGTCCTCGACGAGGCCACCGCCTTCGCCGACCCACAGACAGAGGCGGCTGTGCGCCAGAACCTCCGCGCGAGCGGCGATCGGACGGTACTGACCATTGCGCATCGCCCGGAAACGATTGCCGATGCCGACAGCGTGGTCATGCTGCAGACGGGCTCGATCGCCGAAATAGGCACGCCTGCAGAGCTTCTTGCACGAGGCGGGGCATTCGCTGCGTTCTGGGAAGGGCAGCGAACGATGACTGACCACGACACGGCGGAGGGCGTCCGATGATCCGAATGATGTTGCGGGTGTTGGGTGACGAACACGCTCACCCGATGCGAAGGGCAGTTGCGATGATGACAGCGACGGCGGTCGCGGAGGGTGCATCCTATGCCTTTCTGGTGCCGTTGCTGACCGCGTTGTTCGGCGACAATCCGTCGGATGCTCGGCCGTGGCTGTACGCATTCGCTGTTGCTGTCGTGACCTACGCGGTATTGCGCTATCGCAGCGACCTTGCCGGATTTCGGGTGGGTGCCGCCGCCCTGCGGAGCATGTACCACCGCTTCGGCGATCACTTGGGCCGCCTTCCGGTCGGATGGTTCACGTCCGGACGTGTCGGTGAGGTCTCCGGACTCGCGAGCCGCGGAGTCCTCCAGGCGATGAGCATCTCCGCGCATCTACTCGCGCCGTTCGTCTCGGCGTGCGTCACCCCGTTGACGATCGTGGTCGTGATGCTCTTCGTCGATTGGCGCATGGGCGTCACGGCTCTGGTGGCGGCGCCGATAATTGCCCTGGTCCTGCGATGGACTGCTCGTGATCAGGCAGCAGCGGACACGGAACGCACCGAGCGGACGGACGAGGCCACCGGCCGGGCGATCGAATACTTACAGGCGCAACCTGTACTGCGGACCGGCGGGAGGACCGCCGAACGGTTCGAACTTCTGGACGATTCGCTGCGCGACCTGCAGCGAGCATCGAGGCGCTCGGTGGTGTCTGCCCTCCCGGGCGTGGTGGGCTCGGCGTTCGTCGTCCAGGTCGCCTTCACCGGACTACTTGTCCTCGGCACCCACCTCGCGCTCCACGGCAGCCTGGACGCCGCTGAAACGATGGCGATCCTCGTCCTGACCGCCCGCTGCACCGACCCGTTGCTGTCGCTCTCCGAGATCACCGGAAAGTTGAGGGCGGCGCGGCACGAGTTGGCGATGCTGGACGCGGTGTTTCGCACGGAACCGCTCCCAGAGCCAGCCGAGCCCGCGGTCCCGATCGACCACGACTTGTCTCTCGAATCGGTTACCTTCCGTCAGGACGACCGCACGGTGATCGACGATGTTTCCCTGACTGTCCCGGCTGGTCGACGTATCGCCATCGTCGGCCCGTCGGGTGCCGGCAAGAGCACTCTCCTGCATCTGCTTGCGCGGTTCTACGACGTGGACTCCGGCTCGGTCCGGTTCGGCGGCGTGGATGTGCGTGCGACGCGTGTCGACACCCTGACGTCACTGATAGCGCAGGTGTTTCAGAATGTCTATCTGTTCGACGGCACCATCGAGGAGAATGTTCGACTCGGGAATCCGGACGCCCCCGGTTCGGCGGTACGAGCTGCAGCGAGCGCCGCCCAACTCGACGATGTGATCGCTCGACTACCGGGAGGCTGGCAGACGAACGTCGGCGAAGGGGGAGCTTTGCTGTCCGGCGGAGAACGCCAACGTGTTTCGATCGCGCGGGCATTGTTGAAGGACTCGCCCGTCGTGTTGTTGGACGAAGTGACGTCCGCACTGGACCCGGTGAACGAACGCGCCGTTCACGAAGGTATTCGCCGTCTGATGCTCGGTCGCACCGTGGTCATGGTCGCGCACCGGATGAGGACGGTCCGAGACGCCGACCATGTCGTCTTCCTCGATCGTGGGCGGATCGTCGAATCCGGAACCCATGAAGAACTGCTCCTCGAGAGCGGTCGCTACGCCGATTTCTGGGCAGTGTCCACGTCACCGGTAGCAAGCGAGTAGAGAGGAAAGTTTTATGCGTAGAGCAGTTTTCGGATTGTGCGCCCTGGCAGCGATGGGTGGGGCCTTCGGGGCAGCGTCCCCCGCTGTCGCGCAAACCGGACAGAGCGGCGGCTGGTACGCCTCCGTGCGACATTGCGCTGATATGGGAGATTTTCAGGTTCGTGTCAACGGCTGGCGTGACTGGGAATGCTGGGTCGATTTTCCGGGAACTCCGGTCCCCGGTGCGCCTGTGCAACTGATGCTGTTTTCCTGACAGAAGGGGCGGAATCGACCAAGTTCGCGAAGACAGCCACAACCGATTCTTCGGGTTTGTCTCCGTCGGTGTACTCGAAGGTTCGATTCACCCGGATACCGGGATGGTCCGTACCAGTCACCCGGACACCGAGATCGGCAGTGGTACTGCCGATCTCCTTCGCACCCGAATCGTCGAACTGCAGCACCAGCGTCGTGTTGGATTCGGAGTAGACGTCGGTTCGGTGCTCCGAGCTCGTACAACCGCAGAGAGCTGCTACCACGAATACGGTCGCCGTACAGATGCCGACCTGTCGGCTCCTGCGGAACAGCGGAGTGATGTCAGCGACGGGCATGTCGGGTCTCCTGAACGAGTAGTGCTCCCGCCGTGAGCATTACGGCGACCACGAGATCGATGACGGGGGACGGGCCGACGTCGGCGCCACTACCGCGGCGCGCACCCATGAAGTCGGCCGCGGTTACGCCGTTCAGCACCGCGTACCAGAGGACGAGATAGACCGCTTGGAACACGCGTTCGCTACGTCCGATCGAACCGAGGAAAAGTGCGAGCGACGGGATGAACGCCACCGCAACGAGCCACGCCGCGACCCCGGCACCGTCCGCCGCGGTCAGCATTCGAAGGAGTGGTCCGGACCCTGCCAGGGTGGTGATGATCGCACCGACGCTCGACTCCGCTGCGAGTCTCAGGCGTAACGAGGAACCAGAACCTGTCAGGGCTGCGACACCGTACTCGACAGCATGGGTGCCCAGTTTCGACCACAGCAGGACGGGCCATAGCCACACCCCGAGCAGCACGATGCCGGTACCCCCGCTGGGGACGACCAGCGACACGGCCGTCACGCCCGCAAGCCCGAGCCACCACCAGCGTGAGACGCCTCCGAGCTGAATACGCAACTCGCCGAGCATCAGTCGGCCGTAAGGATTGCCACGTTCGGCGGGCGTCAGCGTTCAGACGGAACGAACCGTCGCATTCCTTGCAGATGGGCCGGACGGTGCCGTGGCCGACTTCGCGTCCGGACAGGAAGATGCTCACGCCCACGAGGACGACGTTCGAACCGAATTCCGCGCCGGACCAGATGAAGTGGCCCAGCCCGTTCTCCTCTGCCGTGAGACCGATCGAGATCTCGTCGTTCGCGCCTGGGTGCTGTGCGGCCACGTCCGCTCGAAGGCCGGCGATCGTGTCGCTGTACAGCAGGGGGGAGCGTCGGAGGAAGGCGCCCGGGTATACGAAGAACCAGACGATGTTGCCGAACCCTTTGCTCTTGAAGGACCGCGTCGTCGACGTCGAGGATTTCGCCTCGACCCTGCGTCAGACCGCCAACGGAGGCACCGTCATCGATCCAACGGTGGTGCAGCAGCTCTCTCGTCGCCGTCGCGACCCACTGTCGTCACTGTCTCCGCGTGAGCTCGAAGTCCTGGGCTTGATTGCTGAACACCATTCCAATGCTGCCATCGCCGCACTGCTCTTCATCACCGAGTCGGCGGTCGGCAAGCACGTGGGGAACATCTTCTCCAAACTGGTGCTGGCGCCCACCGACGATGCCAACCGCCGAGTCCTTGCAGTGCTCGCCTATCTCCGACGCGACGAAGACGGCTGAGCCAGCTCAGCGGCTGTGCGCTCAGGAAACGCGGCGGTACCTTTCGATCGACTGCTCGACGCACCCGCAACCCTCGACGAGTTCGGCGCAGTCGACAACCAGTTGGTGGCGGGCCTCGGTCCCACGGATGCACAGCTCGTCGGTGCACTCGGCGGCACCGTCCGTATGCAGGATCAGCGTCCCGTGGCAGTGATCGAGAACCTCGGATTCTCTGCAACGTGCGCATTCTCTGTTCACAACTTCGTTGATACCACCGCACCGCGACACACACGGGGACGTAAACGGTGTGTTGGTGGCCTGTTCAGGCGTTCATGCGACTGAGCGCTGCTGCCGTTTCCTCGTCGGTGGTCAACGACTCGGCAACCTGCGCACCCACCATGTCGTGAATAGCCCTCAAGCACGTGATGTGCTCGTCCAGGCGCGCGATGTATTGCTTGGTCGTATCGGAGAGAATCACCGCAAGGTCGTCTCCACAGTCGAAGTTGCCGAGAGGAAGCAGACCCGTGTGCCCTTCCATCCTGCTCTTGGATTCCTCGAGGGACGCAATTGCTTCCTTGCATGCATTCGCGCAATCGACCGCAACATCAGCGTCCAACACCAGCTCACCAGCTTTTGCTTGCGCCGCGAGCGACATCAGCGAATCCACCCCGGACACTTCATTACTCACTTTGAGCACCTCCCTTACCGATAGCGTAGACGTGAAAGGCGTCCGTCAGCGCGGCAGCTCATCGGCAACGGCAGTGCCGACCTGCACAGCCCACTCGCACATCGGCGTGGGGTCCTTGGTGAACACCGAATGGGACACCTGCATGTTCAGCACCCCGCCACTCTCGAACGGCACCACCAAATGGCAAAAGTCATCGGGTTTTCCGATCTCGGTGACGTACGTGAACGCTGGCCGATCGCCAACTGTCACGTCACGGAAGTCAAAGTTTCGAGGATCGTTGCGGAACTGCTCGACCGGAACCGTTGCCGTCGCACTCATCTTGATCCCGATCTGGTCGATGGTCTTCCATCCGCACGTCTTCCACCCTGGCGGCTCCGCAGCGAAACCGGGTCCTTCGGTCGCCGGGTCCAACGTCGCCGCCTGCAGTGCCTCGTCCGACAACGAGCACGGATCCCACGGCTGCGCTGCCTCAGGTGTTGTCGGAGTCTCGTCGCTTTCGCCGTCCCCGCACCCCGCGACACCCAACGTCACCACTGCACACAGTGCCGCAGCACCGACCCACACCCGTTTCCCCGTCATGCACGCATCTTCTCATCACCGCGAATGGCGGCCTGCCCTGGTCTACCCGTGACTCAGTTGCGCTCCACGTCGATCGGGTGGGTGGCAAGCATTGCGAGGGGGAGCGGCTGACGCCGGAGGACCTGGGCCCACACGTCCACGCGCGCGGGAGCGAGTACGTCCGATGCCAACGCAGAGATGACCATCCAGTCGTCTCGGCGAAGCTCCGACTCCAGCTGTCCGTACGTCCACCCCGAATAGCCGGCGAACACACGAACACCCTCGACCAACGGGATGACAGCCTCGGGGTCCGAGTCCAAGTCCACCATCACCACACGTCCGTGGACGCGCCGCAGCCCGGGCACTTCGTCGATCTCGACACCAGTCCGGAGGGTTGCGAGACACAGCGCCGAATCGCGCTTCACGGGCCCGCCGACGTAGAGGGTTTCCGGACGAGCAGCCAGCGAGGTCCACTGCGGCAGCACATCGTGCAGTGCGGTCTCGCTGGGCCGATTGACGACGACACCGAGGCTGCCGGTCTCGTTGTGTTCGATCATGTAGATGACGGTTCGCCGAAACGCAGGCTCGGTCAGTTCTGTGGAAGACACCAACAAACTTCCGGGGCGAACGATTGGTTCGGCCGATGCAGTTCGGTCCTCGGGTTCCTCTGCGTACTCCACGGAACCATCATTCCACCGCCATCCGACCGATGCCGTAACCGACGCGACCCCACTATCGAACCGGATCGAAACCGGCCACTTTCGCCAGGACACGGAGCTGATACTCGAACAATTCGGAGGGTTCGGCGAACGTGTCGGGTCCGTATTGTCCGAACACTTCGAAGTTCACTGCACCGAACAGCGACGACCACACGATCAGTCCGCGAGCCGCGAGAGGCGCGGGCATCTCCAGACAAAGGTCGGTACGAATCCGCTCGAGATCGGCGCCCAGCGCGGGTGCGACGTCGGTGTCGTCCCCGGACAGCAGGCCGCCCCGGTAGGCACGATCGAGGATTTCCACCAGCGTGGTGACCACTCGAGTTCCCGGCGTCGTCGTCTGCTCGCCGGGGGCGTGGTACCCGGGGACCGGACTACCGTAGAGCAGTCCGTATCGGGCCGGTTCACGCACGGCCCAGGCCCGGACCGATCTACCGAGCGCCAAGAATTGCTCGAGGGGCTCCGATTTCTTTGCTACTGCCGCATCGACTTCGACGCCCAGCTCGTTGTAGCCGTCCACCACCAGCAAGGTGAGCAACTCGTCACGGCTCTTCACGTATCGATACACAGCTGACGACACCACCCCCAGGTCCCGGGCGACCGCACGGAGCGAGAGGGCCGCTGCGCCGACAGCTTCGAGGTGTTCGCGTCCGATTCGCGTGATGTCCTGCAACGTTTGTTCGCGGGCGCGTTCGCGTGGAGTACCTGGCACGACTACAGAATGCCCGCCCGACGAGAGCAGTGTCAACAAACAAGAGCAGTGCTCTTGACATTGCCGACCATCGGGCGCATTCTCGAATCAGAGAGCAGTGCTCTCGTTACTCGCTGAGGACCTCACAGAATCGAAGGATCGCCATGACAAACCTCGAGATCGTCACCGGAGCAGGACCCGTCGGCTGGACCGTCGCCGAGCAACTCGCCGAAGACGGTCGCCGCGTACGCGTACTCACCCGATCCGGGAGCGGACCACAGCACCCCCTCATCGAACGCACGAAGGTGGACGTCTCCGACCCCGCAGCCGTCGCCGAAGCCTTCGAAGACGCCACCGCGATCTACCACTGCATCCACGGCAGCAAGTACAGCGCCGCAGCGTGGTCCCGAGAACTTCCGGCCGGCGAAAAGGTCGTACTCGAAGCCGCCGGGCAACTCGGTGCCGTGGTGGCCTTTCCCGAGAGCCTCTACTCGTACGACTCGACCGTTCAGCCCATGACCGAGACCGGCCCACGAACAGCGACCACCGGAAAGCCCGGCGTTCGGACCCGACTCCTGAAGGCGCGGGCCGAATCCCCGACACACACCGTGAGCGTCGTGGCATCGGACTTCTTCGGACCCAACGTGCGGATCGCACTGGCAGGCGAACGAATGGTGCCCACCGTCCTCGCGGGGAAAACGCAGTGGCTGCTCGGATCGGCCGACGCCCCGCACTCGTTCACCTACGTCCCCGACCTCGCCGCCGCGATGATCGCCGCCGCCCACGATCGGTCACTCTGGGACCGAGTTCTCCACGCGCCCACCGGTCCCGCCGTCACGCAACGCCAGATGGTCGAAGCCTTCGCCGCCGCGGGCCAAGTCCGATCACCCAAGGTGACGGCGGTCCCCGGATGGCTCCTGCGAGGTGTCGGCCGACTCCACGGCGACACCCGCGAACTCGCCGAAATGGTGTATCAATTCGAGAAGCCGTTCGTGATGAGCTCGACCGACAGCGAGAGGCTGCTGGGCCTGACACCCACCCCGCTCGCAGAGGCGGCCACGAACACGGTCGCGTGGTGGCGCGACCTGGAAGGCATCGCACAGACCGCAGCGTGACGGACCGATACAGTCTCCGGAGTGGAGGATCGGGCGAGCGGACGGAGCGCCAACTGGCGCACCACCATGACCGCTCTGCGGCAATCGCCCGGTCTGGCCCGGCTCGTCACCGTCCGTTTCACCAGCCAGTTCGGCGACGGCATGTTCCAGGCCGCGCTCGGCGGCGCCATCCTCTTCAACCCCGAACGGCACACCGATCCCGCCGCGATCGCAGCCGGATTCGCCGTTCTCCTGCTCCCGTATTCGATTCTCGGCCCCTTCGCCGGCGCACTCCTGGACCGCTGGGACCGAAGGTCGGTGCTGTTGTGGGCGAACATTCTCCGCGGAACGCTCATCCTCGCAACCGCGGGCCTACTGATCGGCGGAATCGACGAATCGACGATCTTCGTCCTGTCCCTCGCGGCCGTGGGGGTGAGCCGATTCGTGCTCGCCGGAGTTTCCGCTTCACTACCCAAGGTGGTCCGTCAGAACTGGCTGGTCCCCACCAATTCGGTTCTCGCCACGGCAGGTTCGGTGGTCGCCGCGCTCGGGGCATCGGCGGCCGTCACCGTCATAGGGCTCGTCGGCGCCGGTGACCTGGGTTCGGGAACCGCCGTCGGTCTGGCCGCATCCGGTTCGGTGCTGGCCGCCTTCACCGCGGCGGGCTTCCAACCCGGACTGCTCGGACCGCATCGCGACGAGAACGAACACCCCACGGCGATTCGCGCCGTTGCGGCAGGTCTGAAAACCGGTGCGGGTGCTGTCTGGACCACACCCGGTGTCACGACCGCGATGATCGGCATCGGGGCCCACCGGATCGTGTTCGGCGTCGACACGCTCATCATGCTGCTCGTCCTTCGCGACACCGAGAACCAGAGCCGCCTACCCGGAGGGTTCGCAGGATTCGGGCTCGCCCTCGGCGCCACCGCCGCAGGCATGCTGATCGCCGCTGTCACCACACCGCTCGTCATCCCGCGAATCGGACGCTCGCGAACCGTCGTCGGCGGGCTGGTGGTCGCACTGCTCGTGCAGGCCACGTTGGTCGCGACCCTCACCCAGATGTCGCTGCTCGCCGGAGCTTTCCTTCTCGGCTTCGCCGGCCAGTCCATCAAGCTCACCGGTGATGCCGCCATGCAGATCGAGATCGACGACGACCGTCGTGGCCAGGTGTTCGCACTCCAGGACACCGTGTTCAACCTCGCCTTCATCGCGGCGATCGCAGTCGCCGCAACCGCGATTCCCGCCGACGGGCATTCACTGGCGTTGGCCCTCGGCGCCTCCGGCGTCTATGCACTCGGATTGCTCGCCGTCGCCGCGAACAACCGCCGCATCTGACTGGAACACCAGATCCGGACGGCCCACGTTGCCGCTCGGTACGAGGATCGGATCGTGGGCAACGCCGACATCGGACGTGCCGAACGAGACCGGACGCGACTCGGAGCTGCCCCCGGGCGAATGGTCGAGCCGCGACGAACCGACCTCGGGTTCGGCCGGTGGTGATGGATCGGGAACGACCGGCCGCGGCACCTCGTGACTCCACGTGCCGTCACCTGCGACATCGGTGAAGAACCTGACCTCGTCCTGGTCGTCGATGTCGAGAACCGAATGATCCGCGACCCCGTCGCCGTCGAAGTCCCACATCGCATCGTCCAGCAGACCGTCACCGTCGAAGTCCAACCGCACGGCGTCCAGCGACCCACCTGCTCCCACGCTCAGATCGGTGAGCGAAGTCCACGTGGTGGGTGCGTCGACACCGGCGCCGAACGAATACTCGAGAGGGTCCATACCGGGATACGACGCAGCAGAACCTCATCCGGTTCCCACCGACTCCCCGGCTCACTCCCAGCTACTGTCCGATTCGGGTGTTATCTTCTTTCCGATCGACCGGTCACGACAGTGCGGTCGCCGGAGCGAAGGGCTGAACAGTGGTCACACGATTCACTTCCATGCGAGCCGCCGTCGGATCCGCTTCGTGCGCGATCACGGTCTTCGCCGCATCGGTCGGATTCGGGACCACCACCGCCCAGGCGCTGCCCGCGGACTGGCTGCCCACCAACTCGTGTGGCGAGGAGGGCTACAACCCCGCCAAGGAGCCGCCGAGCGAGGGTGGACCGCTCCTGCCGTCCATTCCCGAGACCGTGCACGTTCCGCTCACCTACCCGGAGTTCGTGCCCGTTCCGGTTCCCGGACCGCCTGCCGACAACACTCGTGTCCCCCAGGCGCCGCTGCCCGACGACCCGTGCGCGGACCCCTGCCCCGATCTGACCGACAAGACGGACTCCGACGACGCAGGCTCGTCGGGCTCCTCGGGGTCGGATGGCCTGCCGTTCCCGCGGATCCAGATCGACCCGATCCCCGAAACCATCCCGATCCCGATTCCCGGCGGCCCCGGTCCCGAGCCGCAGCCGGCCCCCGCACCCGACGTGCACCCGGCCGAACCCGGCACGCTCACTCCGGCAGTGAACAATCCGGCGGTCGGCGACGTTCGGCTGGTCTCTCAGGTGACCGGTAAGGGCTCCGAGAATCGAACCGACAAGCGCTGGCAGGTCAACGGAACCGACCTCGGCATCATCTGGGAGACGAAGCCGGGCGAGGTCGCCGTCGCGTTCGGTGACACATTCGGCAGCGACTGGAACCCGCCCGGTGCCAACGGCGAGGACTGGCGCTCGAACGTCCTGGGCCACAGCTCGGACACCGATCTCTCGGACGGCATGACCATCGACAGCATGGTGCAGGACAGCCGCTGCCACGCTGCCGAGGTCATCGACAGCCGCCACGTGAAGAACTTCGAGACCACGACCATCCCCACCTCCGGGTTCGCCATCGGCGACCGTCAGTTCATGAGCTACATGTCCGTGAAGCGCTGGAGCATCGTTCCCGGCATGTGGTACACGAACTACGGCGGCATCGCGTACTCGGACGACGACGGACAGACCTGGATCAAATCGCAACATGCCAAGTGGGAGAACGTTTTCGGTGCCCGCTTCCAGGTGTCGGCCATGGTTCCGCAGGGTGACTACGTCTACATGTTCGGTACACCCAACGGACGCATCGGCACCATCGGGCTCGCACGAGTGCCCACGGACAAGGTTCTCAACCCCACGGCATACCAGTACTGGTCAGACGGAACATGGACTCCGGTGTCGCAGCACCTCGCCACACCCATCATGTCCGGCATCGCCAGCGAATTGTCCGCCCGCTACGACGAAGTATCCGGCAAGTGGCAGATGAGCTACCTCGACCCGGCGCGTGGCGCCATCGTCCTCCGCGAGTCGGCGAGCCCGCAGGGTGCCTGGTCGGACGGCTCGGTGCTGATCGACACGTCCGACTACCCGAAGGCCTACGGCGGATTCATCCACCCGTGGTCGACGTCGGAGGATCTGTACTTCACGATGTCGGAGTGGGACAGCTACAACGTGTATCTCATGCACGCGAAGCTCGACTGACCGTCTCCTTCAGTGCGCGCGGTGGAGGCCGACCTCGGTCGCCTTCACCGCGAAGTACACGGATGCGCCCGGCACCAGATCCAATTCGGCGACGGCAGCCGCAGTAACGTCCGCGCTGAGTTCGAGACCGGACTCCGTTGCCCCACGCACCCGGATCACGTTGCCGCGAGTTTCCATCTCGCTCACGATCACCCTGAACGTGTTTCGTGGACTGCCTTCCGGCGTGTGCACGTGAATACCGACAGAGCTCGGTGCGAAGACGGCAACACCGGAGGCATCCACGTCGACTTCGGATTCCGCGGCCCCGGACACTGTTGTTCCGTCCGATGCCACCAAGACTCCGCCTTCGATACGACCCTCCACAAGATCGAGACCGGCGATGCGGGCTGCGAATCCGCTTCGGGGACGGGTCAACACGTCGTGCACCGGACCCGACTCGACGATGCGTCCACCGTCCACGACGATCACCCGATCCGCCAGGGCGAGGGCATCGAGGATGTCGTGGGTGACGATCAATGCCGTCCGTTGCGCTTCGCGCAGGACCCGCCGCAGCAGCACACGTAGCGCCGGGGCCGCCGTCACGTCCAGCGCGGACATCGGCTCGTCCAGAAGCAGCAACTGGGGGTCGGCCGCAAGCGCCCTGGCCACGGCAACTCGCTGAGCCTGCCCGCCCGACAGCTCACGTGGTCGCCGTTTCGCGAGCTCTGTTGCGCCCACTTCGTCGATCCACCGCAAGGCCAGTGCACGCGCACGACGGTGCCCGAGACCGGCACTTCGCGGCGCGAAGGCAACGTTGGCCTCCACGGTGAGGTGCGGGAAAAGCAGCGGTTCCTGCGCCAGAAGAGCCACCGAACGCCCGTGCGGTGGGACCGATGTGCCGGCCTCACTGTCGGTGAGGACCCGACCGTTCAGCTCGATCCTGCCCTCGTCGGGATTCACCAGACCCGCAACCATCGCGAGGATGCTCGACTTGCCGGCACCGTTGGGACCGAGCACTGCCAGCACTTCGCCCTGTTCTACCTCGAACGCCAAGTCCACTCCGCGATCGCGCAGCTTCACCTGTACGTACAGTCCTGTCATAGTTGCGACCTCGCTACCCAGGACCGCGACACGACGACGATCAGGATCGCGACCACCACGAGAACGAGTGAGAGCGCCACGGCCGCATCGGCATCGGTCTCGCGTTGTAAGTAGATCTCGAGGGGGAGGGTTCGAGTGACTCCTTGCAGACTGCCCGCGAACGTCAGCGTCGCACCGAACTCACCGAGAGCTCTGGCGAAGGACAACACCGCACCGGACAGCAGACCGGGCAGGACGAGCGGCAGCGTAACCCGTCTGAACACGGTGGTGGGGTGGGCGCCCAGAGTGGCAGCCACGTCCTCGTATCGTCGCCCCGCAGTGAGTAGCGCACCTTCGAGGCTCACCACCAGAAACGGCAGGGCCACGAACGTTTGCGCGAGTATCACTGCCGTCGTGGTGAAGGCGATGTGAACGCCGGCCACTTCCAGATGCTCACCCACCAGGCCACGCCTACCGAAGGTGTAGAGCAAGGCGATACCGCCGACCACCGGGGGGAGCACCAGCGGAAGGAGAACCAGCGAGCGGAGCACCTGCTGCCCACGAAACGAACTGCGTGCCAGAACCATAGCCATCGGGACACCGAGCAGGATGCACAGCACCGTACTGGCCGACGCGGTCTTCAACGAGAGCTGGAGTGCTGCGACGGAAGACTCTGAGGTGATCAGCTCACCGAAGCGGGACCAGTCGACCGCAAGCAACATCGCCAGGAGCGGCAATACCACGAAGGAGCCACCCAAAGCTGCGGGAAGGTAGATCCAGGCGGGAAGACCCGCCCGCACCCGCCGGGTCGTTGCTCGGTTCACAGCTCGCCTGTCACGGTTTCGCGAAGCCCGCCTCTGCCAGCACGGCCTGACCCTCGTCGCTCAGCACCAGGTCGACGAATCCTTCTGCAGCCGACGCGTTGCCCGTGCCTTCCAGCACCGAGATTGGATAGGTGTTGACCGCGGAATCGGATTCCGGGAAGGGGACTGCAGTGACCTTGTCCCCGGCGACGGCGGCATCTGTGACGTAGACCAATCCGGCGTCGGCCTGACCGGACGTCACCTTGTCCAGCACATCGGTGACCGAGGCCTCCTCGCTCACCGGGGTGATGTCGACATTCGCGTCCTCTTCCACCTTCTCGGTCGCCGATCCGCAAGGCACCTGCGGTGCACACGTCACGACCAGAAGTCCGTCTCCGGTGAGGTCCGACAGAGTACTGATGTTCTTCGGATTCCCCGGAGTGGTCACGATGGTGAGAGTGTTGGACGCGAAATCCTGTGGGTCACCTTTCACGAGGTTTGCGTCGACTGCCTTCGTCATGTTCGCCTCGTCCGCGGAAGCGAAGACGTCCGCAGAGGCACCCTGATCGAGGCGTGACACCAGCGTCGAGGATCCCGCGAAGTCGAAATCGACCGTGGAACCCGGGTTCTGCGACTCGTACATGTCACCCAGCTCGGTGAACGTCGTCTTCAGGGAAGCTGCTGCGAAAACAGTTATGTGCGAGGAGGATTCGGCGGCATCGTCGGCGCCATTCGCGTCTTCGGATCCACATCCGGCAAGTACGACGACAGCAAGCGCGCCGACAGCGGTCGAGGCGACGGATTTCTTCACGGATTTCCTCCGGGTGTTTCGATGATGACCGTCGTCGACTTGACGACGGCAACCGCGACCTTGCCCGGTTCGAGCCCCAGGTCGCGGACGGCTTCCGTACTCATGAGCGACACCACCCGAAAAGGGCCGCACTGCATTTCGACTTGCGACATGACCTTGTCGCTCGTCACGGCGGTCACGATTCCGACGAATCGGTTTCGAGCGGAGGAATCCGAACCGAGCAGGTCGGGCGCAGCCGGCGACTGCGACCGAGCGAAGCCGGCAAGTTCCGCCCCGTCGATCACCTTGCGACCCGACTCGTCCTTGTTCGCGGAGAGGTTGCCGTTGTCGATCCAGCGACGCACGGTGTCGTCACTGACACCGAGCAACTGGGCGGCCTCACGGATTCGGATTCCCGACATAGCGGAATGATAGTTCAGCGAATGCGGACAATCCACTCGGATAGATCCGTATCTGCGACTTTATCTGCGACTTTTTCAGCCTTCCCCAACACATCCTTCAGGCCAGATTTCCGTTACACCTGAGTGACGACATATTCAGTAGACATCGCGAACGTAGCGCTTGTCCGCCGCGAGCTGCTTCATGAACAACTCCGTGTCCTCGTCGTCACGTTTTCCGTGTGTGCTGACAACTTCTCGTACCGCAGCGTCGACGTCTTTCGCCATCCGGCTGGCATCACCGCATACGTAGAAGTGCGCGCCGGCCTCCAACCACCGCCACAGTTGCGCACCGTGCTCTCTGATCCGGTCCTGCACATAGATCTTCTGGCGCTGGTCTCGGGAGAACGCCACGTCGAGCTGGGTGAGAAAGCCATCGTCACGCATGCCCTCGACCTCCTCGCGATAATAGAAGTCGGTGGCCTCGTGCTGCTCGCCGAAGATGAGCCAGTTGTCACCGGGATGTCCGAGTTCCCTTCTCTCGTGCAGGAATCCGCGAAAGGGTGCGATTCCGGTTCCGGGGCCCACCATGATCATCGGGGTGTCCGGCCCGGCAGGTGGTCGGAAGTGCGCAGATTTCTGCACGAAGATCGGGATGTCGGCGTCATCACAATGGTCGGCGAGAAACGTCGAACACACACCGGTACGGCTCTTTCCGTCGTGGTCGTACCGAACCGCGGAGACGGTCAGTTGGACCTCACGGGGATCCACCTTCGGACTCGACGAAATGGAGTAAAGGCGGGGTTGCAGCCTCTTGAGGACCGAAAGCCATTCCTCCGCGGACGCGCGAACACCGAACTCGGAGATGACGTCTGCCGCTTGGCGACCCCACATCCACTGCTGTAGTGCGGTCTTGTTCTGCGGGCGCAGCAACCGAGCTAGTTCGGCATCCTGGGCGCGGTCCTGAACGAAGCGCAGTAGTTCGGGGGAGATCTTGACCATCTCGAGTTTCGTTCGCAACGCTTCGCGTAGAGACATGTCCGGTAGCTCCGACGCGGACACCACGGTATCGGCGGACAGTCCGGTCGCCGTCAACCATTCGTCCACCACATGTTCGCTGTTCTCCGGCCACACGCCCAACGCGTCGCCCGCCTCGTAGGTGAACCGCTCGTCCGTCAGTTCGAACCCGAACTGCCGCACATCTTTCGCCGATCCTTCGGCGCTGAGCCGAACATTCCTGACCAGCTTGCTGACGAACGGAGCCTTGCGGGTGAAGGGGGATGCGGTATTGGTCGCAACCGGGTGCCCGGGCTGGACCGGGATGGGATCGACGGAAGGTGCGGCGTCGGTCAACACCGTGCAGATGGTGTCGAGCCACTGCCCGGCCGCTTCCTCGAAGTCGGGTTCGCAGTCGACTCGTGCGGTGAGCCGAGTCGCGCCCAGTTCCTCGAGCCTGGCGTCCAGGCGTTTGCCGTGTCCACAGAAGTCGTCGTAATTGGAGTCGCCGAAGGCGAGAACCGCGAACCGGGTGTCCGTCAGCTTGGGTGCGTCTTCGCTGTCCAGTGCACCCCAGAATCCGGCGCCGTTGTCGGGAGCATCGCCGTCGCCGAACGTGCTGGTCACTACCAGCAAGTCACGGACGTCCGGCAGAGCAGCAAGGTCGTAGTCGTCCATGTCGACTACCTTCGCGGCTCGGTCGATGCTCGCCAATCGTTGTGCACACTGCTCGGCGAACTCTTCGGCATTTCCCGTTTGCGACGCCCACAGGATCAGGACCGGCGGCGCGGAATCTCCGCGTGGCAGCGACTCCTCCTCCGAGCCGGGTGGGCCGTCCGGAACCGCGGACCGTGAGAAGAGGCCCGCCATCAGGCCGTCGAGCCACACCCGCTTGGCACCGGAGATCGGCGCAGTGCGAGGAAGGACTGGCACCCCGTCGATCTCCGTGGACTGCAGACCGGACAACAGTCCGGCCAGGTAGGTCCTTTCGTGCTCGTCGAAGCTCGGGGAGGTCGAGCCGTCCAAACCGAGTATGCGGCTCATCTCCGCAGCGGCAGCTCCGACCGGAATTGCCACGGCATCGGGTTCCTTCTGTGCTGGAGCAACTTTCGTCAGGGCGACAGCGCACACCTTGAACTCCGGTTGGAACGACGCGGAATCGACGGCATCGTTGGTGACGGCGTTGATGCTGAGGTACTCACCGAAACTGTCGTTCCAGTGGAACGGTGCGAAGCAATCGCCGGCGCGGACTCGATCGGTGACCACCGCGGGCAACACCGCCCGACCACGGCGGGACGCGACTTCCACCTGATCGCCCTCGGACACCTCGAGCCGATCGGCGTCCTCGGGATTGATCTCGACGAACGGGCCCGAGTCGAGCTTGTTCAGTTTCGCTACCTTGCCGGTCTTGGTCATGGTGTGCCACTGATGTTGCAGCCGACCGGTGTTGAGAATCATGGGATAGTCGTCGTCGGGCATTTCCGCGGGTGCCATGTGCGGGCGCGGGTAGAACGCAGCGCGTCCGGACGCGGTCGCGAAGGCCAGCGGGGGTGCCTCACCGTCCTCGCCCTTCAGAAGCGTCTGGCTGACCCCGTCGTTGAGGTAGCGAATCGGGTTTCTGTCGGTCTCGTTGTCCGGCGGGCTCGGCCATTGCACCGGAGTTTCACGAAGACGGTCGTACGTGATGCCCCGAAGGTCGTAGCCGGTCTTGGGATTCCATGCGCGCCTGATCTCGTCGAACACTTCTTCCGAGGACGCGTAGCTGAACGCATCCGCATATCCCATCTCGCACGCGACGCGGGCGATGATCTGCCAATCCGGCATCGCCTCTCCGACCGGGTCCACGGCCTGCTGCAGCAGCGTGAGATTGCGCTCGGAGTTGATCATCACCGATTCAGACTCGGCCCACAGCGCACCGGGAAGCATGACGTCGGCGTATCCGTTGGTCTCGGTGTCGACGAACACATCCTGGGTGATCACCAACTCGGCGGCCTCGAGTCCTTCGATCACTGTCCGTCGATTGGCCACGGTGGCAACAGGATTGGTGCAGATGATCCAGCACGCTTTGATGTTCCCGGCCACCATCTGCTCGAACATGTCGATAGTGCCGGTACCCACCTCGGTCCGGAGCGTGCCGGGAGGGAGGTTCCACAGAGCCTCGACGAAGGCACGATCTTCGTCCACCAGTACCGACCGCTGACCCGGAAGACCCGGACCCATGTAACCCATCTCGCGGCCACCCATCGCATTGGGCTGCCCGGTGAGGGAGAACGGCCCGCTACCGGGACGGCAGATGGCGCCGGTCGCGAGGTGCAGATTGCAAATCGCATTCGTGTTCCAGGTGCCGTGCGTGCTCTGGTTGAGACCCATCGTCCAACAGGTCATCCACTCATCGGCCTCACCGATCCAGCGCGCGGCCGACCGAATGTCCTCGGCCGCGATTCCGGTGATCTCCGCGACCCGGTCGGGGGAGTAATCATCGAGGAACTCGGGCATCACCTCCCAGCCCTCGGTGAACCGTTCGATGAACTCGGGATCGGTGTGCCCGTTCTTCACGAGCTCGTGCAACAACCCGTTGAGCAACGCCAGATCGGTGCCCGGGTTGATCTGCATGAAGAGATCGGCCTTGTCCGCGGTGGCATTTCGCCGTGGATCGACCACGATCAGCTTCGCCCCGGACTTCACTCGGTCCAGCAGCCGCAAGAAGAGGATCGGATGGCAATCGGCCATGTTCGCGCCGATGACGAAGAAGACGTCCGCCTTGTCGAAGTCCTGGTAGGAGCCGGGCGGGCCGTCCGCGCCCAAGGATTGCTTGTAGCCGGTCCCGGCACTGGCCATGCACAATCGTGAATTCGACTCGATCTGATTGGTCCCGACGAAACCCTTCGCCAGCTTGTTGATCAAGTACTGCGCCTCGATCGACATCTGCCCCGACACGTAGAACGACAAGGCGTCGGGTCCGTGTTCGTCGAGAAGGCCCTTCAATCGGCGAGCCGTCTCCGCGATCGCCTGATCGACCCGAACAGCCAGGGCCTGCTCGCCACGCTGCGCACGCAGATACCCGGACTCCATCCGCCCGTCGGCCGCCAACATCTCCGCACTGGTGGCGCCCTTGGTGCAGAGTCTGCCGAAGTTGGTCGGATGCTCCTTGTCACCGACCGCCTTGAGTACCTTCCGGCGACCCGTTTCCGGATCGGTCTCCACCTCGAGGACGATGCCGCAACCGACGCCGCAGTACGAGCACGCAGTCTTCACCGTGGACGTACCGGCTTTCTGCTGCATCGACGCCCTCCTCACCTGCCCGGCATGCGCCACCGAGGTGGCGCGCGGCCTGTATCAATGCTGCAGGCGCACGTGTTTCGTCGGGATTAACCCA
Organism: Rhodococcus sp. NPDC058521; assembly: GCF_042719695.1. NCBI lineage: Bacteria > Bacillati > Actinomycetota > Actinomycetes > Mycobacteriales > Nocardiaceae > Rhodococcus > Rhodococcus sp. NPDC058521. Next base: position 46,457 of record NZ_JBHXNL010000013.1, read on the forward strand.
GGTGAGGGTTCGATGACTTCTGATGCACCGAACACACGTTTCAGCGGTGAGGAGCCTTTCAGGTGTTCAGGGGGGAGCCGACCGAGAATGTCGCACCGAAGGGATCGCGGATCTCCGCCATCCGGCCGTACTGCATGTCGTAGGGGTCGTCTGCCTCGCCGCCCTTCTCACGCGCTATGGCGACCGCCCGGTCGGCGTCCTCGACCTGGAACAAGGTTCCCCACGAGGACGACGGCGCGTCGGGAATGCCCATGATTCCGCCGATCTCGTGACCGTCCGGCCTACGCAGGAACGTGAAATCGACACCGGCCATGTCATCGTTCCCGTCCAGCGTGAAATCGAAAACGGAGGCGTAGAACTCCCTGGCCGGGCCGGGGTCGGGCGTCACCAGGTCGTTGCGCAGCAAGGCACCGGGCTCGTTGACCAGCTCACACCCGACGTGGTCCTTGCCCTGCCACAGACAGAACTGCCCGCCCGACGGATCGACGACGACGGCCATACGGCCGAAGTTCATGACGTCCATCGCATCGACCACGACCTTGCCGCCGGCCTTTCCGATGCGGTCCATCGTGGCGTCGACGTCGTCGGTGGCGAGGTAGACGTTCCACCAGAACTTCTTGGCAGCCGGATCCGGATTGGGCATGAGCGCGGCCACGTCCTTACCGCGCATCCGACACATCGTGTAGCGGCCGGTCTCCTCGGAGCCGACATCGAACTCCCAGCCGAAGAGGGGGCCGTAGAAGGACATGGCCCGGTCGAGATCGGGAATGCCGAGGTCGAGCCACGTGGGGGTACCGAGCGGTTGATTGGTGCTTATTTCACTCATCGCTGTTGCTCCCTGAAGTCGGGTGGCGCTGCTTGGTGGGTACGACCACGACGGTAGGCCTCCCCACCGACACGACACGCCGAGTTCACTCGCCGGGGCGGACGAACCCCGTTTCGTAGGCGCGGATCACCGCTTGAGTCCGGTCGCGAGCGCCGAGTTTCGCGAGCACGTTTCCGACGTACGTCTTCACGGTCTCGACGCCGAGAAACATATCGGCGGCGATCTCCGCGTTGGACAGGCCACGTGCCATGGACCTCAACACTTCCTGTTCCCGTGCGGTGAGCACGGTGCCCGTCCCGGCAGGGTCCGGCGACTCGGCCACAGCGGCGACAAGGGAACGAATCGCGTCCGGGAACAGCAACGACTCCCCCGCGAACACCGTCCGCACCGCACGCAGGAGTTCGTTGGCGTCCGCACGCTTGAGCAGAAACCCCGAGGCACCGACACGCAGTGCGTCGTACACGTACGAATCGTTGACGAACGTCGTCACGACGAGAACCTTCGGTGGTTCCGGAACAGTGCGCAGCAGCTCGCGGGTCGCTTCGATACCGTCCAGCAGCGGCATCCTCACGTCCATCAGCACGACGTCGGGCCGGTGGCGCAGGACGAGATCCTTCACCTGTGTGCCGTCCGACGCCTCCGCCACGACCGTCATGTCCGGGTCCGACCCGATGATGGCTCCGAGAGCGTTGCGCACCAAGGGGTCGTCGTCGACAACCATCGTCGTGATCACTTCGCCTCCCACGGCAGTCGGGCCTCGGTTGACCATCGGGCCGCACCGGCTCCGGCATCGACCCGTCCGCACCGGAGTGTGCCGCCGGCCAGGGTGATTCGCTCCTGCATGCCCGTCAGACCCCTGCCGCCGACACCGGCCGTGCCACCCCTACGCTCTCCCACACCACTTTCGTTCGATTCGGTGACACCGTTGTCCACCCGCACCACGACGTCACTTTCGGACACCGCGATCAGTACGTCCACGAGCTCGCCGTCCCCGTGTCGCACCGCATTGGTGACGGCCTCCTGAAGCACGCGGTACGCTTCCCGAGAAATGCTCTCCGGTAGCCGACTTCGGTCTCCGGTGACGGTAACTCGAACGTCTCCCGCCACGGCGGACAACAACCGATCCGTGTCGGCGAGGTCGGGCGTCCGAGCCGGCTCGGGCTTGTCGTCGGCACGCAGCGTCGCGAGCACCGCATCCAATTCGTCGAGGGCACCACGTCCGCTGACCTCGATGTGTCCCAATGCCGTACGAGCGAACTCGACGTCGCTGTCGAGAACCCTTCTCGCCGCGACTGCCTGCATCGTCACTGCCGTGAGGGCATGCCCGATCGAATCGTGCAGTTCGCGTGCGAGACGGTTGTTCTTCGCCAACTCTCGTTCACGGATGCGCAGTGCCTCGATGCGATCGGCCGGCGTCGGACCGAGAAGCGTCGGTGCGACGCGCACCAAAAGGGCTCCACAACCGACGATCACGTAACCCGTTGCGATCAGTATCAGGAGGCCGATCCCCACCGCGAGGATCGATTCTCCGGGCGAATCGACGGCCCACCCCAGGTCTTCGAGAGCTGCCGTGGTCGTCGAATCGGTGCCGCCGAGAGGCAGGGAGATCAGACCCACGGCCGTGGGGATCCCGTACAGCAGCACGAGTGTGGCGAAGCTGCCCAGTATCAGAACGGTCCAGTACCACCCGGCCGTCCGAAACCGGGTCGACCAGGTTCGTGCGGCCGTAGCAGTGACGTCGGGTAGATCCACACCGAGCAGGCCCCTGGCAGCGACGATCGCGAGTGGTCTCACCGGGGAAAGCAACGCGATCCCGAACGCGATGGCGAATGCGACACCCATCAACAGAGTCAGGGCGATCGCACCGCTCGCGCCGTTGCTTCGAAATACGACGACGGCCATGGCAACCAAACCGGCGTAGGGGAGAAGCAGCACGGCTCCCAGCAAGAGATGCACTGCCCGCAGGTACGTGGACGCGCTCACGAGCGGCACTGTCGCTTTCCGCACCACCTCTGTCACCCTCGCATCATTGCAGCAAACCAGGGTCCGTGAATCCCCCATGAGAGGGAAGAATTTTCACCCGCAGGCGGGAACCGCATTCCGGACGTTCCCGCAACGCTGAGAACATGACCATCACCGAAACGTCCCAGCCCGTAGCCCGGACCCGAGAGTGGGTTCCCGCAGCCCGAATCCTGTTGTCCGGCGGAGCAATTCTCGCCACCGTCCCGTACCTGACCCTCAAGGCCCTGTGGCTCACCGGCAACGAGGTCGGAGTGACCGACCGCGACTTCCTCGCCGACCCCGTGCTCCATGCCCTCAACTTCGTCACGGCCGGTATGGACGTGATCGCCATCGTGCTCGCGCTCGCCTTCGTCACCAGACTGGGAAACCGAATACCGGCCGCGCTGCTCCTGCTGCCCGCGTGGGTGGCGTCCGGGCTGCTCGGACCCATCGTCGTCGCCACGCCGCTGACCTCACTGGTGTCGGCCTCGGGCACCAGCGACTCGGGACTGCCGTTGGCCGACTGGGTGCGACCGATCGTCTACGGCGGGTTCGCTGTCCAGGGAGTCTTCCTGGTCGGCGGATTCCTCTTCTACGCTGCTCACCGATGGGGGCACACCGTTCACGGTGACCTCGAAGAACCCGCCGGCGGACCGGGCCAGACCATGCGCAGACAACTCGTCATCGGCGCCTCGGCGTTCGGCGCCGCCACCACTGCCGCTTCGCTCGCCTGGGCGTGGGGACTGCCGTGGGGACAGCCTGCCGACATGCTCGCCGCACGCGACGCCACCAGCGCCATCGTCGGCACCATCACGGAACTGTTCGCGATAGCCGGAATCCTCGGTTCACTCGCACTCGTTCACGGCATCCCACGCGGACGGTCCTACGGCATCGCGGCACTCGCGGCGTGGCTCGGGAGCGGATCGATGTTCGCTTGGGGAATGTGGGGCCTCATGACCACACTCACGACCTCCCCCCTGTCCGGCGCGACCACCGAGGGCATGAGCATCCAGAACGTGCACACCTTCTTCCAGACAGCCGTCGGACTCGTTCTCGGGGTCATGGCCCTTACCGCCGTCGTCGCACGAAGCGAGGACAACCAGGCTTCTTCAGAACGGTGAACCCGACAGCGGTGCAGCCCGGTCACATGGAACCGACCGTGGATTCGCTGGATCGAGAGCGTTCAACACGAAGTAGGCGGCGCGCCGGGATCCCGCGATCCCGGCGTGCTCCGTGTAGTCGATGTCGCATCCGTCCTGGACCACGATGTTGTGGACGTTGTCACCACCGGGCGGCAGGCCCGACCAGAACGGGGCGATCAGTTCGTCGTACTTCGTGGCTATGTTCGTGTATTCGATCTCGGGGAAGTAGTGGCCACCCTCGCGGATGGCCCGCATGAAAGGCGATTCGGGATCGAGTTGCGCGCAGGCATGGCAGATCGGGAAGCTCTCGGGCGGCAATCCGAGCCGCCGCGCCTGCTCGAAGATGATGTCCGCTCCGCCCAGGGTCGTGCCGTTCCACGCCGGCGCGATCGAGACGTGTTTGTCGATCTTGTCGCGCCCGCCCAGGTATTTCGCGTAGTAGGCGGGCACGATCGTTCCCTGGGAGTGCCCGACGATATCCACCTTGGATGCGCCGGTGGAGGCAAGCACCCCGTCCACGAACGTGGCCAATTCCTGTGCGCTGTCTTCCATCCGGCCCATGCCCCCGACTGCCGTCGCCGGCCACGGCAACCCCTCCGGCGCACCGTAAGTAAGGGCGAACACGCAATACCCTTCGTTCTTCAACAGCGGAACGTATGTGCCCCAATTGGTTTGCTGTGCCCCACCTGTCCCGTGGGCGAGCACGACAGGATTCGGGTGCTCGGCCGACGGCGTGCAGTCGTAGTCGTTGGAGCCGGGCAGGGAGCCTCCCTGATCGGCGAGCTCCGGCGCGATTCCGCCGAAGAAGTTGAAGGGCACCGGCAGTTCCTCGGCCGAGGCCGTGCCGGTGCCCGCAAGCATCAAGGCGACTGCCGAGCCGAGCGCCGCGATCAGTTTTCTCCCCATGGCGGCAACCTAGCAAGTGCTTGGTTGTCGTGGGTACGGTTTCGGAAGACTCAGTCCTTCGGCTGCGTCGCCCACCACGACAGAAGCTCGGCTTCCGCTTCGTCACGACCGAGCGGACCGCGGTCGAGCCGGAGTTCCTTGAGGAACTTCCATGCCTTGCCCACCTGCGGTCCCGCCGGAATGCCGAGAAGCTCCATGATCGCGTTGCCGTCCAGATCGGGGCGAACCTGCGCAAGATCTTCCTGCTCCGCCAGGCGCGCGATGCGCTCTTCGATGTCGTCGTAGGTGGCCTGGAGGGCGGCTGCACGGCGCTTGTTGCGGGTGGTGCAGTCGGCCCGGACCAGTTTGTGCAGCCTAGGTAACAGTTCACCCGCATCGGTGACGTAACGGCGCACCGCCGAATCCGTCCACTGACCCTTGCCGTATCCGTGGAATCGCAGATGCAGGAACACCAACTGCGACACGTCGTCGACCATCTGCTTCGAGTACTTGAGGGCCCGCATACGTTTGCGGACCATCTTGGCGCCGACCACCTCGTGATGGTGGAAGCTGACACCGCCGCCGGGCTCGTTTCGCTTGGTGTCCGGCTTACCGATGTCGTGGAGGAGAGCGGCCCACCTCAGCACCAGGTCGGGGTCGGTTTCCTCGAGGTCGATCGCCTGCTTCAGAACCGTCAACGAATGCCAGTAGACGTCCTTGTGCTGGTGATGCTCGTCTATCTCGAGCTTCATCGCCGGCACCTCGGGGAGCACCCGCGCAGCCAACCCCGTCTCGCACATCATGTTGATGCCGTCGATCGGAAACTCACCGAGAATAAGCTTGTCCAGCTCGACTTGCACGCGCTCCGCACTGATCCGGTCGATCTGGTCGGCCATGTCCACGATTGCATCGTGCACCCGCTCCTGCAGCGTGAATCCGAGCTGCGACACGAACCGCACGGCCCGCAGCATCCGAAGCGGGTCGTCCGCGAACGAGACCTCGGGTGCGGACGGGGTGTCCAGTCGTCCTGCGAGAAGGGCGTCCATCCCGTTCAACGGGTCCACGAACGTATGCGAGCCGTCCGCCCCCACCTGTACCGCCATCGCATTGACCGTGAAGTCACGGCGAACCAGATCGTCCTCGAGCTTCGAACCGAATGCGACCACCGGGTTACGGGACACCCTGTCGTAGGCATCGGCCCGGAAGGTGGTGATCTCGATGTCCTGCCCGAACTTGCGGGCGCCCACGGTCCCGAACTCGATGCCGATGTCCCACACCGTGTCCGCCCACCCCTTCAACAGGGCCTGTACCTGCTCTGGACGGGCATCGGTCGTGAAATCCAGATCCATCCCCAGACGACCCAGAATCGCGTCACGAACACTGCCACCGACGAGGTACAACTCGTGGCCGGCGGCGGCGAACCGCTCACCCAGCGGGGTCAACACGTCGGACAGCTGCCGCAGCGTGACGGCGGCCGCAGCGAGCAGGCGCGCACGCCGCTCTTCGTCGGACGCACCGGGGGCAGGGGAAATTGTCACGACCAGGAAGCTTACCGAGGGCCGCAAATAGCGACGTACGCATGGATGGGCTCGAAGCCCGTACCGACGCCGCCGCGTGTGGCGTTCGAGACCGTCCTCGGCGACCTCTACTATCGATTGGGTGTCTGCTGCCGAGCGTGCCAACAGGAGTCGCCGTAACTCACGGCGACGCTCCGGCGTCGGCTCATCCGCGAAAACTCGCATGCGGACGGTCCGGGAAACCTCGGCAGGCGGTCTCGTCGTCAACGGTCTCGGAGGCCCCCGCGAAGGCCTGTGTGCTGCACTCATCGGCCGGACGGACCGTCGGGGCAGGTTGTTGTGGTCCCTGCCGAAAGGTCACATCGAAAAGGGTGAATCGGCCGAGCAGACAGCGATGCGCGAAGTCGAGGAAGAGACCGGCATCCAGGGCAAGGTCGTCGCCTCACTCGGGAGCATCGACTACTGGTTCGTCACCGAAGGCCGCCGGGTGCACAAGACCGTTCACCACTATCTCCTGCGCTTTCTCGGCGGAGAACTGTCCGACGAGGACGTGGAGGTCACCGAAGTGGCCTGGGTGCCGCTCACGGAACTCGGCTCGAAGCTTGCCTACGCGGACGAGCGGAAGCTGGCCGAAGTGGCCGGCGACCTCATCACCGAGATGAATGCCGACGCCGGATGAAGCCGGTCCTGCGCCGAGCCGGCGCCGTGATCATGACCGCGGTGGCAGTGTCCTTCGGACCTACTGCGGCCACCCTCGCCTCGGCAACCCCGGCACCCACGCAGGACCCCGCACCCATACGAGGCGACAGTGAAACCGAAGAACCACAGTTTCTGCACCTCGACATCGACGAGGTGACCCCGTCTTCGGTCACGACCTCGAGCGAGCCGGTCGTGACGGTGAAGGGTTCGATTCGCAATGTGGGCGATCGCCCCGTCGAAGACGTCGACATCCGCCTGCAACGCGGCCCCGAGATCACCGAGAGCCCCGCTCTTCGGTCGTCCCTCACCGTCGATCAGTCTCGCTACGACACAGTCGGTGAGTTCGACACGGTCGCGAACCGTCTGACCCAAGGCGCGAGCAAGGACTTCACGCTCAGCCTGCCCCTGCGGTCGGACACCGAGGCATCGCTCGACATCACCGAACCCGGGGTCTACCCGCTGATGGTGAACGTCAACGGCACTCCCGCGTACGGTGGCGCCGCCCGTCTCGACGATGCCCGGTTCCTGCTGCCCGTCCTAGGGGTGCCGGGTACCCCCGCCGTCCCGCCGGACACCGCCAGCCCGGTGGGGATGACGATGATGTGGCCCCTCGCCGACCGCCCCCGCTTGGCGGCGGGCATTCCAGGGTCCGTCAACGACCCGGTCCGGTTGGTGGACGACGATCTGGCGAAGTCGCTCGACGAGGGTGGTCGGCTGGACGAGTTGGTGTCTGCACTCGAGTCCGCGACCCGCGACAGTGCCGACCGAAATCACGAGCTTCGCGACAGTCTGTGCCTCGGCGTGGACCCTGACCTGCTGATCACGGTCGAGAACATGACGCGCGGCTATCTCGTGCTCGACAACCCCCGGCAGCCCAATGGAGCAACTCACGAGGGCGCGGGGCGCGACGCGGCAACAGCGTGGCTGGACCGCGTGCAGGCACTGGCACAGAACATGTGCACGACTGCACTGCCGTTCGCGCAGGTCGATCTCGCCGCACTCACCGCAATCGGAAATCCGAGGCTGACCGAGAGCGCGTTGAGTTCACCTGCAGATCTGGTGGACAGCATCCTCGGCGTCACCACCATGAGAAGCCTGGTCTGGAGCGATTCCGGGGTGATGGACACGGCCACCGCCGCGACGTTGCGCCGCGAGAAGGATACGACGACCCTCGTCGCGTCGAACGCGGTGGATGTCGATCCGATCACCGGCGAGAGGGCACGCCTCCTCGATCCACTCTCTGCGGCAGAGGGCCAATCCGCCGCAGGTGCGGTGGATGCACTCCTGTTCGATCCGTCCGTCGCCGCCTCTCTGGCCGCCGTCGGGACCAACCCACAGACCCCGTCGTTCACCCCTCCCGGGTCGCGGTACAAGCTGGTCGACGACTCCGAGACCGCTCGGCGTCAGGACGCCCTGGGCGCGATGTCGTGGTCGGCACTCAATCCACCCGAGCGTGGCGAACCTGCACCGCCGCGAACTGCAGTACTGGTGCCGCCGCAGCTGTGGAGCGCCGATGGCGACGACGCCGAGGCACTCCTCGCCGGCCTGTCGTCCCTGTATCGCTCCGGTCTGGCCACACCTCGCCCGCTGGACAAGGCCGTCGGTGGTACCCCGGACCTGCCCGGTATCACCGAACTCGACTACCCGCACCGGGCCCGCGAGGACGGCACCACCGAAGAAGTCCGCCTCGCGGCAGCAGACCAATTGCCGCGCATCGAATCACTGCAGGCCGCGCTGGTTCCCGACCCACAGGGTCTCCTCACCCCGGCCAGATTCACCGCACCCCTGCGTGAGGACTTGCTTCGCGCAATGAGCCTCGCCCATAGGCGCGACGCCGAGAGAGCACGGGCCGAGGAAGCGGCGGTGCGTCGCACCGAACAGGTCGCCACGTCTCTGGACCATATGCGCGAGGCGGTATCCGTCGTGTCTCCCGGCGGTGTCTACACCCTCGCCTCCGAGCAGAGCCCACTCCTGCTCGTCGCCCGGAACGACCTGCCGATCGGAATCGACGTGCGTCTGCACGTCGATGCACCCAGCGGGGTGGAGATCACCGACATCGGACCCACCACACTGCCGCCGCGCGGTAGCCGCACTCTCACCGTGCCCGCCCAGATCGACGATTCACGCAAACTCGACGTGAAGTTCTCACTGACCACTGCCGACGGCCGTGCGCTGGGAGAACCGACGACGGCCACGGTCCGGTCCAACGCCTACGGTCAGGCATTGGCCATACTGACAGGGTGTGCCGGCGCGTTGCTGCTGCTTCTCGCCGGTCGCCGCCTGTGGCATCGTTTCCGGGGGCAGCCAGACCCAGCCGACGAAGGGTACGAACGTTCATGACCGGGAACATCCCCGAACGGGGCCGTCCCGTTGCCCGCTCCCATCCACGCGTCACACCGTGGGAACGGGACTATCAGGACAACCATCACTACCGGTCCGACGACGCCCCGACCGTGCAGTTCGCCGCGATTCGCACAGATCCTCGCCCGGAACCCCCCGCCCCGTCGGAACAACGAGCCGACGACGCCGACGCAGAACAGGGACACAGCAACTCCCGCCTCCTCGCGTCCACCGGTTCGATCGCGATCGCCACCCTGATCAGCCGCATCACCGGGTTCGCGAAGCAGTTGCTGATCGTCACGATCCTCGGCGCCGGTGTCGCCAGTTCGTTCACCGTCGCCAGCGTCATCCCCAACATGATCTCGGAGTTCCTGCTCGGCGCGGTGCTGACGGCGATCGTCGTCCCGGTCCTCGTCCGCGCGGAGCGTGAAGACCCGGATCGTGGTGCGAAGTTCATTCGGCGACTGTTCACGGCTTCGCTGCTCCTTCTCGGTTCCGGAGCTGTTCTCGCCACTGCGGCCGCGCCGCTGCTCACCCAGCACCTGTTCCTGTCCAAGGACGGGCAGGTCAGCACCCAGCTCACGACCGCACTGTCGTACCTACTGCTGCCGGCCATCGTGTTCTACGGCCTGTCCGCACTGTTCACGGCCATTCTGAACACCCGGCAGGTGTTCCGCCCCGGTGCCTGGGCGCCCGTGTTCAACAACCTCGTCGTCCTTGCGGTCCTCGTCGTCTACCTCGTGACCCCGGGCGAAATATCCCTCGACCCGGTCCGGATGGGCGACCCCAAACTGCTGACCCTCGGCATCGGCGTCACCCTCGGCGTGATCACGCAGGCAGTGAGCATTCTTCCGGCGATCCGGCGCGAAGGAGTCGACCTTCGGCCACTGTGGGGAATCGACGAGCGGCTGAAGCAGTTCGGCGGCATGGCCGTCGCGATCGTCCTGTACGTGCTGCTCAGCCAGGCCGGCATGGTGGTCGCCACCCGGATCTCCTCGCACGCGGACGAAGCCGGACCCGTCATCTATCAGAATGCGTGGGCGCTGCTACAGCTGCCGTACGGCGTCCTCGGCGTCACCGTGCTGACCGTCATCATGCCGCGCCTGAGCCGCAACGCCGCCGCCGACGACACACCCGCGGTCGTCGACGATCTGTCGGTGGCGACTCGCCTGACGATGATCTCGCTCGTTCCGATCGTCGTGTTCCTGACCTTCATGGGACCCCAGGTCGGCGAGGCGCTGTACGGATACGGAAACTTCGGGTCCTCGGACGCCAACCGCCTCGGCGAAGCCGTGAGCTGGTCCGCATTCACCCTGCTCCCGTACGCCCTCGTGCTGATCCATCTGCGAATCTTCTACGCACGCGAGAAGGCCTGGACTCCCACCTGGATCGTCCTCGGCATCACCAGCGTCAAGATCGCCCTGTCGTCTTTGACGCCGATCCTCGCCTCGAGCCCGACCCAGGTCGTGATCCTGCTCGGCGCCGCAAACGGTCTCGCGTACGTCACAGGCGCCCTTATCGGCGGATTCCTGCTACATCGCAGCCTCGGAAACCTGCAGATGGCGAACGTCGGCAAGACCGTGTGGAAGGTTGTCCTGGCCTCCGTCATCGGCGCGGCCGTCATGCTCGGAGTCGACCGACTGGTCGGACTCGGCCGACTCACCGAGTCGCTCGGCGGCCCGGGATCGATGATCCGCGTGATTCTCGACGCGGTCCTGATGCTGGGTCTGACGTTCATCGTGCTGTGGTTCGCGAAGGTGCCCGAGATCCTGTCGATCACCGTGGCCGTCACCCGAAAGGTGCGGGCGATGCGCGGACACGCAGAACCCTCGGCGGCCGTCGATCCCATGTTCGACGCGGAAACCGAACTCATACCGGTGGTCCGAACCGGTCCGTACGTGCACGATGAACCTTCGGGACTCCCGTACCCTGGACGGCATCGGGCGGGAATGCAGCCCGGGCAGGGTCGAAGTTGGGCATTCGAAGGTGAAGGAGTGAGGGTGAGCGACGACGACGTGCCCGGCGGCAAGGCTGCCGGAAGTTCTGCGGTGCAAGCATCCGAACGCGATTCGACCGCCCCTGCGAACGGCATCGACGGCCCGACCACCAGCATCTCCGCGGAGAATGCAGGCACCGCGAAGACGCCGACCGAACCTGCCACGCAGGAGCCGGAGAAGACGGAGAAGGCAACTCCCGCCGAAGGACCGACCGCCGTTCGCAAGGTACCGCGGACCACACGCCAGGAAGGCAGTCATTCCGGCCGCGACAACACGGTCGACACCGGGGTTATGCCGGTGGTCACCGGCATCGACCGTGGCGATCATCCGCGCCCCGCAGCCCGCGGACCCAAGCTCATTCCCGGCGCTTCGGTGGCCGGCGGACGCTACCGCCTCCTCACCCCACACGGCGGCGCACGCGGTCTCCAGTTCTGGCAGGCCCTCGACATCAAACTGGACCGCGAAGTCGCACTGACCTTCGTCGATGCCGAACAGCAGTCGACGTCGAGCGGCCCCGAGGGCCCGCAGGCCATCCTGTCTCGAACCCTCCGTCTCGGACGTATCAACCAGCCCGGTCTGGCTCGTGTTCTCGACGTCGTTCGAGGCAGTTCCGGCGGCATCGTGGTCGCAGAATGGACCCCAGGCCGTTCCCTCCGCGAGATGGCGGACACCAAGCCCTCACCGATCGGCGCGGCCAGCGCGATCCGGGCACTCGCCGCAGCCGGGGAGGCCGCCCACCGCGCCGGCGGCGCTCTCTCGATCGATCACCCCGATCGAGTTCGCATCAGCATCAACGGTGATGCCGTCCTCGCGTTCCCCGGAACTCTCGCGGACGCCGATTCGAAGTCCGACGTCCGTGGTCTCGGCGCAATGCTGTACGGCCTGATCACGGCTCGGTGGCCGCTCGCCGAACCGGGCAAGCCCGGCGAGAAGAGCAACCACACGCCAGGCAGCGTCGGCGGTATGCGTCTGGCAGACCGCGATTCGAGCGGTGCGCCCATCAGCCCCCGCGTGATCCGCCCCGAGGTGCCTTTCGAGATCTCGGCGGTTGCGTTGCGTTCGCTCGAGACCGACGGCGGTATCCGCACGGCGGCCACGGTCCAGCACATCCTGGATCAGGCTTCGGTCGTCAACGAGAAGACCGAGATGATCCCCGCACTGCGCCTGGGACAACGAGCGCCGGGGGCCTCCGGACACGCACTCGCCGATCCGGAAGCCGTCGAGGCGGAGAAGAAGAAGTCCAATCAGATGCTGATCGCGCTGGCTGCGCTGTCGATCGCCACGGTCGTCGCGCTGGCTCTGCTCGGATTCTGGCTGGCGAACTTCCTCACCGGCAGCAGCTCGACCGCGCCGCTGGCCGAGCAGACCAACATCGGTCTCTCCGGTGCCCCGGAGGAACCTGCCGCGGAGGGCGAAGGTGAGGACGGCGAAGGCGCAGCCCCCGCACCTGGCCCCGGTCCTGTGGTCGCGGCCAACGGCGTGTCCGTCTTCTCACCCCAGGGCACACCGGACAGCCCCGCGAACGCTCGTCTGGCGATCGACGGCGACCCCGCCACGGTGTGGAGTACGGACGCATACTTCCAGCCGTTCCCGTCGCTCAAGAACGGCGTCGGCCTGATGCTCACGCTGTCCGATCCGACCACTCTCTCCGAGGTGACGATCGATTCGCCCACTCCAGGCACCAAGGTGGAGATCCGGACGGCCCCCTCGCCCGATGCCGGTCTCGATCAGACCCAGGTGATCGGTAACGGCGACCTGCGTAGCGGCGTCACCGACATTCCCGTCCGGATGGAAGGTTCCACCCAGAACGTCCTCGTCTGGATCACCGAGCTGTCCAAGGAAGGCGGCCAGAACCAATCGTCCATCGGTGAAGTCGCATTCGAGGCGGCCCGATAGGGATGAAGCGCCGCCCACCTCGGTGAGCTAACATCCGCCGGTGCACTTCTACAGGGGGGTGGACGGCGCCGATCCGGAAATCGAGTCGTCCGACATCGACTTGCTGAACGCTCACGTGGCGGGTGACCCGCACGCGTTCGCCGTTCTTTTCAGGCGACATCAGAACCACCTGTGGCACGTCGCGAATCGGACGAGCTATTCCGCCGAGGACGCGGCCGACGCGCTCCAGGACGCCATGCTGTCGGCGCACCGGACTGCTTCCGCCTTCCGCAGGGACGCTGCGGTCCGTAGTTGGTTGCACACGATCGTCGTCAATGCCTGCCTCGACCGGATTCGCCGAACGAAAGCGCGTCCTACACAGGCACTGTCCTCGGACGAGGCCGACCATCCGCCGGCCCGCCACGACGAGGTGTCCGCCGTGGAGACCCGTCTGATGATCCACCAGGCTCTCGACGATTTGCCGGACGAACAGCGCCTGGCCGTGGTGGCGGTGGACATCGAAGGACATTCGGTATCGGATGCCGCTCGGGTGCTCGGTGTCCCGCCGGGCACCGTGAAGAGTCGTTGCGCGCGCGGTCGAAAGAAGCTGGCGGAATCTCTCGAGTATTTCCGGGACGGCGGGAACCGATCGTGAACTTGCCGCGTCCAAACAATGTGAAGGCCTACGACACCGCGACGACAGGCGCGCCGGTGACACAACAGGAACAGGAGGGGTGATGGATACCGACGATCTTCCTTCACCGCCGTACTCCGCAGATCTGTTGTCCGATCTTCACGCGGGTGTTCTGCCCCAGGCCGTCAGTACCCGGCTGTGGCCGCGGGTACGCGAAGACCGTGAAGCGATGCGCATCATTCAGAGTCTCGACGCTGTGGAACGCCGGCTGTCGGACCTCGGAGACGATCACACCGTCGAGTCGCCCATTCCCACGCACGTGGCCTCGAGGATCGATGCCGCCCTGCTGTCTGCTTCCACGTCGGCTGACGGGGATTCCGGCAACGTGATCCGCTTCCCTCGCAGAAGGCGAGCGTGGGCACTCACCGCTGCCGGAGCCGCGACGGCAGCAGCTGTCGCCGTCGTCATCGCTGTGATGGTGATTCCCAAGCCGCCCGAGCACGAAGAGACGATCGCGCAGCCGAGCTCGACTTCGGAGCACACCATCGATCTCGATTTCACCGCCGAGCCAGAGCCCGGGAAGATGATGGCGCTGGTGGGCTCACGAAATCTCGGCCCCCTCGAGAACCCGGAAACTCTCGCGGATTGTCTGCAGGCCAACGGAATCGATCGGTCGAAGCCGGTTCTCGGGTCCGGGCAGGTTCAGGTTCGCGGGCAGTCCGGAACAGCACTCCTGCTGGCCGGTCCCCAGCCACCGCAGATCACCGCGCTCGTTGTCGGAAACGGTTGTGGTGCAGGTAGTCCCGAAACAATCTCACGAGACGACATCGGCTGACCCGGAATCAGCAGTGCCAGTATGCGCGCACGCAACTCGGGTGAATCATCCTCGGCCGCAATCAGGCTCGTGGACAGGGCTGCACTGGGACCGCTGAACCCTTGCCACAGAGTAGTTCTCAGGTCTTCGTGATCTCTGATCGCTGCCAGCAGCCCCGGCGTCGCAGCACGTACTTCAGGGCGTTCGAACAGTTCCGCACTGCCGGTGATCACCCACCTGATCCATCCTTCACGATCGGTGCCCTCGAACGGCCCTAGATCCGGCGTCACTCCGAGGAGTGCGCCCAGCACGAGTGGGCCTTGGACTGCCACCGTCGCGCCATCGACGCTATATCGTGCCATTTACGAACCCACTGGACTCGTAATCGACCCACTCATGGCAGGTAGACGAATGAAGGTCGCCATCACCGGCGCGGCAGGCTACGTCGGCGCTCATTCGACGACAGAGCTCCTCTCCGACGGCCATACCGTCCGGCTCCTCGCACTCCCACACGAAGCAGACGTCCTTGCGCTCTTTCCCGGATACGAAGACCGGATAGAAGTGCTGATCGGTGACCTCCGTGACAAGGCAACGGTCGAGGAACTGGTCGACGGGTGTGATGCGCTGCTGCAGATGACCGATGTTCGGGACGTGGCAGCGGTTCATGCCGCGGTCATGGCCCCCGGACACGGTCCGAGCTCGGTATCACCCGGCGTTCGGCTCGCGACGCCTTGGCCGCCACTGCAGCACCCGAAGACAAGCCCGCCCACCGTCAGGACGACACCCGAAAGGTCACACCCATGAATCCGACCCCGTTCGAACGAGCCCGGATGGGACCGCTCACCCTGCGTAATCGCTTCGTGAAGGCCGCGACGTTCGAGGGGGTCATGCCGCGGGGGAGGGTCACCGACGAACTGGTGAACTTTCACACCGAAGTCGCCAAAGGCGGCGCCGCCATGACCACCGTCGCCTATTGCAGCGTGTCGCCGAGCGGACGCGTTCACCGAAACACCCTGGTACTCGACCGTGAGCGCATACCCGACCTGCGGAGACTGACCGATTCGGTACATGCCGAGGGTGCGTTGGCCTGCGCGCAGATCGGTCACGCCGGACTCGTGGCCAACACGCTCTCCAACAACGCGAAGACGCTCGCGCCGTCCACCCGGTTCAGCCCGCCGGCCATGGGTCTGGTGCGAGGGGCGAGGCTCGACCAACTCGACGAGGTGGCCCGGGACTTCGTCGCGGCCGCCCGCAACGCCGTCGAAGCCGGGTTCGACGCCATCGAGGTACACCTCGGACACAACTACCTGCTCAGTTCTTTCCTCAGCCCCAATCTGAACAAGCGTCACGATCGATACGGCGGGAGCGTCCGTGGCAGAGCCGAATACCCACGTCGAGTTCTGGGTCTCGTCCGGGAAGCCGTGGGCAGCGACGTCGCCGTGACCGCCAAGTTCAACATGACCGACGGCGTCCCCAAAGGTCTCTGGCTCTCCGAGAGTCTCGAGATCGCCCAATGGCTCGAGGCCGACGGAAACCTCGATGCTCTGCAACTGACCGGCGGCAGCTCCCTGCTCAACGGCATGTACTTCTTCCGCGGAGAAGTCCCGATGGCAGAGTTCGTCGCCTCCCAACCGAAGCTGGTCGGCTACGGCCTGAAGCTGTACGGCCCCAAGATCTTTCCCACCTACCCCTTCGAGGAAGCCTTCTTCCTTCCGATGGCGCGGCAGTTCAGAGAAGCCCTACGGGTGCCGCTGATCCTGCTGGGCGGTATCAACCGCATCGACACCGTCCACACTGCCCTCGAGGAGGGCTTCGAGTTCGTGGCGATGGCTCGGGCACTCCTTCGCGACCCCTACCTGGTCGACAAGTTCCGCCGACACGAGGTTCGTGAGGGGCTCTGCATTCACTGCAACAAATGCATGCCCACCATCTACAACGGCACGCACTGCGTCATCCGCGACCCGCATCACGCCGAAGCCGGGAACAACACCCTTTAGTCTGGTGTTGAGCCGAACGTGCACCTGCTGAACGCAGGCACCCCGCACGAACGGCGACAACCCGCCCTGACTATCGGAAGGCCCGCATGACCACTCCGTCGACGGTTCACGAACTCATCATCGTTGGCTCCGGACCTGCCGGGTACACCGCGGCTGTGTACGCAGCCCGCGCAGAGCTCGAACCGCTCCTCTTCGAGGGAACGCAGTTCGGTGGCGCTCTCATGACCACCACGGACGTGGAGAACTTCCCCGGGTTCCGTGACGGAATCATGGGCCCCGACCTCATGGAACAAATGCGTGAGCAGGCCAAACGCTTCGGCGCCGACATCCGCACCGAAGACGTCGACGAGATCGACCTGTCCGGCCCGATCAAGAAGGTCGTTGTCGGGGGAGAGACCCACCAGGCGCACGCAGTCGTGCTGGCAATGGGCGCGGCCGCACGCTACCTGGGTATCCCCGGCGAAGAGACCCTCCTCGGCCGCGGCGTCAGCGCCTGCGCGACTTGCGATGGCTTCTTCTTCAAGGACCAGGACATCGCTGTGATCGGCGGCGGCGACTCCGCCATGGAAGAAGCCACCTTCCTCACCCGCTTCGCCAAGAGCGTCACCGTGGTGCACCGCCGCGACGAATTCCGCGCATCTCGCATCATGCTCGAGCGCGCAAAGTCGAACGACAAGATCCGTTTCGTCACCAACGCACAGCCGCTCGAGGTCCTGGGCGAAAACAGCGTCACCGGGCTGGTCGTACGCGACGCCGTCACCGGCGAAGAGAGCACCCTGCCGGTCACCGGTGTGTTCGTCGCCATCGGCCACGACCCGCGCAGTGAGCTGGTCAAGGGACAGGTCGACATCGACGACGAGGGTTACGTCCGGGTGCAGGCACCCACCACGGCCACTTCTCTCGAAGGCGTCTTCGCGGCCGGCGACCTGGTCGATCACACCTACCGTCAGGCGATCACCGCCGCCGGAACCGGCTGTTCCGCAGCCATCGACGCAGAACGTTGGCTTGCCGAACGCGGCGACATCACCGCCAACACCATCCCCGCAGCCGGCGAGCCCGTCGACGCCTGATCACCTCTCGAACACAACTAGGAGAATCCCGTGTCGAACACCGTCACCATCACCGACGATTCCTTCAAGCAGGACGTTCTCGGCAGCGACAAGCCCGTCCTCGTCGATTTCTGGGCCACCTGGTGCGGACCGTGCAAGATGATCGCGCCTGTGCTCGAGGAGATCGCCGGCGAGCATTCGGACAAGCTGACCATTGCGAAGCTCGACATCGACGCCAACCCCGGCGCCGCCCGTGACTTCCAGGTCATGTCGATTCCGACGCTGATCCTGTTCAAGGATGGAAAGCCGATCAACACCATCGTCGGCACCAAGGGCAAGGCAGCCCTGCTGAAGGAGCTTGCCGAGGTCCTCTGATCTACGAACCGGAATCCGGCGCCCTGTAGAAATCGGGGTTCCGGATTCCCGTTTTGACGGGAACTTCTGAGACAATCATCCGATGTGCTCGTGAAGCACCGGCGACACGGACACAGCGATCGATTCGCCCCACGCACGAGAGGCCCTGAAGCATGCAACGACTCCGACACGGCGATCACGGCCCTGCCGTCGCGGAGATTCGGGGCACCTTGTCGAATCTGGGCTTCCTCCACAACGGCGTTGCAGAAACCCGTCGGGAGAGCACCAACGGGTCGCACTGGATCGCACCCGACGCAGTCTTCGATCACCACCTCGACAGTGCAGTTCGTGCATTCCAGCAGCAGCGGGGCCTGCTCGTCGACGGGGTAGTGGGACCGGCCACCTACCGATCCATCAAGGAAGCGTCCTACCGCCTCGGCGCTCGTACGCTCATCTACCAGCTGTCCGCGCCGCTGTACGGCGACGACGTGGCCACCCTGCAGACCCGCCTTCAGGACCTCGGCTTCTACGTCGGCCGCGTGGACGGATTCTTCGGACCACACACCCACGCCTCCCTTACGTCCTTCCAGCGTGAGATCGGTATCGCCTCCGACGGCATCTGCGGTCCTGCCACTCTTCGTTCACTCGAACTCCTCGGAACCCGGGTCACGGGTGGTTCCCCGCATGCCATCAGCGAGGAAGAACTGGTTCGCCGGTCCGGCCCACAGTTGAGCGGCAAGCGCATCGTCATCGACCCCGGACTGGGCGGCGAAGCCACCGGTGCAATCGTTCAGGGGCCCGAGGGCGCCATCTCCGAAGCCGAGATTCTCTGGGATCTCGCGAGCCGTCTCGAGGGGCGGATGGCAGCCACGGGCATGGAGACGTTCCTGTCGCGCCCCTTCGGATCGAACCCGTCGGAGGCAGAGCGCGCGTCCACGTCGAACGCATTCGACGCCGACCTGATGATATCGCTGCGGTGTGCGTGCAGTTCCAGCCCGGCAGCAAACGGCATCGCGAGTTTCCACTTCGGCAACTCGCACGGCTCGACCTCGATGATCGGACAAGTTCTCAGTGGCTTCATTCAGCGAGAGATCGTGGCTCGAACTCGCCTGCAGGACTGCCGAACTCATGGCCGCACCTGGGACCTTCTGCGTCTCACGGACATGCCCACCGTCCAGATCGATCTCGGTTACCTGACCAACACGTCCGATGTCGCCGTTCTGGCCAGCTCACGCGCCCGTGACACGATTGCCGAGGCCGTCCTGGTGTCGGTCAAGCGTCTCTACCTTCTCGGGCAGGACGATCAGCCGACGGGCACATTCACTTTCGCCGAACTACTGGCAGAAGAGCTCGCGGCGGCCGATCGCACCTAGATCGGTTGGCCGTTCTCCCGCTACTCGATCCGGCGCCCACCGGAGTGCGGGCGCCGGCATTCTCACCGATCTCGACCATGGTCAGCGCCGACGATTCCAGAAGGCGTTCCAGGGCGGCCTCGACGTCTTCCTTCCACCCGTGATCACGGTCCAGTTCCAGACGCATTCTCGGGAAACGGTGATGCGGCGCAACAACTTCGAACCCGAAGTCTTCGAGGAACTCGGTGCGGATCATGCACTCCTCGGGGGAGCATTCACGCGCCGCTGTCGCTGAGGCGACCTTCGGGTCGCACCGGTCACCGGCGTCGGAGATTCCGAACGCTTCCAGTGCCCTGACGCCACGGCGAACCAGATCGGCCACCACTGACTGCATCAGCGTCGTACCCAGATCCATCTCCTCACCGGCCGGTTCGAGACGAACCGTCGTCAGGAGCACCGCATCGGCACTGACGGGGGAGGTGGGGAACAACCCGGCACGGGGAACCGCACGCGGCGGTGCATACAGAGCACTTCCGACGGGTTTCCCGTCGAGCACGGCCACCTGACCGCACGAACCCCACTCCAGCATGACCATCGACAGCCACGCTTCCTTCTCGAATTCCTGGTCGCAGAATCCACGTGAGTCGTGCACGGCCGCTGGGTCCATCTCCCAGAAGACGCACCGGCGGGCGTGGGCGGAGAGTTGGTCCAGTCCGTCCAAGGTGAGCGAAGTGACGTGTGTGGACACGATTCTGCTCAGCCTCCAAAGCTCACTGGTGCGGACGCCGCACACCTACGGGCGGCGGTCCTGTCCTTACGATCGGCACTCATCACTCGGCCTGCTGCGCCTCCATCATGTTCACGATTCGCTGCAGATCGTCGACCGAGCCGAACTCGACGACGATCTTGCCTTTGCGCTTACCGAGGCTCACGGTGACACGGGTGTCGAACGAGTTGGACAGGCGCTCAGCCACGTCCTGCAGACCAGGCATCTGGATCGGACGCCGACGCTGTTGAGGTGGCGGCGCATCCTTCTCACGGTTGGCGAGAGTGACCGCTTCTTCCGTTGCCCTGACCGACATACCCTCGGCGACGATTCGTGCGGCCAGAACTTCCTGTGCGTCCGCACCTGCCTCGAGGGAGAGGAGTGCGCGAGCATGGCCCGCGGACAGCACTCCCGCCGCAACTCGGCGCTGCACGGGAATGGGGAGCCGGAGCAGGCGAATCATGTTGGTCACCACCGGTCGCGAGCGACCGATCCGTGCAGCAAGTTCCTCGTGGGTGACTTCGAACTCCTCGAGGAGTTGCTGGTACGCCGCGGCCTCTTCGAGGGGGTTCAGCTGTACGCGGTGCACGTTCTCCAGCAGGGCGTCGCGAAGCATCGCGTCGTCTGCCGTCTCACGCACGATTGCCGGGATCGCCTCGAGACCGGCCTCCTGGCTGGCCCGCCACCGACGCTCACCCATGACGAGTTGGAACTTGCCATTCGCCAGTGGTCGCACCACGATCGGCTGCATCAGCCCGAACTCACGGATGGAGTGGACAAGCTCCGCGATGGCGTCGTCGTCGAACACCTGGCGCGGCTGCTTCGGATTCCGCTCGATGCTCTCCGGGTCCAGTTCCCGGTACACGGCACCACCGGGGGAGGAGAGGGGTTCGGTCTCCGGCGTGGTGGTGTCCGGCGTTGTGTTGCCTTCCGCAGTCGTCTTCTCAGCGGAGTCGTCGGTCGGCTCCTCGCCGGTCTGCTCACCGTTCGCCTTGACCGACTTGCTCATCAAGTCCGCAGGGCTCGGCGTGTGACGCTTGTCCGCACCGATCACCACATCCGCAGCAGCGTTACCCAACCCAGGGCCGGCGGCTGCCGGTCCTGTCGGGATGAGTGCGGCCAACCCGCGTCCAAGACCACCCTTGCGCGTCTGACTCATCTCTTCTCCTGCGTCGAGTTTCCATCGGTGCGAGCGGCGAGTTCGCGACCGGCATCCAGATAGCTCATGGCTCCACGTGAACCCGGGTCGTAGTCCAGAACGGTCATGCCGTAGCCGGGCGCCTCGGAGACTTTGACGCTCCGCGGTATGACGGCCTTCAGGACCGCTTCACCGAAGTGCCCGCGAACCTCCTCCGCGACCTGATCGGCAAGCTTGGTTCTTCCGTCGTACATCGTCAGCAGAACCGTCGAGACATGTAGCTCGGGGTTCAGGTGCGCCTGCACCAGTTCGATGTTTCGCAGCAACTGACCGACACCTTCGAGCGCGTAGTACTCGCACTGGATCGGGATCAGAACTTCCTTGGCGGCGACCATCGCGTTCACCGTGAGCAACCCGAGTGACGGGGGGCAGTCGATGAGGATGAAGTCTGCGTCGACATCGCCGAGTGCCTGCGAGCTCAGTGCCGACTTGAGACGGCCCTCCCGAGCCACCATCGATACGAGTTCGATCTCGGCGCCCGCGAGGTCGATGGTCGCGGGAATGCAGTAAAGGCGCTCACTGTGCGGGCTCGGTTGAATCGCTTCCTTCGCGGTCACCTCACCAAGGAGCAGCTCGTAGCTGGACGGGGTACCGGATTGGTGATCAACGCCCAATGCAGTACTTGCGTTGCCCTGCGGATCGAGATCCACCACGAGGACAGTGAGTCCCTGAACAGCCAGGGCTGAGGCCAGGTTCACCGCAGTGGTCGTCTTTCCCACGCCACCCTTCTGATTGGCGATGGTGAGGATGCGACGCTCGGGGGGCTTCGGGAGTGTCACCGACCCCGGGTGAAGTACCTGACTCGCTCGATGGGCGGCAGCACCGATCGGGGTCTCGTCCGCATAGATACTCGAGTAGGGGGCCGTGAATCCGTCGTCCCCATTCTTCGGCTGGTCGGATTGACGGTCGGTTTCACGTGAAACGGTTTCACGTGAAACGGCGGATTCAGGTCCACCCGACATTGACTACTCCTTCTGTTGGAAAAACTAGGCTGCGGCCATCAACGTGGTTGGGGGTCCTCGTCATCGTCGTCCTCGTCGACGCGGCTGCCGCTCGGCACGAACTACAAGGGTTGGTGTCGGTAGGAGATCGGCCCCGCATTCGACAACGTCCACCTTGCCAGCCCCCAGTCGAGTTAGGGAAGCGCGATCACGAGAAACTTCCTCGGCCGCACTCGTTCCCTTCAACGCAAGCATTCTTCCATGCTCGTGAACCAACGGCATCGACCACTTCGCCAACTTCTCGAGCGGCGCGACGGCGCGCGATGTGACGACGTCTGCGCCGCCGGCTTCCTTGATCACTCCGGACTCCTCGGCTCGGCCGCGGACGACGAGTACATCGAGAGCGTTCGATTCCACGAACTCGGCCAGGTATACCGATCGCCGCAGCAGAGGCTCGACGAGAGTGATCCGAAGATCTGGTCTCGCAATCGCCAGAGGTATGCCGGGGAGTCCTGCCCCGCTACCGACGTCGACCACCGATTCGCCCTCACCGATCAGTTCGCCGAGCACGGCACAGTTGAGGATATGACGCTCCCAGAGACGCGGTACTTCACGCGGGCCGATCAGGCCGCGTTCCACTCCGTCGCTCGCAAGGGATTGGTAGTAGCGTTCTGCGATGTCGAATCGGTCGCCAAACACTTCGTGGGCCGCAGCGAGCTCGTCCCAACCATTCGGCCCGAGGCCATTCTGTTCCACGTGAAACATCCTCCGTGAACATCGCGAAATCAACAAAAGCGGATCGCTTCATTATCCGCCCCTCGGCGCGGATTGTTCGACTAACCCCCCAGCAGTTCGGTGTGCGTCTTCCCTCACTTCTGGTTTCGCGCGGTTCCAAACGGGGTTGCGGTGGGGGAGGGGAGGGGTTCACGCGTTCGACTTTGGAATCACTGCCGAGTTTCACGTGAAACTGAAGGGCGGACTTTGCCCGTCACAGTGACGGAACGGTCGCGGGTCACTACATGGTGCGCCGCGAGGAGAATTTCGGCCGTTTCACGTGAAACACGGATCGCTCGAGACACTCGTATGAATAGCCGGAGTGGGCAGTTAACCCAGCCCGCACGAACTAGCGTTGACGCAGCGACACCAAACCAAAGTCTTTTCACGAGAACTGAGGAGAGAGCTATGCCCGCCGCAACTCAACAGACCATCGTTCCGAACATCTGGTCCAACTCGGTCGCCGAGGAACAGGCCTCGTTCTACGCCGACACGTTCCGTGACTGTTCTTTCGAGATCTCCGCCCGATACCCCGAGCACGGACTTCCCGAGTTCCAACAGGGGATGGCCGGCAAACCTGTCACTGTCGACATCTCACTCGCCGGCACCCAGTTGGTACTCATCAATGCGGGACCGGAGTTCGAACCCAACCCCACCGTCAACCTCATGCTCAATTTTGATCCGGTTCTCTACGAGGACGCGAGCAAGTACCAAGACGAGGTGTTCGCGAAACTGTCCGACGGAGGCATCGTCATGATGGGGTTGGACGCATATCCCTTCAGCGAAAAATACGCCTGGGTCCAGGACAAGTTCGGGGTCAGTTGGCAACTCATTCTCACCAACCCCGAGGGGTCGCCACGGCCCTTCGTACTTCCCTCGCTCATGTTCTGTGGGGCCGCGCAGAACAAATGTCGCCAGGCCGTGGAGAGCTACATCGACCTGTTTTCGAACTCGGGGTGGGGCACCGTCGCGGAGTACCCCCAGCCAACTGGTCCCGCCGTAGCGGGATCGATCATGTTCTCGGAATTCCAACTTGCCGGACAGTGGTTGACCGCCATGGATTCGGGTGCCGATCAGCCCTTCGATTTCGGTGAAGGAATGTCACTCATGATCTCCGCGGACGGACAGTCGGAGATCGACCGCTACTGGTCCGCCCTGTCAGCTGTCCCCGAAGCTGAGCAGTGCGGATGGTGCAAGGATTCGTACGGATTGAGTTGGCAAGTGGTGCCTGCCAACATGGACGAACTCATGACTCGACCGAACGCGTACGAGCACATGATGCAGATGAAGAAATTGGAGATCGACAAGTTCTGACGACGCCAGCGATACCAACTGTCACTGTGACGAAACAACCTTGGGTCAGAGGTCGGGGAGAAACAGGGGTGTATCGGGCGATGATTCGGTCTTGGCGCCCAAGCGAGAAGGGAGGGGTCGGTTTCACGTGAAACCGAGCATCACCAAAGACGAGACGCGGGGCCCAGGAAGAAATTCCCGGACCCCGCGTCTTCGGCTGGGGGAGTCGAAAGATCAGTCCTTCAGGACGACCACTCGTCGTTGCGGTTCGGCACCTTCGCTCTCGCTCGACACACCGTCGACAGCAGCCACAGCATCGTGGACGATCTTTCGTTCGAACGGAGTCATCGGACGGAGCTCTTCACGTTCACCGCTCTCGAGAACTCGCTTCGCGGTGGCAGTGCCGAGCTGACTCAGCTGGGCACGGAGGTTCGCTCGCCATCCCGCGACATCCAACATCAGCCGGCTACGTTCACCGGTCGACTGCTGGACAGCCAACCGTGTCAGCTCCTGCAGCGCGTCGAGCACCTCACCCTTGCGGCCGACCAGCTTGCTCAGGTCGTCTCCGCCATCGATGCTCACGATTGCACGATCGCCCTCGACATCGAGGTCGATGTCACCGTCGAAGTCGAGTACGTCGAGCAGTTGCTCCAAGTAGTCCCCGGCGATCTCGCCTTCCTCGACCAAGTCGTCATCGGCATCGGTCTCGACGTCGGCGCTCACCGCATCGGTCTCGACTTCTTCTACTGCGGTATCCGGCTCACTTGCCATGAGGTTCACTTCTCCTGAAAATCAGCGCCGCTTGCGCTTGTTGGACTTGCCGCGATTCTGCTGGGGACGGTTCTGCTTCTGCTTCGCCTGCTGTCCCGAGTTCTTCTTGGGAGCCGACTTGTCGGAAATCTCCGTGCCAGACGAATCGGTGACTTCACTGTCGGCGACATCGGCGGCCGAGGATCCTCCAGCCCGAGACGCCTTCTTCTTCGTCGGGTCCGGGCGGGCGCCGGGCTTCGGCGCATTGTCGGTACGACGCTCGATTGCAGCGGCCTTCTTCTCCTGTTCCTCCGCATCGATCCGGCGGAACACGATGTGCTGCTGTGCGTAGGTCCAGACGTTGTTACTGACCCAGTAGAGAAGAATTGCGATGGGAAGGAACGGACCACCGACGAGAACACCGAGCGGGAACACGTACAACGCGAGCTTGTTCATGATCGCCGACTGCGGGCTGGCCGCAGCTTCCGGACTCTGACGCGCAACCGACGCCCGCGAGTTGAAGTGTGTCGCGATGCTGGCGATGATCATGAGCGGTACGGCCACGACCGCGATGTTGAGAACAGTCGGAATCGGACCGTAGCTGGCGAAGGCTTCGAGCTGTGCCTTCGGCATCGTGATCCACGCGGAGATCGGCGCGCCGAAGAGTCGGGCACTCAGGAACGATTGAACATCGTCGACACCGAAGAAATAGTTGGGTGTGTTCGCGTTCTCCTCGACCGACATACCGAGCTGTCCGAGGCCGGTGCCCGTGCGGTTGAACGAGCGCAGAACGTGGAAGAGACCGATGAACACAGGTGCCTGCGCGAGCACCGGGAGGCAACCCATGATCGGGTTGAAGCCGTGCTCCTTCTGCAGCTTCTGCATCTCGAGAGCCTGCCGCTGACGGTCACCCGAGTACTTCTTCTGCAGCGCCTTGATCTGCGGCTGCAGTTCCTGCATCTGCCGCGTGGTCCGCACCTGCTTGACGAACGGCTTGTACAGAAGCGCACGCAGCGTGAAGACCAGGAACACCACGGACAGTGCCCAGGTGATTCCGCTACTCGGGCCAAGGAAGGGTATGGCACCGAAAATCTTGTGCCATACCCAGAGAATTCCGGATACCGGATAGTAAATGAAGTCGAGCACGGCTCTATGTACTCCTCTGTTCGTCCACGTTCGCCGGACAGCTTGGGTGGAAACTTCCGCGACCGTCGCGGCGGGCTGGGACCGGATCCCATCCACCAGAGTGCCAGGGAGCACACTTTGCGAGGCGCACCACCGTCAAAAACAGGCCCTTGATCGCTCCGTGAGTTCGTAGGGCCTCAACCGCGTACTCACTGCACGTGGGCATGAATCTGCAGGTGGGCAGCCTCAACGGAGACACATAGGTGCGGTAGAGCTCGATCCCGAAAATCAGTATGCGTGCAGGAATCATCCGCAGGGACGACAGTTCGAGTGCGCTGGTCATACCGATTCACTCACGGATTCGAGGAGGTTCATTCGTTGTAACAGGAGCTGGATCTGTTGCTCGAGTTCACTACTGCCGGCCGTCGCCGCACCCGGAAGTGCTCTGATCACGATGTCGGTACCTTCTGGAACCCGATCGACGAGACCGATACAGATATGACGAAGCCGGCGTGCGACTCGATGTCGAATCACCGCCGGCCCGACAGCCTTGCTCACGACCAACCCGAATCTGGGACCGCCGACTCTGATCAACTCGTCCGTCGTCGCGTGGTCGAAGGCGTGCACGACTACGTCGCGTCTACCACTTCTCCGACCGCGCTTGACCGTCGACGAGAAATCCGAATGACGACGCAGGCGGTTCGGCTCAGGCAACATCCCGAGCTCCCGATCCCAGTAACGGGATCAGGCTGTGAGAGATGCGCGGCCCTTACGACGACGTGCACCAACGATTGCACGACCCGCACGGGTCCGCATACGAAGACGGAAGCCGTGAACGCGCGCGCGGCGTCGGTTGTTCGGCTGGAACGTCCGCTTGCCCTTGGCCACGGTCAACACTCCTCGAAGTTCATCGACGCCTCCCGGCGTCATGGATCTAGCGATTACGAAATTGCTTACCCGGCGGTATACGAGGACCGGCGGCGGCTGCACGAAGCCAGCGCTCACCGGTCACCTCACCAAAGGGTGACTGTTCGAGAGTACTTACCGCTCTCGATCAGGTCAAACTCGCTCACCGGCGACTTCTCACCGAATCAGCCGTCGAAGACAATACCCGACACGCCGAAGACGACCGAATGCTTGCCACCGGCCCTCGATTGTGCCGATCGGCTGCTCGAAACTGCTGTGAAGTTGCCGACACCTTGCTAGCGTCTTCCGCATGGTCTTGCCGATGAACCCAGATCGAGAGACGACGCCTCGTAGTCACCGATCTCATCAGCCGATTTCGACCCATCCATCCACAGGGCATCGATGGTGCTCTCTGCGGTCCCCACTCCGGTGTGGTTGACCCACCTTTCTCGACGTTCCGACCGGTGGTCACCGGTCGCGTCCCATGATCTTCCAACCTGTTTATGCAGGTAGAACGATCGAAACGCGCATTCACCGCACTGCGCGGCTCCGTTTCCCTCCCCGCGGCCCAGTTTGTCCACATCTGTGGATAATTGTGTGGAAATACTGATCAGGTGGCATATTCGTATGCCGGTGAGGGGTCGACCTCTGGCCTCGAACGCCCGGAAACCGATCCGGGACCGAACCCACCAGGGAGGAACTACGTGAACGAGGATCCGAATGCGCTGGCACGGGTCTGGGTCGACGTTGTCGCGGAGCTCACGTCTTCGAATCCCGGTGGAGATCTCCCCCCGTTGAGCCGCGGCCAGAAGGCTTGGCTCGCGTTGGTGAAACCGCTCACTCTCGCCCAGGGTTTCGCACTGCTGTCGGTCCCGTCCTCGTTCGCGCAAGAAGCGATCGAGCGCGATCTTCGGGAACCCATACTGCACGCGCTCGGACGACACCTGGGTGAACAGGTCGAAGGACTCGGCGTGCGTATCGCCGCCGCCACCAACGACCCGGAGCCGGTAGAAGAGTCGTCTGCGAGTACCGACAGCGGAGTCGACGATCCCACACCGCGTGCGCACCCGGACGCCGACTCGAGTCGCCGTCGGCGCTTCGAGCCGGGCACCTCGAGTTCCGGCTCGTACCGCCGCCGCACGTTCGGCGATCTCGAGGGTGAACCGTCCGATTCGGAACTGTCGGATCAGGAAGAGGTGGACGACGAGAGCGAGGCCCTCGCCAGCGTTCACGAGTCCTGGCCTTCCTATTTCACGAAGCCGCCCGCCGGGCCGATCACGAACTCGAGCGGTGCCGGCAGCCTGAATGCGAAGTACACCTTCGACACCTTCGTGATCGGTTCGTCGAACAGATTCGCTCACGCCGCGGCCGTCGCCATCGCCGAGGCCCCGGCACGCGCCTACAACCCGCTGTTCGTGTGGGGCGCGTCCGGTCTCGGTAAGACACATCTATTGCACGCGGCCGGTCACTATGCGCAGCGGCTGTTCCCCGGCATGCGCGTGAAGTACGTCTCGACCGAGGAATTCACCAACGACTTCATCAACAGCCTCCGTGACGACCGGAAGGTGGCGTTCAAGAGGCGATACCGGGAGACGGACGTCCTGTTGGTGGACGACATCCAGTTCATCGAGGGCAAGGAAGGCATTCAGGAGGAGTTCTTCCACACCTTCAACACCCTGCACAACGCCAACAAGCAGATCGTGGTCTCGTCGGACCGTCCGCCGAAGCAGCTGGCCACTCTGGAAGAACGCCTCCGCACCCGGTTCGAGTGGGGTCTGATCACGGACGTTCAGCCGCCCGAACTCGAGACCCGAATCGCCATTCTCAGCAAGAAGGCCAGGATGGACCGCCTCGAGGTGCCGTACGAGGTCCTCGAGTTGATCGCCAGTCGCATCGAACGCAACATCCGTGAGCTCGAGGGCGCGCTGATTCGTGTGACTGCTTTCGCGTCCCTGAACAGGCAGCCCCTCGACCTCACACTCGCCGAGGTCGTCCTTCGCGACCTGATGCCCGACTCCTCGACCGTCGAGATCAATGCGGCGACGATCATGGCCGTCACCGCCGAGTACTTCAACATGTCGATCGACGATCTCTGTGGTCCAGGTAAGGCGCGACCACTGGCGCAGGCTCGCCAGATCTCCATGTACCTGTGCCGCGAGCTCACCGATCTGTCGCTTCCGAAGATCGGCCAGACGTTCGGCAGGGACCACACCACCGTCATGTATGCGGACAAGAAGATCCGCAAGGAGATGACGGAACGTCGTAAGGTCTACGACCAGGTGCAGGAGCTCACCGCTCGCATCAAACAGCGTTCCAAGCGCTGACCGGTCTCACTCGTCGTTCACGGCCGTTCCTCGGGGTTCTGCTCGAGGAACGGCTCGAGGTGCGCCCTCTGAGGGGTACCTCGAGGCCCGTCTCGAGATGGCCTTTCTGATTCGAGTTCGCGACACACCGCGACGACACGCCGCTCATCGTGCCTGCAAGAAAGCACTCACACCTGTGGACAACTGTGGGGATGAGGTGGAATTCCTGTGGACCGGCGGGGGACAAACTCGAACAACCTCGAGTAGTCCACACGCGCCCGAAAATCGTCCTCGAGTTCGTCCTCGAGTTCTCCCCATGTTTGCATGGGCGTCGACCTGTGTTTACCGGTGTTGCTCCACAGATTCCACAGGACCTAATAGTACTTCTGAAATTTCCCTCTAAGAACATCTTTCAAAACAGCGTTGGGGACGGAGTGCGTTCACAGGCCGATTCGCCGTCCTCGAGAACGTGCTCGTTCGGCTTTCAAGATCGCCCTCGAGGGCATACGGTTATGCATCGCTGCTCTGTGCAAGACTGCAGTTCTGCGGTTGGGGTCTCCTGAGTCTGCAACCGCGCTGGAACAATCGTGCCTACCGAGAGGAACCACCCGGCGATGGAGCTTGGAAGCCTGAAGTTTCGCGTATCCCGGGAAGAGTTCGCTGATTCGGTTGCGTGGGTCGCGCGCAGCCTTCCGTCCCGGCCGCCGGTGCCGGTTCTCGGCGGGGTGCTTCTCGATGCGTCGGAGCAGTTTCTGACCGTCTCGGGCTTCGACTACGAGGTGTCGGCTCAGGTTCGTGTCTCGGCCGAGGTCGGAAGCGTCGGGCAGGTGCTCGTCTCCGGCAAGCTCCTCGCGGACATCACCAAGTCGCTGCCCAACAAGCCGGTCGACGTGGTCCTCGAGGGCACTCGAGTACTCATCAACTGCGGAAGCGCCAAGTTCTCCTTGCCGACGATGCCGGTCGAGGACTACCCGCAGTTGCCCGCACTTCCCCAGCAGACCGGATCCATCCCGGCTGACCTGTTCTCGGAAGCGATCAGCCAGGTCGCGATCGCAGCCGGCAAGGACGACACCCTCCCGATGCTCACCGGTATCCGGGTCGAGATCGAGAAGAGCACGATCGTGCTCGCCGCCACCGACCGTTTCCGTCTCGCGGTTCGTCAGATCGAGTGGATGCCCACAAGTGACGAGACGACCGCAGCTGTCCTCGTGCCTGCGAAAACCCTCTCGGAATCCGCCAAAACACTTGCAGGAGATGCGAATTCACCTGTCGAGTTGGCCCTGGGTTCCGGCAGTGCAGTCGGAAACGACGGTTTGCTCGGCATCGTGAACGACGGTCGCCGCACCACCACCCGGTTGCTGGACGCCGAATTCCCCAAGTTCCGTCAGCTTCTCCCGCCCTCGCACACGGCGATGGCCACCGTCGAGATCTCGCCGCTGATCGAAGCGATCAAGCGCGTCGCCCTCGTCGCCGAACGTGGCGCACAGGTTCGACTCGAGTTCACGACGGAGGGCCTGATGCTCTCGGCCGGCGGCGATGATGCGGGCCGGGCCGAGGAGGGCCTCGACGTGGTGTTCAAGGGCGAGCCCCTCACCATCGCTTTCAACCCTGGCTACCTGATCGACGGGCTTTCGTCGCTGCACAGCGAGCACGTTCTGTTCGGATTCACCACGCCCAGCCGCCCTGCGGTTCTGCGGCCCGCTACGGAAGAAGAGCCCGAGTCGGACGAGTCCGGTTCGTTCGCCGCGCCGGAAAGCGAATACACCTACTTGCTGATGCCGGTGCGACTGCCTGGCTGATCGACGAAGAAACCACACTCACGAGCGGACGGAGATCACGGTGCAGATCGGATTGGTCGGACTCGGAAAAATGGGTTTCAACATGCGTGAGCGTCTGCGCGCGCACGGCCACGAGGTAATCGGATACGACCCGCGTCCCGAGGTCACCGACGTGGCGTCTCTGTCCGAGCTTGCCTCGGCGCTGGCCGCTCCGCGGGTGGTGTGGGTGATGGTTCCGGCGGGAAAGATCACCCAGGACACCGTCGAGGAACTCTCGAGAGTCCTCGAGCCGGGCGACCTCGTGATCGATGGTGGTAACTCCCGGTACACGGACGACAAAGCACACGGCGAACTTCTCGCCACGAAGAGCATCGGATACCTCGACTGCGGTGTGTCCGGCGGAGTCTGGGGTCTCGAGAACGGCTATGGGCTCATGGTGGGCGGTTCGGAATCCGATGTTGCACGGGCACTTCCGATCTTCGATGCTCTTCGCCCCGAAGGCGAACGAGCCGACGGATTCGTTCACGCGGGTCCGGTGGGTGCAGGTCACTACGCGAAGATGATTCACAACGGCATCGAGTACGGCTTGATGCAGGCGTATGCGGAAGGCTACGAACTTCTCGACGCCGAAGACCTGGTCACCGATGTGCACGGCGTACTGCGTGCGTGGACCAAGGGCACCGTCGTCCGGTCCTGGTTGCTGGATCTGTTGGTGAAGGCCCTGGACGAGGATCCCGAGTTCAGCGAGATCTCCGGTTACACAGCGGATTCCGGCGAAGGCAGATGGACTGTGCACGAAGCGATCGACCACGCCGTTCCCGCGCCGGTCATCAGCGCCGCGCTCTTCGCGCGTTTCGCTTCACGCCAGGCGGATTCGCCTGCGATGAAGGCGGTTTCGGCGTTGCGTAACCAGTTCGGTGGGCATGCTGTGAAGCCTGCGGAAACCGATTCTGGATCATAGGTGTTCGTACGCGCGCTCTCGCTCCGGGATTTTCGTTCGTGGGATTCGTTGAGGATCGATCTGACACCGGGGTGCACCGTTTTCATCGGCCCCAACGGTCACGGAAAGACCAACATTCTGGAGTCCGTGGGCTACCTGTCGACCCTGTCGTCCCATCGGGTGTCCAGCGACGCTCCGATGATCAGGACCGGTCGCTCGCAGGCGTTCGCTTCGGCCACCGTGGTCAATTCGGGCCGTGAGTTGTCGATCGATCTCGAGTTCAACGACGGCAAGTCCAACCGCGGCAGAATCAATCAGTCACCCACACGGCGGCCTCGTGAGATTCTCGGGATTCTGCAGACCGTGATGTTCGCCCCCGAAGACCTGTCGCTGGTCCGTGGCGATCCGGGTGATCGCCGCCGTTTTCTCGACGAGCTGCTGTGTACTCGGCTTCCTCGAATGGCTGCGGTGCGTGCGGATTACGACAAGGTTCTGCGGCAACGGTCGGCGCTTCTGAAGACAGCGGGCGGCGCCCTCAGGCGCGGTTCCAGAAGCGAGGACGGAGCGAGTGCTCTCGCGACGCTCGATGTGTGGGACGGGCATCTCGCCACTCATGGTGCGCAGCTTCTGGCCGGCAGGCTCGGACTGGTTCACGAGCTCGCGCCGTTCGTGTCCGATGCATACCGGTCGCTGGCGCCGGCCTCCCGCCCGGCACGGATTCGCTACCGCTCCAGTCTCGCTGCTTCCCTTCCGCCCGAGTATCTCGATCCGGCTCGCCGGCCGGAACCCGACGATCATGTGTTTCTTCGGGAGAAGTTCGTCGACGAGCTCGAGGCAATGCGTTCCAAGGAGATCGAACGCGGAGTGTGTCTGGTCGGACCGCACCGGGACGATCTGGAACTCGAGCTCGGTGACACACCTGCGAAGGGATTTGCGAGTCATGGTGAATCCTGGTCGTTCGCGTTGTCTTTGCGCTTGGGAGCGTTCTCGCTGCTGCGTTCGGACGGTACGGATCCGGTTCTGCTGCTCGACGACGTGTTTGCCGAACTCGACCGGTTTCGTCGGCAGGCCCTGGCGAAGGTAGCGGTCGATGCGGAGCAGGTGTTGATCACCGCTGCGGTGCCTGAGGATGTTCCGGAGGAACTGCATGCAACCCGTTTCACTGTCGAAGCGCACGACACGGAGGCTGGCCGTGTTTCCCGGATAACGGCCACATCGGACGCGACGAAGGAGATACCGGGCGATGAATGAAGATCCTGACGCCAAGTCACCGGAACCCGAGCTCAAAGGTGTCGATCTCGCTCGCCGTGCTCTCGAGGAGGCCCGTGCCGCTGCCAAGGCCAGTGGACGGTCCGTCGGGCAGGGAAAGCGCTCCGGAGGGGGCATCCGCAGTCTCCGCCAGCGTCGTCGCAGGGGTTGGTCGGGCGCCGGCCCGGACGACCGGGACCCGCAGACTCTGGGCTCGCTCGCGAAGGCGATTTCCAAGCAACGTGGCTGGTCGCAGCATGTTTCGGAAGGTACTGTCATCGGCCGCTGGGTGGAGGTGGTCGGTGAGGACATCGCGGCTCACGCGGAGCCGACGAGTTTGCGTGAAGGTGTACTGAGCATTTCGGCCGAGTCCACGGCCTGGGCGACTCAACTTCGGATGATGCAGGCCAACATCCTCGCCAAGATTGCCGCTGCGGTCGGAGATGGAGTGGTCAAGAGTTTGAAGATCACCGGACCGACTGCCCCGAGCTGGCGAAAGGGTGAGCGTCACATCAGGGGGCGCGGTCCGCGGGACACCTACGGATAGACCCACTAGCTCTACCTATTACTCAGTGTTACAGTTAACTCTCACAAAGGGTGAACTGTGTCACAGACATCGTGTGCGGTGTCGACGAGGAGTAATGCCATGACGGCGTCAACCGAGCCGACGAAAGCGTCGAGCGAGCCCGACCATCTGGTGCTGCAGGCACGAAACGTCGAATTCGACTGGTCGAACCTGCCCATGCACTGGATTCCGGGTGATCCGTTCAGTACCCATGTGCTCAACGTCCTGCATCTACTGCTCCCCGCGGGCGAGGAGTGGTTCGTCGAGACGTTCAAGGAAGCACTGCCCCACATCGAGGACGAGCAGCTCCGTGAAGATGTCATCGGGTTCATCGGGCAGGAAGCGATGCACGCCAAAGCTCACACCGGGGTGCTCGATCACCTGAAGGACAACGGCCTCGACCCGACGCCGTTCACCGACCAGATGCACTGGACGTTCGACAAGATTCTGGGGCCGAAGCCGCTGACAGGACTGCGCGCCAGAAATCACCTCGTCGAACGTCTGGCGCTGGTTGCGGCAATCGAACACATCACCGCCTTCCTCGGTGACTGGGTTCTCAATGCGGACGGCCTCGACCGTGCCGATATCCATCCCACGATGCTCGATCTCCTGCGCTGGCACGGTGCGGAGGAAGTCGAGCACCGATCGGTGGCGTACGACGTGATGCGCTACTTCGACAAACGTGAATTCAGGCGTATCCGAACGCAATTGGTGGTGACTCCGGTCATCGTCTGGTTGTGGGCGCGCGGTGCCCGTTACCTGATGCGAAACGATCCGGAACTCGCGAACTGGGCCCCGCATCGACGCAAGCCGCACTGGTCGGACTTCTACGCGGCAGGCAAGCGTGGCGTGCTGCCGACCGGGCGCGGATTGGCGCTTCGCATGTCGACCTACTTCTCACGGTCCTATCACCCGAGCAACGAAGGCTCGACTGCGCAGGCCGTGCAGTACCTGGCCGTGTCACCAGCAGCACGGGCGGCATCACGATGATCGTTCCGAAGGTGCGTGATCTACTCGCTCCGATGCCGAAACACGAAGCGCCCATGGATCTCAGGGGTTTGCCTCGTCGCGACCGTGCGATGCGTCTGACTCAGGTGGTCGCCGACAAGTACCTGCGCCTGCTCACCGCTTACGAATACAGCCCGGAGTTCGCCGGCCAAAACCCGATACGGCTCTGAATCTCGTTCTCGCAGAACGTGAAGTGGTGGCCGAGGACGAAGACGTCGTGTGCTTGCGATTCCGAGCCGTGGACGGTGCGGAACTTCCACGCTGGCAACCGGGATCGCACATCGACTTTCACCTTCCGTCCGGGCGGCGCCGACAGTACTCCCTGTGCGGTGATCCCTCGGCTTCCTCGACGTACACCGTTGCGGTGCGGCGGATTCCGGATGGTGATGGCGGATCTCTGGAAATGCACTCGCTCACGGAAGGGGATGGGGTCACCATTCGCGGTCCCCGCAACGGGTTCCCCTTCGTCGGCCAGGGCAGTGCACTGTTCGTTGCCGGAGGAATCGGGATCACGCCCATCATCGCCATGGTCCGGGCGGCGCGTTCCCTCGGAATGGATTGGCAGCTGGTGTATTCGGGGCGTTTCCGCGACTCCATGCCTTTTCTCGACGAGATCGAGGGATTCGAGTCCGACCGGGTGTTCGTGCGTCCCGACGACGAGTACGGCCTTCCCGCCACCGAGGATCTCCTGAGCCGTGCCCCCGATGGTGGTGCGGTGTATTGTTGCGGTCCGAATCCCATGCTGGATGCAGTGCGGAAAGGGTTCGCCGGAACGCGCTCCGCAGCATTGCATTTCGAGCGTTTCGGTGAGCCGCCGATCATCGCCGGCCAGGAGTTCGAGGTGCAGTTGGTCAGCACGGGTGAGGTGCTCACGGTGCCGCCGGACGACAGCGCGCTCAACGTGGTCAAGAAAACCCTTCCAGGGGTGGGATATTCGTGCCGCCAAGGCTTCTGCGGGACGTGCCGAGTGCGAGTTCTCTCGGGAACCCCGGAGCACCGCGAGACCCGACTGACGAGCGAAGAGCAAAAGGACGAGATGCTGATCTGCGTGTCGCGTGCAGACGGCGGACGCCTCGTTCTCGATCTGTGAGCACAGTTCTGTGAGTACAAGGGTTCGAGTACGAGGGTGAGGAACCGACGATGACGACTGTCCAACGAACCGTGCCCAACGGCTCGATCGATCTGGCCGTGTTCGAGAGCGGCAACCCCGACGGCCCCACGGTCGTGATGGTGCACGGCTGGCCGGACACCCACGAACTGTGGGCGGGTGTGTCGCAGCATCTGGCGAGAGACTTCCGACTCGTGTCGTACGACACTCGCGGCGCGGGCGCCAGCACCGTTCCCGAACGCACGGAGGCATACCGCCTCGAGGCGCTGGCGACCGACCTGTTCGCGGTCATCGATGCGGTGAGTCCGCACGAGCCCGTCCACGTCCTGGCGCACGACTGGGGGTCGGTGGAGGCATGGGAGGCCGTCTGCGAACCTGCCGCTCGGGACCGAATTCTTTCCTTCACGTCGATTTCCGGGCCAAACCTGGACCACCTTGCGACGTGGGGACGCCGCCGGATCGCCGAACGTCGATTCGGCGGGCCGTTGTCGCAGGTTGTGGCCTCGGCGTACACGGTTGCATTTCAGATTCCAGGGGTTGCGAGGCTGCCGCTCGAACTTTGGTTCTCGAAGCACTGGCCTCGATTTCTGGGCTTCTTCGACGGTTTGGATCCGCAGGTGGTTCGTCCCGCACCCACACTGTCGCGGGACATGGTGAACGGGCTGAAGAGATATCGAGCCAACATTCGTCCGCGGCTGAAGTCGCCGCGTGTTCGGCGTACGAACGTTCCGGTGCAGTTGATATTGAATCGACGCGACAAGGCTGTGCGGCCGGCCGGGTACGAGGATGCCGAAGAATGGGCCCCTCACCTGCGCAGGAACAGTCTCGATGCCGGACACTGGTCGCCGCTGTCCCATGCGGACGACATTGCACGTCTCGCCGCCGATTTCATCGAATCCGTCGAATCGGACCGTCACCGGAGTGAATCCGCGTAGCTTTTGACCCTCGGAGTTGCGAGAAGATTCGCCTACGGGCCTCTCAGGGGTGTCGTAGCACCGCTCGCCACTCGGGGTACCAGTAAGCTGTCAGTGACATGTAGCGGCACACTGCCGACACCCGTGACCATCAAGGGCCCGTACAGGGTCGGCTCGTCGGCTGTGTCGACGATCGGACGTAGAAGGAGGGCTACCCACTCGTGGCTGCCCAGAAGTCGGAAAAGAGCTCGTCCAAGAAGGACTACGATGCCTCGTCCATCACCGTTCTCGAGGGGCTCGAAGCGGTTCGGAAGCGTCCGGGCATGTACATCGGTTCGACCGGTGAGCGCGGTCTGCACCATCTGATCTGGGAAGTTGTCGACAACTCCGTCGACGAGGCCATGGCGGGATACGCCAGCAAGGTCGAGGTCACCATCCTCGAGGACGGCGGCATCCAGGTCGTCGACGACGGCCGCGGTATCCCGGTGGGCATGCACGCTTCCGGAGCTCCCACCGTCGAGGTCGTGCTGACGCAGCTGCACGCCGGCGGCAAGTTCGACTCCGACTCCTATGCGGTGTCCGGTGGTCTGCACGGCGTGGGTATCTCCGTCGTGAACGCGCTCTCCTCGAAGCTCGAGGTCGAGATAGACGTCGACGGCCATCACTGGTCGCAGACGTACCTCGAATCCAAGCCCGGTGAGCTGGTCAAGGGCGAGGCGACCAAGGAAACGGGGACGACTGTCCGTTTTTGGGCGGACGACGAGATCTTCGAGACCACCGATTACAACTTCGAGACCGTGGCGAGGCGCTTGCAGGAGATGGCGTTCCTCAACAAGGGACTCACCATCACCCTCACGGACGAGCGCGTCACACCTGAAGAGGTGACGGAGGAGGACGTCAGCCAGGTGGCCGACGCTCCGAAGACAGCGGAGGAGGAAGACGCCGAGGCGGCCGCGCCCGCGGTGCACAAGGTGAAGACCCGCGTCTACCACTACCCGGGTGGACTCGAGGACTACGTCCGTCACATCAACCGCACCAAACAGCCGATTCACAACTCGGTCGTCGGTTTCACGGCCAAGGGCACCGGGCACGACCTCGAGATCGCCATGCAGTGGAATTCCGGCTACTCGGAGTCGGTGCACACCTTCGCCAACACCATCAACACCCACGAGGGTGGTACCCACGAAGAGGGCTTCCGGTCCGCGCTGACGGCCACGGTCAACAAGTACGCGCTCGACAAGAAGCTGCTCAAGGACAAGGACCCGAAGCTCACCGGCGACGACATCCGTGAGGGTCTCGCCGCGATCATCTCCGTGAAGGTCGGGGAGCCGCAGTTCGAGGGACAGACCAAGACGAAGCTCGGCAACACCGAGGTCCGATCCTTCGTGCAGAAGGCCAGCAACGAGCACCTGCAGCACTGGTTCGAGGCGAATCCCGCCGACGCGAAAACGATCGTGCAGAAGGCGGTGTCGTCGGCGCAGGCTCGCGTCGCGGCTCGCAAGGCGCGAGAGTTGGTGCGCCGTAAGAGTGCCACCGACCTGGGCGGACTGCCCGGTAAGCTCGCGGACTGCCGCTCGAACGATCCGAGCAAGTCCGAGATCTACATCGTGGAGGGCGACTCCGCAGGTGGTTCGGCGAAGTCCGGCCGTGACTCGATGTACCAGGCGATTCTGCCGCTGCGAGGCAAGATCATCAACGTCGAGAAGGCGCGTATCGACCGCGTCCTCAAGAACAACGAAGTTCAGTCGATCATCACGGCGTTCGGCACCGGTATTCACGACGAGTTCGACATCGCGAAGCTGCGCTATCACAAGATCGTCCTGATGGCGGACGCCGACGTCGACGGCCAGCACATCGCGACTCTGCTGCTGACGTTGCTGTTCCGTTTCATGCGTCCGCTGGTCGAGCACGGTCACGTTTACCTCGCCCAGCCGCCGCTGTACAAGCTCAAGTGGCAGCGTGGTGCGGAGCCCGAGTTCGCGTACTCCGACCGTGAGCGGGATGCGTTGGTCAAGGCCGGCCTCGAGTCCGGCAAGAAGATCAACAAGGACGACGGAATCCAGCGATACAAGGGTCTGGGTGAGATGAACGCCAAGGAGCTGTGGGAAACCACGATGGACCCGGAAGTTCGCGTCCTTCGTCTCGTCACTCTCGACGACGCTGCCGCGGCCGACGAGCTGTTCAGCGTTCTCATGGGGGAGGACGTGGAGGCCCGCCGCAGCTTCATCACTCGTAATGCGAAGGATGTTCGCTTCTTGGACGTCTGATCGGATTCGTTGCGCACGGCGTTAGCGGAGTATTTGCCCACGTCGCGCAACCAAATTCAATTTTCAACCGAGCCTTGGGTCGGCTGCGAATGATGTGTACCGTTGTCGATCGCCGCTGTGGCCTCTGTTACCGGTGAGTAGCGAGATGCTGAGGTTACTCGAAAGTAAGATATCGACCGCTTCTGTGGTAAGAACATGACCACACACAACGTGATGAAGTCGTTACCTTCTTCGTTCACATTGACAAACATGCGGTCGCGCAGCAATGAAGCTGAGCCCCTCGGGAAGTGCGTTCACCGAAGTCGGGGGAGTGGTCGAAGGACGCACGAAGATACGACGGGTTTGAAAGAGAGCAGAGATGAGCGACGATTCGCCGCCCCGGACAAAGCTCTGGGATATCGAAGGCTGGGGCCTGCGATGGAAGGTGACTGCCGTACTCGCAGTGCCCGTCACCGTCGCAATGGTGCTCGGTGGTTTGCGGGTTCAGAACGAGCTCAACGACGCGGTGCACTTCACGACAGCTGCCGAGCAGGTCTCGAGCGTGCCGTCGATGGTCAGTCTCGAGGGTGCGTTGGGCACCGTGGTCGGTAGTCACGCTTCGGGCACCCTGACCCCGAACGACCGTGAGAACCTGGCCAAGCAGTTCGACCAAGTCGCAGAGGCCGCCCGCAATCCCGATCTACCTCCGGAGATCGCACAGAGTCTCGATCAGGCGCTCGCGGACGGTCATGCACTCGAAGGAATGACCACCGGCGCACCCGGCAGCGCTCCGATCGAAGTTCTCGCTGAACGGCAGCGCGACTTCTCGAACAGTCTCAGCGTGATCGCCGACAACATTGTGGCGCCGATCGACGACCGTGACGTTCTCAACAAGTACAGCCTGCTCGTCGATGCGTGGGCAGCGCAGCGTCGAATCTTCGATCAATCCGTCGTCATGATTCAGATCAGGGAGGACTTCAGGACACCGACGACGGGTGTCATCACGGCCGCGGGCGCCGAACTCGCACTCATCGACGTGCTCGCGCGGTCATTCCCCGATGACAACACGCAGATTCAGCAATTGCGCGACGGCACGGCGAAACGCACGGCACTCGTGGAACAGGGCGTCAGGGACCTG
The DNA here is from genome assembly GCF_042719695.1 of Rhodococcus sp. NPDC058521. Taxonomy (NCBI): domain Bacteria; kingdom Bacillati; phylum Actinomycetota; class Actinomycetes; order Mycobacteriales; family Nocardiaceae; genus Rhodococcus; species Rhodococcus sp. NPDC058521. The sequence goes on from NZ_JBHXNL010000013.1 coordinate 86,940, forward strand.
GAGGCAGAAGGTAAGCCGCTGCCCATTCTGCAGCTTCGTACTTCCCTTCTCGAGAGCCTCGAGGTGTACACCGATGTGATCGGGACCGCCTCGGCGGACATTGTCAACACGGTCGACACGCGAGCTGCCGAAACCCGCTCGGCCGCTCTGCGTGATACCGCGATCGTTCTCGGCACGCTGCTTGCTGCCCTCGTTCTGGCCCTCCTCGTCGCTCGTTCGCTGATCGGCCCGGTCCGGCGACTTCGCTTCGGTGCACTCCAGGTGGCCCGGCGCGACCTGCCGGATGCCATCGACAAGATCAAGTCGACAGACGACGCAGCAGACGTGACGTTCACCCCGGTCGAGGTGCACAGCCGAGAAGAGATCGGTCAGCTAGCGCGAGCCATCGACGACATCCACGGCCAAGCCCTCAAGCTTGCCGGCGAGCAGGCGCACCTTCGTCTGCAGATCAACGACATGTTCGAGACGCTGGCCCGTCGAAGCAAATCGCTCATCGACCAGCAACTCGGCCTCATCGAGCACCTCGAGTTCGAGGAGAAGGACCCGAAGAGACTCGAGAGTCTGTTCCGCCTCGACCACCTGGCAGCGCGTATGCGCCGAAACGGCGAGAACCTGCTGATTCTCGCCGGTACCCGGGTCCGTCGTGGTCAAAGCCGGCCCATTGCGCTCGGTGACGTTCTGCGTGCCGCGATGTCCGAGGTGGAGGACTACCAGCGCGTGCAGATGGGTGCCACTCCGGACGGTTCGCTGAGTGGCGCGATCGTCACGGACGTCGTCCACCTGCTTGCCGAGCTCGTCGACAACGCACTTCGGGCATCTCCGCCGGACAGCCACGTGAACTTCAGCTTCGCCCGTGCCGTCGACGGCGGCGTCCTCCTCGAGATCGCCGACCGCGGTATCGGTATTCCGCCCAACGAGATGGACGCCATCAACCAGCGTTTGTCCACCGGCGGCGAGGTCGGCCCCGACACCGCACGTCACATGGGTCTGTTCGTCGTCTCGCGCCTCGCGGATCGACACGGCCTCACCGTGCGTATGCGTTCGACGTTCGACACCGCCCGAAACCCCGGTGTGACCGTCAGTATTCATATTCCGAGCTCGTTGATAATCACCGGCTCCGGCGGTCGCGGACAGCTCGATTCGGGAGCACAGCGCGCGATCCCGAGCCCGCGACCCGACACGGCGCAGCCCGCTCAGACGGCCGAGCCCGTTCAGCAGGCGCACTCGGTGCAGCAGGCTCCGGTACGTCCGGTGAATCCGTCGCCCCAGACCGACCGCTCCGGGGACCAGTCGCGTGCGCTGCCGCAGCGAAGGGAAGCGGTGCCGAATGGCACCCCGTCGTTGCCGCAGCGCAGGGCGGTAGCTCCGGAACAGGGTCAGAATGCGCCTGCGCAGAACGCACCGGAACGGACGGAGCAAGCCGGTCAGCAGGTTCCGTCGACCACGACGGCGGGTCTTCCCAAGCGTCGACCCGGCGCGAGTGGTATCGCCGACGGCAGTGCGGCAACTCCGTCGGTCTCGCCGGTCAACGGCTCGGACGGTCCCCGCCCGATGCCCAAGTTGCCGACCCGCCGTGCACCTGCAGAGGCGGTTCCGACGGAGCAGCCGCGGGAACAGCCCTCGGCACCTTCGGCCCAGTCCGATCCCGAGCAGCCGCCTTTGCCGACCAGGCGTCCGGCGCCGCCGCGTCCACCGACACCGGCTCCGGAATCCGACAACAACGGCGCTTCCCCGGTGCGTCACCGCTACCGCACGAACCCTGCCAAGACGGCTTCGTTCTTCCAGTCGAGGATCGACCCGCCGCCGGCCCCGAACGGTGAGGGTGGCGGAACGCCGATCTTCGCCGACATGGTGTCGGACTGGCTGACCGACCCGACCGGCGAGGACGGCGCCCCCGGTGTCTGGGAATCGGCCGCCGACAAGGGGTGGTCCGCCGCTGAGCGCGTGGCCTCGGCACCGGTCGAAGTCGACCCCGAGATCGGATTGCCGAAACGTCGCCCCGGCGACCGTCTGGTGCCGGGCACGGTGGAAGGTGCACACAATACGGGGACGCTGCGTCGGGTCCGCGACCCTGAGACAATTCGCGCCAACCTGAGTAGGCACCAGCAGGGCGTCCGGAACGGCAGAGCCACGCGGGTGGCCGAGCGAAACAGCATCGAAGGAGACCGATGAACACACCTCATGGATCCGACACCACGAGGCCACTCGACTGGTTGGTGGCCAACTTCGCGGGTGACGTTCCGGGCGTGACTCACGCCGTCCTCGTGTCCGCCGACGGTCTGCTCATGGCCGCCAGCGCGCACCTGCCCCTCGACCGTGCCGAGCAGCTCGCTGCCGTCACCTCGGGGCTTGCCAGTCTTTCCGCAGGCGTTTCCCGGCTGTTCGAGGGCGGCGGGGTCCTGCAGTCGGTGGTCGAGATGCAGCACGGTTACCTGCTGCTCATGAGTGTCGGCGACGGTTCGCATCTCGCGACCCTCACCAACTCGGAATGCGACATCGGACAGGTCGGCTACGAGATGGCGATACTGGTCGACCGTGTCGGAGCGTCTGTGCAGGCCAAGGCCCGCACTCCGCAGGGAACATGACCTGAGCCATGCCCATGGATGACCAGAACTACGAATCGTCTTCCGGTCCGAACATCGTTCGGCCGTACGCCCTCACGTCCGGGCGTACACGACCGGCAGTCGAACTCGCGCTCGAGGCGCTGATTCAAGCACTTCCTCATTCGGCCGATCGTGAGTGGGAACTCGACGACGTGAACGCGGCCATTGTGGCTTTGTGCAAGGAATCGCCGTCCGTAGCCGAGATTGCAGCCCGTGTCGGGATGCCTCTCGGTGTGGCGCGTGTCCTGGTCGCAGACCTGGTCGAATCCGGCCATCTCCAGATTCTGGCGACGCTGAAGGAAGACTCGACAGACTCCGAACGTCGTGAACTTATCGAAAGGGTCCTCAGTGGACTACGCGAAATCTGACTCCCAGAACCGGGTCACCTCCACGAAGATCGTGATTGCAGGTGGATTCGGCGTGGGCAAGACCACGCTGGTGGGGGCCGTCTCCGAGATCGTGCCCCTGCGCACCGAGGCGCTGGTCACCAACGCCAGCGATGGTGTCGACAATCTGAATTCGACCCCGGAGAAGGCGACCACCACGGTTGCCATGGACTTCGGGCGAATCAGTCTTGCCGAGGATCTGGTCCTGTACCTCTTCGGTACCCCGGGCCAGCATCGGTTCTGGTTCATGTGGGACGACCTCATCAAGGGGGCCATCGGCGCGATCGTTCTCATCGACACCCGACGACTCGACGAGAGCTTCGCTGCGGTGGATTTCTTCGAAGCTCGGCAATTGCCGTTCCTCGTGGCGATCAACGAGTTCGACGACGCCCCGCGCTACCCCGTCGAGGACATTCGTGCTGCTCTCGCCATCTCCGCCGAGGTGCCGATCATTCCGATCGACGCCCGCGAGCGTGAATCCGCGAAGCAGGCACTGGTGGCGATCACCGAGTACGCGCTGCGGAAACTGCAGACTCCCGCGTACTGATATCCACCTACCGCTCGGCACTGCAGAGGAATGTGAACGTTGACTGACCACCTTGATCAATTCTCGATGGGTTCGTGGATTCTCGCGCTCGCTGTCGCAACATCTTTCGCCGGCTTGTTCGTCGGGGTCGCGAGCGCACGCAAATCGGTCACCGTTCACGGCTCACGTCACCGCGCGTCGTGGTTGGCGTGGGGTGCGCTGTCCATCGGCGGTATCGGTCTGTGGCTTCCGCAGATCATCGGCATGGTGGGCCTCGCGATCGAGGGCAGCCCGATTCGTTACGACCTCGTCTGGGTCGGGGTCTCGATCGTGGTCGCCATCGCTTCCGGATTCGCCGCGTTGTTCGCGGTGAGCCCGGCGCAGAACCGGCACCGCACTCCGCCGCGGTCCATCGAGCTCGGGCGTCTGCTGGTGGGCGCCGCGATCCTCACCGTCGGCGCCACGGCGATGAACCTCGCCATCGTCTCGGGTGTGCAGATTCAGGGCGACGTCGAATTCGACATCGCGATGATCGCTGCGTCCGCGGTCGTGAGCCTGTTTGCGGCGGCGCTCGTGCTTTGGACCGTGCAGGCAGTCGATGCCAGGCCACTGCGCCTGATCACGGCGGTCGTCGCCGCAGGCGCGCTGGTCGCTTCCCACTACATCGCCGTGTACGCACTCGAGGTGTCGGTCGATCCGGCGAGCGCGCAGCCTCAGGGCGTCGAGGTGTTCTCGATCCTGTTCCCGGTGTTCGTGGTGGGCCTGCTGGTCCTCACCATTCCGATCACGGCGCTCCTCATGGCACCCGACCGGGTCGCCGCAGAACTCGATCTCGAAGCCGACACCCTCGCTGCCGAGTCGGCCGATCGTGAGTTCGAACGCCGATAGACCCGAGTCCTTCGCGCTGTCAGCTGACCTGCACCTATAGACTCGGGTGGTTGCGCGACGTTCCACGAGGCTTCGTTGTCCGGGGAGTCGTCTAGCCGAGTAGAAGAAGGAGCTCATGACAGACACAACGTTGCCTCCGGAGGGTCCGGGACACGATCGCATCGAGCCCGTCGACATTCAGCAGGAGATGCAGAACAGCTACATCGATTACGCGATGAGCGTGATCGTGGGCCGTGCCCTGCCCGACGTTCGCGACGGTCTCAAGCCGGTGCACCGTCGCGTCCTGTACGCGATGTACGACAACGGTTACCGCCCCGACCGTGGCTACGTGAAGTCTGCGCGTCCGGTCGCCGAGACGATGGGCAACTACCACCCGCACGGCGACTCCTCGATCTACGACACTCTCGTGCGTATGGCACAGCCGTGGTCGTTGCGCTATCCGCTCGTCGACGGACAGGGAAACTTCGGCTCCCGCGGCAACGACGGTGCGGCCGCCATGCGTTACACCGAGTGCCGTCTCACGCCGCTCGCGATGGAAATGCTTCGCGAGATCGACCACGAGACAGTCGATTTCCAGTCCAACTACGACGGCCGCTCGCAGGAACCGACGGTTCTCCCCAGCCGTGTCCCCAACCTGTTGATCAACGGTTCGGGCGGTATCGCGGTCGGTATGGCGACGAACATCCCGCCGCACAACCTCGGTGAGGTCGCCGAAGCCGTCTACTGGGCGCTCGAACACTTCGACGCGGACGAGGAGACCACCCTCGCCGCGTGCATGGAACGCGTGAAGGGCCCGGACTTCCCTACGGCCGGACTCATCGTGGGCGGGCAGGGAATTCACGACGCGTACACCACCGGCCGCGGCTCGGTCCGTATGCGCGGTGTGGTGGAAATCGAGGAAGATGCCAAGGGGCGCACCACGATTGTCATCACCGAGCTGCCGTACCAGGTCAACCCGGACAACCTGATCACCTCCATTGCCGAGCAGGTCGGCGACGGGAAGATCGCGGGTATCTCCGACATCCACGACGAGTCCTCGGACCGCGCGGGTATGCGCATCGTCGTCACCGTGAAGCGAGACGCGGTTGCGAAGGTGGTGCTCAACAACCTTTACAAACACACGCAACTGCAGACCAGCTTCGGTGCCAACATGCTCTCGATCGTGGACGGGGTGCCTCGCACTCTTCGCCTCGATCAGATGATCCGGTATTACGTTCTCCACCAGATCGAGGTAATTCGCAGGCGCACCGAGTACCTGCTCCGCAAGGCGGAGGAGCGCGCTCACATCCTGCGTGGTCTGGTGAAGGCGCTCGATGCTCTGGACGAGGTCATCGCCTTGATCCGTGCGTCTCGGACCGTGGACATCGCGCGCGACGGACTCATCGAGCTCCTCGAGGTCGACGAGATTCAGGCCGACGCGATTCTGGCGATGCAGCTGCGGCGCCTCGCTGCTCTGGAACGTCAGAAGATCGTCGACGAGTTGGCCGAGATCGAGCGTGAGATCGCAGATCTGAAGGACATTCTCGATCGGCCGGAGCGTCAGCGCACCATCGTGCGGGACGAGCTGAAGGAAATCGTCGAGAAGTACGGAGACGAGCGCCGCAGCAAGATCATCGGTGCCGACGGCGACGTGAGCGACGAGGATCTGATCGCACGTGAGGACGTCGTCGTCACGATCACCGAGACGGGTTACGCCAAGCGCACCCGTACGGACCTATACCGCTCGCAGAAGCGTGGCGGCAAGGGCGTGCAGGGCGCGAGCCTCAAGCAGGACGACATCGTTCGGCACTTCTTCGTGACGTCCACCCACGACTGGCTGCTGTTCTTCACGACCAAGGGCCGCGTGTACCGGGTCAAGGCCTACGAGCTGCCCGAGACCAACCGCACCGCCCGCGGCCAGCACGTGGCGAACCTGTTGGCCTTCCAGCCGGACGAGCGGATTCAGAGCGTCATTCGCATCAAGACGTACGAGGATGCCCCGTACCTGGTGCTGGCGACCCAGAACGGTCTGGTCAAGAAGTCCCGGCTCACCGACTTCGATTCGAATCGTTCGGGTGGCATCGTCGCGATCAACCTGCGCGGCGAGGACGAACTGGTCGGTGCTGTGCTGTGCTCCTCGGACGACGACCTGCTTCTCGTCTCGGCCAAGGGGCAGTCGATTCGCTTCTCCGCCACCGACGAAGTGCTGCGTCCGATGGGTCGCGCCACCTCCGGTGTGCAGGGCATGCGTTTCAACGAGGAGGACGTCCTCCTGTCGCTGAACGTGGTCCGTGACGGCACCTACCTGCTGGTGGCGACGTCGGGTGGCTACTCCAAGCGCACCCCGATCGAGGACTACATGCCTCAGGGACGCGGTGGAAAGGGCGTGCTGACCATTCAGTACGACAAGAAACGTGGCACCCTTGTCGGAGCGCTCATCGTCGACGACGACGACGAGCTGTACGCGATCACCTCGGGCGGCGGTGTCATTCGCACCGCAGCCAAGCAGGTACGTAAGGCGGGTCGGCAGACGAAGGGTGTTCGGTTGATGAACCTCGGCGAGGGCGACAACCTCCTCGCGATCGCACGTAACGCCGACGAACCGGAAGAAGTCGCCGACAATGCCAACAGCGCCGACAACGGAGCCAAGGAGTCCTGAGTGAGCACTCCCAACCAGCCCGGCAAGGACGAGAAGCCGCAGACTCCGTCTGCTTCTTCCACGCCACCGCCGCAGCGGCCGGGACAGACAACACGCCCCGACGCCGATTCGGGGTCGCAGCGTCCGTCGGAGCAGACGCCTTCGGGGCGTCCTCCGTTGCCGCCTCTGCCGCCGCGACAGTCGGGCACACCGACGCAGCAGTCGCCGGCGGCTCGTCCGCCGGAGCCGCCGCGCAAGGGCGCCGAGCAGGCACCCACCGGTTCGAGTCCGCAGCGTCCGGCGTCCCCGCGTCCGGCGGAGGCCTCGGGGCAGAATGTTCGGGGCACGCAGGCTCCGCCTTGGCAGCGTGGTGCGGCAGGTCAGGGCTCCCAGAGTGGCCAGGCCGCACAGGCGCCGCAGAGTGGTCAGGCGCCGCAGAAGCCGGCGGGGTCGGGTACTGGTACGGCCCCGGCCGCCAAGACGCCCCCGGCAGGCCCGCAGCGTGAGCCGCAGACGAACTTGAAGCGGCCCGAGCCGCCGAAGTCGGGTGCGGGCCAGACGGGCGCTCAGAAGCAGGCTCCCGCAGCCGGGCAGAAGCCTGCACCGCCCGGTTCCGCGCAGGGTCAGTCAGCGAAGGCGGCGACGCCTCGGCCGACGCCTCCGCAGGCTGGCAGCGCAGCGAAGGCCGGCCCCCAGCGGGTTGCTCCTCCGCAGAAGAGTGCACCCCCCGCCCCCGGCCAGCCCAAGCCGGCCGAGCAGCGCGAGGCGGCGAAGGCGAAGGCAGCGGCGATCGACGGGCCCACCCGTCACATCGACCGCAAGACCCTTCCGAAGGACATGCCCGACCTGTCCGAGGCGAAGCACCCGTTGCCCGCCGCACAGGCGTCCACGACGGGCCAGCAGGCGAAGGTGGCGGCTACGGCCGTGCCGCAGCGGGTTGCCGAGGGTGAGGCGCTGCGCGCGACCGTTCAGCTCCGCAAGATCGACCCGTGGTCGATGCTGAAGATTTCCTCGATCATCTCGGTGTCGCTGTTCTTCGTGTGGATGGTCGCGGTCGGTCTGCTCTACATCGTCCTGGACGGTATGGGCGTGTGGGATCGACTGAACAACGCCTTCACCGACATCGTGTCCGAATCGGGTTCCGAGGGACTCGTGACGGCAGGCCAGGTGTTCGGCTACGCGGCCATCATCGGACTCGTGAACATGGTCCTGATGACGGCATTGGCCACCATCGGGTCGTTCATCTACAACATGTGTTCCGATTTGGTCGGGGGTCTCGAAGTGACCCTCGCAGATCGGGACTGAGCAGGGAAAAGGCTGTCCCACCGGACCTGTTTTGGTATCCGCCGGTCCGGTGGGGTAATCTTCCCACTCGGTTCGAGACGTGCGAAACGCGTCTTGTTTCCGCACTCGAGGGCCTATAGCTCAGGCGGTTAGAGCGCTTCGCTGATAACGAAGAGGTCGGAGGTTCAAGTCCTCCTAGGCCCACTCCAAGTGCACAGGAAGGTACGAACATGAAGGTGCTCCTCGCAGTGGGAGCCGGAGTGTTGGTAGCCTTCGGATTGACCAAGTTGCTCGGTCGCAACGAGGTCTGGCACGAGGTAACGGGGCCTTAGCTCAGTTGGTAGAGCGCTGCCTTTGCAAGGCAGATGTCAGGAGTTCGAATCTCCTAGGCTCCACAGAAGAAGGGCGCCTTCCGGGAAACCGGGAGGCGCCCTTTCTCGTCAGGCGTAGAAGGTGCCGATCGCCGGGTTGGACTGGCAGATCGGGCTGCTGCCCCAGTTGATCGATCCGAATCCGGTGGCCATGACGTAGCCGACCCCGGTGTTCACCGTTGCCGTCAGGTTCGGATAGACGCCGTGGAGATCGGTGATTCCGGACTGGCCGGTGTTGGTGTTCACCCATGCGACGGTGACCTGCGCGGCTGCCGGAATGGGGAACGCACCTGGGAACGAGTCGAATCTGATGACCCCGGGCGCCACCGTGTCGCCCGTCATTCCGGTGATGGACATCAGACTGCCCTGATTCGGGCAGCCGACTGTGACGGCTGGACCGCCGAAGGGATGCGGCGCGGCGGTTGCAGGAGCTGCGAGAACAAGGGCGGCGGCAACCGGTGCAGCCAAGGCGACACAGCGGCCGACGGTTCGTAGAGCGGTCATGGCAACCTCCTACAGCAGTGATCTACATCATATTCTCTGCGAGGAGGTTGCCGATAGACCCGGCGATCACTCGGGGGGAGTGGAGTTCTCGTTCGCGGCGTGCTTTCCGTTGTTGCCCGCCGGGGGGTTCTTCGTCGCCGAAGGGGTGCTCGGCTTGGGCTTGGCGGTCGGCTTCGGGGCCGGCTTGGGTGCAGGCTCGGCGGAAGGCGCGGACGCTGCTGTGGGTGCAGGCGTCGGTGCCGGCTTCGGCTTCTCCTGCTGCAGCGCCGGCGGTGCCGGGGCAACGGGCGGCTGCTCGCGGTGCCGGCTCTTGTAGAACACGACGCCGCCGACGGCCACTGCACCGATCCCCAGCGCGATCAGAATCTTCCGGCCCGTGCGCTTCGGCTTCGGTTCGGGCTCGGGGAGAATCTTCTCGGCTACGGCCTGCACCTGCGGCACGGGAACGTGCTGGGCACGTTCGGCACCCTTGCGTGCCAATTCGATGCCCTGACGGCCTAGAAACGACCCGGCGCGGCCGAGGTTGCGGCCCACGGTGAGCGCTCCCGAGCGGGCGATCCGGACCGCTTCGTCGACCTTCTCCGAGTCCTTCGCCCGCAGTAGCGGCTCGGGAATCGAGACTGACGGTGCTGTGAGGGTCTCAGTCGTGCGTGTCATGCCCTCAGCTTGTCACAGTGCGTGCCGGGTGCCAGGAAATCCGGACTCCCCGCGCAGACGTGTTCGAGATATCGCGTGGCAACATGGTGGTGTGACTTCACCCAATCAGACAGCAACCGCAACGCTCCACACCAACCGCGGCGACATCGAGATCGCCCTCTTCGGCAACCACGCGCCGAAGACAGTGGAGAACTTCACCGGTCTCGCGGACGGCACCAAGGCCTACACGACGGCCAACGCCGGTGGTACCGACTCGGGCCCGTTCTACGATGGCGCGATCTTCCACCGCGTCATCGACGGCTTCATGATCCAGGGCGGCGACCCGACGGGCACCGGCGCCGGTGGTCCGGGCTACCAGTTCGCCGACGAGTTCCACCCGGAGTTGCAGTTCGACCGCGCGTACCTGCTGGCAATGGCCAACGCCGGCCCGGGCACCAACGGATCGCAGTTCTTCATCACCACCGGTGCCACCCCGCACCTCAACCGCCGCCACACCATTTTCGGTGAGGTCGTCGATGCGGAGTCGAAGAAAGTCGTCGACGCCATTTCCTCGACCCCCGTCGACCGTAGCGACCGCCCGGTCGAGCCGGTCGTGATCAACAGCGTCTCCATTTCCTGAAGACGTAAGCGAATTGCCTGAGAGGGACGAAACCGTATGACGAACCCCGGCTGGGGTGGAGCTGCGAACGAGGGCTCTCCGCCCCAGCTGCGGTGCGTTCGCCACCCGGATCGACCTACCGCCCTGTCCTGCAACCGATGCGGCAAGCCGGCGTGCCCGGACTGCCTCCGCGAGGCGGCCGTCGGTTATCAGTGCGTGGACTGTGTGGCGCAGGCGAGCAAGAATCAGCGCGCCGTCCGTGGCGTCGCAGGCAACAAGGTGACGCAGCAGCCGAAGCCGCTGGTGACGTACATCCTGATGGCGGTCAACATCGTCGTCTTCTTCGCCACTGCCGCACAGTCCGGCAGCATCATGCGTAACGAGCTCGGTTCGAGCCTGTTTCGTGCCTGGGCACTCTTTCCACCCGCGGTGGCCGACGGCGACGTCGAACGCCTCGTCGGTAGTGGATTCCTGCACTTCGGCATCGTTCACCTGGCCGTCAACATGTTCGCGCTCTACATCATCGGCCGCGACGTCGAACTGATCCTCGGGCGGTCCCGCTACATCGCCGTTTACGTGGTGTCGCTGCTGGGTGGTTCGGCCGCGGTCATGGCCTTCCAGATCGACGCGTTGACCGCTGGCGCGTCCGGTGCCGTGTTCGGACTGATGGGCGCAGAAGCGATCATCCTGCTGCGCCTGCGACGGAGTCCGGCGCCGATCATCTCCATCATCGTCATCAATGTGATCATCAGCGTGTCGATTCCCGGAATCTCGTTCTGGGGTCACCTCGGCGGACTTCTCGCCGGTGCTGCTGCGGCCACGGGTCTGCTCTACGCGCCCCAATGGCTGGGTGCCGGCAACAACCGTGAGAAGGCGGTTCGGATCGGCTGGGCCACTGTGGCAGCCGCCGTGGTGATCACGCTGGGAGTCATCGTGCTGCGCATCGTGCAGATACGGCAGATGTACGGGCTCTAGTTCTTCTCGGCGGGAACCAGCCCGTGTGCGGCGAACGCATCGAACACGTCCTGTGGGCTGGTGCCGAGGTCCCATCGCCCGAATATCAGTAGGCGCTCGCCGCCGTCCGGCTCGCTCGCGTCGATCTCGAGCATCGGGACACGTCTACCGAGCCGCGGGTACCGCACCAGCCGCACGCGGGTGATCGCGGACTGCGGGTACGAGCGTTGCCCGGTGAGCTTGCGGACGGTGATCCCTCGTTCGGCTCCCTCGGTGTGTGCGGCGAGGCGGGGGCGTTGCACCGCGCCCGAAGCGGCCGATGCCAGCATCACCACCGCCGCGACCGTCACGAGGACGCGGCCCGCCGGCTCGGTGGACACGAGGAACGATGCCCCGAACAGCGCCAGCCCGCCGATCGCGAGGGCTCCGATGACACTCCACGGCGTCGCCCACTCGATTCTTCCCTGTTCGGACATCGATCCGCCGGAGTTATCCACAGGCTCTGTGCACAGTGGGGATGAATGACAACTGTGTAATTGCTGGGTTCATCGCCACTTCATCGTCATGATGAGGCCGACGACCATGAAGCCGAATCCGATGAGGAAGTTGTAGGCGCCGAGATCGTTCATCCACTGCAGTTGATCGGCTGCCAGGTAGTACACGATGAGCCAGATCAGGCCCAGGAGCATGAAGCCCAACATCACGGAGACGTACAACGGGCTCGACGGGCCGGCCTTCACCTTGCCCTGGGCGCGGATTGCAGGGCTGATCGTGTAATCGGCCTTCTTACGGACCTTCGACTTGGGCATGACGTCCTCGCTCGTGCGGCTGTACAAGAGTGTGTGCAGGTACATTCGAAACACCTGCGTCCTAGTACACGCTAACAGCGCAGGACACCGGTAGTGCAGAGGTGCATGGGAGGCAGGAAGCGAGTGTCTGGGAAGCGACCGAGCAGGCCGACGTTCTGGCGCATTCTCGTGCTCGTGGTCTGTCTGGTTGCCGGTCTGCTGATCTCCACCACCCGCGAGGTCTCGCACGGCCTGGAGTTGCGTGCCGGCGACTCCACGCGCTTGTCCGACCTGGTGCGCAATGCGCAGAAGAAGGTCGACGAGGTCGCCGCCACCCGTGACGATCTCTCGGCTCAGGTCGAGACCGTGCAGAAACAAGCGGCCGCATCCGACTCGGGAGTCGCGCAGGCGTTGGAACAGACGGACGCGCTCGCCGACGACGCCGGGCTCACACCCGTGACCGGACCGGGGGTCACCGTCACGCTCACCGACGCACCGCGCGGCGTGGACGGGAAGTACCCGGTCGACGCCACCCCGGACGACCTGGTGGTCCACCAGCAGGACGTGCAGAGCGTCCTCAACGCTCTGTGGGCAGGCGGCGCCGAGGCGATGAGCATGCAGGATCAGCGCATCGTCAACACGTCGGCGCCGCGGTGCATCGGAAACACCCTGCTCCTGCACGGTCGCACCTACAGTCCGCCGTACGTGGTGTCGGCGATCGGCGATCCTGCGCGGCTCGAGGCCACGTTGGCGAACGAGCCGGGAATTCGGGTCTTCAAGCAGTACGCGACTCGCTTCGGCCTCGGGTATTCGCAGGCCACATCGCCGGACGTGAGCATCCCCGGGTACACGGGCGGCTGAGCGGACGGCATACCCTCGAACCATGAGGATTCTGGTCGTCGACAATTACGACAGCTTCGTGTTCAACCTGGTCCAGTACTTGGGTCAGCTCGGAACCGAGGCCGTGGTGTGGCGTAACGACGATCCTGGAGTCTCCGGACCCGAGGCCATCGCAGCGGCGGCAGCCGAGTTCGACGGCATCCTCCTGAGCCCCGGCCCGGGTACTCCGCAACGCGCGGGTGCCACGATGGATCTGGTGACGGCATGTGCAAAGGCCCGCACGCCGTTGCTGGGTGTGTGCCTGGGGCACCAGGCGATCGGGGCCGCCTTCGGAGCGACCGTCGACCGGGCTCCCGAACTGCTGCACGGAAAGACGAGCATCGTCCACCACAGCGGCGAAGGCGTGCTGGCCGGTCTGCCCGATCCGTTCACCGCCACCCGTTACCACTCGCTGACCGTGCTGCCGGAGACGATCCCCGACGAACTCGAGGTCACCGGCGGCACGGACACCGGAATCGTGATGGCGATGCGTCACCGCGAACTGCCCATCCACGGCGTCCAGTTCCACCCCGAGTCCGTGCTGACGCAGGGCGGCCACCGGATGCTCGCGAACTGGCTGGGCGTGTGCGGACAGGCGCCCGCCGAGGGCCTCGTTGCCACCCTGGAAGCAGAAATGGCCCAGGCTCTGGGAGCCTGAGCCACTTCGGCTACCGGATCAGCGTGGGATTCCCAAGGTTCCTATGTTGACCGAAATGGTCGCGTTCTTCTCGATCTCGGAGCCGGGCGGCTGCTGCTGACTGATGATCTTGCCGACCATCTCGGGATCCAAGGTGGACGTCTTGTTCTGGGTGATCGACGAGGACGACCCCGACCAACCGACCGCCCGCAGCGCGGACAGTGCCTGCGAGACCGTCTGGTTCGTCAGATCGGGCATCGAAACGTTGTTGCCGTTGGACACCCGGATCACGACGGTGTCGCCCTTGGCTGCCGTGGAGCCACCTGCGGGACTGGTCGACACGACCTCGCCCGCAGCCTGACCGGAGTCGATCTGCTGCTCGTCGACCTTGAATCCGGCGCCCTCGATGTTCGCCTTGGCGACCTGCGCGGTCTGCCCGGTGACGTCCGGGACACGAATCTGCTCGGGGCCGGTGCCCAGGGTGACCGTCACCGCGGCATCGACCGCGATGCTCGTACCCGAGGACGGTTCCTGGGCGACGACCCTGTCGACCTCGGCCACGGTCGAGGGTGCTCGTGCCACCTCGTTGTCGAGGCGCAGTCCGACCGATGCGAGTTCTTGCTGCGCTTCCTGGCGGCTCAGGCCCGCCAACCGGGGAATCTTCACTTCCTCGGGGCCGGTGGACACTTCGAGGGTCACGGTGCTCTGACCGCTCACCTGTGAACCGGCGACCGGCCTGGTCGTGATCACGTTCCCGACCCCGACGACGGGATCGGGTTTGTCCTGCCGCGAGACGCGTAGCCCGGCATTCTGCAGCGTCGTGATCGCCTCTTCGGCGCTCTGCCCCGTGACATCCGGAATCGCGACGTTCTCCTTGGAACCGCCCGTCAACGACCACAGGAACGCGCCGACGATGCCCACCGCAACGATGGACGCGATGGCGATCAGCGCGATCTTGAGGGGTTTACGGTTCCCCGAGTCGTCGTCGGTGGGAGCAGGCGAAGCGGCCGGTGATGCCTTGCGCGGAGCGCTGTGTCCGGACTCGACCGCACCGAGGAACGTGGTCCGGTCCTCGTCGTTCATCACCATCGGCGCGCTCGGGCGCTGACCACCGAGCACTCGCACCAGGTCGCTGCGCATGTCCGCGGCGCTCTGGTAGCGGTTGGCCGGGTTCTTGCTCATCGCCTTGAGGATGACCGAGTCGAGCTCGCGCGGAATTTCCGGATTGAGTTCGGACGGGGTCTGAGGATCTTCCCGAACATGCTGGTACGCAACAGCAACCGGTGAGTCGCCCTTGAACGGCGGCTCCCCGGTGAGAACCTCGAACAGCACGCAGCCGAGCGAGTACACGTCCGAGCGGGCATCGACCTGCTCGCCGCGCGCCTGCTCCGGCGACAGGTACTGGGCCGTGCCGATCACGGCCGCGGTCTGTGTCATCGGGCTGGAGGCATCCGAGATCGCACGGGCGATACCGAAGTCCATCACCTTGACCGCACCGGCCCGGTTGATCATCACGTTCGCCGGCTTCACGTCACGGTGGACGATGCCGTTGCGGTGGCTGAAGTCCAACGCCGCGCACACGTCGGAAATGACTTCCATGGCCTCACGCGGCGCCAACGGACCCTTGCTGCGAACGATGTCGCGAAGGGTGTCGCCGTCGACGTACTCCATGACGATGTAGGGCAGCGGGCCCGCATCCGTCTCGGCCTCACCGGTGTCGTAGACCGCCACGATCGCAGGATGGTTCAGCGCAGCCGCGTTCTGCGCTTCCCGGCGGAAACGCAGATAGAACGTGGGATCGCGCGCGAGGTCTGCTCGCAGCACCTTGATCGCGACGTCGCGGCTGAGCCGGACGTCGCGGGCCAGGTGGACCTCGGACATGCCGCCGAAGCCGAGAATCTCACCCAGCTCGTAGCGTGAGGAGAGGTTGCGCGGTGTCGTCATGGCTGTCCTTGCTGAGTCGTCGTTTCCACTTCGGTGGTCGTCTCTTCGGTGGTCGTCGGCTCAGTGGTGGTCGTGGTCGGTTCGGTCGTGGTGGTGGGTTCGGTCGTCGTGGTCGTCGGTTCTTCGGTCGTAGTGGTCGGCTCGGTGGTCGTCGGCTCGGTGGTCGTCGGTTCCTGAGTCGTCTCACGAGTGGTGGTGACCGGTGGCTGCGTGGTCGTGATGGTGCGCAGCGACGTACTGAGCGGCGGTGGGGCCGTGGGTTTGTCGTCGCCGCCGGTGTTGAAGAAGATCATCACCAACGCGATCAGCGCGGCCAGGGCGAGCAGGCCACCCGCACCCCAGGCCATCGCTTTCTGCCCGCTGGTCAGACCCTTCTTCTCGTCCTCTGGCTCCGGATCCAACGGCGCCGCACCGGCCGCACCGGCGTAACCGGTGGTCGGACCCGAATAGGAGGTCTGGGACGTCGGCATCCTCTGAGTTGCTCCGGCACCCATCGGGGGAAGAACCCGCGCCGTGGCAGGTCCACTTCCGGTTCCGGTTCCGGGTGGAGGTGGGCGACGGCCTGCGCGCACTGCGGAGACCGCATCGGCGAACTCGTGGCCGTTGGAGTAGCGGGTGACCGGGTCCTTGGACATCGTGATGTCGATGAGTTCGCGGATGTTGACCGGGAGGTCGGCCGGCATCGGGGCAGGCGTCTCACGCACGTGCTTCATCGCGACGGTCAGTGCGCCCTCGCCGACGAACGGCCGCCGTCCCGACAGTGCCTCGTAGCCCACGACACCGAGCGAATACACGTCGCTTGCAGCGGTGGCGTCCTCGCCCAGAGCCTGCTCCGGCGCGATGTACTGGGCGGTGCCCATCACCATTCCGGTGCGCGTGACGGGCGAGTTCTCCACCGCCTTCGCGATGCCGAAGTCGGTGATCTTCACCTGTCCAGTGGGGGTGATCAGAATGTTGCCGGGTTTGACGTCCCGGTGCACGACACCCGCGTCGTGCGCTTCCTGCAGGGCCCGTCCGGTCTGCTCGAGCATGTCGAGGGCGTGCGGAACCGCGAGCCGTCCGACGCGGGACAGTACGGCGTTGAGAGGCTCGCCGTTGACGAGCTCCATGATCAGGTAGGCCAGCGAATCGCCGGTGTTGTCCTGGATCTCGCCGTAGTCGTAGATGCCTGCGATGCCCGGGTGGTTGAGCTGGGCGGTGGTGCGGGCCTCGAAACGGAATCGCTCGAGGAATTCGGGATCGGACGAGAACTCCGACTTGAGAACCTTCACGGCGACGCGCCGGTTGAGACGACTGTCCGTCGCCTCCCAGACCTGACCCATTCCGCCCGTGGCGATGAGCCGGTTCAGACGGTAACGATGTGCGATGAGTGCGCCGTTGTTCAGTGCCACAGTCAGCCCCCTTGTAATCCGGCTGCGATGACAGCGCGTCCGATCGGTGCCGCCACGGAGCCGCCGGTTGCGGCCAATGCTCGGTCTCCGCCGTCCTCGACGATGACGGCGATCGCGACTGTCGGCTTCTGGGCGGGTGCAAAGCCGATATACCAAGCGTGTGGCGGCGTGTTGCGTGGATCGGTTCCGTGCTCGGCCGTGCCGGTCTTGGATGCGATCTGGACGCCGGGGATCTTGCCCTCGCCGCTCGTGTTGTTCTCCGATCCGATCATCAGATCGGTCAGGGTGGCCGCCACCTCGGGCGACATGGCCTGCCCGGCCGAGATCGGGTCGGTCGTATCGAGATTGGACAGGTCCGGGCCCTGGAGTTGCGACACCAGCTGCGGTTCCATCCGGACGCCACCGTTTGCGACAGTTGCCGCGATGATGGCGTTCTGCAGCGGGGTGAGCGCGACGTCGCGCTGGCCGATGCTGGTCTGGCCGAGGGCTGCGTCGTCGGGGATCGACCCGATGGTGCTGTCCGCGACCGGGAACGGGACGCCGGGGTTGTCGGCTCCGATGCCGAATGCGTTGGATTGGTTCTGCAGCGCGTCGCCGCCCACCTTGATGCCCATTTCGACGAACGCGGTGTTGCAGGAGCGTGCGAACGCTTCACGCAACGACGCGGTGGGGGCGTCGCCGCAGGTGCTGCCGTTGTAGTTCTCGAGGGTGGTCGAGGTGTCGGGCAGGGTGATCTGCGGGGCAGCGGTGAACTGATCGTCCGGTGTCACTCCCGCTTCCAGTGCGGCTGCGGTGTCGACCACCTTGAATGTCGAACCGGGCGGGTAGGTCTGGGACACGGCGCGGTTGATGAGCGGTTTGGACGGATCCTCGTTGAGTGCCTCCCACGCCTGTGTGGACACCGCGCCGTCGTGACCTGCCAGGGCGTTCGGATCGAAGCTAGGCGTGGAGACCATCGTGAGGATGTTGCCGGTGGACGGCTCGATGGCGACGACGGAACCGGTGTAGCCCTTCGAGGTGAGTTCGTCGTACGCGACCTGCTGCATCATCGGGTTGATGGTGGTGACGACGTTGCCGCCGCGCGGATCACGTCCGGACACGAGGTCGAAGAAGCGGCGGCCGAACAGACGGTTGTCGGAGCCGTTGAGGACGGTGTCCTCGGAACGCTCCAGGCCGGTGCTGCCGTACTGCATCGAGTAGAAACCGGTGACCGGCGAGTACGCCAGCGGGCTCGACGGTGCGGCCGGGCCGGCCGGGTACGAGCGCAGGTACTTGTAGCGGTCGTCGGTGGGCACGGATGCGGCGAGGACCTGGCCGCCGGCGGAGATCTGTCCGCGCTGACGGGAGTATTCGTCGAGGAGAACCCGGGAGTTGCGCGGGTCTGCGCGCAGGTCGTCGGCTTTGATGACCTGCACGTAGGTGGCGTTGGCGAGGAGGGCGACCACCATCACCATGACGGCGATGGCTACGCGGCGCAGTGGTGTGTTCATAAGCGCGGCAACATCTCGGTGGTCACGTCGGCGATCGGTGCGGGGCCTTTCTTCTTCGGCTGTGCCGGCCGCCTTCCGGAATCGGAGATCTTGATCAGGATCGCCAGCAGGAGGTAGTTGGCCACCAGGGAAGAACCGCCGTATGACATGAACGGGGTGGTGAGTCCGGTGAGCGGGATCAGCTTGGTGACGCCGCCGACCACGACGAACACCTGCACGGCGATGGTGAACGACAGGCCCGCAGCAAGGAGTTTGCCGAAGCTGTCACGCACGGCGAGGGCGGTGCGCAGTCCACGGATCACCAGGATCAGGAACAGCAGCAGGACTGCGGAGAGCCCGATGAGACCGAGTTCCTCGCCGATGGTGGCGACGATGAAGTCGGTTTTGGCGAAGGGGACCTGAGCGGGTCGACCGCTGCCGACACCGGTGCCTGCGATACCGCCGGTGGCGAGACCGAACAGGGACTGCGAGATCTGGTACCCGGTGTTGTTGTAGTCGCCCAGCGGATCGAGCCAGGTGCTCACGCGCACACGAACGTGGCCGAACAGGTTGTAGGCGAACACGAAACCGAGGGCCAGCAGCCCTGTGCCGATGAGGACCCAGCCGACGCGTTCGGTGGCGATGTAGAGCATCACCAGCACCGTCGTGAAGAGCAGCAGCGAGGTGCCCAGGTCCTTCTCGAAGACCAGGACGCCGACCGAGACCATCCAGGCCACGATGATGGGACCAAGGTCTCGGGCGCGGGGCAGGTCCATGCCGAAGAAGTGCTTGCCTGCGGTGGTGAACAGGTCGCGCTTCGCGACCAGCACGGACGCGAAGAAGATGATGAGCAGGATCTTCGCGAACTCACCGGGCTGAATGCTGAAGCCGGGGAGCCGAATCCAGATCTTGGCGCCGTTCACCTCGGAGAACGATGACGGCAGGATCGCCGGGATGACCAGCAGAATCAGGCCGGCCAAGCCCAGCGTGTAGCTGAAACGTGCGAGGAGGCGGTAGTCGCGCAGGAAGATCAGGACGGTGACGAAGCCTGCGATGGCGAGGGTCGTCCACATCACCTGCTGGTTGGCGTCCGGGGACGGTGTGGGCAACCCGAAGTAGACGGCGGACTGTTCGTCCGCCAGATCGAGCCGGTGGATCAGCACGAGACCGAGGCCGTTGAGCAGCGCCACGATGGGCAGCAGCAGCGGGTCGGCCCACGCCGCGAACCTGCGGACGGCGAGGTGCGCCACCAGGAAGAGGGCGGCGTAGGTCAGTGCGTACTTGCCGAGATCCCAGGTGACGCTCTGTTCCTGGCTGGCCTCGACGAGGATCAGCGACACCGTCGTGATGACGATGGCGCAGACGATGAGGAAGAGTTCGACATTCCGGCGGTTCGACTGAACGGGCGCCGGCGCGAAACCTCCTGGTGGGCTGGGGAAGGAGGCCCCGGGCGAAGCTGTGGACACCGACATCAGCCAGCCGTCCTACAGTTCTGACCAGGGATCTGTTTGGGCGTCGTCGGCGCAGTCCGTTCGGGGTTCTCGGCAGCCGGGGCCGGATTTTCGGTAGCCGGTGCAGGGGCCTCGGGTGCAGGAGGTGCGCCGGGTGCCGGTGCGGGAGCAGGTGCCGGGCCGGGCGTCGGTTCCGGTGTGCTGGGGGTCTTGCTCTCGTCCTCGCACACGGGCAGCAGATCGTTCTCGACGAGTCGGGTCATCTGGCCGCGGACGTCGTCGAGTTTGCCCGAGGGAAGACCCGCACGAACCTGTTCGCGTGCGGTGGGCTGGATGTCGTCGACCTCGAGCACGTTGCAATCGGGTTGGACGTCGGCGGGTGCGACCAGGTCGAGGGCGCCCGAGTCGGACACGCAACCGACGAGGTTCGCTTCCTGCAAGGAGTAGCCCAGGACGGAGCCGGGAATACCGCGCAGCACGGTGACGCGGTCACCGTCGGCAGCGACGTAGTAGTTGTTGCGCACCAGGTTGCGGCCGACGAAGGCGGCGATCGCGAGGACGACGATCAGGCCGAGCGCGATGAAGAAGAACATCTTCTTGCTGCGCTTCTTCTTGGGCTCTTCCGGTGCCGGAGCGACCACTCGCTTCGGGGTGGCGCGGGGCGGACGCATTGCTGCAGCGCGCCCGGCTGCCGTGTTGGGTGGGGGCGCGTCCTCTTCGTCCTCGGACCCGGCTGCACCCGCCACGATGGGGTGGCTCTGCCCGTAGTCGAGGTCGATGACGTCGGCGACGACGACGGTGATGTTGTCCGGGCCGCCGCTGCGGAGGGCGAGTTCGATGAGGCGCTCGGCGCACTCCTCTTCGGAGCCTTCGCGCATCGTGTTCTCGATGGTTTCGTCGCTGACCACATCGGACAGTCCGTCCGAGCACAGTAGGTAGCGGTCGCCGGCCCTGGCCTCGCGGACGGTGAGCGTGGGCTCGATCTCGCTGCCGGTGAGAGCCCGCATGATGAGCGATCGCTGTGGGTGGGTGTGTGCCTGTTCGGCGGTGATTCGGCCTTCGTCGACGAGGGATTGGACGAACGTGTCGTCCCGGGTGATCTGGGCCAGTGCGTCCTCGCGCAGGAGGTAGGCGCGGGAGTCACCGATGTGGACGAGGCCGAGTTTGGTGCCGGAGAAGAGGATCGCGGTGAGGGTGGTGCCCATACCGTCGAGTTCGGGGTCTTCCTCGACGTGCTCGGCGATGGTGTCGTTGCCCTCGCGGGTGGCGGCTTCGAGTTTGCCGAGCAGGTCTTCGCCCGGCTCGTCGTCGTCCAGGTGGGCGAGGGCAGCGATCATGAGCTGTGAGGCGACCTCACCGGCAGCGTGGCCGCCCATGCCGTCTGCCAGAGCCAGCAAGCGAGCACCCGCATACACGGAGTCTTCGTTGTTGGTGCGGACCAGGCCGCGGTCACTGCGGGCGGCGTAGCGGAGAACGAGGGTCACGGGCGCAACTCGATTACCGTCTTGCCGACTCGTACCGGGGTACCCAGCGGCACACGAACAGAGGTGGTGACCTTGGCCCGGTCCAGATAGGTGCCGTTGGTGGAGCCGAGGTCTTCGACGTACCAGTCGGCGCCGCGGGGCGACAGACGGGCGTGCCGGGTGGAGGCGTAGTCGTCGGTGAGGACGAGGGTGGAATCGTCGGCGCGGCCGATCAGCACAGGCTGGGTGCCCAGGGTGATGCGGGTGCCGGCAAGCCCGCCCTGCGTGACCACCAGATATTTGGCGGACTTCGTCTTGCTCATGGACGGCAGCACGGCGCCTCCGCGGGAGTACCGCGATGCGGGAACGCGAACGCCCGATCCGGCGTAGATGTCGTTGCGGAGGGTGCGCAGGACCGCCCACACGAAAAGCCACAACAGAAGCAGAAACCCTGCCCTGGTGAGTTGCAGAATCAAGCCTTGCATCGAGCAGTCCACCTCCTTCTGTTATCTCGCCGAACCGGCTTTCTCGCCGAATCATAGGGGGGCACGCAGTCTCGCCGATCAGGATACGGACATGCTCCGACGAAACGGATCCGACACCGCGTCACGTCCGACATCACATCGAACTGCGATGTCGGACGTTACGGAATGTCGGGTGAGTCTCAGAGGATGCGGACGAGGATTTCCGAATGACCTGCGCGGATGATGTCGCCGTCGGCGAGCTGCCAATCTTGAACGGGAGCGCCGTTCACCGTTGTGCCGTTGGTGGAGCCCAGGTCGGAAAGCATGGCGACCTGGCCGTCCCAGCGGATGTCGATGTGGCGACGTGACACACCGGTGTCGGGCAGGCGGAACTGTGCCTCCTGGCCGCGGCCGATGATGTTGTTGCCCTCGCGGAGCTGGAAGTGGCGGCCACTGCCGTCCTCGAGCTGCAGCGTCGCGGTGAAGACGTGCGGCTCCTGCGAGTAGCCGCCGGGCTGGTATCCGCCCTGCTGGTAGCCGGGGTCGTATGCCTGCTGGTCGTAGCCACCCTGCTGGTAACCGGGCTGTGCATAACCGCCCTGCTGGTAGCCGGGATCGTATGCCTGCTGGTCGTAGGCGGGCTGATCGTAAGCAGGCTGCTGGTAGCCCGGGTCGGCGTAGGAGCCGTCCGGGTAGCGGGCCGGTGCAGCCTGGTCGTAGGCGGCGGGGTAGTCCTGCTGCTGGTAGCCCGCATCTCGGAAGTTCGGATCCCGGTAATTGGGGTCGTAGTCGTACTCGTCCGCGCGGCCGACCTGCTGGTCGAAAGCCGGTGCTGCCGGAGCCGAGTAGCCCGGGTTCTGCGGCGGGTAGGCGGGCTGCTCGTACCCGGCACCCCGGTCGTAGCCGTTCTGGTAAGCGGGCCCGTCCTGGGCGTACCGCTGATCTTGACCCACATGGGCGTGCCCGTTGCGCGCGTACTCGGGTTCGGGCCGACGGCCTGCCGCCGGGTCGCGGCTGGGGTCGTAGCCTGGGTTCTGCGTCATGGGGCCAGCTCCTGGATTCGACGTGGCGTGTGCAATCGGTGGGCGTCCGGCATCCGGATCTACCGAACCTCGGGTTCGGAACTGCCCCGTGTGTAGTGCTTCCGACGGCTCGAACGCGATCTGGACAGGACCATATGTCTGCCAGCCCTGATCGCGAATGAAGTCTTCAAGGTGACGGGAGAAGGCGCGGACAGTCAAGTCCCTGTCGCTCGCCAACGCGTCGTGGTCGGAATTGTTGACGGTGATGACATAACTGTTGGGGGCGAGACGATGCCCACCTTCCAACTGCTGCACACGATCGGTGGCCTCCTGCTGAAGTGCAGACTCCACCTCCTGAGGCATCACACTGCCGCCGAACACCCGGGCGAACCCGTCACCGACGGCCCCCTGAAGCTTGCGCTCGAAGCGTTGAACTATGCCCATCGGAACCTCCTCTCGGTGCCGCCGTGGCGGCTGTCGCTAGCAGTGCGTGTCGTGACACCAGGGTGTCAGCCTCCCACGGTACTGTCATCGCGCCGCCAAGCGGCGCATGTCCACCCTTCTGCATGATATCCGTCTTCTACGAGACGAGCCGATCTGCGAGGGTGATTTCGCGTCTGAACTGCACGAATCGTAATAATTCGATGCCGCGTGTTAATGTTTTCGGGTTGCTCGGGCGAGTGGCGGAATGGCAGACGCGCTGGCTTCAGGTGCCAGTGTCCTTCGGGACGTGGGGGTTCAAGTCCCCCTTCGCCCACCACGTGCAGTTCCACGAACTGCGACCAACGAGGTCACGAACTCGAAAGAGTGCGTGACCTCGTTTTTGTTGTTGTGCTGTGGCTAGGTGCGACGTTCTAATGGATAGATTCCGAACGTGGCCTCTTGCACGCGTCCGGGCGCGGGCGACATTTTCGGCCCCGTGTCGGTGGTATTAGATAGCGTGATCCGCGTCCGGGCCGCCGAAGACAGTGCTCTGACGAACTAGACCCCAGGCTTTCCATACAGGACAGCGGCGATCGAATAGGAACAGTTGATGCCCCTTCCCGTCATTGAGTTCAGCTACCTCGGCACCGTGCACTCCCCGTTCAGTGGTCAGAAGGCCGAGACAGAGAGCGGCCCGAACGAAGGTGACTCGACCTTACTGTTCACTTATTACGGCGCTGCCTCCGACTGGGCCTATATCAGTCCTCTGGTAGCGGAACAGTTGTCCGAGGATCCGGAGGACGTCGAGCCGAAAGACCTCGCCGAGCGCCTCCAGATCAAAGGTGCGTTGGTCATGGTCGTCGATACCGACTGGAACGGCATCAACTACTACGGATTTGCACCTAATGACAGCGAAGAGTGAACCTCCATTTCAGCGCACGGGCGCCACATGCCAAGGTCCGCGAATTACAGCACGCGGCGCGGACACTGAAGGAGTTGCTCGATGGCGTCCGATGACCGACTCCTCATAAACAGCGGATACCCGCCGGAGTGCCCGACCATCCGCCGCAACGGCCAGGCGGTCGGGTTCTGCTCAGCGCCCAACGGCTGCTTCGTCCGCGCATGGTGGGCACACAATGGCAACCCGATCGGCTCCTATCCGACTGTCGAATTGGCCGTCGAAGCCGCGCTCGCCGCACTCTGGCGCGAAGATCTCACCCGCGATGACGGCGATCCCGACGAGATTGCTCGGGAAGCCGCCCGCATCAAGGAAGTACTGAGAGAAGTCGACTGGTAGAGGCTCGGCTGGTAGCCACGTTGATTCACTGTGGAAAGCCAGAAACACGATGCCTCCGTCGGCGGTCCGACCCCAATGCATCACGGCCTGTCGGTGATGCCGAAGCCGTCTGCTGCTCCTGGGTGGCCTTGATTTCAGGCGGGCTCCATTTGGCCATGAGGTCATAGTTTGCTTAGCCGACACCGGATGGCAGGTCATGACAAGGCCACCGCATGCCGCCGCCTGCGTGACCGCGGGGAGTTCGTGCATACGGGTGGCGGAGAGATGAACGAGAAAAGCCTCGGCGGTCTCAAGAATTGGTGGAAGAAGCTCCGCGACGAGCAATCCCACGATGCAACCCCAAGTGAGCGACTGCTGCAGACCGACAACGGGAAGCCATCGCCCTGCGCGTGCTGTCCGGGATGACCGTTCGCGAAACCGCCGGCGCCTTGGGAGTATCCGAGAGATCGGTGAGAGTCGCAGGGCACCGCGCACTTCAGAATCTACGCCGGAGAATCTTACCGTGACTGGGGACAGCGTGGCCGACCTTGCGCATGTCGCACCGATTTTCGAGGAGTAGAAGATGGCACACGCACGCAAGACG
Source organism: Rhodococcus sp. NPDC058521 (assembly GCF_042719695.1). Taxonomy (NCBI): domain Bacteria; kingdom Bacillati; phylum Actinomycetota; class Actinomycetes; order Mycobacteriales; family Nocardiaceae; genus Rhodococcus; species Rhodococcus sp. NPDC058521. The sequence goes on from NZ_JBHXNL010000013.1 coordinate 112,139, forward strand.
ATCATCGTCGCAGCGACTGCGGTGGCTGTGGGTGTCGCACCCGCGGCGACCGCAGACGCCTCGCCGCCACCGGTCCCGCCGTTACCGGTCCCGCCGCACCCCGCTGCCACCACCGCGCCGAGCTTCGGTCTTCCCGCGATCGGCGACCTCGAGATCGGACCCGGCGGAGTTCCCGGCGGATCGTTCCAGCCGATCACGGTCGCGGCAAACCTTGCGCCCAGCACCCGGCAGTACCCGCCGGTCCCAGCGGCGGTGACCTTCTCGGTTCACGATCCAGCCTCGAATGTCGCAGCACCGCAGTACCATCAGTACGCCTATCGGCACCTTCTGGTGTCGTGGCGCAACCTTGCGACTGGCGCGAGCGGCGAGGTGGCGCTCCGTCATTGGGATCGGCCCGATTACGAGTTCGACTCTCCGAACGAGAACTTGCCGACCTCAGCCACGGCGGCCACCGGATCGGGTCCGGTCGTGGCCACGGTCACCGAGATGCGCACCCAGTATCAGGCACCGCCGGCCGCGATCAATGCAATACCCGGTGTCATGGCGATCGCGGTTCCGTAGTCAGTACCCACGGATTCATTGCGTACCTAGACGTAGATGATCGTGATAGGAGGTTGTTTCGATGGCAAGGCACGACTACGTTCTTGTCCCCGGTGCATGGATGGCTGCGTGGGTGTGGCAGCCGATCACCGATCGGTTGACCGAATTGGGGCATGTGGTTCATGCCGTGACCCTTACCGGCCTGGACGGTGGATCCTCTTCGGGCGGCGTGGGCCTTGTTACTCACGTCGACGATGTCCTGCAGCTGCTACACAGCCGGAACATCAACGACGCGATCGTCGTCGGACATAGCTACGCAGGCATGGTGGCAGGAATGGTTGCCGATCGTGCCCCCGAACGTGTCGCCCACACGGTCTTCGTGGACTCGAACGTCCCACGCGATGGCCGGTCCATGCTCGATGCCTTCGGCGCCGAATGGCGACGCGCGATAGACGAAGACATCACAGCTCACGATGGATTCTGGTCTGTTCCGGATATGGACGTCCTGACTGAGAACGGTATGTCCGTCGAGCAGGCTCAGCAGGTCCTCGAGCGGTGTGTTCCCCATCCGGGTGCCACCATTGTTGACAAGGCGAGGATGCGTGTCCCGGTCGCACGCCAGCGGGCCACCTATATCAACTGCACCGTTCCGGATGCCGACTTCCGCTCCGGTGATATCGCCGCGCTGACCGAATCGCCTACCTGGGATCTCGTCGAGGTGCCCACCGGGCACTGGCCGATGGTGACCGCTCCGCAGGAGCTGAGCCGAGTTCTCGCGTCGATATCCTGAGTACGGTCTGGACGAAATGAGGCGAGTTCGCCGCCCACGTGACTCAGGCGGCGACGATCGGCGCCACGCTCACCGATCATCCGAATGTGTTGGTCGATACCGCCAACAGTCTGCAAGGACTCGAACTCCGGTCGAGGCTGCCGACAGTAAGGGGGGATTGTGGATGGCCCCGCACAGCAACGGGCGAATGAACTGGAAAGTCTCTGGCAGGGTCAAGAATTCGCTACGGGAGCGATTGATCTTGGGGCAGATTGGGATTCGCGACCGTGGTGGTCATCATCATGATTCTCGAGTCGGCCGGGCTCGGCGGGAAGTGACTACCCGTCTTTCCCTGATATGTGTACGGCCACTCCGTCGAGGATGAACTTCAGTCCCTTCTCGAAGTTCTCGTCCCAGTCGTCGTCAGCGCGATACCGATGACCGGCGAGACCGGGTACTCGTCCGCCTCGCTCGCTACTCAGCCCTGCCCGGGCCAAAGACGCTTGCAAGTACCCCAGTCACGCAAGGAATTCCGGGCCCAGTAGCGGTCGCCTATTCGCCGCCAGTGCTGCAGTCCACGGATGCCGAAGCAGGGTGGCACGCCAGCTGGTGAGCAGAGAGCTGATGTCACTTTGCCAGTCATCGGTATGTCCTTGGGGCGCGGATGTTTCGGCGAAGATCGCATCGACGGCCAGATCGACCACGTCATTCTTCGTGCCGATGTGCCAATACAAGGTTGTTGTCTGGTGTCGTGCTCTTCGGCGTCGGGGCATTTCGGGGCAGCCAGAACAGGCGCCTCGTTCTGACACCACATCGGTACCGTGCCACCTCACACCGGAACCAGCACGTTCATCTGTGCCACGGCACATGCCGGCCCGACTCGCAGTCAGTGCCCACTCTGCACGGGGAACACCAGATGAGTCACGCGATCACCTTGGATGCAGGTGGTCGGGTTGCCCAGCATTACGTCCTCGGTCGACAGTTCGCCGAAGAATGGACGATTCCCTTCTCCCATGACGACCGGAACGAGGTCGACCGCGACCTCGTCCAGCAGCCCGAGTTCCAGGCATTGCCGTGCGATCGTCCCGCCGGTGACCGAGACGACCTTGTCGCCCGCGAGGCGTTGGGCTCGCGCGATGGCCGTTTCTACGCCCTCGGTGACGAAAGTGAACGGGGCATCCGGGTATGCCTCGACCCAGTCCTTCGGGACCTGGTGGGTTACGACGAGGATCGGAACGTCCAGCGAGTGGCGACCGTGCCAGCCCTCCGTCACGTCGAACAGAGTGCGCCCACACACCAACGCACCCAGCGACGACACCCAGCGTCGCCAGTGATCCGCACTCGCCGGGGTGAGCTTCACAGTGAGGTCGCCGGCGGGAGACTGCAAGGCGATCTCACCGTTCTGCAGCCAGTCGAACAACCGGCCGATTGTGTTGTCCTGCTTGGCTACGTATCCGTCGAGTGACGTGATCGCCTGTGCCTGAACCTTCCCCACGGGGCCCTCTCTCCGCCGCGTTGCGGTCGATGGATTCGATCTGGACGACGATATCGCGGCGTGCATGCCGACGGTGCACATTCGCTACGACAACCTCGAGTCCGCCGTCTCCCGCGTGTGGTGGCGGGAGCGACCATCAGTGGCTAGCATTGATTTGCGCATGATAGTCAGTGAAAGGTTGGGTGGTTGCGGTGGGCGATGCTGCACACGCCGACGCGGAGGCCCGGTACCTCAGTGGGGACCTTGATTTCGAGGGCGCGTTGCGTGAAGTCAGCGGCTCCGATATCGACCGGAGTGAACTTGCTCAGATCCTGCACGGGTTCCGGAAGGCGCTACCGGCGGCGGGTCCTGCTTTGTCCGATCATGACGCGCGGCTGCTGACGAAGGCCGGGTTTGTCACCGATGCCGCGTCCGCGACCGCTGTGCGGGTGGATCGCGATATTCGGATGCGGGGCTTGGTTCGCAATTCGCTGTCGATCCCGGCGGCTGCGGAACGATTGGGTGTGACTGCTGCTCGTGTTCGCCAACGCCTCACGGACAGAACCTTGTGGGCGTTTCAGTCCGGACGCAATCGGTTGCTGCCGCCCGCTCAGTTCACCGACACCGGTGCGGTGCCCTATTTCGAGCAGGTCGCCCCGTTACTGGCGGAAGACCTGCACCCGCTGACCGTGCAGGCGCTGCTGACCCGCCCGCAGCCCACTCTTGCTGTCGACGGGGAACCGGTGTCGATCGTGCAGTGGCTGATCGGATGTGCTGGCACCGCGGCGGAGATCGAACAGGTCACCGATCTGGTCATCACGTCGGAATGGGAATCTGCGTAGATGCCGGTGATGCTGCCACCGCCGCCGACCATTCCTGCGCTCCGCGACGCCGGGATTCTTCGCGACGAAATCACCGAGTGGCAGCCCGCCGACGAGATCTGGCGTGTTCACCGCACTGCCGGTGATCATGTTCTGCCGTGGAATCAGATGCGCACCTTCGGGCCTGTTCTGCGGTTCGATCATCATCCACGTTCGCCGGAGGAGCACGACGAGTACGGCATCTGGTACGGGTCCTGCAGTCCACAGGGTGTTTGGCCGAAGCGTTTCGAAGCGCACGTGTCATCGACCGTCACCGGGGTGCCCCGTATCTGACCGCCTTGACCGTGCTGCGCCCATTGCGGCTATTCGATGTGTCGGGAATCGGCGGCGGGGCGTGGGCCACACGTGTCGGCGGGAACCACGCGCTCGATACCGCTGCACACGCTCGTACCCAGCATTGGGCGCGCACCATTCACCGTGCCCACGAGAACCTCGACGGCATCATCTATCGGGGTCGGTTCGCGGGGAGTACCTGCGTGGCGCTCAACGAGCGTGCTGGTGACGCCTTCCCCGAACGCCCGACATTGTCCCTTCCGCTGGCGCACCAGGAGTTGGAGGGGTCGATCGATACGGCCGCATTCCGGCTCGGGTACACCATCACCTGATCGCTCCCCAGACGGCCCTGCGACGTCGGCGTACGTGGCTTTCGGTTTCGTCGCGGAGGCCAATCTCGCCACCGGTCGAGAAGCATGCCGGGGATGCCCCTCGCTGATTTGGGTCCGACAGCTCCGGACGAATGGACAGGAAATCGCGACGGATGGGCATGGTTTGGCTGCAGGTTCTCGATCAGAGTGGAAGACGGACGATTCCACCGATCGGCGCGGTTCGGTTGTTCGCGTACCCGCAGCGATGCCATCGGCATCTGACCAAGGAGGCTTACTGATGGGCAACGTCCGGCACTCAGCCCTCCACGGCTTGCATTCCTCGGCAGAGCTGCCCGACGGCAAAGGGGCTCGTCACAGATCGCTCGACCTCGTCCTCGGGGCAGCTCTCATCACCATGAGTTTGGTTGCTGGCCTGAACTTCACCTTCATGGCTGCGGTCATGCCCAACCTCGCAGGCGTTGACAACCGCACCTTTGTGGGCATCATGCAAAGGTTCAACGAAAACCCGGTGTTCCCCGTGAGTTTCACGCTGGCGCTGTTGCTCACCATCCTCTCGGTCGTGCTGCAGGCGAGCTTTGCTCGAGGACCCGCCTTACGCTGGCTGATCATTGCATTAGCACTCTATTCAATCGTCCTCGCAATCACCGGAGCGCTCCATCTGCCGCTCAACGAACTCATCAGCCGCGCCGGCGACCCCGACCAGATCACCGATCTCGCTCATCTCCGCGCCCAGGTCGAATCCCCGTGGGTGATCGGGAACATCGTTCGAACCGGCTTCTCCGTCGCTGCCCTCGCTGCCCTCATTCGCACCACCTACTTGAACGGCCGGACATACCGAGCCTGACAAGTGCTGGACGCTCGCACACAATTCCTCACCAGAAGGACACTCAGTGAACTTCCGCCGCGGAAGTCACTGAGGAAGGCTCCGTTGACGGTTCGTATTGAGGGTTCGATCAGGTCGGTGCATAGTGGTGTCGTGAAGTACGTGTTCCTGATCTGCGATGACGAGACGGACCCGCCGTCGATGGAGGAGATTGCGGCTGATCCCGCGCACCAGGCGTATGACGCGGAACTGAAGCGGCAGGGAGGAAATCTCGGTGGCGCGCGGCTGCGGCCGGTTGCAGATGCGACGACGGTTCGGGTCCGTGGCGGAGAGACGCTGGTGTCCGACGGGCCGTTCGCGGAAACGAAGGACTTCGTCGGCGGCATCGACATCGTCGAGTGTGCCGACCTGGACGAGGCGATCACGCTCGCGGCGCTGCATCCCTACGCGGGCCGGGGTTGCATCGAAGTTCGTCCCGTGTGGGAATGACGGCGCCGGAGTCGATTCGGACCGCCGTCGCTGCGGCCTATGAGCAGGAGTGGAGCCAGGTGGTGGCCACGCTGATCGGGCTCACCGGCGACTGGGACCTCGCGGAAGACTGCGCGCAGGATGCCTTCGCGGCCGCACTGACTACGTGGGCGCGTGATGGCATTCCGGACCGTCCGGGCGCGTGGCTGACGACGACAGCACGCCATCGGGCGACGGATCGGCTGCGGCGGGACACGGTGGGGGCCGCGAAGTTGCGGCAACTTGCGCTGACGACACAGGATCCGAGTGAGATAGCGGCGGAGGAGATTCCGGACGAGCGGCTGCGACTGATCTTCACGTGTTGCCATCCAGCGTTGCCGTTTCCTGCCCGCGTCGCTCTGACCTTGCGCACTTTGGCAGGCCTGAGCACTGCTGAGATCGCCAAGATGTTCCTGTCCACCGAACCCGCGATGGCCCAGCGCCTGGTACGCGCCAAACGCAAGATTCAGAACGCCGGCATCCCGTATCGGGTTCCACCGGCGGAGCTGCTGCCGCAGCGGCTGTCTGCTGTGCTTGCTGTGCTGTATCTGATCTTCAACCAGGGCTACGACGAAGAAGACGTCGGCAGGGCACTGGCGTCGGAGGGGATCCGCCTCGCCCGGATGCTCGCTCGCCTGATGGCGGAGGAGCCCGAGGCGCGCGGCTTGTTGTCGCTGATGTTGCTGCTGGAGGCGCGCCGAGCGAGCCGTTTCAACGACGGCATGCTGGTCACGCTGGAGAACCAGGACCGGTCCCAGTGGGATCGCTCGATGATCGACGAGGGCCTCATGACCCTCGATGAAGCATTGGATATGCGACGTCCTGGCCCGTATCAGTTGCAGGCCGCCATCGCGGCCTGTCACGTGACATCGTCCTCTTCCGCGGATACCGACTGGCCGCAGATCGCCGCCCTGTACAGCGAGCTCGCCCGGGTGGCCCCCTCACCTGTCGTGGACCTCAACCGCGCCGTGGCGATCGCGATGACCGACGGCATCTCGGCCGGACTCGCGCTCGTGGACGAGTTGGCCGCGTCCGGCAAGCTCGCTGACTACCATCTGCTCCCCGCCACACGGGCAGACCTTCTTCGCCGCGAGGGCCGGCTCACCGAGGCTGCACCGTATTACGAGGAGGCGCTGGCGATCGCGCCGACCGAGGCCGAACGTCGCTACCTGAAGGCCCGCCTGTCCGAGATCTGACCGGGACACAGGCGAGAGCAGCAGCGACCCGAGTTCATTCTCCGAATTTCTGCCGGATCGATGTCGATCCGGAGTGGTCTGCTTCGTCGGTGGAGTAAACCCACCAAGCAGAGAGGCTGGAGAGATGTCGAACACCGAGTATCTGACCGCCACCATGACCGTCGACCGGACGCCTGAGGAGGTTTTCGAGGCCGTCACCAACGTCCGCGGTTGGTGGAGCGAGAACATCATCGGTGACACCCTCGCCTCTGGCGACGAGTTCGTGTTCACCGACGACAGCACATATCCCGGAGAAACGGCCCTCGCCAACACGGGCATCCGTTTTGCGCGGTTCCAGCTCACCGAGGTCGTGCCCGGCCGCCGCGTGGTCTGGCACGTCGTGGACGCCTATCTCGCCTTCATCGACGACCACGACGAGTGGACCGACACGAACGCCGTCTTCGATATCGACGCCGACGTGCACGGCACGACACTTCGGTTCACGCACGAAGGTCTCACCCTTGCCGAATCGGCCTGCTTCGAATCGTGCTCGCGGGGCTGGACGTTCTACATCACCCAAAGCCTGCCGCAACTGATAACCACCGGCGCTGGCCAACCCATCACCAGATACGGCCACTGACACGACGTGCCGCCATTGTGTGACAGGAACTGATCGGTTCCGCGTCGGTCAGTTGCCCTGTATGCGACGACGGGTTGCCTGAGTCAGGCCGTTGAAGACGAGATCGTAGGAGTGGTCGATCATCTCGCGAATCTCAGCATCGTCGATGGAGCCGTCGAGGTGCACGGTGTTCCAGTGGCGTTTGTTGAGGTGATAACCCGGCTGCACAGCCGAGTATCGACCTCGCAACTGCAGTGCCAGCGCGGGATCGCATTTCAGACTCACGCTGCCGGGAGTACCGGCGAGTGGGATGAGGGCGAACATCCGGCCCCCGAGCTTGAACACAGCGACCTCGTCGCCGAACGGGTAGTCCTCGACCGCCCCGGGCAGACTCACGCACAGGTCCAGGACGTCATCGCGCGTCACGAGTGTCTTCCCGCTTCATTCGCGTCATGTTCCGCGGCTCGCGTATGCCGCCGTTGTGTTATCAGGTGATCGATCCCGGCGCGGCCGGACCCGGTGGCAGCGAGGGTGAGTGAGAGGAGTCCGAGTGCGATCACCAGTTCCGGGCCGTTGTGATCCATGGCGTAGAGATCGTTCGAGTGCACGAACAACCACGCCCCTGCCATGTTCGCCGCCATCAGGACCCCGACTGGACGCACCGCGAGTCCGAGGATCATCGCGGCGCCGCCGATGAACTCGAACAACACGTTCGCCGGTCCGGTGATCGATGCGAGTGGAACCGAGGATTGTTCGAACAACGTTCCGGCTTCGGTGATGCTGCCGCCGGCGAAGTCGTACTCGAGCTTCGCGTGCGCGATCATCAAGACTCCGAGACCGATGCGCGCGATCAGCAGTATCGCGTCGCGGGCGACCTGCGCAGCGGCGCCGGCAGTGGGTGAGGGTGTGCGGGTGTTCCTCATCGCGGTTGTTTCCCTTCTTGTGAATCCAGCTGGTCACCAAAGGTTCGAGCGTGCCCTGTTCGTGCCAACGCGAGGACGAATGCGCCGGTGACTGTGCGCTGAGCGGGGTTGTCAGGTCCGTCCTCACGCCCAAGTAGCCAGCAAGGAGCTGATAGGTGCGGCGATCGAACAAGAACGGTTCGGCGCGCTGGTACGCCACGGCCACATACGCCATTGCCTCCTCATCGAACAGAGGCCGGGACCAGCCGCCTCGTTCCATGCCGGGATCGAGTGCCGCGTTCCGTCCGCCATCGGCCCCGGCAGACGCCATCGATCGACACCAGCGTGTTCGTGGTCAACTTCATGATGCTGGTGCACCTTTCTTCGTGATGCCCCTTGTAGGCAGTCTCCTATGGACTACGAACGCTGACAGCCCGTTTCGACACCGGGCGCGACAATTACTCACCTTCGCACCAACGTGTGGCACTGAGCGCCTCGACCAGTGACATGACGATCCGCAGTTGATCCAGGAGGGAAGGGTGCCCTGCAGCTGCCGAAGAGCGTACGCAGCTGAACGCCCGCGGGATCCGCATCGTCGACGGAGACGTGACACGGATGGTGGTGCAGGACGGCCAGATTATCTGGCGTCGAACTCGCGGACGGCCAGGTCGTACCGAGCGCGGCCGGTTTTACAGCTGGCCGTTGGTCGCGACGGTACGGCTCGCGAAACACAATCCAGTATCAGTGATACGTATGCACCATTGCACTGATAACAGATCCTTGTTATCGTTGCCTTCGTGGATACGAGATCAGTGATTCTGGACCGGGCGGTTGAGCTGCTCGCCGCGTCGGAGTCGGGGGACGTCTCGACGCGCGCGGTGTGTGAGGCGGCCGGGGTGGGACAGCCCGTGTTGTATCGGCTGTTCGGCGACAAAGACGGGCTGCTGGCCGCGGTCGCAGACCGTGTGTGGGGGGAGTACCTGGACTCCAAACGTTCCGCTGTGCCGTCAGATGATCCGTTGATGGACTTGCGCGACGGGTGGGATAACCACACGATGTTTGCGCTTTCTCACCCGCACGCGTATCGGCTGGTGTTCGCGAGTTCGTCATCGTCGCGCCCCGCTGCTGCGAACGAGGCGATGGGGTTGCTGCAATCCATCCTGGGCCGCCTGGCGGCCCAGGGCAGGTTGCGTATGGACCCGGCCGACGCAGCGCGTGTCGTGATGGCGGCGAACAGCGGGATCGCGCTTGCCCTGATCCTGCGCCCGGAGCAGTACCCCGATATTTCGCTGTCGGTGTCCGTGCGGGAGGCCACGGTTCGCGCGATCCTCGCCGACACAGCTGTCACCGAACCTGATCCGGCCCAGGCACAACGCACCGCCGCCACGACGCTGATCGCCGGATTGCAGGACTCGACCGTGTTCACACCCGGGGAGTCCGTGCTGCTCAGTGAGTGGCTCTACCGCATCCAGGACACCTGAACCTCGCATCCACTCTTCTGTCGTACGCGCACGCATCCGCGTGGTCGCGTCATTCATCGACCCAGAAAACAAGGAGACAATCATGACTAACCGGAACAACACTCGCGTCGCCCTCGTGACCGGCGGTTCGGGCGGTATCGGGGAGGCCGTTGTCCAGAAGCTGGCGTCGGAAGGCTACGCCGTCGCGGTGCACTATGCGGGCAACCAGGCCAAGGCAGACACACTGGTCGAGGAGATCACCGCAGCCGACGGCACCGCGATCGCCGTGGGCGCCGACGTCGCCGACGAGACCGCGATGCAGGCACTGTTCGACCAGGTCGAAGACACCCTCGGCGGGATCGACGTCGTCGTCAACACCGCAGGGATCATGCCTCTGGGTCCGATTGCGGACTACGACCTGGAGACCTTCGATCGGGTGATCCGCACGAACGTGCGCGGCACCTTCGTCGTCTCCCAACAGGCCGCACGCCGCGTGCGCTCCGGCGGGGCGATCATCAACTTCTCCACAAGCGTCACCCGAACCCAGTTCCCCAGCTACGGCCCGTATGTCGCCAGCAAGGCCGCAGTCGAGGGGCTGACGCTCATCCTCGCCCGCGAGCTGCATGGCAAGGACATCACGGTCAACGCCGTGGCCCCCGGTCCGACGGCCACACCGCTGTTTCTGGACGGCAAGGACGCGCAGACGATCGAGAAGCTGTCCAAGGCTGCCCCGCTGGAGCGTCTGGGACAGCCCGGGGACATCGCCGAGACCGTCGCCTTCCTCGCCGGACCCGGACGCTGGGTCAACGGGCAGACCCTTTTCACCAATGGTGGACTCGCCTGAGCAATGCCAACTCGACCACGAAGGTAGGTATTCGTGAGCACATCGCAGACCGTCGTCATCACCGGAGCCTCCAGCGGCTTCGGCAACCTCACCGGCCGGGCGTTGGCCCAGGCGGGGCACACCGTCTACGCGGGCATGCGGCAAACCACCAGCCGCAACGCGTCCCGCGCCCATCCTGGACGCCTTGTCGTTGGCCTTCGCGATCACGTAGTCGAGGTCCGCGAACGTCGCGACAGCACCCACGGGACCGAAGTCTCCTCACCCGACCACCCGCATATCCCCGCGTGTGACCAGCACGTGGACGCGCAGTGAACCTGAAGAGCCCTTTCAGGAGGTCCCGCTGCAGTTGTTGGCGACTCGTGTGTCTTGGGTTGCGCCGACACGACGGGTGTGCGTTCGAAATGCAGGAGCTTCTTCGGGTCGAGACGTCTTGGACCTGTTGAGAATGTCGTCGATGACGCCGCGGCGCGCTGCGCTGTCTGCCGCTCCCACTGCGTGCAATAGGAAGGGTTTCGGCGGACGGGTCATCGCTCCCTGTCTTGCCGTAGCGTCGAAGGCGACGTGGCGGAGTTCGATCATGTTCGACCCGCCCGGTTCACTGATGCGGGCTGCGGCAAAGACTTTGCTCACGAGAGCGACCGAAGCCTCGGACAGCGAAACCCCCGTGCCGTGTGCCGGCACTTCCTGGACCGTGACATGCTTGTGTACTTGCTGGAATGCGCGGACGGTGACGTGAATCTTGTGCGTTTCACCGAGAGTTTCGATGTCGCAAAGTTTTTCGTGGCGCTGACACCTGAGGTGTGGGCACACATCCCAGGAGTTCGGCCCGTGAATGCGTCGGCGTTCAGGGAGCAGTTGTTGACGAAGCTCGCCGGCGACGATCGCCCCGTGACGTGGTTGATCCTTCAGGGTGGCGTGACCGTAGGAACATCTTCGTACTTACCGGTCGAGGCGATTCCACTGCCGTCGAGATCGGCGCCACCCTCCTTGTCCCCGCTGTCTGGGGCACCGGACTCAATCGCCGCGTCAAATCGCTCATGATCGGCGCGGCATTCGATGCCGGCGCCGAGTGGATCCAATTTCGCACAGACGAGCGGAACCGCCGTTCCGCCAATGCGATCGAGAAGATCGGAGCCAAACCTGTAGGCACGCGATTGGAGGAGATCAATTCGTCCCGATGGTACGAGACGAACCAGTCTCCTCTATCGACTCGACAGATGAGCGAGACGAGGGTGCCGTACCTTCCGCCGCGGTTGGCAGTCCATCCACACGTGGTTCTGCGATCAGGGAACCTGGAGTACGAGCTTGCCTCGGGCACGTCGGGTGCGGCTGTGGATCAGTGCTTCGCCGGCAGCTTCGAGTGGGTACGTCTTCTCGACTGCCGGGCGGATGAGGCCTTCGGCAACCATGCTGGCAACCGAGTGAAGATGTCCGGCATTGGGTCGCACGAGTACGAGTTGCGCGCGGCGACCCCCGAGAATGGGATGCCTCAGTCTCGATACGGCGGTGTCGGCGACAGCTTGCACGGTCGGGTTCGTGGTCAGGTAGAGTCCGGAGCGGGTCAACGCCGGGGCGCAGGTGTGCAGACTGTCGCGGCCGATGGTGTCGAACACCAGGTCTTGGTCGCGCAGTTCCTCAGTGAATCGGTGATGGGTGTAGTCGACCACGCGGTCGGCGCCGAGCTCCCTCACCAGCTCGACGTTGGCGGAGCCGCACACCGCGGTGACGGATGCGCCTGCGTGGTGGGCGATCTGCACGGCGTAGTGCCCGACTCCGCCCGATGCGCCGACAACGACTACCGATGTGCCGGCGCGCATCTTCGCCAGTCCGTGTAGCGCTTGCCATGCGGTCAGGCCCGCCACCGGCAGTGCGGCAGCCTCGACATGACTGATTGATGTGGGTTTGTGGGCGACCACTCGGGAGTCGACGGCCATGTATTCGGCGTATCCGCCCATCCGCCCCAGGGTGGTCTGCATGGCGAATACTTCGTCACCGATCTCGAAATCGGTGACCGCCTTGCCTCGCGCAGCAACGATTCCGGAGACGTCACTACCGGGAACGAGTGGAAGCGGTCCGGACAATCGCCGGAATGCGTATGTGCCGTCGCGGAATTGCCAATCTCGGGGGTTGACTCCGGCCGCATGCACTTCAATGAGAATTTGATTGGACGACGGCTCAGGTTTTGGACGATTCCCGTAGTGAATAACCTCGGGGCCGCCGTGCTGCTCGAAATAGATCGCCTTCATTCTTCCCCCTAATAGTCTCATTTCGAGACTCCAAGGTAGCAGTGATGGTCTCGTTTTGAAACTACGGAGGGTATCGTCAGGTTGTGCGTTACGAAGAACTTGCGGATCTGCCGTGCTCGATCACGCGCCCTCTGGTGGTGTTCGGTGACCGGTGGACCTTGCTCATCCTCAAGTACGCGTTCGGCGGCGTTCGCCGGTTCAACGCGTTCCAAGATGCGTTGGCGATTTCGCGTAGCCGGTTGCAGGATCGGCTGGACCGGCTCGTCGAACACGACATCTTGACCAAACAGAGGTCTGACGGGAGTCGTCACGCCGAGTACCGACTTACCGCCAAAGGTCACGCCATCTACCCGATTCTCATCGCGATCAAGGACTGGGGCGATACGTATATGGCTCCGGACGGCCCGCCCGTGATCTATCAACATCAGGGATGTTCGGGCGAAGCCCACGTCCGGCTCGAGTGCGACACGTGCGGAAACGAAGTATCAGCCCGCGACGTCGCCCCGAAACCCGGACCGGGGCTTCATTGATGTCCGTTGGAGGTCGGCACAGCCACGTTGCACTTTCAGACGCGCTGTCAGACCTTCTTCGCTGATGATCGCCACTGTTGCAGCTAGTTGTATGAGGCCATGACGTTGGTGACACCGGTATGGAGTCGGGTCGCTGGCGGCCGGTTTCCGGCGGTGGTGTGGGGTCGATGGTAGTTGTAG